>JAFLVN010000001.1 GCA_022508285.1 Clostridiales bacterium
ACCGGGGAGTCAGGGTTTTGCAGACCCTTGCCTTACCGCTTGGCTATGACGCCTTATAAAAAAACAGTGCGGGCTTTTAAATAATGGAGCGGGAGACGAGATTCGAACCCGCGACATTCACCTTGGCAAGGTGACGCTCTACCACTGAGCCACTCCCGCAAAATTTGCGCCGCACTGTTTATTTGGTGGGAGCTACAGGGCTCGAACCTGTGACCCACTGCTTGTAGGGCAGTTGCTCTCCCAACTGAGCTAAGCTCCCAAACGCTTAATTAATATACCAAATATTATTTTAAAAAGCAAGTGATTTTTTAATGATTTTACTAAATTTTATAAAAAATTTACGGCGTAGTTATAGCTTACAGTTGTCACCACTATATATTGTATTAAATATCACAAATATAATGTTCCGCTTAAAAATTTTTCGTTCAATCGCTTGTTATTATCGACAAAATGCGATAAAATAGACATAATAGAGCTAAATGTTAAAAAGCTTTAAAGGAGAGAAATATGAGCGTACTTATTTTTGACTCCAACTGCGAGCTGTGGCACACCCGTGCAGAGGAGCTGGGGTTGGACTATATTTCGATGCCGTATATGTATAACGGCGAGGAGTATTACTACGATTTAGGAAAAAACACCGACTTTAAAAAGTTTTACAATGCGGTGAGAGGGGGCGTCGTGCCAAAAACTATGGCGCTCAACCCCGAAAACTATAAGGAAATTTTGTCGCCGTACTTTGAAAAGGGCGAGGACGTGCTGTACGTTTCCTTCTCGCACAAAATGAGCGGCACGTTCGGCTCGCTCGATATCGCACTCAAGGAGCTTAAAGAAAAGTACCCCGAAAGGAAGTGCACGGTATTCAATACCCTTTCGATATCTATAGGCGCTCTGCTACAGGTTGAAGCGGCGGCGGAGCTGAAAAAGCAGGGTAAATCCGACGAAGAAATAATAGAATTTTTAAACGATTTCACAAATAAGGTGTCTTTATATTTCATGGTAGATAGCCTTATGCATTTAAAGCGCGGCGGCAGACTTTCGGCAACGGCGGCGGTTGCGGGTACGATGCTCGGCTTAAAGCCCGTGCTTACCTGCGATGAAGAGGGTGGCTTAAAGGTTATCGAAAAGGTGTCGGGCAGAAAGAAAGCCATTCGCAAGCTCGCCGAAAAGGTTGTGGAGGCGCTCACTCATCCCGAATATAAAGTATACATAGTTGACGCAGACTGCCCCGAAGATGGGCAGGCACTTGCCGCACTGGTACGGGAAAAGCGCCCCGACGCAACGATAGTGACCCAGACCGTCGGTCCGGTTATCGGCTCACACTGCGGACCCGGCACTCTTGGCGTGGCGTTTGTATCAGACAGTCGCCCGATTCCTTTAAAATAAATATTTTGAAAGTAAGGCGGCGGCGCAAAACTTGCGCCGCCGCTATGATTGATTTGAGAATAGTTAGTCAACCGATAACGCAATTAAGATACCCGGGTGCGGAGCCACTCCGCAAGATACCCGGGGTGCAGCGTCACGCTGCTTAATAGTTTTCTTTATGTACTTCGAAGTATGCCTGGGGATGTTTGCATACGGGGCAGAGCTCGGGTGCTTTGGTGCCTACCACAATGTGTCCGCAGTTGCGGCACTCCCAAACCATAACGCCGCTCTTTTCGAACACCTGCTTGGTTTCGACGTTCTTTAAAAGAGCACGGTATCTCTCCTCGTGAGCCTTCTCGATAGCCGCAACGCCGCGGAACTGCTTTGCAAGTTCGGTAAAGCCTTCTTCCTCGGCTTCCTTAGCCATACGCTCGTACATATCCGTCCATTCGGCGTTTTCGCCCTCGGCTGCGTGTAAAAGATTTTCCTCAAGCGTACCAAGCTCGCCGAGCGCCTTAAACCACAGTTTGGCGTGTTCTTTTTCGTTTTCAGCCGTCTTTAAAAAGAGTTCGGCAATCTGCTCGTAGCCTGCCTTTTTAGCCACCGAAGCAAAATAAGTATACTTGTTTCTTGCCTGCGACTCACCTGCGAACGCTTCCCAAAGATTCTTTTCAGTCTTGGTGCCTGCATAGGGGTTGCGCTTATTTTCGTTGCTCATAAATTCACCTCAAAATAAATTATTTATGACAAAATAATATCAAACCTTGGCTTGCCTGTCAACGACTTTGCGAATTTTTTGATGAAAGTATTGAAAACGTTGACAAATAATGATAAAATAATATCTGGCGATATGTTGCCTAATACTTTTTAAGGTGAGAAAATGCAATACGAAAATCCCGTTTTGTTTTCCGACTACTCCGACCCCGACGTGATAAGGGTGGGCGACGACTTTTATATGGTTGCGTCCTCCTGTAACTTTGTGCCGGGCGTGCCCGTTCTGCACTCCAAAAACCTCGTTGAGTGGGAGATAATCAACTACGTATTGCCAAAAATACCGTTTGAACGGTTCGACAAGGTGTGCCACGGCGACGGCGCATGGGCGCCCTCGCTCCGCTATCACGACGGTAAATTCTACTGCCTTATACCCTTCCCCGACGAGGGCATATTCGTCTCCGAAACGGACGACCCGTACGGTAAATGGTCGCTCATCCGTCCGCTTTTGGTCGGCAAGGGCTACAAAGACCCCTGCCCCGTATGGGCGCACGGCAGGTGCTTTGTTGCCTTTGCGTTTGATAAGAGCCGCACGGGCTTTAACTCCAGACTCGCCGTGTTCGAAACGGATTCCGAGCTCAAAACTCCCGCCGAAAGGTTTGCGTTTATCTACGACGGTCACGACCACAACCCCGATATCGAGGGCCCTAAATTTTACAGGCGTGGCAAGTATTTTTATATTTTAGCGCCTGCGGGCGGCGAGAGTACGGGCTGGCAGGTGGCGCTCCGCTCCGAAAAAATCTACGGTCCTTACGAGAGCAAAATTGTTTTAACGCAGGGCGAAACCGAAGTTAACGGCCCCCACGGCGGCGCACTGATAGATTTAGACGACGAGGGTGAAAGGTGGGCGTTTATGCACTTTCAGAAGATTGGCGCATACGGCAAGGTGATGCACCTGCAACCCGCAAAATGGGTAAACGACTGGGTGCTCTGCGGAGAGGCGGAAGACGATAATCTGCCCGGACACCCCGTAAAATACGGCGAATATCCCGTAAATATACAGACGGGTTATAAAATAGACCCCGACGACGAGTTCGACGGCGACAGACTGTCTTTAAAGTGGCAGACTCCCGCAAACCCCGACGAGGGCTGGTATTCATTCAAAAACGGATTAAAGCTGAACTGTGCGTACTTCCCCAAAACGGCGCTATCCGACCTGCCTCAGCTGATAATGCAAAAGGTCAGCTATAAAAACTTTTCCGTCAAGTGCAAGTGCAAGTTGAATCTTTTAAACGACGGGGACGAAGTCGGCTTCACCGTGTTCGGCAGGGAATATTCCTATATCTGCGTGGTGCGTATAAACGGACAGAACTATCTCGAAATAAGAAAGGGCTCGCAAGAAGGGGCGGAGGACGAAACGCTCTGCCGCAGCCAGCCTTATAACGACGATTACGTCACGTTCCAGATAAGTGCAAAATTCGAAGAGCCTAACCGCCTTGCGATAAAATACACCTTCGGCGGTAGCGCCTTCACCCGCAAGTTTTACGCCGCACCCGGATGCGGCGTAGGCGCAAAACTCGGCATATATGCCCGTGCGAATACCCTTTCAAAAGGTAGCGCGACCTTCAAATTCTTCCGCGTTACCCGCACGGATAGTAGGGTCAAGTAACTACTCGAAAATATCCGAAAAATCGTTGGCTTGTGCGGCGAGCCTAAATCCCGTTTTAAAGCCAGCGGTGTAGTACTGCTCGGTCAGCATTGCGTGAACGTCTGATACAGCGTCGAAAAACTCTGTAAAAACTTTAAAAATTTCGGGGGAGAGGGTGGCTTTCAATTTGTCGTAAAGCTCATCCTCTTTTTGTGTAAGCCTGTCATAGTCCTTGTCCTGCGGAAGTTTGAATTTTTGTTCACCGCAGGTTTCGCTTAAAAATATTGCTTGAATTATATCTACCATACTTGCATTATATATCACAAAAATGTGGCAGTCAAGCATTTGTCACAAATTTGTGTCATAATTTTATAGAGGTAGATTATGAATTATGGCGAATCATTAAAATATCATCGTGAAAATGCAGGGCTTTCGCAACATGAGCTTGCAAGAAAAATCGGCACATCTTGCCAAAACATTAGCCGATGGGAGGGTGGTAAAGTTTTGCCCAATATCGACTTTTGCGTTAAGCTTGCCGATTTTTATTGCATATCCCTCGACGAACTGGTGGGGCGTAAAATATAATTGCGCAAATTAAAAGCAATTGACATTAGGGCGCATAAAGTTTATAATATTGTAAATAAATTAAACATCAGGAGTAACCATTTATGAAATTCGAATTTAAAGGCGTAACGGCGGAAGAGCTTTCGTTTAAACTCAACAGGGTACGCTTAAACCCTCAGGATAAGCTGGACATAAAGCCCCAGTTTTCCCGTCAGGTAAGAAAAGTAAACAATAACGAAAAGTTGAATTTTATCGCCCTTTCCGTAAAGATAGAGAGCACGGACGAAGAGCCCAAGCCCTTCAATATCAACGTGACTGTAGTCGGAGTGTTCGAAGTTGAGGAGATCAGAAACGACGCCGAGGAGCGCAACTTCGTAATCGAAGCTACAAAGGCGTTATATCCCTATCTCCGCTCGGCTGTTACAAACCTTACGGCAAACGCATATATCGCTCCCTTGAACCTGCCCGTAATCAACGGACCTATATTCCCGGAAGACAGAGACCAGTTTGCTTTCACGGTAGGCAACAACCTCAATTAAACTCCAGAAACCGCATATATGCTTCGCATAACTGTGTCGTGCTCCGCTTTTTTAGGGTCATTTACGTTAAAGTAAACTCCCCGTCAAAAATGCTCGCACTCCTTGTTCTGCTCGCATCTCTGCGGTTTTAGTTTATTTTAGAAGAACGGAGATACTAATGAAAATAAAGTGGTACGGCACGGCGACCCTATTGATTGACAGCGGCGGCACACGCATACTTATCGACCCGTACTTAAAACCTTACAACAAAAAGCTTCCGCATGTGCCCTTGAAAGAGGCGGCTTCGGCGGAAGCGATATTTATAACTCACCCGCACTTGGACCATTTTATTCACGTCGGCGCTTTCACGTGCGGCAACGTCAAAAATATTTATGTTTCAAAAAACGGGATAGAGCGTGCGCAAAAGCACGGAATATTCCACGAGCTTATGACTCCGCTCGGCGCTGACGAGGAGATTACGGTGGGGGATATCACCGTGCGAACCTTTCAAAGTCGTCACTGCAAATTCGACGCGGCAGCCGTGCTCGGCATAGTTTTCAATCCGCTTACGTATATTCATCCCGGGCGTGTGGCATCCATCCTTAAAGATCTTAAGCAGTATAAAATCACCGACGATATCTATGCGCTCGAGGTGTCCTGCGGCGGCAAAAGCATAATGGTGCTCGGCTCGGCGGGCATGGAAAAGGGAGTAAGCTATCCCACAGGTGCAGACCTTTTAGTATTCCCATATCAGGGGCGCGCACGTATGCATAAATATATATTGCCCTTTTTGCAGACCTTCCGCCCCAAGGCGGTAATGCTCGACCACTTCGACAACGCCTTTCCGCCGTTTACGCATAACGTTAGCACGAAAAAGTTTTTGCCGGCAGTAAAAGAAAACTTCCCCGAAATAAAAGCTTTCGTGCCCGTGGAAGACGAGTGGTACGAAATTTAATAAATTTTAAAATATTTCAAAAAATAAGTTGACACCCCCGAATTTATGTGGTAAACTCTCTCTACACCGCAAAAGGGGTGTAATTTTTTTGTACGGAGTTTTCCAACATGGCAACCAAAGCACAAGTCAGAACAAAGATAACCTTCGAGTGCACTGAGTGCAAGCACCGCAATTACGACAGCTATAAGAATAAGCGCAACGATCCCGACAGGCTTACTATATCCAAGTACTGCCCGTTCTGCAAAAAGCACACAGAGCATAAAGAAAGCAAATAATTTACGCCGAAAAACGGCAAGGTGGAATTTACTTCCGCCGTTAAGCCGTTTTACGACTTCACTAACCTCGCGACAAGTGGAGCTACTGCACCACTTGCGCGAAAGGAGTTTATCTATGGCACAAAAAGACACGAGCACAAAAAAGCCCAACATATTCGTTCGTATGGGCAGAAAATTAAAGGAAACCTTTTCCGAACTTAAAAGGGTAACGTGGCCCACCTTCCCCAAGGTGGTCAAAGCTACGTGCGTCGTTTTGGTCGTCGTACTTGCCTTTTTGGTTGTTGTAACCGGTATAAACTACGGCTTACAGGCACTTTTAGAAGTATTAACAAATATAGGTCAGTAATAAGGAGATACCGCTATGGCAATGGTAGCCGATACTGAAAATCCCTGCTGGTATATCCTTCACACCTATTCCGGTTACGAAACGATGGTAAGAGACAGTCTTTTCCGTCTTATCGAAAACAACAACCTGCAGAACATGATTTTCGACGTTAAAATCCCCATGGAGCAGACCATCGAGGAGAAGAACGGCAAGCGCAAGATAGTAGAGCGCAAACTTTTACCCTGCTACGTATTCATTAAAATGATATACTCCAACCAGCTTTGGTATTGGGTAACCAACACAAGGGGCGTTACGGGCTTCGTAGGTCCGCAGGGCAGACCCATCCCCATGAAGGAAGCTGAAATCCGCAAGATGCGCCTCGAAGAGGTGGTTGTAAACGCAGATTTTGCCGTGGGCGACAGAATTGGAGTAGACAGCGGTCCTCTGGAGGGCTTCGAGGGCGTTATAACCGAACTCAACGACGCCGCTCAGAAGGCAAAGGTAAACATTCAGATGTTCGGCAGAAATACCGACGTCGAGGTCGAGTATATCCAGATAAGAAAGCTGGACAATTAAACCGCATATATACTTCGCAATACTGTGTTGCGCTCCGCTTTTGTTCAGGTCACGTACGTTTTAGTACGCTCCCTTCCAAAATGCATTGTGAAAATTTTTTACTAACCCTAAAAAATTTTCTACAAAGTGTCGCAAGCTCGCACGTGCGCCTTGTCTTGCTCGCATCTCTGCGGTTTACTTCCGTTTCAACGGACTTTATTTAAATTTTAATTTTTGGCAATTCCGCTTAAATCAAGCGATTTTGTATTTCTGTGGGAGGATATATTAAATCTTTCTATGATATATCCGTCATAACCACATCGGAGGAAATTTTTTATGGCAAAGAAAATTACTGCTGTCGTAAAACTGCAACTCCCCGCCGGTAAGGCTACCCCCGCACCCCCCGTAGGTTCTACGCTGGGTCCCCACGGTATCAACATCCCCGGCTTCACCAAGGAGTTCAACGCAAAGACCGCAGCGCAGGCGGGACTCATTATCCCCTGCGTAGTCACCATCTATCAGGACAGAAGCTTCACGTTCGTTTTAAAGACGCCTCCCACGCCCGTACTCATCAAAAAGGCGTTGGGAATCGAAACTGCTTCCGCCCGCCCCAACCGCGACAAGGTGGGCAAGCTCACCAAGGCACAGGTTGAAGAAATCGCTAAGACCAAGCTTCCCGACTTAAACTGCCACGATTTAGACGCAGCCAAGAGCATGGTCAAGGGCACCGCACGTTCCATGGGCGTTACGGTAGAGGAGTAAGGAGGTACGAGCTATGAAGATGTCTAAAAAGTATGCAGAAAGCGTAAAATCGTACGACCGCTCCAAGTCTTATGACGTAGCCGAGGCAGCCAAAATTGCAATCGATACGGCAAAGGCCAAGTTCGACGAAACTATAGAACTCCACATCCGTTTGGGCGTTGACCCCCGTCAGGCAGACCAGCAGGTCCGCGGCGTGTTGGTTCTTCCCAACGGTACAGGTAAAACTCAGCGCGTATTAGTTATCGCTAAAGGCGACAAGGCGGACGCGGCTCAGGCTGCCGGTGCAGACTACGTAGGCGCAGAAGAAACCATTCAGCGTATTCAGTCGCAGAACTGGTTCGAGTTCGACGTAATGATTACCACCCCCGACATGATGGGTATGGTAGGTAGAATAGGTCGTATCCTCGGACCTAAGGGCTTGATGCCCAACCCCAAGAGCGGTACCGTTACTATGGACGTTGCTAAAGCCGTTAAAGAAGTTAAGGCAGGTAAGGTTGAATACCGTCTCGATAAAACGGCTATAATCCACGTACCCATCGGCAAAAAGTCTTTCGGTCCCGAAAAGCTTATCGAAAACTTCAACGCTCTTATGGACGCAATCGTAAAGGCAAAGCCCGCCGCAGCAAAGGGACAGTATATTAAGTCTGTTACCATGGCTGCGACTATGGGTCCCGGCGTTAAAGTCACTTATAATAAGGGTTAAGCTAAAATTTAATATATACGTCGCATAACTTTGTCAAGCTCCGTTTTCCTTCGGGTCATTTACGCAAAAGTAAACTCCCCTCGGAAATACTCGCTTTCCTCGTTCTGCTCGTATCTCTTAAATTTTGAATTGCTTGATAACAACTTAAATCAAAAAGCGGAGCAAATTGCTCCGCTTTTAATTTTGCGTTTAATGTTCTTTGGGGTCGATAAGATAATCGGCAGTAACTTCGTAAAAACGACAAATGGCTAATAAATCTTTGTAAGACGGCTCTTGATAGCCGCACTCCCAGTGAGATAGTGTAGGAATAGTAATCGAAAGAGCGGTAGCAACCTGTTTTTGTGTTAAACCTCTTTCGGCACGCAATTCTCTGAGTTTTTCATTAAAAGCTTTCATATTTAAATTTTATCATAAAAATTATCGTTTTTCGATTGACAGTCGAAAAACGATACATTATAATTATTATTGCAAATAAGTTAGAGGTGAATTATGAAATCACAGTTGGAAGAATTATATTATGATAGCGAGGGGTTTGTTGAAAAAATTAAGAGAAGTAGAGAATATGATAGAGTTAATGATAAGTACGAAGAGGTTTACAAGCAGTTGCTTGAAGAACTCAACGATAAGCAAAAAAAATTGTTTGACGAGTTATATTATTTAACGGGCGGGTTGGAATCGGAAACGGCATTAACTCACTTCAAAGAGGGATTTAAATTTTGTATGCGCCTGATATTCGAGGGAATAGGCAGGTAAAAACTTAAAAATTTCAACTTAAAAATTTGATAAAACAAATAAAAACGGTTGACACACCTTTTTTTTGGCTATATAATACATTAGAAAAATAAATTTGCTGCCGTAGACAGTCGGTGCTCAAGGGCTTAATTTCCGACCGAGGTTGCAGGATAAGATAAGTATAAACAAGGATTTTCCTTTATGCTGTTCCCTGCTCCCTTGCGGAAGCAGGGAATTTGTTTTTTAACTCTTAAAAGGAGGAAAAAGACTTGTCGGCTAATTTTGAAGCAAAAAAAGTAGTAGTTGCAGAGATAACCGAAAAAATCAAAGCGTCGAAGTCTGTGGTTTTCGTTGACTACAACGGACTGACCGTCGCAGAGGTTTCAGCTCTCCGCAACAAGTGCAGGGAAGCCGGCTGCGAATACAAGGTTTATAAAAATACCCTTGTAAGGAAGGCTCTCAACGACTTGGGCTTTAAGGACTTCGATAGTGACCTCAACGGTCCCACCGCAATGGCATTCGGTAAGGACGAGACGGGCGCAGCTAAAATTATGGCTACCGCCGCAAAGGACTACGAAAAGAAGATAACCTTAAAGAGCGCATTCGTTGACAACTCGTACGTCGACAAAAAGGGCGTATCGGCGCTTGCTACGATGCCCTCGAAGGAAGAGCTTTTGGCAAAATTGCTCGGTTCTTTGCAGGCACCCATCGCAAACCTTGCGGGAGTCCTCAACAATATGCTTGCGGCACTTCCCCGTGCACTCAACGCCGTCGCAGAAAAGAAGGCGTAAACCACAAACAGGCGACCGCCGCCTAAGAAAAAGTGCGTAAACAAAAAATAAAAAAATAATTAGGAGAAATAAAAAAATGGCAGACGTAAAGAAAATGATCGAAGACATCAAGAGCATGACCGTTCTTGAGCTCAATGAACTTGTAAAGGCAATCGAAGAGGAGTTCGGCGTAAGTGCAGCAGCTCCCGTAGCAGTAGCGGCAGCTCCCGCAGCAGGCGCAGCTGCAGCAGCAGCTCCCGCAGCTGAAGAGAAGACCGAATTCAACGTAGTATTAAAGGACGCAGGCGCTAAGAAGATCGACGTTATCAAAGTTGTTCGCGCATTCACCGGCCTTGGACTTGTTGAAGCAAAGACCGCAGTTGAAAAGGGTGGCGTTCTTAAAGAGAACGTTGCTAAGGAAGAGGCAGAAAAGATTGCTGCTGACCTTAAAGCTGCAGGCGCAACCGTTGTTCTTGAGTAATTAAAAAATAACGCCGCAGAGCGAAATTCGCTCTGCGGCTTATTTTTTTATAATTTCCGATTAAATTGCTTGACGAGGGGCGCAAATAAAAGTAAAATGTTAGGGCATAGTAGCCGCATTGTAACAATTTAAAACATGGTTTTGGAATACGTATTTTGGCTTATTCTTCGTCAAAGCCCTTGGCAATCCGTCTTTGGATTAACCGCGGTCTTTTCCTTGACTAATCTCAAAATCTGTTATCCCAAAACTGCGAAGCACTCAAACGAGCGTCTTTGCGGTTGATTTATATTCGCAGCGACTGAGGCGTACAAAGACGTACGCAGAGGGAGCGGCGGAGAGAAAGCGGCGCAAATCCGCCGTTTGAGCAGTTCTAAATTGTTACAATGCGGCTAAAATTGGGAATATAATATTATGTTTAAAAAACTTGTGAAAAAATTAGCTGTGGCGGCAACGCTCGTATGTATGGCTGCCACCGTAGCGGCAACGGCTGCCGCCTGCAACGTTGAAACGAAGCACCCCAAGGTGAGAATTACCGTTGAGTTCAACGAGGTTACTTATAAACTCGACTATACGTTGTACAGAAATATGTACCCCAACACGGTGCGCCATTTTATCGAGCTTTCCGAAAGCGGAATTTACAATAATATGCTCGTTCACGACTACACTAACTCCGACTGGTTTTCGGGCGGGTATTCGTACGACAAAAGTGACTATAACGAATCTGTAGCCGAGTCCCAGGCGGATAGCGCTTCTATCATAGACTATTTTATAAATCACTCCGTTGCGGAAAAGTATATGGAGTTATTCAATAACAATAAGTTGACGGCTACGGTGTTTGCCACACCCGAAACGATTAGCGCTAAAAAGGGAGATGCCCTGCCCACGCTCATAGGTGAGTTTGAAAATAACAACCATAAAATTAAAAAGGGTGCGCTTTCGGCAGACTTCGGTACTCTCAAAATGTACTATTACGATAATGATGACGCCAAAGGCAAAGTGCAAGTAGCTTTCTCCGACGACCAGCTTTTCAGCAACTACGACTATAAGAACAACCGTGCAACATCTTTATTTGCAATGCAGGTCAGCAGTAGCTCTTCCAACAATGCGAGCAAATACTGCGTATTCGGCAAAATGGAGAGCACCAAGGCGCTCAGTTCACTTATTAGTGCGATAAATGACTATTATGACGACAATGACGTTGAGAATATAGAAGTAGACGACGTGCTCGTAAACAACGAAATCGACAGCTACGTAGAGCCGTACCTCGAAGACGCGGGCGGAGATATAGAGAAGGACTTCACGTTGCCCGCACTGCCTATAATAATCAAATCAGTAAAAGTCACAAAATATTAATAAAAAAACAAACGCCGTGCGGCTAATGCCGCACGGCTTATTTTTTGTTTAATCGTTATTTATAATCTTTTCCGCAAACTGAGGAGGGACGTCCTCGTAGCGCAGGAACTCGGTGGAGAACTTGCCCTGACCCCTTGTCATAGCTCTGAGGTCGGTGGCGTATTTAGCCATCTCTGATAAGGGGACTTCGGCAATCACGGTGGTTGTGCCGCCGTCGGTAACTGTATCCATAATTCTGCCCCGACGCTTGGATATATCGCCCATAACTGCGCCTAAGTAGTCGTTGGGCACTGCCGCCTTAAGCTTTAACACTGGTTCGAGGAGTGCGGGCTTTGCGTTTTTGATTCCCTCACGGAATGCGAGCGAAGCCGCCGCCTTGAACGCCATTTCGGAGGAGTCTACGTCGTGGTAGCTTCCGTCAAACAGCACCGCTCTCACGCCCATAACGGGATATCCCGCCAAAACGCCCTTTGCCATACATTCCTTAAGACCCTTTTCAACTGCGGGTATGTACTGCTTGGGCACTGCGCCGCCCACAACTTCGTCGGCGAACTCGAACTCGGCTTCGCACGGCTCGAAGCGTACCTTGCAGTGACCGTACTGTCCGTGTCCGCCCGTCTGTTTCTTGTGTTTGCCCTCGGCGGTCGCCGTGGCTCTGATTGTCTCACGATAGGGTATTTTGGGTTCTGAAAGCACTACGTCCACGCCGTAGCGAGCCTTAAGCTTCTTTGCCAAAATTTCTATATGCGTTTCGCCCTGTCCGCTTATAATCATTTCGCCCGTCTCGGCACGCTTTTCAATGGAGAAGGTGTAATCCTCCTCACGCATTTTTGCAAGTCCCGAGAATACTTTGTCCTCGTCGCCCTTGACTGCGGCGTATACCGCCATGGAGAGTGCGGGGCGGGGGAAGCTTATGGGGTCGAACTGAATATTCGTGCCCACGGCGCACAGCGTGTCGTTGGTGTCGGTATCGTTGAGTTTGTTTATTGCGCCTATGTCGCCCGCCGTAAGCTCGGTAACGAGCTCGGTTTTCTTGCCTCGCAGGGTGAATATCTGACCGATTCTCTCTTCCGTGCCTTTTGTGGAGTTAAATACGGTCATGCCCGATTTAAGTACGCCACGGTAAACCTTTATATAGTTGAGCTTGCCGGTGTAGGGGTCGGAAGCCGTTTTGAAAACCTGTGCGGCGAGAGCGCCGTTCTCGTCACGGTCTACGCTCACAAGCTCGTCGGAGTCGTAGTCGGTTGCAAAAGTGTTCTTGCGTTCGTCTGCTGAGGGCATATAGCGCACAATCTCGTCTAAA
This sequence comes from Clostridiales bacterium, assembly GCA_022508285.1. Classification (GTDB taxonomy): domain Bacteria; phylum Bacillota; class Clostridia; order Christensenellales; family Borkfalkiaceae; genus Coproplasma. Next base: position 13,018 of record JAFLVN010000001.1, read on the forward strand.
AGATTTATAACGCCCCTGTTCTGCAATGCGCTGCCCGCCATTACGGGGAACACGCTGCCCGTTGCCAAGCCCTTTCTGATTCCGCGCACGGCGTCTTCCTTGGAGAGCTTGCCGTCGGCAAAATATTTGTCCAAAAGCACGTCGTCGTTCTCTGCCGCCGTCTCCATAAGGTTTGCCTGCATCTCGTCCATACGTGATTTCAGCTCGGCGGGCACGTCTATTTCTACTCTGCCCGTTGAAGAGAACTTGTAAGCTCTCTCCTGTATTGCGTTCACAAAACCGGTCATTTTGCCGTCCTGAATAATGGGTATCTGTATGGGCGCAAGCTTGCCGGGATATTTTTCCCGCAGGGCGTTGAGTGTGCCTATGTAGTCGGCGTTGGGCTTATCCATGCCGTTAATGAATATAATCAGCGGCTTTCCGAGCTTTATGCACTGTGCTACCACGTTTTCGGAGCCTATGGGTATTTCGCCGTTTGCTCCTAATACGAGTACAGCTCCGCCGCATGCGGCAAGTCCCTCGTTGCGCTCGCCCTCGAAATCGTAGAACCCGGGCAGGTCGATAAGATTGATTTTGACCTCTTTCCAAATAAGGTATGCGCACGAAGTGTTTATGGAGAGCTGTTTTGCTTTCTCCTGTTCGTCAAAGTCCATCACTGTAGTGCCGGCGGCAACCGAACCCATGCGGTCTATCGCTCCGCCGTTGAACAGCATAGCTTCGCAGAGGGTTGTTTTGCCCTCGCCGCTGTGTCCTATTACGGCAATGTTTCTGATGTTTTTAGCGTTGATAATCATATTAATTGCACCTCACGCTGCCGAAGTCGGCAGTTATTGTATTTATTATAAACTATAATTAATAATATTTCAAGACCGAAAATAAAAAACGGAAATAAAAATGCAATTTTAACTTTTGGCAATATTCTTGACTTTTAAAGTTCATACTATATAATATACTTATAATAATATTATAAAATTTTTAAGGAGCAAGTAAATGAAGAAATTTATTACGGCAATCGTAAGCCTCGTGCTCGCCGGCACTATGACGGCAGGTCTGGCTGCGTGCGGTGGCAACGGCGGCGGTAACAGCGGCAACGGCGGTGGCGGCAACGGCGGCGGCAACGGTGGCACGGAACAAACGGAAGAGGAGAAGTGGGCGGCTATGGTTGATGGGCTCAAAACCCTCGACAACTTTACTGCTACCGATTCCGAGACGGGAAGCATGGGCATAAAATACAGCGGTGAATACGTCAATGAGGACACGGTTTATTCCGAGGACGAAACCGAGCAGATGATGAAGCAGATGTTTGTTTCAATGCTTATGCAACAGATGGGAGATATCGGTTTGGACGAGAAAAACCCCGCAGAGTTCTCCGAATCTTCTGTCTATAAAGCCGATTACAAAAACGGCAAGTTTGCAAAGACTTCTTACGTAGACGAAAACAAGTTCAACTATGCTATAGCCGACGCAAACGGCGTTAAATTATATGACTGGGGAACATATTATAGCAGTGATGAAGAGGAACACACAGGATACTACCTTGAACAATATGTAGGCTACGCTTCTGCGGCTCAGGCAAGGGAGGCGTTAAAAACTAATTCAAATCCTCTAACGAATATGTTCAAAGCGGAATTCACCGGCGTCGGTGAAAATGCCGATAAAACGGGCACTATACCCGAGCTTTACGAGCTCTTCACTTTTGATTCGGCAAAGAGCGCCTACGTAGGTCAGCTTGCTATGCCGAGTATACCCGATTTTCCTTTACCCCTTCCCGACGATACGGTTGTCGTTGTAGATATGGAAATTAAAATCTCCAACCAAGCCGTAGTCGGTTACAAGATGGATTTCGAATTGGATTTGTCTCTTGCCGATTTGATGGGCGGGATGATGACTGTCGATGAGGACGAGGGTGAAACGCCCGATATGTCGGCAATGCTTGAAGGATTTACTGTCGGAATGGCGGTGTCGAACGATTTTACAATAAGTGATATCGACGTAACTGTTGTCAACATTCCCGCAGACATTGATGAGCAAGTGTATGTCGATGAATACGAAAACCGCTACGAATACACCTATTACGTAATTTCAGACGAAGATGCGTATAAAGCTATGTTCGAAGGGCTTCTCGGCAACAAAGATACAATATGCCTGAGTATCAGTAATTACCCCGATAATTACACGGCATATTATAACGGCGAATTGGGTCTTTTGAAAGTCGTTGAAGAGAACCGTGAAACTTATGAAAAGTCGGCTACAGTTTACTGGGCTACAAACAACGAACTCAAGATCTACACCGCAAATTACGACGGAGGCTCTTTTGACAGCTGGTCAGAGCCCGAAACAGAAGCTATTTCGGGTGAAGCAGCAGAAGCTCTCCTTTCTAAACTTCCTGCAGAAATGCAGCTCTACTTCAATCTTAACGGCAAGCACCTGAGCGAACAGTTTGACATATTTGAAGTAAGCTATTACAATTATTACAGTGCGGAAATATCTTTTAACGATAAGGAATACGAGCTTTCAATTTCCTATAATTACAGCGAAAGCAAAGAAAAGTTATACTTCAACCAATACCGTTTAAGAGAAGTGGGCGCAGATGACGACGTTTACGTCTACGTCAGACAGGGCAACATGGAATATGATGACGGACTGCCCGATTCGGAAAACGAGTCCGTAACCGAAATCATATGGAAGTCATTGGTAGAGCCTTGGTACGATCTTAAAAACATTACCATAACCAACGACAACGAACAAACTGTCATTGATATTGCCGCAGACGGTAGCTCCGGTAAAATATATTATACGTCATACAACTTTGCGGATAGCTGGTATATCGTATTCGAAAAAGTCGGCGAAAATTATACTATGACTAAGTATTCATTCAATGTAACCGAATACGATTACCAAAATGGAAACCATAGCGGCTTCTGGATGAAGAAGGTTTGCGAAGACATAAGCTACGACGATATTTTGAACGAAGCAAACTTATATCTGCTTAGTAATATTAATGGCTTGGGCGATATGTGGGAAGATGTCGAGTACAATCCTATGAGCAATACTTATGAAATATCAGACTACGGCATAAGTATTCGTTTTGTAGACGGTAAGCTTATATACGGAAGCAACACTTTCGCAAATAAGGGTACTACCGTTGCCGGCGAGCTGCCCGCAGAGCTTGATGATGCAATAGACTTTGTAGGTAGATACGAATTTGATCTCGGCGCTACCGGCAAATACGTGCTCATACTCAATAGAGACGGCACGTTCACTCTCGACGGCTTTGAAAACCGCGATACGATCGAAGGCAATTGGAGCTTTGATTTCGGCAATTTCTATTTCAACTCCTCAACTGCCAATATAGAGTTCGCGTCCTATAACGCACAAGAACAGACTATTGCGTTGTACGTTAATGTAAGTGATACCTTATTCCTTACAAAGGTAGAGGCATAAGCCGATTATTAAACTGAATCGGGCGGTGCGGAAGATTCCGCACCGCCTATAATTTTTTTAATTTTACATAAAATTTTCATAAAATTTGTTATTAATTTTCAAAAAGTGAGCTATATAACATTTTAAAATATCTATAAGAAAATATAATACCTAAAATTTGCACATTTTCGGCTTACGGCTTTATGCGGAAAACTGTCGGAAAATATCAATATCTTGTGCCTTTGGGGAGGCAAAAAACACAATTTTTTTGTTCAGGGCTGAAAAAGTTAAAAAAGCGGCTAAAACGCGTAAAAAAAGCTTAAAAATTGGCAAAAAAGTTGCTAAATTTGGTTGACTTTGGGTTTAGGCTATATTATAATAGTCAAGCGTGTTCGAAAAAGTGCGTATGGGTTGAGGCGCAAAGTTACTGCAAAACCCCCATTTCAAAGCGTTGGGGACAGATAATTTGCGCTGACAAATGTCCGAACAAGATTCGGGCGACTAACCGTAGCTTTGGTGTAAGACACCGTAAGGTGTTTTTTTAACGCCTTAAGCTGCGATACACACGGTTAAGTTGACACGTAAGAAAAATTTTCAGTTAGTATAAAAAGGAGCAATTATGGCAGGACAAAAAATCAGAATCAAATTAGCGGCATACGACCACGAGCTCGTAGACCTCGCCGCACAGCGCATCGTAGAAACGATGAAGAAGAGCGGCGCTAAAATTTCGGGTCCCGTACCCCTTCCCACCGAGAGGGAGATAATCACTATCTTGCGCTCTCCCCACAAGTATAAGGACAGCCGCGAACAGTTCGAGCAGAGAACGTATAAGAGAATTATCGACATCTACACCCCCAACGCAAAGCTTTTGGACACCGTTCACCTTCCCGCAGGCGTAGATATCAAGATTAAACTCTGATCAAACCATATTATTTAAATAGTCAAAACGGATACTCTACGGGTTGCCGACGACGGAAACGGCGCAACGGCAAAACGCGGTATCCTCTGAATAAAAAATAAAACGGAGGAACTTTATCAATGAATAAAGCAATCATCGGCCGTAAAGCTGGCATGACCCAGATATTTACGGCGGAGGGCAAGGTAATTCCCGTAACCGTCATCGAGGCGGGTCCCTGCCCTGTAGTGCAAGTCAAAACTGTTGAAAAGGACGGCTATGCCGCTTTGAAGCTCGGTTTTGACGAAGTAAAGGAGAAGGCTCTTTCCAAGCCCGACCTCGGACAGTTCAAAAAGGCGAAGGTCAAGCCCTGCAAGGTTTTAAAGGAATTCCGCCTCGCTGATTTGTCTTCCTACGAAGTGGGCAAGGAAATCAAGGTTGACGTGTTTGCCGCAGGCGACAAGGTTGACGTTCACGGCGTAACAAAGGGCCACGGTTACTCGGGCGTCATCAAGAGATGGAATCAGCACCGCTTAAAGGAAACGCACGGCGTAGGCCCCGTACACAGAGAGCCCGGTTCCATGGGCGCCAACAGCTCGCCTTCGAGAGTATTCAAGAACAAGCACCTCGCAGGTCAGTACGGTGTGGAAAACGTAACCATACAGAACCTCGAAATCGTAAGAGTAGACGTCGAGAGAAACTGTCTGCTTATTAAGGGTTCGGTTCCCGGCCCCAACGGTTCGGTCGTTACCATAAACGACACCGTTAAATAAGGAGGACTTAAGGTATGCCTAATATTAAAGTGTATAAAATGGACGGCACCGAAGCGGGCGAGATGACTCTCTCCGACAAGGTATTCGGTGCAGAGTATAACGAAGCGCTCATTCACCAGGCGGTAGTTACCCGTCTTGCTAACGAAAGACAGGGCACCAAGTCCACTCTCACCCGCACCGAAGTGCGTGGCGGCGGCAGAAAGCCTTGGAGACAGAAGGGCACAGGTAACGCCCGTCAGGGTTCCATAAGGGCTCCCCAGTGGATAAAGGGCGGCGTTGTGTTCGCTCCCAAGAGCCGCGACTTCTCCAAGGATATGAACAAGAAGGCAAAGATTGCCGCACTCGTATCCGCCCTTTCAAAGAAGGTTGCCGACGGCGAACTCGTAGTTGTTGACAGCTTGCAGGTTAAGGAAGGTAAAACCAAGGAGATGGCTGCGTTCCAGAAGGCGTTGAAGCTTGACAAGACCGCAGTCGTAGTCATGGACAACAACGACGAGAAGGTAATTCTCGCCGCAAGAAATCTCGAAAAGCTCTCCACTTTGCCCGTAGCGCAGATATCCACGTACGAAGTGGTTTCCAATGCCAAGGTCGTTTTAACCAAGGCTGCGGTTGAAAAAATCGAGGAGGTCTACGGAGAATAATGTTTGCCGAAGATATCATCATAAAGCCCCTCTTAACCGAAAAGGGTTACGACGGAATAGCCGACAAAAAGTACACGTTTATCGTAAAGAAGTCGGCAAATAAAAAGCAGATTAAGGCAGCCGTCGAAAAGCTGTTCGAGGTTGACGTAAAGAGCGTCAACACCGTCAACTGCAAGGGCAAGAAGAAGAGAATGGGAAAATACGAGGGCTACACCCCCGATTACAAGAAGGCTATCGTCCAGCTTGAGGCTGACTCCAAGGCGATTGAGTTCTTCAATTCGTTATCGTAAGGAGGAGCTGAAAAATGGCAGTAAAAAGGTATAAACCGACTTCTCCCGCACGCCGTTTAATGACGGTAAGCGCTTACACCGAAATTACATGCACCAAGCCCGAAAGGAGCTTGCTGCACGACAAGCGTAAGACCGGCGGTAGAAACAATCAGGGTAAAATCACCGTACGTCACATCGGCGGCGGCAACAGAATCAAATACAGAATTATAGATTTCAAGCGCAACAAGGACGGCATTCCCGCAACGGTTAAGACCATCGAATACGACCCCAACCGTTCGGCTAACATTGCCCTTCTTGCATACGCAGACGGCGAAAAGAGATATATCCTCGCTCCCGTAGGTCTGAACGTAGGCGACAAGGTGCTCTCGGGCGCAGGCGCCGACATCAAGTCGGGCAACTGCCTGCCTATCTCGGAAATCCCCGTAGGTACGGTAGTTCACGCAATCGAAATGAAGCCCGGCAGGGGCGCACAGATTGCACGTGCCGCAGGTATCTCCGCTCAGATCATGGCTAAAGAGGGCGCATATGCGACCATCAAGATGCCCTCGGGCGAAATGAGACTTATCCCCGTCAAGTGCAAGGCTACAATCGGTCAGGTCGGCAATCTCGAGCACGAGATTATCCGCATAGGTAAGGCGGGCAAGACCCGTTACCTCGGCATCCGTCCCACAGTCCGCGGCTCGGTTATGAACCCTAACGATCACCCTCACGGCGGTGGTGAAGGTAAGAGCCCTGTAGGACACGCTGGTCCTATGACCCCTTGGGGCAAGCCTGCACTCGGCTACAAGACCAGAAAGAAGAAGAATCCTACTTCCAAGTTTATCTTGAAGAGAATCAATTAAGGAGGAATAGACAATGTCAAGAAGCGTTAAAAAAGGACCTTACGCCGAAGCAAGGCTTATGTCAAGGATAGAGGCAATGAACGCTGCCGGCGAGAAGAAGGTCGTTAAAACCTGGTCTCGTGCGACAACGATATTCCCCCAGATGGTAGGACACACGATTGCCGTTTACGACGGCAGAAAACACGTTCCCGTATACATTACGGAAGATATGGTAGGTTGCAAGCTCGGCGAGTTCGCACCCACCAGAACGTTCAAGGGACATGCGGCAAAGACCGCCAAGAAGTAAGGAGTTTAAATTATGGCAAGCAATATGAATAAAAAACAGGAAAGAATTGCCGCCACTAAGGATAAGCGTCCTTACGCAACGGCGAAGTACCTGCGCATATCACCCTATAAGATAAGAACGGTGCTCGCTCTCATCAGAGGCAAGTCGGTAGAGGAAGCCGAAGCAATCCTCACCTACTGCACGAAGGGCGGCAGCGAGGAAGTAAAGAAAGTGCTTATGTCGGCTACGGCTAACGCCGAGCACAACAACGGCATGGACAGAAGCGACCTTGTGGTAGCCGAAGCGTTTGCAAACGGCGGACCCCACCTCAAGAGAATGCAGCCCGTATCCAAGGGACGCGGACACGCAATCTTAAAGAGAACGAGCCACGTAACCGTAATACTTGACGCAAAGAAGGTTTAAGGAGAAGAAATATGGGACAAAAAGTTAATCCTCACGGTTTGAGAGTCGGCATAATTTCCGCATGGGACACCCAGTGGTACGCAGACAAGAAGACGTTCCCCGCTCACCTCAAAGAGGACAGCGAAATCCGCACCTTCTTGAAGAAAAAGTACTATGAAGCGGCTATAAGCAAAATCACCATAGTCCGTGCAGCAAACAAGATAGAAGTGGGCATCTACACCGGTCGCCCCGGCGTTTTAATCGGCAAGGCGGGCTCGGAGATAGAAGTAATTAAAAAAGATCTTGCAAAGCTCACCAAGGGCAAGATAATAATTATCAACGTAAGAAAGATTGAAAAAATCGATCAGGACGCACAGCTCGTTGCCGAGGCGGTTGCCGCTCAGCTCGAGAAGCGTGTATCCTACAGAAGAGCCGTAAAGCAGCAGATTGCAAAGGTTGCAAAGACGGGAGTTAAGGGCGTCAAGATTACCGTAGGCGGCAGACTTGACGGCAGAGAAATCGCAGGCAGCGAAAGCTACCACGAGGGCTCCATTCCCCTTCAGACCATCCGTGCGGACATCGATTACGGCTTTGCTGAAGCGCACACCACCTTCGGTGTACTCGGCATCAAGTGCTGGATATACAAGGGTGAAGTGCTCGACAAGGCAAAGAAACTTATAATTTCCGAGGGAGGCGAAGAGTAAAATGTTAATCCCCAAGAGAGTTAAAAGAAGAAAGCAGCACCGTGGCAAGCTGCACGGTTCTGCTCAGAAGGGCAATACGATTGCCTACGGACAGTACGGCTTGGTTGCCGAGGAATGCGGCTGGATTAAGTCGAACCAGATAGAGGCTGCCCGTATCGCTATGACGAGATTCATCAAGCGTGGCGGCAAGGTGTGGATAGACATATTCCCCCACAAGCCCATAACCCGTCACCCCGCCGAAGCCCGTATGGGTTCAGGTAAAGGCTCGGTAGAGTACTGGGTGGCAACGGTTAAGCCCGGCAGAGTAATGTTCGAAATGGCGGGCGTTCCCGAGGACATTGCAAGGGAAGCTATGAGGCTTGCGAGCCACAAGCTGCCCGTTAAGTGCAAGTTCGTCGTAAAAGAAGTTGTAGAAGGCGGTGAAGCAAATGAAGGTTAAGGAAATAGTCAATTTAACCGACGAGGAACTGAACAAAAAGCTTCAGGAACTCAAAACCGAACTCTTTAATCTGCGCTTCCGCCATGCGAGCGGACAGCTCGAAAATCCCATGTCGATAAACCTCGTTAAAAAGGATATCGCAAGGGTGAACACGGTAATCCGCGCAAGGCAGTTAAAGGCGTAAAAGGAGCAGGAAATGGAAGAAAGGACAACTTTAAGAAAGGAAAGAGTGGGCATAGTCGTATCCGACAAGATGGATAAAACGGTAGTCGTTGCAGTTACCGAAAAGTCCAAGCATCCCCTCTATAAAAAGACGATAACCAAGACCACCCGCTTCAAGGCGCACGACGAAAAGAACGAGTGCGGCGAGGGCGACACGGTGAGAATTGTCGAAACACGCAAGCTTTCCAAGGATAAGAATTGGAGAGTAGCGGAAATCATCGAAAAGGCAAAGTAATAAAAAACACATATATGCGTCGCAATACTTTGTTGCCTTTACGTTTTGCTTGGGTCATTTACGGTCAGTAAACTCCCCGTCGCAAAGCCGCAGGCGCCTTGTCTTGCTCGCATCTCTGCGTTTTTAGGTAGTTTTATTAACAGTAATTCAATGCAAGATTGACGCTCGCGCGTAAAGGAGAGCGGGATAACTCACCTCGCTTATGTGCGCACAGCGCAATCCGCTGCAAGTTGTAAGTTTCAAATCAAATAAGGAGTAAGATTTATGATACAACCTCAAACAAGGCTCAAGGCTGCCGACAACAGCGGCGCAAAAGAGCTGTTTTGCATAAAGGTGCTCGGCGGCTCGGGGCGTAAATACGCCAACATAGGCGACGTAATCGTATGCTCCGTCAAGACTGCCGCTCCCGGCGGCGCCGTAAAGAAGGGCGAAGTAGTCAAGGCGGTTATCGTTCGCAGCCACAAGGGCATCAGGCGTGACGACGGAACGTATATCACGTTCGACGACAACGCCGCAGTAATAATCAACAACAATAAGGAACCTCGCGGCACACGTATCTTCGGACCGATAGCAAGAGAGCTTCGTGAAAAGAACTATATGAAGATAATTTCGCTTGCCCCCGAAGTGCTGTAATTAAAGGAGAAAGGCTATGAACGTAAAATTGAATGATAATGTAGTTGTTATCACCGGTAAGTATGCGGGCAAGCAGGGCAAAGTAATTGCCACTTCTCCCAAGAACGGCACGGTTGTGGTTGAGGGCGTAAACCTTCACAAAAAGGCTAAAAAGGCGAGAAAGGCAAACGAGGTTTCCCAGATAGTGGAAATCCCCGCACCCATCGACGCAAGCAACGTTATGGTTGTCTGCGACGGATGCGCTAAGGGCGTAAGGGTTAAGCACTCCGTTGTAGACGGCAAAAAAGTGCGTGTATGCCCCAAGTGCGGAGCAGTGCTCGACAAGGCATATTCCAAGGGCGGCAAGGCTGCAGCCAAGAAGGAAGAACCCAAGAAGCGTGTAAGAAAGCGCGCTAAGAAAGAAGAAACCGCCGAAAGCGGTGAAACCGAAGAATAAGGAGGTGCGCAATGGCTACTACAAAAAAGACTGCGGCAAAGCCTGAAAAGGCAACACCCGCCGAAAAAGTTTACAAGTCGAGAGTGCAGGAGCAATACGACAAAGAAGTTGTGCCCTACCTTGAGAGCAAGTTCGGTTACAAAAATCCCATGCAGATACCCAAGCTCGTTAAAATCGTTATCAGCTCGGGTCTCGGCGATATAAAGGATAATGCGAAGTCCATTCAGATTGCGCAGAACGAAATGAAGCAGATAACCGGTCAGCAGCCCGTTTTAACCAAGGCTAAAAAGTCGGTTGCAAACTTCAAGGTTCGTGAGGGCATGACAATCGGTTTGAAGGTCACCCTCCGCGGCAAGATGATGTACGACTTCTATGATAAATTCGTTTCAATCGCTCTTCCCAGAGTGCGCGACTTCAGAGGCGTGCCCACGGAGAGCTTTGACGGAAAAGGCAACTATTGCATGGGCGTAAAGGAACAGCTCATCTTCCCCGAAATTCAGTACGACCAGGTCGAAAAGATAAGGGGTATGGATATCTGCTTTGTAACGACCGCCCAGAGCGACGAGGAAGCGAGAGAACTCTTGAGGGCTATGGGAATGCCCTTCAAGAAGTAAGGAGGAATATATGGCTAAGAAATCAATGATAAACAAACAGCAGAAGCCTCAGAAGTATTCCACAAGGGAATACACCCGCTGCTCCATCTGCGGCAGACCCCATGCGGTTCTGCGCAAGTACGGAGTATGCCGTATATGCTTCAGAAACCTCGCTTACAAGGGACAGATTCCCGGCGTTAAAAAATCAAGTTGGTAAGGAGGAGAATTAAGATGACAGATCCCATTGCAGATATGCTCACCCGCGTAAGAAACGCAATAAGAGCCAATAAGGAAACGGTTGAGATTCCCTCATCCAATATGAAAAAGGCTATTGCCGACATAATGCTCTCCGAGGGCTACGTTAACGACGTAAAGCTCGTTGAGGACGGCTACAACGGCAAAATACTTATAACCCTTAAATATATAGGCAAAAAGCACAACGTTATAAACGGCTTAAAGAGAGTATCCAAGCCCGGTCTTCGTACCTATGCCGGCGTAGAGAATATGCCCAAGGTTATGGACGGCTTAGGCGTTGCCGTGCTTTCCACCAACAAGGGTATAATGACAGATAAGCAGGCAAAGGCCGCAAACGTAGGCGGCGAAGTGCTCTGCTACATCTGGTAAGGAGGTAATTTAGTATGTCAAGAATAGGTAAATTACCTGTAACTCTGCCCGCAGGAGTTACCGTTACGTTCGAAAACGGACTCTTAACGGTAAAGGGAAGCAAGGGCACGCTCACCCAAAAGGTTGTGGGCGATATCGATATCAAGGTTGAGGGCGCAGAGGCTCACGTAGTAACCACTTCCGAAGCCGAAGGCACCAACGCAAAGCACGGACTGTACCGTGCGCTCCTTCAGAACATGGTCGTAGGCGTTAACGAGGGCTATACAATCGCACTCACCGTCAACGGCGTAGGTTGGAAGGTTGCAAAGCAGGGCAACAAGCTCGTTATGCACGTGGGATTCTCCCACCCCGTAGAGTTCGTTGAACCCGAGGGCATTAAATTTGCCTGCCCCACAGATAAGGAAATCACCGTCAGTGGTATTGATAAGGTCGTCGTAGGACAGACTGCCGCAAACATCCGCAAAGTAAGAATCCCCGAACCCTACCACGGTTACGGCATAGCCTACAAGGGCGAAGTAATCGAGCGTAAGGAAGGTAAGACGGGAGGCAAGGGCAAGAAGTAATTTCGTTTTATTATTCATCTCGCAATACTTCGTTGTGCTTACGTTTTGTTTTCGGTCACGTACTTCTTGTACGCTCCCTCAACAAAGCCGCACACGCCTTGTCTTGCGAGCGACTAATAATCCGAAGGGTTGTCCTAAAGGAGAAATTATGATTAAGAAAACAGATAAAAACAAGGAAAGGCTGAGAAGACACACCCGTGTCCGCAAAAAGATAAGCGGCACGTCGGAAGCTCCCAGAATGAGCGTTTTTAGAAGCCTCAATCATATCTACGTTCAGGTAATCGACGACACGAAGGGCGTAACGCTCTGCTCGGCTTCGACTATGGAAAAGGATATAAAGGCTAAGATAGAAGGTTTGTCCAAGACCGACGCCGCAAAGGTTGTCGGCAAGGTTGCAGGCGAAAAGGCTGTCGCTCTCAAAATCGAGACGGTTGTCTTTGACAGGGGCGGCTACCTCTACACAGGACGTGTACAGGCAGTTGCAGACGGCGCAAGGGAAGCCGGACTCAAATTCTAAAGGAGCTTATTATGGAAGAAAGAAAAGAAAGACCTGCAAGAAGAGATAACAGAAGAAGACAGCAGGAAGACGACGGTCTCATCAAAAAGCTCATTCAGGTAAACCGTGTCACCAAAACCGTTAAAGGCGGCAGAAACATGCGCTTTGCAGCGCTCGTTGTTGTCGGCGACGGCAAGGGTTCGATAGGCTACGGCATGGGCAAGAGCAAGGAAGTTCCCGAAGCAATCGAAAAGGCAAACGCTCAGGCTAAAAAGAACATGAAAAAGGTCAGCCTTCAGGGCACGTCTATTCCCCACACCGTACTCGGCGTATTCGGCAGAGGTTCCGTACTTATGATGCCTGCCGCCGAAGGTACCGGCGTTATTGCGGGCGGCCCCGTTCGTGCCGTTATGGAAGCTGCGGGCGTTAAAGACGTAAGAACCAAGTCGCACGGCACTTCCAACCCCATCAACTGCGTAAAGGCAGCAATTCAGGGACTTATCGATTTGAAGTCGCCCGAAGAAATTGCAGCCGCACGCGGCAAGACCGTGGAAGAGGTCAAGGCATAAGGGAGGAGTAAAATGATAAAAGTAACGCTTGTTAAGAGTCCCTCCAACGAGGTTAAGTCGGTTAAGGCTACCGTTGAAGCTCTCGGACTCAAAAAAATAAGACAGTATAAAATCCTTGAAGAAACTCCCGCAAACCTCGGGCAGGTAAACAAAATTTCCTACCTTGTTAAAGTTGAAAAGGTGGAGGAGTAAGTTATGAGAATAGATACATTACAGCCCGCAGAGGGCTCAAGAGTCCCCGCAAAAAGACTTGGCAGAGGTATCGGTTCGGGCCTCGGCAAGACCTCCGGTAAAGGTCACAAGGGTCAATGGGCACGTTCGGGCGGCGGCGTTCGTCCCGGCTTCGAGGGCGGTCAGATGCCCATGCACAGGCGTGTTCCCAAGCGCGGATTCCACAATAAGTGGGCTACCCACTACACGGTTATCAATTTAAGCCAGCTTGCGGAAGTTCCCGCAGGCACGGTTGTAGACTTTGAATACGTTGCAGAAAACGGACTTGCAAAGCAGGTTAAGGGCAGCGCAGGTCTCAAAGTTCTCGGCACGGGCGACGTAAAGGTTGCCCTCACCGTAAAGGCGGCTAAGTTCTCCGAAACAGCTAAATCGGCAATCGAAAAAGCCGGCGGCACATGTGAGATAATCGGATAAAATACTTTGTATCTTAACTGATTACGGCTAATCCCTTTAAAGAGGTTTATCATGTTTGAAACAATAAAAAATTGTTTTAAGGTCAAAGAGATAAGAAGAAAAATATGGATAACTCTGTTGCTTCTTATCATCTTCCGTTTGGGTTGCTATATCCCCGTGCCGGGAATCGACCCGGAACAATTCAGCAGCGTAATAGGTAAAAACGACTTTCTGGAAGTGCTTTCGGGAATCACCGGTGGCTCACTTTCAAACGCCACGCTGTTTGCGCTCGGTATAAGCCCCTACATCAACGCTTCGATTATTATCCAGCTTCTCACCGTAGGCATACCTGCATTGGAGAGGCTCTCAAAACAGGGCGAGGAAGGCAGAAAGAAGATTGCCCAGATAACCCGCTATCTCACCATAGTTCTCGCAATCGCTCAGGCTATCGGTATTATCGTAAGTTTCGCTATAAACGGCGGAGCTCTGCGCTATGAAATTTTCGGCGTTGTCCCCGGTAGTGCGATGACTCAAAAGGCTGCCAACTGGATTGCCGGTATATTCCTGACCGTCGTATACACCGCGGGCGCAATGCTCGTTATGTGGATAGGCGAAAGAATTACCGAGTACGGCATTTCCAACGGTATTTCGATGATAATCTTCGTCGGTATCATTTCAACGGCAGGTCTTACCATTGTTGATAACCTGATAAAAGGCTTCAATGGCGAAACGGTAAGATTCTGGGAGCTTTTGGGCTTCGTAATCCTTACGGTTATAGAGTTCGTGGCAATCGTCACGGTTGACCTGTCCGAGCGCAGAATACCCGTTCAGTACGCAAAGCAGGTCAAGGGAAGAAAGATGTACGGCGGTCAGTCGTCCGTAATCCCCATCAAAATTTCGGGTTCGGGCGTTATGCCTCTCATCTTTGCGTTTGCAATTATAACCTTCCCTCAGATGATAGCAAGTATGGCTGCCCCCAACTTCACGGGCATAGCCGAGTGGTTCTCGGGTTCATCGCCCTATTGGTACGGTCAGCTCATCTATATGGTTGCGCTCTGTTTGCTGATATTTGCGTTCTCGTTCTTCTATGCTTCAATGCAGTTCAATCCCGAGGACGTCTCCAAAACAATCCAGCAGAACGGCGGCTTTATCCAGGGTATCCGCCCCGGCAAGCCCACCGCAATGTACTTAAAGAGGATAAACAACCGCATCACGCTGTTCGGTGCAATCTACCTTTCGCTTGTTGCGTTCATACCTTCAATTCTGGGTATGGTGCTCGCAAGCCTCGGTCAGACAAACCTCTCCCTTCTGTCGGTGTTCTCGACTACGGGTATTCTGATTGTCGTTTCTGTTTCGCTGGAACTTGACAAACAGCTTGAATCTCAATTAATGATGAAGAATTATAAGGGATTCTTGAAATAATGAACGTTGTCCTACTCGGGGCTCCGGGAGCGGGCAAGGGTACGCAGGCGAGCATGCTTGCAGATAAGTACAACCTGTTGCATATCTCCACCGGCGATATATTCCGTGCCAACATAAAGGGCGGCACAAAAATCGGCAAGCTCGCCAAGTCTTATATAGACAAGGGTCAGCTTGTTCCCGACGAAGTCACGTGCGATATCGTAAAGGATAGGCTTGCCCAAAAGGATACAAGTTGCGGCTACATGCTCGACGGCTTCCCCCGCAACCTCTTCCAAGCAAAAGAGCTGGATAAGTTTGCAAGTATTGATTACTGCCTGAATATAGACGTTCCTTTGGGGCTTCTCATGGACAGGATATGCGGCAGAAGAGTTTGCACCTGCGGCGAAAGCTATCACGTATCAACGCTTGGCGGCGCAACAACCTGTTTAAAGTGCGGGAAGGAGCTTTATCAACGAGCAGACGATAACCCCGAAACGGTGGGAGCAAGGCTGAAAACATATACACAGCAGACCGCACCACTTATAGATTACTATAAGGCGCAGGGCAAGCTGATAAGTGTTGACGGCAACGGCTCTCCCAAGGAGGTCTTCGCAAGAATCTGCGAAGCCCTCAAAGCTCCCGCCAACCGCATATAAGCATCATTCTGCTGTGTTGCCTTTACGTTTTTCTTCGGGTTATTTACGATTTAGTAAACTCCCCTCGAAAATCCGCAGGCGCCTTGCATAACTCGCTTCTCTGCGGTTGCATAAAAATCAGCAATATAAAATAATGATATACATTAAATCACAAGCCGAAATCGAACTCATGCGAGAGAGTTGCAGAATTGTAAAAGAAACGCTTGAATTCGTAGGCAGAAATATCCGTGCGGGTATGACCACCAAACAGGTGGACGAACTCGTATACAGGTATATAACCTCGTGCGGCGCAACGCCGTCAAGCCTCGGCTACGGCGGCTTCCCCGCAAGCGCATGCGTATCGGTCAACGAGGTTGTCGTTCACGGAATACCCTCCGACAGGGTGCTTTTGGACGGCGACATAGTTTCGGTAGATATAACCGCTGAAAAGAACGGCTACAACGGCGACGCGGCAAGAACATTTTTAATCGGCAACGTTTCCGAGGAAAAGAAAAAGCTTGTCAAAGTCACCGAGGAGTGCTTCTTTAAAGCCATCGAGGGCTTGCAGGCGGGCGTGCCGCTGTACGACATAGGCTATGCGGTACAGACCCACGCCGAGAGCCACGGCTACGGAGTGGTTCGTGCCCTTGTCGGACACGGCATCGGCAGAGACATGCACGAGGATCCGTCCGTACCCAACTACGGCAAAAAGGGCACTGGCATGCGGCTTAAAGCGGGTATGACTATCTGCATAGAGCCGATGATAAGCATGGGCACGTACAAAGTCGACTTTGACAGAGCGGACGGTTGGACGGTGAGAACGGCAGACGGATTGCCAGCCGCCCACTACGAAAACACCGTACTTATCAAAGATGACGGCGTGGAGATATTAACTCTTTAAGGAGCGGTATGAAGGTAAAAGAGCCCAAAACGGGCGGCATATGTCAAAGCCGGCAGGGCAGAGATTTAGGCAGGTATTATCTTATAAAATCCGTAAATGCGGACGGCACGGTAATGCTTGTGGACGGTAACTTCAAAAAGCTCGCCGCACCCAAAAAGAAAAATATAAAGCACCTTAAGCTTTTGCCCGACAGGGCGGAGTCGATAGCCGAAAAGCTTGCTGACGGCAGACAGGTTTTCGATACGGAAGTGTATTCCGCACTCAAAACCTACAACAACCCCCAAAAAGACTGTGAGGAGACCGAGAATGTCTAAGGACGACGTAATCGAAACAGAGGGCAAAGTTATAGAGTGCCTGCCCAATGCAAACTTCAAAGTAAAGCTTTCCAACGGGCACGTGATAACAGCGTATATCTCCGGAAAACTGAGATTGAACTATATAAGGATAATCGAAGGCGACAACGTAAAATTAGAGATGAGTCCCTACGATTTAACCAAAGGCAGAATAACCTGGCGCAGCAAGAACTGAGCCGAATAAAAGGAGAAAAATCATGAAAGTAAGACCTTCCGTAAAACCCATGTGCGACAAGTGCAAAGTTATCAAGCGTAACGGCAAAGTTATGGTAATTTGTAGCAAGAATAAATCCCACAAGCAACGCCAAGGTTAATTCAAAACGCATATATACGTCGTAATACTTCGTCAAGCTACGTTTTCTTGGGTCGTGTACGCAAAAGTACACTCCCCTGCGTAAAGCCTCGCTTTCCTTGTCTTACTCGTATCTCTGCGTTTTGGCAGGTGTGAGTTTTAGCTCATATCCGCAACTTATAGTTGCGAAATGCTTTGGTATAAAGCAAAAAATAATTTCGCTTATTGCTCCGCTTACCATTCCAAATTACAAGCGGCGCAGTTTGCGGTTGACATACACCACATTTAAAAATTTTTAAGGAGAAAGTAATTACTATGGCACGTATTGCCGGTGTAGATTTACCCAGAGAAAAGAGAGTCGAAATAGGACTTACCTACATCTACGGTATCGGTCTTAAAACCAGCCAGAAAATTCTTGCCGCAACGGGCGTTGACCCCGACACAAGAGTTAAGGATTTAGACGAGAACACCGTATCTAAATTGAGAGAGTATATCGACCACAATATAAGGGTCGAGGGCGAACTCCGCAGCGAAGTTTCGCTCAACATCAAAAGACTTATGGAAATCGGTAGCTACCGCGGAATCAGACACAGAAAGGGTCTGCCCGTTCGCGGTCAGTCTACCAAGACCAACGCAAGAACCCGCAAGGGTCCCCGTCGTACGGTTGCAAAGAAGAAGGGCGCTAAGTAAGGAGGTAACAGGTAATGGCACAGCAAAAAAAGCAGACAACAACCAGAAAGCGCAGAGAGCTTAAAAAGGTTGACAGAGGTCAGGTACACATTCAGTCCACCTTCAACAACACTTTAGTTACGGTTACCGACCTTCAGGGCAACGTAATATCCTGGTCGAGCGCAGGTGCGCTCAACTTCAAGGGCTCGCGTAAGGGCACACCCTTCGCAGCTCAGATGGCTTGCGAGACGGCGGTTAAAGCGGCAAAAGACCACGGTCTCCGCTCGGTAGAGGTCTACGTAAAGGGCCCCGGCGCAGGCAGAGAATCGGCTATCCGCGCAATCGGCGCTTGCGACGTTGAAATCACCCTGATTTCCGACGTATCCCCCATAGCACATAACGGCTGCAGACCGCCTAAGCGTCGCAGAGTATAAGGAGGTAAATTAAATGGCAACTTACAGAGAGGCTAAATGCCGCCTTTGCAGAAGAGAGGGCGGAAAGCTCTTTTTAAAGGGCGATAAGTGCTACACGGGCAAATGCCCGTTCGAAAAGAGACCTATGGCACCCGGTCAGCACGGCGCAGCCAGAAAGAAGGTCTCCGAATACGGTCAGCAGCTCCGTGAAAAACAGAAGGTTAAGAGAATTTACGGCGTGCAGGAAGGTCAGTTCCATTCCTACTACATGCAGGCAGACCGCATGAAGGGCATCACCGGTGAAAACATGCTCTCCCTTTTAGAGCGCAGACTGGACAACGTAATTTTCCGTATGGGCATCGGCGCAAGCCGCGCTCAGTCCCGTCAGCTCGTAAATCACGGTCATTTCCTTGTAAACGGCAGAAAGGTAAACATTCCTTCTTTTATCGTTAAGGTAGGCGATGTAATCACCGTTAAGGAAAGCAAGACGGGCAATAAATTCTTTGAAGTAATCAAATCGATGAAGGCGGCGAACATGCCTAAATGGGTTGAGTTCGATCCCGCAAAGTTAGAGGGTAAAATTTTATCGCTGCCCGCAAGGGACGATATTGACAGTCAGATTGCAGAGCATAAGATTGTCGAGCTGTACTCCAAGTAAAAATATAAAATTAAGGAGGAAGTTTTATGATCGAAATGGATATGCCCAAAATCGAAGTGGAGGAAAGCGAAGACCAAGCGTACGCAAAGGTCGTCGTAGAACCCCTTGAAAAGGGCTTCGGTCTCACAATAGGTAACTGCTTAAGGCGTATTCTTCTTTCCGCACTCCCCGGAGCGGCGGCGCAGGGTATACGCTTTATGGACGGTAGCGTAAAACACGAATTTTCGGCGGTTGCAGGCGTAAAAGAGGACGTAACCGAAATAATCCTCAACTTAAAGACGCTTGCCATAAAAACGTCGGTAACCGATAAAGACTACGTAAAAATAGTGCACCTCTACAAAGAGGGTCCCTGCGAGGTTAAGGCAAGTGATATTGCCGAGGATGCGGAGATTGAGATAATAAACGGAGATCAGCATATCTGCACCATAGACGCCGGCGGCAAGATTGACATGGAAATAACAATCGGCAGAGGCCGTGGCTACAAGGGCGCAGACCACACCCGTACGGAGCTACTTGACTACATTCCCATCGACTCTATCTATACGCCCGTAAAAAAGGTGAACTACTCGGTTGAAAACACCCGCGTAGGTCAGAATACCGACTACGACAAACTCACTTTAGAGGTTTGGACGAACGGTGCGTTCAGCGCAAAGGAAATCGTATCGCTTGCGGCAAAAATCATGCAGGACCATATTTCCATCTTCGTTGACCTTTCGGAGTCGATAAAGAACATGGATATTCTCGTTAAAAACGAGGACGACAAGCAGGCAAAGATACTTGCAATGGCAATAGAGGACATGGACTTATCCGTCCGCTCCTACAACTGCTTAAAGCGTGCAAACATACACACGGTGGAAGATTTAACAAAGAAAACCGAAGACGAAATGCTGAAAGTGAGAAACCTCGGCAGAAAGTCTTTGGACGAGGTAATAAACAAACTCGCATCTTACGGACTTTCACTTTCAAACAAGGAGGACTAAATTATGCCCGGTAAATTAGGAAGAACGGCAAAAAGAAGGAAGGCGCTTTTAAGAGGTCAGGCGTCCGAACTTCTCTGGTACGGAAAGATAACCACTACGGAGGCAAAGGCTAAGGAGCTTCAGCCCTACGTTGAAAAGATTATAACCAAGGCAATCAAAGTTTACGACGACAATATTGAGTTCGACGTAAAAACTACCGACAAAAAGGGCAAGGAAGTTACCGTGAAGAACGTTAAGGACAGCCCCAAAAAGCTTGCTGTCCGCCGTGCGCTCATGGGTAAGCTCTACGATTTGCAGGAAGTTAAGCCTTTCAACGAAAAGAAAAAGGACTTCAAGGAGCGCACCGCCGACATTCAGCATCCGCTCATGGAAAAACTCTTCAACGAAATCGCACCCAAGTATGCGCAGAGAAAGGAAGAGCTCGGTCAGGGCGGCGGTTATACCCGTATTTATCTTCTCGGCAACCGCAGAGGCGATGCCGCCGAAGAGGCAATTATCGAATTAGTTTAATAAAAAAGCGACCGTAATGCGGTCGCTTTTTTTATGGGTAGAATTAACAGCAGTATTAAATTATTAATTTTTTTACATTTTTCTTGACATAATTTTTGGTAGTGATATAATATAATTAATATAACAGAAAGGAGAATTTGTAAAATGGATAAGTGGTTCCACAAACAAAGCAAATTGATTCAGGTACTTCTGCTCATCATCCCCGTAGTCAACTGGTTCGTTGAGATTATCGTAAGATGGTCTGCAGTTTTAAGGAGAGCCAACATCCTCAACGTCGTTGTTGCGATTATCGTAACTTTCGGTGGTTTGCTTGTAGGCTGGCTCGATGCAATTTGGGTACTGTTGTTCAACAAACTTCTTTGCGAGTAAAAACAAAATTAAAACGCCGTTCGGATGCCCGAACGGCGTTTTAATTTTAAACTTTATCGTAAACTGTTCCGTCAAGCGTTTTAAAGTAAAACGTTCCGCTGTCGAAAAGTATATATCCACGTGTTTTGTTCCCGTCCTTAGGCAGCGATACCGAGCCGGGGTTCAGATGCAAAAAGCCTTCCTCTCGGGTGCTTTGCGGTACGTGGGTATGCCCTGTAACGTACACGTCAGAAGGTGTGAGTGGAGGCACGGCTCTGTGCCCGTGCGACAGATAAATATTCACGCCGTCGGCAAATATTGCGGCGTAATCCGAAAGCACGGGGAATGGCAGAACCATCTGGTCAACCTCACTGTCGCAATTGCCCCGCACGCATATAATTTTTTCTTTCACACCGCCCAGAAGCTTTGCAACCTCGGCGGGCGCATATTCTTCCGGTAGTGGATTTCTCGGTCCGTGGTAGAGTATGTCTCCGAGCAGTACAAGCTTTTCCGCACGTTCACACTCAAAAGCGTTCAAAAGCTTTTTGCAGTACTTTGCCGAACCGTGTATATCCGAAGCAATTAAAAGTTTCATATCAACTCCTTAAATTATAATAAATGATACTACTTTTATTGCATTTTGTCAATCTTATATCAGCGGGGCGAACAGGCGTAAAATAAAGCGTGAAAAGCGCTTGGCGGGCGAAATTCTGCCCTCCGTCAGCGGCTGAGAAAGAGAGAGGCAGGCTTTAAAATCGTGTTCGACCTCGTCGCATATGCTTCCGTCTAACATAACGCCGCACTCGTAGTTGAGCCGCATGGAGCGGAAGTCAAAGTTATAACTGCCCAAAAAAACTTCGCTGTCGCACACAACTACCTTTGCGTGCATAAAACCCGGGGTAAATTCGTAAAATTCAACGCCGCTCGGTGCAAGGGTCTGCGCACACGCCTTGGATAGCTCGAAGGCATACCGCTTGTCGGGTATATGCGGAATAATAACTTTTACGTCCACGCCCCGTTGCGCCGCAAATTGCAACGCTCCGGCAAGCTTTTCACTCACGCAAAAATAGGGCGTCATTATGTGTATGCGACTCTTCGCCGCACTGATTTTCTGCACGTACAGCTCCTCGCAAAATCTTCTGTTCGGCGAGCTGTCGCAGTATGGCAGACAGACGTGCTCGCCGCCGCTCTCAAAATTCAGTTCCGCACTGCCGTTCCACATCGCCGAAAACATACCTTCAAAAATTTTTGCAACGCTGCCGAATAGGGCAACCCCCGTGTCCTTCCACACGCCGTACGGACTGCCGATTCCTGCGTACTCGTCTGCAAGGTTGATCCCGCCCGTAAAGGCAAGCTTTCCGTCTACTGTTACAATCTTTCTGTGGTCTCTGAAACTTAAACGGGAGCGGGGGAAGGGGGTGATTCGGTGAAAAACCTTTACCTCTGCGCCCGCCTCTTTCAGCCTTTTTATATCCCTCCTGCGCAATTTAAAGCCCGACCCGACGCCGTCGACGAGTATCTTTATCTCTGCGCCGTTTTGCTTTGCCTCTCGGATTGCCTCGACGAATAAATCGAATATATGCCCGTGGCATACGATAAAAAATTCAACGTATACACGCAGTTTAGCCCTCTTTATTTCCGAAAAGAGCCTCTCGAATAGTGTTGCGCCGTCTTTAAAATAAATTGCGCTGTCGTATCCCGCCGCACACGTTCCGCACATTGTATTTGCGCATGCGCTTAAGTTTGCCTGCGTTCCGGCGTTCACCTTTAAAATCCCGCAGCTTCTACCCCTTGCCGTCGCCAACAGGTAGATGACCGACCCCGCCACGGGAAGTGTGGCAATCAGCACGAACCAGGCGCACTTAGCTTCCGAGCCGCCGCCACGGGCAAGCAGAACCGCCGCAGTGATTGCCGACAGTAGAAAAGTGCCGGCATATGCAGCAGCGAGCGGTATTACGGCGGGCACGTACAGGCATAAAAAAATAATTGCGGCAACCTGCGCCGCAATTAAAAGGATATACAGAAAATTAAGTGAAAATATATTTTTTAAAATGCGCATTTTGATATTTAGCGCAGAATCAGAGAATCATTTTAAGAATAGTCATTTTGCCCTTGCGGGATGACGAGTTTGAACAGCGTTCTTTGAGGAGAGCGGCGGGGTCGAACTCGCTTAAAATTTCTTTTTCGAACAGATCTACGTTCACCGCTCCGTGGATAATCATGTTTATGACCGCATCGGTGTAGTCGTAGGCGTTGGAAACGCCGAACGCCGTAAGGTTTTTGGCGAGAATGTCGTGCACGTCCATAGGTGCGTTGATTGCCGCCATGCTCGCTATTACCACCGTCTTATCGTGCCCGACAAGTCTTGTGGAGAGCGAGAGGGGAAGGCTGGAAGCTCCGCTGTACACCGCTGCATCGCAAAGATGTCCGCTAGTGGCGTTTAAAATATTGCTCTTAAGGTCGTCGTCGGCAATAAAGGCATAATATATACCGCACTTTTTAATCCTGTCAAGGTTTGCCTGATTGTCGTCGATTACAATGGGGATAAGCTTGTGGTACTGCAAAACCTGAGCTATGATATTACCCATGACGTCTGCGCCTACGACGGCTACTCTCTGTCCTGCGGAAAGATTGAGTTTGTCGTAAATATTTTCGGCAATTCCCACGGCTTCTATGCACAGCGCCTTCATGTCGTCTACAGAGGAGGGGAGGGGTGCCACGTCGCTGTATTCGCATACTACGAAATCACGCAAAAATCCGTCAAAATCCTTGCCTGCGGTTATAACCGACGTGCAATTTTTGGGCTTTCCCGATCTGCATTCAAGGCACTGCCCGCAGGGGCGGGTCGGCTCAAAGTACACTCTCTGGTTCTTTTCGATACCGTAGCAGTTTTCGCCGACTTCGGTAACTATCCCTACTGCGGCTCTGCCTATCGTTTTGGGATATACGGGTTCGGCTGAGCCTGTAAAAAGTTGCGTGTCGAAATCGGTCAGAAGCAGGTGCGAAACCTTAACTTTGACCTGAGTCGGCGAAACGATATTCACGCTAGACTGCTCTTTAACGAGCATCTGCGGTCCTTTAAGTACCCAATTATCCATAACTTATTGAATATTATACGCTATTAAACCGAGTTTTGCAACTGATTTTAACTTAAAAAGCAAAACATAACTTTTTTACGTAAATTGGCGTAAATTTTTTATATGCGTTAAAAAATAATTGACTTGCGAAAATAAATTATATATAATGGTTTAGCATCAGAAGAAATTAAGCGAGGTGAAAATAATGAAGCCCGAAATACATCCCGATTATCACGAAGTCACGGTTGTATGCGCATGCGGCGCTACTTTTACCACCGGTACGACCAAAAAGGTAGACACGTTAAAGGTGGATATCTGCAACAAGTGCCATCCTTTCTTTACCGGTAAGCAGAAGTTGGTTGATACAGGCGGCCGTGTAGACAAATTCAAGAAACGTTACAATATCTGATAAAAGCGGCTTTTAAAGCCGCTTTTATAATATCTAACCGCATATATACTTCGCATAACTTTGTAAGGCTAACGCCTTCGGTACGACAAGCTCCGCTTTTTTCAGGGTCACGTACGTCTGTGTACGCTCCCCCGTCAAAAATGCTCGCTTTTCTCGTTCTGCTCGTATCTCTGCGGTTGGTGTATCAGGCTATTATAAGGTAGATATGTCAAAAGAAAAGAAAGAAAAAACAAAAAAATGCGGCACGTACATAGGCGGTCAGGCGGTAATAGAGGGTGTGATGATGCAGGGCAAAACCTGCATGGCATGCGCCGTCAGAGACCCCGACGGCAACATTCAGATTGAGTCGAAGAGGCTCAATCCCTCTCCCGCACTCAAAAAGGCAAGTAAAATTCCCTTTGTGCGGGGTGTTGTAAATATGGTTGTCTCGCTCTTTCGGGGTACAAAAATTTTAACCCGCTCGGCGTCGGTCTACGGCGATGACGACGAGGAGGGCGGAAAAATCTCCGGCTGGCTCGCCGAAAAAATGAAGATAAGCGTAATGGACGTCGTTGCCGTGATCTCCGTTTTTCTCGGCATTTTGCTTGCGGTGGGACTGTTTATATTTCTTCCCCGCTGGTTCACCAACCTTATAATAGACGCTGCCCCCGTTTTAAAGGAGACCGCATGGCAATACGTGCTGTGGGGTGCGTTTAAATTTGTCATTTTCCTTGCCTATCTCGGAATAATTTTAATTTTAAAAGATATCCGCAGACTGTATAAATACCACGGCGCCGAACACAAGACGATAAACGCTTTCGAACACGGAATGGAACTCACGCCCGAAAGCGTTAAAAAGGCTTCCCGCATACACGACAGGTGCGGCACGTCCTTTCTGTTCATAGTAGTTTTAATCAACGTGCTCGTGCTCTCGCTCGTGCTCTGGGCAACCGGCATAAGCGAGAAAACTATCCCCAACGGTATACTTCGGTTTTTCGCTCAGCTCGGAGTAGAATTGGTGCTGTTGCCGGTGCTTGCGGGAGTTTCCTACGAAATTTTAAAACTCCTTGCGAAATTTGACAATTGGTTTGTTAAAATATTCAAGCTTCCCGGCATGCTCTTGCAGAAGACGCTCACTACCCGCGAGCCCGACGAAGAGATGATAGAGGTGGCTATCGCCGCCTTTAAAAAGGTGCTTGAAATGGACGCCGATCCGTCCGTACCCGAAACCTCGTTCACTACGGGCGGAATTCTTTCAAAAATGCTCAAAGAAACCAAATCCAAGTTCGAAAAGGCGGGCATAGACGAAAGCGACGCCGAGTGGATATACTCAATCGTACTTGAAATTAAGCGCAGCGAACTTTCAAAGGACCGCAAAGTAAAGCCCTCGGAGAGCAAGCGCATAAACGAACTCATAGAGCAGCGGCTCACGGGAAAACCGCTATGGTATATAATAGGCGACACCGAGTTTTACGGACTTAAAATAAAGGTTGACGAGCGTGCGCTGATTCCCCGTCCAGAAACTGAAGTGCTTGCTGATACGGTTATAAAATCTGTTGAGCATGGCGATAAAATTCTCGATATGTGCACGGGTTCGGGCTGCATAGCCATAGCCGTTGCAAAGGCGTGCGCAGACAAGGGAGTAACCGTCACCGCCTCGGATATTTCGGATGCGGCAATAATGCTGGCAAAGGAAAACGCCGCAGAAAATAAGGTTAAAATTAACTTTGTGGTGGGCGATATGTTCAGTAACGTGCACGGCAAGTTCAAGATAGTCGTGTGCAATCCCCCCTATATAAAGAGCGGTGAAATCCCCGAAATTCAGCGAGAGGTGCGTGAGTTTGAGCCCAAGGTCGCCCTCGACGGCGGCGAGGACGGGCTGGACTTCTACCGCCGCATAGCCGCCGATATAAAGCCGCATATGGCAAAGGACGGCATGCTTATAATGGAGTGCGGCGAGGGTCAGACCGAGGCAATCCTTGCCCTGTTCAAAAAGCGTGAATACGCCATGGTTATAAAAGACCTTGCAGGCGTAGATCGCTTCGTCAAAATCGTGTTCTAAAATATACCCGACTGAAAGCTTGCATGCGCAAGACTGCGGAGGCGCTACGATGGATAAGATGATTTTAAAATTGCAGGATATATACGCTCGGTACGAGGAGCTTTCAAAACAAATGAGCGACCCCGAAGTCATTTCCGATACGGCAAAATGGACGGAGATAGCCAAAGCTCAGGCGGAAATTTCCGAAACGGCGCAAAAGTACGCCGAATACGCCGAGTGCGAAAGGGAGATGAATGACGCCGCCGAAGCCGAAAAGGCTGAAAGCGACCCCGAAATGAAAGCGCTGTTCTCCGACGAAGTGCAAGCCTGCAAGGAAAAACTGCAAGCGCTCCGAGAGGAGCTGAAAATTCTGCTTCTTCCCAAGGATAAAAACGACGAGCGCAACTGCATAATGGAAATCCGCGGCGGCGCAGGCGGCGACGAGGCGGCTCTGTTCGCCTACGAATTATACAGAATGTATATCAACTACTGCGAACGCCACCGCCTTAAGATAGAGGAAGTAGATAAAAACGAAACCGAGCTCGGCGGCATAAAGGAAGTAGTTTTAAATATAAGCGGTAAGGGCGCATATAAACAGCTCAAGTTCGAAAGCGGAGTACACCGTGTGCAACGTGTGCCCGAAACGGAGTCGCAGGGTCGTGTTCACACATCTACCGTCACCGTTGCCGTGCTCCCCGAAGCAGAGGACGTCGAAGTGGAAATCCGAGACGAGGACGTGCGTGTAGACGTATACCGCTCCTCGGGCGCAGGCGGACAAAAGGTAAACAAAACAGAAACGGCAATCCGTTTAACCCATTTTCCTACGGGCATAGTAGTCACCTGTCAGGACGAGCGCAGTCAGCTTAAAAATAAAGATAAGGCGTTCAAAGTGCTCCGCTCAAGGCTGTACGACTACTACAATTCCAAAAACCAGAGCGAGTACGACGCACACCGCAAGAGCCTTGTAGGCAGGGGCGACAGAAGCGAGCGTATCCGCACCTACAATTTCCCGCAGGGCAGAGTCACCGACCACCGCATAGGCTTATCGCTGTACTCCCTCGATTCCTTCATAATGGGCGATATCGGCGAAATGATTGAGGCGCTCGCCGTTGCAGAAAGAGAGGCACAACTCGCCGGCGAAGAATAAAACGCAAAGGGGATTAAACAATGAAAAAGTTTTTATGCCTTTTAGCGGCAGTTGCTCTTATATTTACCTTCACAGCTTGTTCGTCTAACAGCGAAATTGAAGATCTAAAAAGGAAAATGAAAGATCTACAGCAACAAGTTGAAGATGCGCAAAGCCGGCTTGAACAGCAAGAGGGAAAGCTTACCGAATTGGAAATTGAATTGGAAATTTATAATAATCTTGAAAATCTTAAAAACTATCCCAAAGAATTCGATTTAAAAATTGTCGGCGATTGCTTTGCATTTTCTTTTAATACCTTTAATCGCGGTGTAGAATATTCTTTAGCTATTCCCAACGGCGTAATTATTAATTCTGAAGAAGGGATTGAAAAGCTTGCAACAAAAAGTTACGGAGATCCTGAAAAAACACCACATGCTGAAGCGGCGGAGTTTTTGCGCTTGCTCGAAACCGAGCATTACTTTAACAGATATTCTTTTTTGTTGATTAATCTTTTACACTCGTCAAGCGACAAAATAATAGGTTTTTCATCTTATGAAATTGAAGATAATGTGATTAGCCTTATATTTGATTTTGAACATCACGGACCTCCGGGAGCGGGGACTGAAGATATTCAGTGTGAGCCGTACATTTTCTGTATAAAAAATATTCAAAATATTTTAAATTATAAAATCAATTGCGGCTATGGAGAAGATTTACAAAAAGATTTAATTTTTTATTAAAATTTAGTGGGCAATACTATTTGAAAGGCGGCGGCGCAAATTATTGCGCCGCCGTAATTATTTTTTAAACATATTAATCAACGTCTGTAAAAATTGCCTGTCGCTTTCAGTATATTTTGACCGCTTATCTTTTTCAATGGTGTCATTAAACGCTTTCACAAATTTTCTGCATTCTTCATTACATACCTTACATATATCCCGAAATTCGCATACGTACTCTTCTGTATCTCCCATAATAACCTCCCCCAAATTAGTTTATCAAAAATAACGGTTTTAGTCAAGGCGTTATTCTGGCTTAACTAACAAATATTTAATTTCATTTATAATTTCTTTAAAAATGTCAATTAATAAATTAAAGGAATTAAATGAAGCTGATTGAAGCAGTAAGTAAGCGCATAGAGAAATTGCTTGATGAAAGGGGTTGGACTCAATATGAATTATCCAAACAAAGCGGTATTCCTCGTCCAACAATAAATCTATTAGTACGGTGTGTAAATAGTACCACAAAGATAGATATTGTTTATCAAATTGCGGCAACAATGGGGATATCGTTAAAAGAATTTTTTGACGACCCTATATTTGACGAAGTAACAGATTAAAAAGATAGGCGGCGCAAGCGGAACGCTTGCGCCGCTTCAAATTTTTATTTTCAATATATTAAAAATCGTTGCAATTATTTGAAACAATGTGATAAAATTGTGGCGTATTATTTAACATAAGGAGTAAATTATGGGAATTAACCTTCTTCTGATCGTCGTAGGCATCGCAGTAATTCTTGCGGTATCATATGCGGCGTTCAACTATTTCAGCGTTAAAAAGCTGGAAGAGGGCACGGAGAGAATGCAGGAAATCGGTTCGGCAATCCGCACCGGCGCAAACGCATTCATAAAGTACGAATACAAAATCGTAGCCATCATAGGCGCAGTTGTTGCAGTACTCGTACTTATAATTATCAGCTGGCAGGCGGCTATTGCCTTTATAATGGGCGCAACGCTTTCCGCCGCAGCAGGCTGGGTCGGCATGAAAATAGCCACCTATTGCAACGTGAGAGTAACGAATAAGGCAAGAGAGAGTAAAGACCTCGGCAAGACCTTAAGGGTTGCCTTCAAGGGCGGCACGGTTATGGGTCTCTGCGTTGCAGGCTTTGCACTCTTGGGTGTAGTGCTCGTGTACCTTATTTTCGGTCTCGGCGCAGGTCAGATTAACAATATCATTGAACAGAATGTTACCAAAAACTTCATAGGTCTTGAAAATAACTTCACAATGACTCTTTCGGGCTATGCTCTCGGCTGCTCGATTATCGCTATGTTCAACAGAGTTGGCGGCGGTATCTATACAAAGGCTGCCGATATGGGCGCAGACCTTGTTGGTAAAACAGAGGAGCACATTCCCGAGGACGACCCCCGCAACCCCGCAACCATCGCCGACAACGTAGGCGACAACGTGGGCGACGTTGCAGGTCTCGGCAGTGACCTTCTCGAAAGCTATGTGGGCGCAATCCTTTCCGCCGTAATACTTGCCGGGGAGCTGTTCATGCACAACATAGTGACCGATAAGGCATTCCTTCAATCCATGATGCTGTTCCCGCTCGTATTTGCGGGTTGCGGACTTCTTGCCTGTATAATAGGTATTTCCTATATAGTATTAAAACCCAAGCTATCCAAAAACGTGCATAGAGAGCTGAATATAGCTACCTGGATATCTGCGGGTGTAACCGTGGTATTGGGTGCTGGACTCAGTATATGGATGTTCCTCAGTTTTGCTGATAAAGGTATCGGCATGGGCGAAGAGATATTCAAGGGAGTAGGCTTCCGTCTTGGCGCATTATCCCCTTGGGTTGCGGCAGTTTTGGGTATTATTGCAGGTATAGCAATAGGTATTGTTTCCGAATACTACACCAGCTACGACTATAAGCCCACAAGGGGCATTGCAAAGGCTTCCAAAGAGGGCTCTGCACTCAACATAACGCAGGGCCTTGCAACCGGTATGATAAGCTGTATGCTTCCCGTAGTAATACTTGCCATTGCAATATTCGGTAGCTATGCCGTTGCTGGTATGTACGGCGTTGCGTGCGCAGCGTTCGGTATGCTTTCCTTCGTTGCCGCAACCGTTTCCGTCGATACTTACGGACCTATTTCCGACAACGCCGGCGGCATTGCCGAAATGAGCTACCTTGAACCCGAAGTTCGCGAGATAACCGACAAGCTCGACTCCGTCGGAAACACCACTGCAGCAATCGGCAAGGGCTTTGCAATCGGGTCGGCTGCGTTCGCCGCTCTGTCGCTTATGACAAGCTACCTGTTTGCGTTCCAAGAGATTGACTTTATTGAAGGCTTGCTTTTAAACCTTATTAACCCCATGACACTTTGCGGCGCACTGTGCGGTGCGGCTCTGCCCTATATGTTCTCGGGTATGCTCATCAATGCGGTTGCAAAGGCTGCAAGAAGAATGGTCGACGAAGTTCGCCGTCAGTTCAACGAAATCGAGGGATTGAGAGAGGGCAAGGTTCTTCCCGACTACAAGACCTGTATCGAAATTTCTTCATCAGGCGCAATTAAACAAATGATAGTACCTTGCGTTGTTTGCATACTGTTCCCCCTTGTTACGGGATTTATCTTCGGCGCAATGTTCGTTGCCGGCGTGCTTATCGGCGCAACAATCTCGGCAATAATGCTTGCAATCTTCTGCGGCAACTCGGGCGGCGCATGGGATAACGCTAAAAAGTATATCGAATCCGGCGGCGTAGAGGGCGAAAAGAAAGGCGGCAGCGCACACGACGCATCCGTAGTCGGCGACACCGTAGGCGACCCCTTAAAGGATACCGTAGGACCTTCCCTTGATATCTTAATCAAAATAATGTCAACCATATCCCTTGCAACGGTAGTGGTGTTCAGCCAGTTCAATCTATTTGAATCTACTGGACTCATGGGGCAGTTGGGTCTGGATTGGAATTTAACTACCATAGCACAAAAATTAATAGGCGGTTAGTAGTATAAAGATATAAGCCGTGCGACAGTTGTCGCACGGCATTATTTTTACAAATTTTACCGCAAAATTTCTTTACAAATATAATATTATCTGCTAAAATAACGAGGCTATAAAAATTCACACCCGTGGGGCGGGCGCTCCGTGACGGCAAAAATCTTATAATTGCCGCCTAAGCGCCGATAAAAGCTGCGCCTGCGGGGAGGCAAAACGGAGGAATAATATGGCAGTAATTTCTATGAAACAGCTGCTCGAAGCAGGTGTACACTTCGGGCACCAGACGAGAAAGTGGAACCCCAAAATGGACAAATACATCTATGCGTCCAGAAACGACATTCACATCATCGACCTTCAGCTCACCGTCGAACTCATCGAGGAAGCTTACAAGTTCGTATGCGAAGCAGTTAAAGAGGGCAAATCCGTACTCTTCGTCGGCACCAAAAAGCAGGCTCAGGACGCTATCAAGGAAGAGGCTGAGCGCTGCGGCATGTACTACGTAAACTCCCGCTGGCTGGGCGGCACGCTCACCAACTTCAAAACAATCCGTAGCCGTATCGACAGAATGGTGAAGATTGAAAAGATGGAGGCAAGCGGCGAGTTCGACCTTCTTCCCAAAAAGGAAGTTGCAAAATTAAAGGAAGAATTTAATAAGCTTCAAACCAACCTCGGCGGCATCAGAGAGATGACCAAGCTCCCCGGCGTTATGTTCATAGTTGACCCTCATAACGAGGATATCGCCGTAGCCGAGGCAAGAAAGCTCAATATCCCCATAGTTGCTATCACCGATACCAACTGCGATCCCGACGTTATCGACTACGTTATCCCCGGCAACGACGACGCAATCCGTGCCGTAAAGCTTATCTCTTCGGTCATTGCGAACGCCGTAATCGAGGCAAACCAGGGCGAGACTCCCGTACTTCCCGTAGAGGAAACCGAAGCACCCGCAACCGATATCGAAGAGGTTGTAGCGGCTGAAGAAGCAGCAGAATAATTTAAAAATTTTTAACGCCGAAAACCGTAGGCTGGATTGATTTCAGCCGTGAGCGGTTTACGACACTATTATAAAAAATCGCGACAAATCGCGCTACTGCACGATTTGCGCGAAAAAAGGAGTATATATGGCATTCACTGCAAAGGACGTAATGGAGCTCCGCGATAAGAGCGGTGCGGGCATGCTGGACTGCAAAAAGGCTTTAACCGACGCAGACGGCGATATGGAAAAGGCTGCCGAGCTGCTCCGTGAGCGCGGAATAGCAAAGGCTGTTAAAAAGGAAGGCAGAATTGCCGCCGAAGGCGTTGTAGGCGCATTCGTATGCGCTAAGTGCGGCACGGGCGTTCTCCTTGAAATCAACTGCGAGAGCGACTTCGTTTCCCGCGGCGAAAAGTTCCACGGCATTGTGGACGCAGTTGCGGAAGTTATCGCAAAGAATAAACCCGCCGACGTAGAAGCTCTTAACGGATGCAAGCTCGGCAACGAAACCGTTAAGGATTTTATCGTAAATCAGACCGCCGTTATAGGCGAAAAAATTTCAATCCGCCGCTTCGAAATCTACGATAACGCAGGCAAGATTGAAACGTATATCCACATGGGCGGCAAAGTAGGCGTTATGGTAGACGCCGCTGCCTTCACCGCAGGCGCAGAGGAGGTTCTGCACGATGTGGCTCTGCAAATCGCCGCTTCCAAGCCCTCTTATATCTGCCGTGAGGAAGTTCCCGCCGATGTTCTTGCAAAGGAAAAGGAAATTATGCTCGTTCAGATGCAGAACGACCCGAAGAATGCGTCGAAGCCCGCAAACATTCTTGAAAAGATTGTCGAAGGCAAGCTCGGCAAGTTCTATCAGGACAACTGCTTACTCGAGCAGCCCTTCGTCAAGGACGACAGCTTAACCGTAGCGCAGGTTATCGGCAACAAGTTCAAGGTTGCACGCTTTGCCCGCTTTGAAATGGGCGAGGGCCTTGAAAAGAAGAACGAAAACCTTCAAGACGAAGTTGCAAAACAGATTGAGTCAATGAAGAAATAAAAATGAGCGGAGCGTTTAGCTCCGCCTTTTTTATTTCTTGCTGCCGCTGCGCTGCATATATACTTCGCAATACGGCGTCGAGTTTGCGCACTTCTCGGTCACGTACTTCTGTGTACGCTCCCGTCGTCGCTTACGCACTCTTCTTGTCTTGTTCGCATCTCTGCACCGCCATAGATATTAGGCTATGTGTCGTATATGTATGAAATTAAAACTTTCAGACAAATATACATATCTTCTAATTCCCTATACATTTGCTCTTGCGTTTTAATTATGGGCTCAGCTTGTTCCCATTTATCGCAGCCTTCCGCAAACGGAAATTTCAGCAATTCTTTATAACTCATTTGCCGCCTTATAGTGCAGTGCCCGCACTTTGTCTTTTGCAAGTAATCTGTTCGTCTTATATAGTGCTGTATGAAAAATCTGCAATTATTGCAAGACGGTGTTTCATTTTTCATTTGCATTTCTCCGTTTTAAAACTAAAGTTCTAAAATATTATATTAAAACTATAGTTTTAAGTCAAGCATTTTAGCATTATAGTTCTATAATTTAAGTATGAGTTTTAGTGAAACACTTAAAGAATTGATGGCAGATGGAAAGGTGTCCCAACAAGAGCTTGCAAAAAATATAGGATATTCCCAAAGGGCTATATCAAAATGGGTGAACGGAGAATCCGAGCCTACGGAAAGCGCAATTCGCAAATGTGCTTTGTATTTTGGAGTTTCAAGTGACTATCTTTTAGGTTTAACTGATAAAAAATAAATAGTGGCGCTGTTGTTTTTTGCCGGCGCTATTTTTTATGTAGTAAACCTTTTTCTTTTAATTTATGGAAAATAATTGAAATTTATCTTGCGGTATGCTATAATATCGTGGAGTGAGTATAAAAGGAGATTTTATGACACCCAAATATAAGAGAGTTTTAATTAAACTTTCGGGCGAGGCGCTTGCGGGCAAGCAGGGGCACGGTTTGGACGAAAGCGTAATTTCAGGCGTTGTAGAGCAGATTAAAGCCGTGCACGACATGGGCGTGGAAGTGGCGCTGGTTATCGGCGGAGGTAACTTCTGGCGGGGACGCCAGGGCAAAAGAATGGACCGCACAACAGCCGACCATATGGGAATGCTGGCTACCGTTATGAACTCGCTTGCAATGATGGATGCACTCGAGCAGCGTGGCATACCCACCCGCGTGCAGACGGCGCTAATAATGACTTCAGTCGCAGAGCCGTACATTTTGAGGAAAGCTTTGCACCACTTTGAAAAAAAGAGGGTAGTTATAATGGCTTGCGGTACGGGCAATCCCTATTGCTCTACAGACACTGCTGCGGCACAGCGTGCATGCGAAATTCAGGCTGACGTACTTATGATGGCAAAGAATATCGACGGCATTTACGACAGCGACCCCAAGCTCAACCCCGCCGCCAAGAAGTACGAACATATCAACTATCTCGATATAATCAAAAACGGCATAAAAGCAATGGACACAACCGCCGCAACCATGTGCATGGAAAACAACATCCCCGTAATCGCTTTCGGCTTGGACGATAAAAATTCCATTGTGCGGGTTGTGTGCGGGGAACGTCTCGGAACTGTAATCGATAATAATTGATAAGGAGCATAAAATATGATAGAGCAGGTGGAAGAAATACTTCTCGTTTTAGACGACAAGCTTACAAAGACTTTAAGCGTTTTAAAGGAAGATTATGCGTCGGTTCGCGCAGGCCGTGCCAACCCTCATATTCTCGATAAGGTAATGGTTGACTATTACGGCGCACCCACGCCAATCAACCAGACTGCAAATATCTCCGTGCAGGAGGGCAGATGCCTTGTAATATCTCCTTGGGACGCCTCTTTATTAAAGGGTATCGAAAAGGCGTTACAGGTATCCAACATCGGCATAAATCCCACCAACGACGGCAAGGTTATAAGGCTTGTATTCCCCCAGCTCACCGAGGAGAGAAGGCGCGACCTCTGCAAACAGATAAAGAAAATGGGTGAGGACGCCAAGGTTGCACAGCGCAACGTCCGCAGAGACGCTCTAGAAGGTCTTAAAAAATTAAAGACCGATAAGCTAATATCCGAAGATGAATACGCTTCCTACGAAAAGGAAGTAGAGAAGTCCGTTTCCGACGCAACGGCTCAGGTAGACGCCGCTGCGGCTGCCAAAGAAAAGGAGATAATGACCGTTTAATGGTTCTATCATCTCTGCCCCGTCACGTTGGGCTGATTATGGACGGCAACGGCAGGTGGGCTAAAAAGCGGCTCATGCCCCGAACGTTGGGGCACAATGCCGGCATGAACGCCATGATTGAGCTTGCAAGGCATTCAAAAGAGCTCGGAATAAACTATCTCACCGTGTACACGCTTTCCACCGAAAACCTTGCAAACCGCCCCAAGGACGAGCTTGAAGGGATTTTCAACCTGTTAAGAAAGTACTTTTCGGTGTACGTGAAAAAGCTCTACAAAAACGGAGCGAGAGTAAAGGTTATAGGTGATATTTCCCCATTGCCTGCGGACGTTAAAAAGCTCTTGGAGGACGGCGAAAAAAATTCGCCCGCTACAGCTGATTTTACTTTGACGTTCGCCATAAATTACGGCGGCAGAGCCGAAATCGTGCGAGCGGTGAAGGCTCTCGGTGCGTGTGGAGAGCAAATTTGCGAAGAGGCTTTAAGCAAATATATGTACACCGCAGAGCTCCCCGACCCCGACTTAATAATAAGAACGGGCGGAGAGGTGCGGCTTTCAAACTTTCTTTTATGGCAGGCGGCGTACGCCGAACTGTATTTCACCCCCGTGCTGTTTCCCGATTTTTCATGCGACGAGTTTGACAAGGCGCTTGAAGAATTTGCAAAAAGAAACCGCAGATTCGGCGGGGTGTGACACTTTAAAACAATAGATTACGCATACGTGTTTAATTTTTTGCGTTTTGCACAAATGGAGTATAATATGGAAACTGTTAATATGCCCCCTCAGGAGGGCAAAAAGAATATGAAGCCCCGCCTCATCACGGCTGCCGTATATCTGGTGGCGTGGGTGGCACTGTGCGCCATGAAATGGGTTGTGCCCCAAGGGTACGGCGCTCTCGGCTTCGACGTGCTTTTCTGTGCAATATCCGTTCTCGGAAGCATGGAGTTTATCAGGGCGATAGGCGGAATTTCCTTCCCACAGCGAGCATTCACAATAGCCTTTGCGGCAGTAGTCGTTCCGCTGAACGTAGTCGTTCAAATGACCATGCAGGCAGGACTTCTTGCCGTCGTGGTTGCATTCGTGGTCTATGTTATGTTCCTTATGGCAACCTCGGTGTTCGATCCCATTCGTTCAACCGTTAAGGGCACGATATCCTGCGTGTTCTGTATGCTTTACTGCGGCATACTGTCGGCTGTGCTTTCCTCGATAAACCATCTTGGAAACAACTCAATGGCGGCAATACTCGTGCTGTTTATGGCAACCGTTCTGTGCGACACAGGCGCATTTGTTTTCGGTTCTCTGTTAAAGAGATGGCTTCCCTGGAAGCTTTCACCCAAGCTCTCGCCCAATAAAACGGTTATCGGCGCAATAGGCGGAATTATCGGCGGAATTATCGGCGGAATCCTCGCTTACCTCATTATCGGACCTCTCGGAACGGGCGTTTGGGGCGGCTACAACGGCATTGAACTCTACTTCCCGAGCGACAGAATCGCACCCATCGTCACATTTATTTTAGTGGGCATTGCAACCGCCGTCATGGCGCAGATAGGCGATTTGTTCGAAAGCGCAATAAAGCGGGAGTGCGGCATAAAGGACATGGGTAAACTTCTCCCCGGACACGGCGGCGTTTTAGACCGTTTCGACAGCATGCTGTACTGCTCGGTAGTGGTTTTATTGGTATTCGGAACAATAATCGCTTAAATTCCGTATATACTTATATTTATGGAAAAATCGCCCCGCGGATAATCGTGGGGCGTTGTCATTAAAAATAACATTAACGGGTATAATATAAATGAAAAATATTGCGCTCATCGGAAGCTGCGGGTCAATCGGGCGGCAGGTTTTAAAAGTGGTAAGGGCCCACCCCGATAAGTTTAAAATAGTTGCGCTCGTTTCAAATTCGCCGTCTGCGGAATTTACTCGGCAGGTTGAAGAATTCAAGCCCGAACACTCTGCGTTAGCTTCGGAGGATAGGGAGGGTGCGCTTGCCGCTGCGGAGCTCGACTGCGTAGATTTGGTATTCAACGCCGCAAGCGGTTTTGCGGGGTTGGAGTACAGCTTGTGCGCCGCCCGTGCAAGTAAGACCGTAGCGCTTGCCAACAAGGAGACTTTGGTGTGCGGAAGCGATATAATTGCGCCCGAAATATCGAAATGCGGCGGCAAAATCGTACCCGTGGACAGTGAACATTCGGCAATATGGCAGTGCCTTAATTTTGATTGTTCCAAGCCTGTAAAGCGGCTCATAATAACCGCAAGCGGCGGTGCGTTCAAAGGGTTCACTCCCGAACAGCTTAAAAACGTCACGCCCGAGCAGGCTTTAAATCACCCCACCTGGAAGATGGGCAAAAAGATAACGGTAGACAGTTCAACGCTCATGAACAAGGGCTACGAGGTGATAGAGGCGCACGCCCTGTACGGCACACCGTACAGCCGCATACAAACGGTAATCCAGCCTCAGAGCATAGTGCACTCAATGGTGGAGTTCGAGGACGGTGCAATTTTGGCTCAGCTCAGCTATCCCACAATGGAACTGCCCATACAGATTGCGCTCACTTACCCCGAAAGATATTCGTGCGGAGTTGAACCCATGGATTTTTCCAAGGCGTTTTCACTCGGCTTCGAGCCGCTTGAACGCAAGCGCTATCCGCTTTTCGATTTGGCCTTACGCTGCGGCGAGGCGGGCGGTACTCTCCCCTGCGTAATGAACGCCGCAGACGAGGTGGCGGTTAATGCCTTTTTGAATAAAAAATTAGCGTTCACCGATATTTTTAGGGTGGTTGACGGCGTAATATCCGTCACCGAATATGAAAAGGTTACAAGTTTTGAACAGCTTGCCGAAGTTGATAAAACGGCTCGTCAATTAGCTGATAAAATAATTAAATCACTGAAATAAGGTAATTTATTTGGATAAATTTATAAGCGTAATGTCTACGGTCGGCTCAATATTGCTTGCAATACTTATATTGCTTGTAATGATAACCGTGCACGAATTCGGGCATTATCTCGCCGGAAAGGCTCTGAAATTCAAAATAAACGAGTTTGCAATCGGCTTCGGCCCCAAGCTCTTCAAGCGCACGTCAAAGCGTACGGGCGAAGTTTTTTCGGTGCGTGCGCTGCCGCTCGGCGGCTTCTGTGCGTTCGAGGGCGAGGACAATGAGAGCGCAAGCGAGAACGCCTTCAACAAAAAGGCGCCCTGGAAGCGGATAATCGTGCTTATAGCCGGACCGCTGATGAACTATCTGCTTGCCCTTCTTTTGATAATAATATCCATGTTCGCATTCGGGCAGATGATGTTCAAGGTCGGCTCAATTGCGCCCCCGCCCGACGACAGCTATATAGGATATACTCTCGAAGAGGGCGACGTTCTTTTAAAGATAGAGGGCAAAAATATTTATCTCACAACAGACGCCATGTCCGCTTTAAAAGGTAAAAAAGAAGGGCAAATTGTAGACGTTCTTGTTTTTAGGGGCGGCAAGGAACAGGAAGTAAAAATTAAGCTTTACGCCGGCTGTGATTTTTCAAGCTCAACCGAAACAAGCAAGCTGTGGCGAGCCTTAGGCGTTGGTACGTACGGCGTGCCTGTGGGCGAAGACGAGGAGGGCAACACCACATACTCGTACTACTTCGATTTAGGGGTACAAAGCTACCGCTTCGGGTTCTTCCGTACGATAGGTCACTCCTTTCAGTATTCCTGGCGGATTGCCGGCACAATATTCAAAATTCTCGGCGAACTTTTAACGGGACATATCGGTCTCAGCGCTATGGGCGGACCGGTGACAACCATAAAAATGACCAGCCAGATTGCCACGCAATCGGCGCAAAGTTTCTTTGAAATTGCGGCATATATAGGGGTCAATCTCGCCGTGTTCAACCTTTTGCCCATACCCGCACTCGATGGCAGTAAAGTAATATTCTGCCTAATAGAATGGATTTTCCGCAAGCCCGTACCCCGAAAGGTGGAGGCAATTATCCACGCCGTAGGGTTTGTTGCGATATTAGGATTTGCTGTTTTAGTTGATATATTACAATTTGTATAAATTAAAGCAGCAGGCGCAAATTTGCGCCTGCTGCTTTTTATTTTATATGTTAGCTTATTCAGCCCGTTCAGTCTCTACAGCCGTTGTTTCTGTATTTTCAACGTGTTCGGGCTCTGCAGTCGTTGCTTCTGCGGTTTCGACATGTTCGGCTTTCTTGCTGCCGAGAAGGATGTAGCGGTCAACCTGCTTTGTGAAGTTTTTGGAAGTGAACAGCAGTACGCCGATAACCACTACCGTAATAACTTCGGGCACTATATACAGTGCGTTGTATATAAGCGAATATACGTAGGCATTGTTGAAACCTTCCCAGTATTCTGCATACCATACGCCGAACGAACCGAACGCAAACGCTCCCGAGAAGAAGTGAGCAATATAGCGTAAAACTCCTGCAATACCTGCACCGAGAGCAAATTGAGCTCTTGCATTGCCCTTGAACAGATTGAAATTTCTTATCATACCCGTAAGTCCGAGAGCGGAGAAGGCTACGAGGTAGTCAAGCACGAACTGCGCAGGATGCACCACATAGGGGTCTTGAATTGCCTGCAGACAGCCGTAAACAAGACCGGCGATAACGCCCTTGCGCATACCGTACATATACGAAAAGAGCATAAGCGGCAGCATTGAAGCAAAAGTAATCGAACCGCCGAAAGGCATTTTTAATATTCTTATGTAGGATAATGCAAACGACATAGCTACGCATACCGCCGCAAAAGTCAGCGAGCGTGTGTCCCAGCCCGTCGAATTTCTGTCAAAAATAATGGCGAACGCCGCAATGACGGCAACAAGAATGACTGCGGAAATGTACAGTCCGATTGAATTTACGTCCTCTGCGCTTTCAAACCAGTTGGGCTCGATATAATCTCCGCTGGCAAAGTGGAAACCCATACATATCACCGCTGCAATCAGTGCCGCACCGGTGAGGCTTGCGGCAGTGATTTTAACCCATTTTAAGGGCTTCAAGTAAATTGCCAGAGCGCTGCCTACGGCTACAAGTACAAATACAAGCAGAGGATAGTATAGCAGGGGGAAGAAGTATTCCTCTTCGCCCTTCACCTCGAGGAAATAACAAACGGTGAAGAGCACAATCGCAGTAACAACGTATGCCAAGATAGCGCATAAGCTAATTTTGTTTACCAGCGGTTGTTTGTCTTTGGGAATTACCAGCTTGCACACCAATATGCCAAGAGTGATTGCAATGGCAATCCACAGCATTGACGAGCGGCTTGCGTTGGTAAGCCCGTCGAAGTTCGTAAAGTACTGCTTAATTTCATCAAAGAAATACTCACTGAACGCCGAAAGTAATGAAGAAACCATTAAAGACCTCCTTTTACCGCCGAAAATAAAAGCACTCCCCGAAAATTTAGGGAATGCCCGAAAAAATCTCTTTGCCTATCGCTCAAGTATTACCTTGCCGATTCAAAGGGTATAATCTCAGCCGTGCGTTTCAGGTTTTGCACAGCACCCCCGACGGAATTTAATTTATAATCAAATTATATTGCTAAACAAGCATAAAGTCAATTGAATTTTGCGGAAAAATGTTATATAATTGATAAAAATTACAGAGGTGAAGTATGTCCTACAATTTTTATGCGTTCATGGACAGAATGAAGTATATAAAGCGCTGGCAGCTTATGCGCTCGGTGCGCTCGGAAAATATAATGGAGCACTCAGAACAGGTCGCTATGCTCGCACACGCACTTGCAGTAATAAATAATAAGGTGTTCAAAGGAAAGGCAGACGCCGAAAAGTGCGTGCTGTACGCCGTCTATCACGAGTGCAGCGAGGTTATGACGGGGGATATGCCCACGCCAATAAAGTATTTCAACAACTCCATACACGGCGCATACAAGCAGCTTGAGGAGAGGGCATGCGATAAACTGCTTTTAACCCTGCCCGAGGAATTAAGGGGAGAGATAGAAAAATCGGTAAAACCGGATGAAACTTCCGTTGAATATTCTCTTATGAAGGCGGCGGACAGGCTTGCGGCGTACGTAAAGTGCCTTGAAGAGCTACGCAGCGGCAACAACGAGTTTGTAAAAGCCGAAAAATCCATAAAAGAGGATTTGCTCTCCCGCAAAATGCCCGAGGTAAATTACTTTTTCGAGCACTTTATCCCGAGCTTCAGTTTAACCCTTGACGAATTAGAAGGAATATAATTTTTACTTGCTTATTCCTTCAAATATAAGATGCATACAAAACTTAAATCCCTCTTTAAAGTGAGTTATACCCGCTTCCGATTCCAGCCCGCCCGATAAATAGTATAATTCGTCAAGCAATTTCTTTTGCTCTTCGTTAAGACTTTCAAGCAACCCCTCATAAACCTTTTCAAACTCTTCATTAACTTTTTTATATTCCCGACTTACACTTATTCTTTCTACAAGCCCCTCGCTGGCATAATATAGTTCTTCCAACTGTGATTTCATAATTTTTTCCTTTATTTTAATTACAATCTTTTCAAATATTTTCGTAAATATTATACCTATAAATCGTAACAAATGCTTGACAATCACGAAAATCGTGAGCAAATTTTATTTGGCAGAACCGATTATTGAGGCAAGTAGAAAGAGTAAGTCTGCTTGAATTAGAAACAAAAGCAATTCTGCGGTCATTAGAAACAAGCAAGACAAGGCGAGCGAGTACCGCCGCAGGGCGTGTACATGGAGGTACATAACCAAGGCGGCACGGAGTTCAACGCAGTATTGCGAAGTTTATAATAACCGTAACATAAAAGCCCCGTGAATTCCACGGGGCTATATATTTAAATTATTCAGTTTTGATTGCGAGGATACTTTCACACGGTTGCCTTTCGGCTAATCGGTCTATGGACCCTGCAACCTCGGCATGGTTGCTAAACTTTTAACCGTATCAGATTGTAACCTCTGAAATGAAGTGGTACATTGGTCTTTACCTGCCTTTTTGAGTAATGGTGCGATTCGGGTTTAGCCTTTTCATAAGCTTTCCTCCTGCATCATTCAAAACACACTTTTAAAATATGTTAGCGCTTAACATTTTTTGTGAGTTATTTTCTTTTCTTGGTTTTATTATAGCATACAAAAGGTGCTTGTCAAGGGGTAACTCAAAAAAAATTTAAAAAATTTTTAAAAAGCGATCACCGCCTTTAAAACGTTAGATTTTTGAAAGTATTAGTGATATAATTTGTGCATATTACAGAGGATGTGAAATTCAGGTATGTTTGACGGCAATACTGCGCTGGGATTTGCGGCGGTTCTTGCAATAATTTTATTAAGCAGTAAGCTACTCGGTCTCTTATTCAGAAAAATAGGCATACCGCAGGTGCTCGGCTTTATCGTCGCAGGTATTTTAATCGGACCTGCAATCTTCGGCGATTTTTGCGGATTCAGCCTTATAGGCTTTGAGGGGAAAGGGTACACATCTCTTTTTGTACTTCCGCAAAGCGGAGAAATGTCCGACTTTTTATCCGATTTGTTCGGTAGAGAAGTGACAATTTCAAACGGTCTGGATATTTTTGCAAAAATCGGCGTATTGCTTTTAATGTTCTCCGCAGGGTTAGAAACGAACTTAAACGAGCTCAAACGCACGGGTGTTGCCGCCGTTTTAATGGCGTGCGCAGGCGTTGCTGTGCCGATGATACTCGGTTTTGCAATCTCCATGCCGTTCGGCGGAATAGGTCTCGGCTTTGCCCAAACGGCAAATATATTCCGTTCGATATTCATAGGTACAATCTTAACCGCAACGAGCGTAGCCATAACAGTATCAGTGCTCAAAGAGCTTGGCAAAATCCGCAGTAAGCTTGGCACGACCATAGTGTCGGCTGCCATAATCGACGACGTCATAGGAATAGTGCTGTTATCCGTCGTCACGGGTATCGCCAGAGCGGGGTCGGCTACGGGAAAC
Source organism: Clostridiales bacterium (assembly GCA_022508285.1). Taxonomy (GTDB): domain Bacteria; phylum Bacillota; class Clostridia; order Christensenellales; family Borkfalkiaceae; genus Coproplasma. The sequence continues at coordinate 56,319 of JAFLVN010000001.1, forward strand.
ATGAACGGCTTCGACGCTTTTAAAAGCACGATATACGGTACTATAATAATGATTGTCTGCTTCTTCGTGTTTGCGTTTGTGGCGGGCATAGGTATACATTACATATTCCACTGGCTGGAAAAGAAGAGAGCGACCACCCACCGTATTCCTATATTCTCGCTTGCAATATGCTTTTTGTACAGCTGGATTGCCGAAGAAATTTTCGGTGTTGCCGACATAACCGGCGCATTCCTTGCGGGTGTTGTTCTCTCCACTGCGCACCGAGCCAGCGCCTACGCCGACAGCAAGATAGAGGTGTGCACGTACACGCTGTTTGCGCCCGCCTTCTTTGCCAATATAGGAATATCCGCAATACACTTTACGGGGTTGAACGGCGAAATAATTCTGTTTGCCCTGCTTGCAGTGCTCGTTGGGCTTATAGGAAAGATTATCGGATGCGGAGCAGTCTGCAAGGCGTTTAAGTATAACTGGCGGGAGAGCGCAATAGGCGGAGTGGGAATGATGGCGCGCGGAGAAGTTGCGCTTATTGTTACGTCAACGGTCACAAACGCTACCGTTCTCGGCACAAACGCACTGCCTGAAAAATTTATGATTATGACAGTGCTTTTAATTCTGGTTTCGTCTATACTCACGCCCATACTCTTAAAGTTGCTGTACAGCGACAAACCGACCCTGCATTTCCACAGGCGGAGCGGCAAGTACGGCGGTCACAGTCACGGCGACGAGAGCGCACCCGAGTTCCCCGAACAGATAGATTAATAAAGCGGCGCCGATTTCTCGGCGCCGCAAACTTTTTTTAAAAATTAATTTTAGTCAAGTAAAAATACTTGACAAGCGTCGGAGATATGTAATAAAATCTTGTCAAGCTGTAAAGCTTTACGGTTATGAACAAATTGGAATTTATGCGGCTGTGGGACGCCTACTCGGCATTGCTTACTCCCACCCAGCAGGAGATTACAAATTTATATTTCAATCTCGACTTAACTTTGTCTGAGATCGCCGCAGAAAAGGGCATAACCCGTCAGGCTGTTTCCGACTGCATGAGCGGCTGCAAAAAGCAGCTTGAAGAGTACGAAAGTAAGCTCCACGTGGTAGAGCTCACAAACGAATTACAGCAGCTAAAAGAGATAATTTCAAAAAATAATTAACGCCGAAAAACGTAGCTCGGATTCATTTCGAGCGTTAAGCGTTTTTACGACTTCAGCAATCTCGCTACAAGCCGTGTCGTTGCACGGCTTGAGCGAATAGGATTAGGTGACAGATGTCGATTTTTGGGTCGTTATCCGAAAGATTAAACCATATATTTTCAAAGCTCACAAAGCGTGGAAGGCTCACGGAGCTTGAAATAAAAACGGCTATGCGCGAGGTGCGTGTGGCTCTTTTAGAGGCGGACGTAAACATACAGGTCGCCAAAAAGTTCTGTGCCGACGTTTCCGAAAAGGCTGTAGGTCAGGAGATTTTAAAGTCTTTAAACCCCGCACAGCAGGTAATTAAAATCGTTAACGAAGAGCTCATCGCTTTAATGGGTTCGCAAAATCAGAAGCTCAATATCGCACCCAAGCCCCCTACGGTGATTATGATGTGCGGTTTGCAGGGTGCAGGTAAAACTACTTTATGCGGAAAGCTTGCGGCATACCTTAAAAAGAACGGCAAAAAGCCGCTTTTGGTCGGGTGCGACATATACCGTCCCGCAGCGATAAACCAGCTCAAAGTGGTGGGCAAAAATGCGGGTGCGGAAGTTTTTGAAAAGGGCACGCAGAACCCCGTTAAAACGGCAAAGGAAGCGGTTGAGTACGCACGCTCGATGGGCTTCGATAACGTAATTATAGACACGGCGGGGCGGTTAGAGATTGACGAACCGCTGATGCAGGAGCTCGAGGAAATTAAAAAGGCGGTAGACGTTTCGGAAATTCTTCTCACCGTCGACAGCATGATGGGTCAGGTTGCCGTAAACGTTGCAAAGACCTTTAACGAGAGGCTCGAAGTAACGGGCGTTATTTTAACCAAGCTCGACGGCGACACCCGCGGCGGCGCATGTCTTTCGATAAAGGCGGTTACGGGCAAGCCCATAAAGTTTATAGGCGTGGGCGAAAAACTGGGCGATTTAGAGCCCTTCTATCCCGACAGAATGGCGTCACGTATTCTCGGCATGGGCGACGTTTTAACGCTCATTGAAAAGGCGCAGGAGGCTGTCACCGAGGAACAGGCGAGGGTCATGCAGAAAAAGATGCTCGAAAACACCTTCACCTTAGAGGACTATTTAGTTCAGTTCGAGAGCATGAAAAAGATGGGCGGAGCGCAGGCGCTGCTTGCGATGATGCCTGGAAATTTGGGCGGCAAGGTCCGTGCCGAGGACATCGACGAAAGAAAGATAGAGCGCACCAAGGCGATAATCCTTTCCATGACACAAAAAGAGCGTGTAGACCCGTCTATTATAAACGCTTCCAGAAAGAAGAGAATTGCACAAGGTTCGGGCACTTCCGTACAGGAAATAAATCAATTACTCAAACAGTTTGACCAAACAAAACAGTTAATGAAACAGTTGAAGGGCGGAAAGAGAAGACTTCCGTTTTAAATAAAAAAATAAAAAATATATATAAATTCCAAGGAGTAAAAACAAATGGCAGTAAAAATGAGACTTACCAGAATGGGCGACAAAAAGAGCCCCTTCTACCGTATCGTGGTTATCGATTCCCGCAAGGCGCAGTCGGGCGAGTACATCGACAAAGTGGGCTACGTTGATCCCCTCAAGACCCCCGCAGAAATCAACATCGACGTTGAAAAAGCTAAGGCTTGGCTTGCAAAGGGCGTTCAGCCTACCGAAACGGTAAAGAGCTATCTCGTTAAGGTCGGCGCAATGGAGCAGAGCACGAAGCTCTCTGCACCCAAGACCAATAATAAAAAGAAGAAAGACTAAGTTTAAACTGCGTATATGCGGCGCAATACTGTGTTGCCTTTACGTTTTCCCTCGGTTACATACGTCTATGTATGCTCCCGTCGGTAATCCGCAGGCGCCTTGTCTTGCTTGCATCTCCACAGTTTATAATTGTATTTTTTAAGGAAATATTTATGGAACTCGAATTAATTAAGTACGTAGTCGAGCGCTTTGCCGAGAGCAAGGACGAGATAGAGTACAAGGTTGAAGAAAAGGAAACTTCTGTAGAAGTGACCGTGCTTCTCGCCGCAAGCGACATGGGCAAGGTTATCGGCAAGCAGGGCAAAATTGCCAAGGCTCTGCGCACCTTAGTCAGTGCGTCCACACCCCGTGGCGGCAAGCGCTACTTTGTAGAGATTAAAGAAAAAAACTAAGCATTATCGCGCAAAATTTTTTGCGCGATTATTGCTAACTTCGTATATGCGGCGCAATACTGCGTTGCCTTTGCGTTTTGCTTGGGTCACGTACGCCAAAGTACGCTCCCCGACGCAAATCCGCAGGCGCCTTGTCTTGCTTGCATCTGCGAAGTTTGCTTGTCGTTTCTAATAGCTATATAATAATTTTTATTATGAACTTTTTAACGGTTGCAACAATTTTAAAGCCGCAGGGAATACGCGGCGAAGTTAAGGTTAAAGTCTTTTTAGACGACGCCGAAGACTTGAAAGAGATAAAACAGGTGTACATTTCGGGCGAAAAGTATGCCGTTTTAAACGTGCGGGGAGCGGGGGATATTGCGTACGTCGCTTTAAGAGGAGTTGCCGACAGGAACGCCGCCGAGCTTCTGCGAAATAAGGATATAGAGGCTCTCAGGGAGGACTGTCCGCCTCTGCCCGATGGCAGGTACTATATAGGCGACCTCACGGGCTGTAAGGTTATATCGTCTTCCGGCGAGGAGATAGGCGAGGTGACTTCGGTCACGCCCGCAAGAACGGATATATTCACGATTGAAACCCCCAAGGGCGAAGTCAGCTTTGCCGCAGCGGAGGGGGTTATTCTCGAAGTGAATATCGAAAATAAGACAATCACCGTAGATAAAAAGCGGTTCAAGGAAGTGTCCGTTTGAAAATAACAATATTGACCCTGTTCCCCGAAATGTTCGCACCTCTTAGCGAGAGCATACTCGGCAGGGCGCAGAATGCGGGAAAACTCAATATATCCGTGGTAAACATACGGGACTATGCCGAAAACAAGCACTCAAAGTGCGACGATTATCCCTTTGGCGGCGGTGCGGGAATGGTGATGATGCCCCAGCCCGTCGGCTCGGCAATCGAGGCGGTTGACCCCGAACATAAGGCGCACAGAATTTACCTGTCACCCAAGGGTCAGACCTTTAAGCAGAGTAAGGTGTTCGAGCTGTTGCAATACGAGCACCTCGTATTGCTGTGCGGACACTACGAGGGCATAGACCAGCGGATAATCGACCTGTATATCGACGAGGAAATTTCAATAGGCGACTACGTTTTAACGGGCGGAGAGTTGCCCGCCATGGTAATTGCCGACTGCGTTGCGAGGTACGTAGACGGAGTTATCTCCGACGGCTCGCTCGTAGACGAAAGCTTTGCCTCGGGCGGGTTGGAATATCCGCAGTATACCCGCCCCGCAGTGTACAAGGGGGTTGCCGTGCCCGACGTTCTTTTGAACGGCGACCACAAAAAGGTGGACGAATGGCGGAGGGAGCAGAGTGAAAAGCTCACGCGCTCACGCCGTCCGGACCTATTGAAGGAGGACGAATGAAAACTATTCAGTGGTTCCCGGGGCATATGACAAAGGCAATGCGCATGATGCAGGATAACCTGTCGCTTGTAGACGGGATAATCTTCGTGCTCGACGCACGCTGCCCGGCAGCTTCCTTCAATCCCAAACTCAAAAAATTAGCCAACAATAAGCCCGTGCTGTACGTTTTAAACAAGGGCGACCTTGCCGACGGACGTGCAGACGCACTCTTGAATATAATCCGCAAAAAGGGTGCGGAAGCGGTTAAAATAAATGCTGTAAATTCCAACTCACGCAGGGATATTGCGGGTGCAATTGAAAAATTAGTGGCAGAAAAGCGTGCAAAGGCGTTAGAGAAAGGCTGCAATAAAACGTTCCGTTTTATGATTGCGGGCGTACCCAACACGGGCAAATCCACACTCATAAACCTGCTTGCGGGCAGCCGCCGCGCAGAGGTCGGCGACAAGGCGGGCGTAACTCGGGGAAAGCAGTGGATCCGCTGTGAAAGCTTCGAGCTTTTGGATACCCCCGGCACAATGCCGCCCGCATTCGAAAATCAGTACCTTGCGGCGCACCTCGCCTTTGTAGGAAGCATAAACGACGATATCCTCGATTTGGACGATATCGCCCTGCTTTTACTTAAAGAATTGCAGGAAAAGTACCCCCAAAGACTTTTCGAACGCTACGGCATAGACGGTGGAACACCGAACGAAATGTTAGATAAGGTGTGCGAAAAGCGGGGTTTTAAACTGCGTGGAAACGAATACGACTACGAGCGTGCAATCCGTGCGGTTGTAGACGATTTCAGAAAGGGCAAGCTCGGTCGCATAACTTTAGATACTGCCGCAGATATTGAAGGGCTTGATTTTTAAGAATATGGATAAATTAGAGTACGAAAGAGAGCTTATAGCTAAGGGCTATAAATACATATGCGGCGTGGACGAAGTTGGCAGAGGTCCGCTTGCAGGTCCCGTTGTTTGTGCGGCGGTAATAATGCCGCTCGACAGAATAATAGAGGGCGTGGACGACAGTAAAAAGCTGTCGGCAAAAAAGCGGGAACAGCTTGCAAAAGAGATACAAAAAACTGCGATTGCCTGCCATATATCACTTATCGAACCGAAAATAATCGACGAAATCAATATTTTAGAGGCCACAAAGCTGTGTATGAAAAATGCGGTGGAGGGGCTAAATATAAAGCCCGACTTTGTAATTACCGACGGCAATATGAAGCTCGACATAGCTTTTCCGCAGATGAGCATAGTAAAGGGCGATGCAAAGAGCTATACCATAGGCTGTGCCTCTATCGTTGCCAAAGTATTCAGGGACAGCCTTATGGACGAGCTTGCCGTAACTTATCCGCAGTACGATTTTTCGAGCAACAAGGGCTACGGCACGTCAAAGCATATTGAGGGAATAAAGGCGCACGGCCTGACCCCGATACACAGAAGAAGTTTCACCAAGAACTTTGTGTAGCCATACCTTATATTATATATAAGTTTGATTTGCTCTAACGCCGGTCAAGTAGAAAAGTCATAAAGATACTTGGGTCAACGGCACGTTGTGTGAAAATTGCGATACACCCCCTAAAAACAGTTGCAATTTAAAAAAGTGTGTGTTATTATAGTCTTCGACTTCGGGCAGTCCTCTACCCCAAAAGGGCAAGAATGTCACGTTTAAGGAGGTAAAGTCATGAAAGGTTTAGTTGAAGCCATTGAAAGGGAAGGCATGAAAAAGGAAGTTCCCGTATTCAATGTAGGCGACACCGTTAAGGTCGGCTTCAAGGTCATCGAGGGTACAAAAGAGAGAGTACAGAACTTCGAAGGCGTTGTAATCGCTAAAAAGCACGGTGGAATCCGTGAAAGCTTTACGGTAAGAAGATTATCCTTCGGCGTAGGCGTAGAGAGAACGTTCCCTCTGCACTCGCCCAAAATCGCCTATATAACCGTTGTCCGCAAGGGCAAGGTAAGAAGAGCTAAGCTCTACTACCTGCGTGGGCTCACCGGTAAGGCTGCTAAGATTAAGGAAGTGAAATAATAAAAAAGCTCCCACTCTATGTGGGAGCTTTTTTTACAAATGAAAATAAGGATTATTTATGTTTTCCAAAATTTTGAGTTATGCGCTGAATGGGCTCGAGGGCGTTGGCGTTGAAATAGAGACGGATATAAACAAGGGCATGGTTTCCTACGACTTGGTGGGACTGCCCGATGCGGCTGTCAAAGAGAGTAAGGAGCGTGTGCGCTCGGCAATAAAGAACAGCGCATTTATATTTCCCATCAATAAAATCACAATAAACCTCGCCCCTGCCGACATAAAAAAGGAGGGTTCGCAGTACGATTTGCCCATTGCAATCTCCCTTTTAAAGGCGAGCGACCAGCTTCTTTGCGACACGGACGGCATAATATTTTTGGGTGAGCTTGCGCTTGACGGCGCACTCCGCCCCGTTACGGGGCTGCTGCCCATACTCATTTCGGCAAGAAACAAGGGCTTTAAGCGGTTCGTCATACCTGCGGCAAACGCCAACGAGGCAAGCTATATCGAGGGGCTTGAAGTGTATGCGCTGTCCTCTTTAAAGGAAGTGGTTGCTTACGTAAATGGCGAAGCGCAATTTTCCCCCGTCGCCCACCGTGGTTACGCTGCGGTAAGGGAACTTAAAAATTACGACTACGATTTATCTCTCGTCCGTGGGCAGGCGGTTGCAAGGCGAGCCTTAGAGATTGCCGTTGCGGGCGGTCACAACATTCTATTTGTCGGTCCTCCGGGCTCGGGCAAGACGCTGCTTGCAAGGTGTATTCCCACAATCATGCCCGATATGACGTTCGACGAGGCGTTGGAAGTCACAAAAATTCACTCTGTTGCGGGCGAGCTTTCGGAGGAGGGGATTGTATCGCTCCGACCGTTCAGAACTCCCCACCACACAGCTACAACCGTATCTCTCTGCGGCGGAGGTAACAATAAAATCCGCCCGGGTGAAATCTCAATGGCGCACAAGGGTGTACTCTTTTTGGACGAGCTTCCCGAGTATTCTCGTCATACGTTGGAGAGCCTTCGTCAACCGCTTGAAGACAGAAAAATTACAATAACCCGAGCGGGCGGCGCGGTGACCTACCCTGCCGATTTCATGCTCTGTGCGGGCATGAACCCATGCCCCTGCGGAAACTACGGTTCGGCGTACCTTCAGTGCACCTGCACTCCGGCGCAGATAAACAAATACAGAACTAAAATTTCAGGTCCTTTAATGGACAGAATAGATATACAGGTAGAGGTTGACGGCGTTAAGTACGACGAGCTGGCGGGCGATAGCAGCGCTGAGGCAAGCGCAGAAGTAAAAAAGAGAGTTAACACGGCTCGCACAATCCAGCATGAACGGTTCAGTGGCGAAAAGGAAGGTATGATAAACGCCAATATGGGTGATAAGCAGATTAAAAAATACTGCTCTCTTTCTCCCGAGTGCGAAAGCGTTTTAAGGGCGGCATACGAAAATCTGCACCTCTCCGCAAGGGCTCGGGCACGGATAATTAAAGTTGCCAGAACTATTGCCGATCTCTCATTCTCCGAAGAAATCCTGCCCGAACACATTCTCGAGGCTGCCTCATACAGAAGCTACGAGGCGGGAATAAGATGACCTACACCGATGCCGAGCAAAACTTAATAGTACTTTCGGCTATTTGCGAAATGAACTATAACGAGAAATACGCCTCTCTTTCCGCTCTGATGAGCTACACTCCCGATTTTACGGCTTGTGAAAATTTGCTGATTAAAAGAAGCGGCATCGGCGTATATAATAAAGTGAGGGAAAAGTTTAACGACCCCGCTTTCCGCAAAAAAATATTCGACGGATTGGAAAAAAGGGGCGTGGAGTGCGTTACCTACGCCTCGGACGACTACCCCGAGCTTTTAAAACATATACCCACACCGCCCATAGTACTGTATCTTAAGGGCAAAAGAGAACTTTTAAGACGCCGCTCTCTTTCTATCGTGGGTTCAAGACGCACAACTCCAAATTCTCTCGCACAGTGTAAACGCTTTGCAAACGAGCTTTCAGAACACTTTTTAATAGTTTCGGGCTCTGCACAGGGTGCCGACAGCGCTGCGCTCGAGGGAGCGCAAGGTTTTGCGGTTTCGGTTATAGCATTCGGCTTCGACCACCTTAACCCTCAATCGAGTCCGCAGCTGCAAGCTGTGGCGCAAAACGGACTGTTTATCTCGGAATACTATCCTACAGTCGCTCCGCAGAGCTTTCTGTTCCGCTACCGCAACCGCATAATAGCCGGACTTTCTGCGGGTACGCTGGTTGTGTCTGCGGGAGATAAGAGCGGCGCATTGATTACTGCAAATTTTGCCGCCGATTTTGGAAGAGAGGTTTTCGCTTTCCCCTACAATATCGGAGTAAGCTCGGGCGAGGGCTGCAATAATCTTATAAAGCAGGGCGCAAATCTCTGCCAAAATCCGCTTGACATTCTCTCGGCTTTCGGGTTAGACTTAAAACCGTCTTTTATCGTCACACTTTCCGACGACGAGAAAGAGGCTTACGCCATAATTAAAGAGAGCGGCGAAATTTTTCTGCCGACCCTCTCGCAAAATATGGGCGTTCCGTCCTATAAATTAATCCCCATTCTTTCTTCACTTGAAATTAAGGGATTGATATGTCGCCTCGGCGGCAACAGATACAGCGTAATTTAAACTGCGTATATACTTCGCTTAACTTTGTTGCACTCCGCAGTAATACAAATATTTGGGTTTTTTATGGATCTTATAATAGTAGAATCGCCTTCAAAGGCAAAAACAATTTCAAAGTATTTAAAGGGCAAGTACAAGGTGGACGCATCGGGCGGTCACGTAAGAGATTTGCCCGAAAAGTCGCTGGGAGTCAGAATTACGTCGGGCTTCGAGCCGAAGTACGAAATTACGGCTTCCAAAAAGGAAGTAATTAAAAGGCTTTTAAACGAGGCTAAAAGCTGCAACAACGTTTACCTTGCAACCGACCCCGACAGAGAGGGCGAGGCGATAAGCTGGCATCTGCAAACCGTTTTAGGGTTAGACGAAAACGGATTGAACCGCATCGAGTTCAACGAGATTTCGCCAACTGCCGTAAAAAACGCTTTAAAGAATCCCCGCAAGATTAACTACAACCTTGTGGACGCTCAGCAGGCTCGCCGGGTTTTGGATAGACTCGTCGGCTACAAGCTTTCTCCCCTTTTGAACAACCGTATTCAAAACGGTCTTTCGGCGGGCAGAGTTCAGTCGGTTGCCCTCCGCCTTATAGTTGACAGAGAGAGGGAGATTTCCGCCTTCGTGCCCGAAGAATACTGGGTGCTCGGCGCAAATTTACAGGATACCGAGGGCAAGTACGCCCCTTTCAAGGCAACCTATCAGTATAAAAAGAGCGGAAAGAGCATAGGCAAAGAGCTCGCCGACGAAGTAGCGGAAAAGGTTCGCACGGGACAGTTTGTGGTTACAAAAGTTAAAAAAGGCGTAACAAAACAGCACGCTCCCGCACCTTTCACAACTTCCTCACTTCAACAGGACGCTTCAAATAAGTTCGGTATGTCTTCGCCCGAGATAATGCTTGTTGCTCAGCACCTCTACGAGGGTATGGACGTCGGCGGCGACCATATTGCACTCATAACCTATATCAGAACGGACTCCGTCCGCATAGCCCAAGAGGCGCAGAATAACGCTCTTGAATTTATAAAAAAGACTTACGGACATGAGTATGCGCCCGAAAAGCCCAACTACTACGCAACCAAAAAGGGCGCACAGGACGCTCACGAGGCAATCCGTCCGATTAACCTTGACATAACTCCCGCAAGCGTAAAGCCTCACCTCGACAAAAAGCACTACAATATCTATAAGCTCGTGTACGACCGCTTTATCGCCTCGCAGATGGCGGAAGCGCAGTACAGCTCGATGCAGGTTGAGGCGGAGAGTGCGGGCTACAGCTTTAAGGCGAGCGGCAAAGCAATGCTCTTTGCAGGCTATACCGCCGCATATCAGGATATTAAGGATAAGGACGAGGACGAGGAGAACGCAAAGCTTCTTCCTCCCGTAAACGAGGGCGACAGGCTCAATCTTTTAGAGCTTAACATGGAGCAGAAGTTCACTCACCCTCCCTACAGATATACCGACGCCTCACTCGTAAAGGCAATGGAAGAAAAGGGTATAGGCAGACCTTCAACCTACGCTTCCATAATCTCCGTTTTAACAAAGCGCAAGTACGTCGCAAAAGACGGCAAATATATGGTGCCCACCGACGTTGCGTATAAGATAACGGATATGCTCGTAAAGTATTTCACCGACATAATGGACGTCGGCTTCACGGCAAAAATGGAAGACGACCTCGATAAAATAGAGGGCGGCGGCGTAGACTGGCACAACATAATCGCAGGCTTCTATCCGGGATTTGCCGAGCAGCTCAAGGCGGCTTCCACAGACGGCGACGAGGCTACGGAGGAAATCTGCCAAAAGTGCGGCAGCCCCATGATAAGGCGCATGGGCAAGTACGGCAAATATCTTGCATGCTCCAACTATCCCAACTGCTCCAACATAGTCAGCGAGAGCGAAATTGAAATTTCCGAAATCCGCTGCCCCAAGTGCGGCGCCAACATGGTTGTAAAGAGCGGCAAGTTCGGCAAATTCCTCGCCTGCCCCAACTATCCCGACTGCTCGTCGATTCTGCCCTTCGATGCGCAGATTACGGCAGAGGTCTGCGGGGAGTGCGGCGGCGCAATGGTGTTAAAGCGGGGCAAGTACGGCAACTACCTCGAATGTGGAAAATGCGGCGCTAAAAAGCCGCAAACAGCCCCCGACGGCAACGCTCGGGAGGGCGAGCGCACAGACGGCAAGTGCCCCGACTGCGGCAAGCCTATGCGGCGCATGCGCTCCAAGTCGGGCAAGATATACTTCGGCTGCACGGGTTATCCCGACTGCAAGTTCTTGAGTTGGGACGTTCCCACGGGCGACAAGTGCCCCAAGTGCGGCAAATTTTTAATACGTAAGGGCAAAAAAATAAAGTGCTCCTCCAAGGAGTGCGACTATTCGGAGTCCATTCCCGAAACGGAAAATGACGGTTAAGATAATAGGTGCGGGACTTGCTGGTTCGGAAGCGGCGTATTATCTCGCCGAGCACGGTATAGAGGTGGAGCTGTACGACATTAAGCCGCAGTCCTTCACTCCTGCCCACAAAAATTCAAACTTCGGCGAGCTCGTGTGTTCAAATTCCTTAAAGGGCAAGGACGCATATTCCAACGCTTGCGGACTTCTTAAAGAAGAGATGCGTATTTTGGGTTCGCTGACAATGCAAGCGGCAGCGGCGGCTGAAGTGCCCGCAGGCGGAGCGCTTGCGGTCGACAGAGACAAATTCGCAGCATATATCACGCAAAAACTTAAGAATCATAAAAATATAAAGGTAATCTGCAAAGAGGTTACGGTTATTCCAGAAGGTTGGTGCATAGTCGCCACGGGACCGCTCACAACCGATAGTCTTTCAGCCGATATTTCGAGCATATGCGGGGGGCAATTACACTTTTACGACGCTTCCGCACCCATAGTTTCCCGGCAAAGCCTTGACTTTTCCAAGTGCTTTTTCGGCGACAGGTACGGCAAGGGCGGCGACGACTACATAAATTGCCCGCTTACAAAAGAGGAATACGAAAACTTCGTTACCGAGCTTTTGAACGCCGAAAGGGCTGAATTGCATAACTTTGAAAAGCGTGAAATTTTCGAGGGTTGTATGCCCGTAGAAGTGATGGCGGCCCGAGGCAGGGATAGCTTACGCTTTGCAATGCTCAAGCCCGTGGGTCTGAAAGATAAAGACGGCAACCGCTTTTACGCAATATTGCAGCTCCGCAAGGAGAACGCCGAGGGCGAGGCGTACAACCTTGTGGGCTTTCAGACGAACCTGAAATTCCACGAGCAGAAGCGCATATTCTCTATGATACCCGCTCTGAAAAACGCAGAGTTCCTGCGCTACGGAGTTATGCACCGCAACACATTTATAAATTCGCCACAGTGCCTCAACGCCGACTTTTCGCACAAGGACAACCCCAAGCTTTTCTTTGCGGGTCAGATAACGGGCGTAGAGGGCTACGTCGAGAGTGCCGCAAGCGGTATTTTGGCGGCGATACACTTATACGAAAAGCTGGGCGGCAGAGTGCCGCAAATTCCAGATAACACTACTGTTTCGGGAGCTTTGTCGTCACATATATCTGGGGTAAATGCGGATTTCCAGCCCATGAATGCCAACTTCGGAATACTTCGCAGCCCAGAAAAAGTTATCAGAAATAAAAAAGAGCGTTACGCCTATTTGGCGGAACGTGCGCTTACAAATATTAAAGAGTACAAAGAAAAACTCAACACGCATTGAGTTTTAAGGAGTAAATATGACGGAATTTCACGCTACGACAATATGCGCCGTAAAAAAGAACGGCACAACGGCAATCGCAGGCGACGGACAAGTTACCATGGGCGAGAGCGTAATATTCAAAAACAGTGCGCAAAAGGTACGCAGAATTTACGGCGGCAAAGTTATTTTGGGCTTTGCGGGCTCCGTTTCAGACGCATTCTCGCTCTCCGAAAAGTTTGAGGGCATGCTCAATAAGTTTTCGGGCAACCTCATGCGTTCTGCGGTTGAGCTCGCCGAGCTCTGGCGTTCGGATAAGGCGGTAAGAAAGCTTGAAGCCTTGATGATAGTTGCCGATAAAGACACCCTTTTAATCGTTTCGGGCACGGGCGAAGTAATCGAGCCCGACGACGGAATTGCTTCAATAGGCAGCGGCGGCAACTACGCCTTAGCGGCGGCACGTGCTCTATATCAGAACACCGACTATACCGCCGAAGAAATTGCAAAAAAGTCACTCAAAATCGCAAGTGAAATCTGCGTATTCACCAACGACAACATAAAGTGTGAGGTGATTTAAAAATTGCATATATACTTCGCAATACTGTGTTGCGCTCCGCTTTTGTTCAGGTCACGTACGTTTTAGTACGCTCCCTTCCAAAATGCTCGCGCGCCTTGTCTTGCTCGCATCTCTGCAATTTTTAGCGCTCTGTATGAGCAAAGGAGATTATAAATGGATTTATCCCCCAAACAAATTGTTCACGAATTAAACAGACATATAATCGGTCAGGACGAGGCTAAAAAGGCGGTGGCAATAGCCCTCAGAAACCGCTATCGCCGCAGTCAGCTCTCGCCCGAGCTTCAAGACGAAATCACGCCAAAAAATATTATAATGAAAGGTCCCACGGGCGTAGGTAAAACGGAAATCGCCCGCCGCCTTGCCCGCCTCGTAAAAGCGCCCTTCCTCAAGGTAGAGGCAACAAAGTACACCGAGGTCGGCTACGTCGGTCGTGACGTCGAGTCAATGGTGCGTGACCTCGCTGAGTGCGCAATCCGCCTTGTAAAGGAGGAAAAAACGCAGGAGGTCAGCTACAAGGCTACAGCCGTCGCCGAGCGCAAAATCGCAAAGGTGCTCGTTGAAACGAAAAAGGATGAGCGTGGCGAGACGGCAAAGGAAGTTTTCGAGCAGCAGATTGTGGAGGGCATACACTCGGGCAAGTACGACAACACGATAATCGAAATCGAAGTTGCCGATATGCCCAAGCCTTTGGAGCTCTCCCCCGGCAGCGGTGCGGCAATCGACCTGGGTTCGGTTTTCGGCGGACTCATGCCCAAAAAGACCAAAAAGCGCAAGATATCCGTTAAAGAAGCCAAAAATCTCTTAATTGCCGAGGAAGCCGATAAACTCATCGACAACGACGCTGTAAACGCCGAGGCAATACGCCGTGCAGAGAACGACGGCATAATATTCATTGACGAAATAGATAAAATCGCCGGCAAGGGCAACCACGGCGCAGACGTCTCGAGAGAGGGCGTTCAGCGCGACATTCTTCCCATTGTCGAGGGCTGCACGGTAATGACAAAGTACGGTCCGGTTAAAACCGACTACATTCTGTTCATTGCGGCGGGCGCATTCCACGTATCGAAGGTGGAAGACTTAATCCCCGAGCTTCAGGGCAGATTCCCCATACAGGTGGAGTTAAAGAGCCTTACCAAGCAGGATTTTATCAGCATTTTAACCCAGCCCGAAACGTCAATCACAAGGCAGTACGCAGCTCTCCTTTCGGTGGATAATATCGACTTAAAATTCACTTCGGACGCAATAGAAAAGATTGCCGAAATTTCCGAGGATATAAACAACACGTCCGAGGATATCGGCGCAAGGCGTTTGCACACGGTCATGGAATATCTTCTTGAAGATATCTCTTACAACGCCGGCGGCAACGACTATCCCGTAATCCCAGTCGAAGTCAACGCAAAGTACGTTGAAGAACACCTCGCAAATATAGTTAAAAATCGCGACCTTAAAAAGTACGTTTTATAAAGGATTTTTTATGATTAACATTCCGAAGGGTACGAAGGACGTTTTGCCGTCCCAAAGCTATAAGTGGCAATATATCGAGCAAACCGCAAAAGAGGTTGCGCGCGTGTTTAATATAAAGGAAATACGCACGCCCGTTTTCGAGCATACCGAGCTCTTCCGCCGCGGAGTGGGCGAAACCACCGACGTCGTCGGCAAGGAAATGTACACCTTCGAGGACAAGGGCGGCCGCTCGATAACCTTAAAGCCCGAAGGCACTGCAGGTGCGGTAAGACTGTTTGTTGAAAACGGTCTGTCATCTACTCCCATGCCCGTAAAAACCTGGTATATGACCCCTGCTTTCCGCTACGAGCGCCCTCAGGCAGGCAGGCTCAGGGAATTTCACCAGTTCGGCATAGAGGTGTTCGGCTCTAAGTCTGCCGAAACGGATGCGGAAGTAATTTTCGCCGCATCGTCATTCCTTGATAAACTCGGTATCAAAAAAGTGAAGCTCGAAATAAATTCAATCGGCTGCAAGAGCTGCCGTGCCGACTACAACAGGGCGTTAAAGGAATATTTTAAGTCCCGCCTTTCCGAAATGTGCGAAACCTGCCGCACCCGCTTCGATACCAATCCTTTGCGTATGCTCGACTGCAAAGAGGAAAGGTGCAAGGAAATCGGCGTAAACGCCCCCGAGATTTTAGACTATCTCTGCGACGACTGCAAAACCCACTTCGAAAAGGTCAAGAGCATGCTTAAAGAGCAGGGCGTGGAGTATACGGTTAATCCCCGCATAGTGCGTGGACTCGACTACTATTCCCGCACGGTGTTCGAGTTTGTGTCAAACGAGATAGGCGCACAGGGCACTGTCTGCGGCGGTGGCAGGTACGACGGCCTGGTTGCCGAGCTCGGCGGTCCCGAAACCCCCGCAATAGGCTTTGCGGCCGGAATAGAGCGGCTTATGTTGCTTATGGATAACACGGGAGTTGAGTACCCCCAAGAACCAAAGCCCGTAATTTATATTGCCGGAATGGACGAAAAATCCCGTGCCGAAGCCTTCAAAATTGCGCAGGCATTACGAAACTCCGGCATTTCCGCAGAAATCGACCACATGGAGCGTTCGGTCAAGGCACAGCTCAAATATGCGGACAAGTTGGGAGCAAGGTTCGTTGCCGTAATCGGCGAAAGCGAGCTACAGTCGGGCGAAGTCAATATAAAAAATATGTCGGACGGTTCTTCGGAGGCGGTTAAAATAAGCGACATATACTCATACTTAAAGCAAAAGGAGAACTGAAATGACAGAATTGAACACCGAAAAATTCGACGAGTTTATAAAGGGTGAAAAGCCCGTTGTTTGCGACTTCTTCGCAACCTGGTGCGGTCCCTGCAAAATGCTTGCGCCCGTAATGGAAAAAATGGAAGAGGAGTTCGGCGACAAAGCCGAGTTTATAAAAGTTGATATCGACGAAAATATGGAGCTTTCCGCCCGCTACGGCATAATGAGCATTCCCCTTGTAGCCGTATTCAAAAAGGGCGAAATGAGCGCAAAGTCTTTGGGATATGTGTCAAAGAGCGAAATGTCGGAATTTTTAAATAAAAGTCTTTAATTAAAAACGAAAATAAAATACATGGTTAATCAGAACGTTTACGGCGGCGAAACATTATGTTTCGCCGCCGCTTTTTTCTATTTATTATAAATATGGTTATACAGTTCGCTGACCCGCCTTGCAAATTCCAAATCCCTTGCCACATCTTCGGGACTTTTTTTAATTTCAAGCAGTTCATCGCAACTCACACCGAAAATCTCCGC
Source organism: Clostridiales bacterium (assembly GCA_022508285.1). Lineage (GTDB taxonomy): Bacteria > Bacillota > Clostridia > Christensenellales > Borkfalkiaceae > Coproplasma. The sequence goes on from JAFLVN010000001.1 coordinate 73,132, forward strand.
AATACGCTTTAACTGAAACAAATCAGGCTGTTGCACGTCACGCTCAATCTTGCTGTAATTTGACTGATTCATTGGAATAAGCGCAGCAACCTGGCTTTGCGACATATCCCTGTCCTCACGCAAATCTTTTATTTTGTTCCCGAATGACTTTTTAAAATAGTTAATCATAGCTAACATTTTAGCCAAAATTAACTAAAAATACTTGACATTTAGTTAATTTTAACCTAATATATATTCACTATTTAACTAAAGATTCAGGAGGTAAACAAAATGAAAATCAAAAAAGCACTTATGGCGCTTGCATTGAGCGCAACAATGACGCTCGGCGTTGTGGGCTTTGCTGCCTGTAGTTCGGGTGAGAACGGTAACGACGGTAAATCGGCTTATGAAATTGCAGTGGAACACGGCTTTGAGGGCACCGAGGCAGAGTGGCTGGAAAGCTTAAAGGGCGCCGACGGCAAGAATGGCGTTGACGGTATCAACGGAACAAACGGCACAAATGGAACCAACGGAGAAAACGGTACCAACGGCAACGGCTGGCACTACGGCTACGGTGAGCCCGCCGAAGAAGTAGGCATGGTTGGTGATTTGTACCTTAACCTTGAAAACGGCGACGTATGGACAAAGGAAGAAGACGGCTGGACTGTGAGCGAACTCAACATCGTAACGGGCGAAAGAGATAATTCAGTTAAAAACTTCGGCGAAGTAACAATTTCGGCAGGCGGTACATACGACTTGGACCTTACCGACGTTGAACCGGGTGCATACTATCTTGTGGCAACCACTTCCGAAACCCCTGCAAGCGGCGTTTTAACTGCTAAGACCGATGGAAATAACTATGATATGTATACATTTATCAATGGTGAATATAAAAGCGTTGTAATCGTAAAAGAAGGAACTACAACAAAAACAACTCTTTCAAATGCTTCCGAGGCAGACTTAACTGTAAGCGTAAAGCTTGTTGAATACGTTGCGCCTGTTATAGTTGCAGGAAAAGATATAGATGTCCCTGCAATGGCTTTAAATAAAGAGGTCCCCATAACCATTGATTCATCTTTAGCAGGCAAAAAAGTAAAAATATATGTAAAAAATTGGGTTAACCCTATTTCTAAAAGACCTGGTATCCTTGACAATACGGATAAACATAACACATTGTTGGCTTTTGCTACTGCGGATAAAGTAGAAGATGGTGTTTATGCAAAGGAATATGAAATTCCCGCAGATTTAACAGAAATATGTTTCAGAGATACCGGTACAAGTAAGAGTAGTAATATAACAGTTTATTTTGAAATAGTAGAATAATTAAAATACACTTAAATTATAACCGACACGGTTATAACTTCTCCTAAAAATTACGGCGGGGCAAAATATTTTGCCCCGCCGTAATTTTTTATTTCTACCGCTTGAAAATTGTAATTATATATGATACAATTAAAATACCATAATATGGGTATAACAAATATTGGGAGATAACCATGATAGACATTTCTTTAATCGAAAAAACAGACCCCGAAATTGCCGAGGCAATGAAGCTTGAACTTAACCGTCAGCAGAACAATATCGAGCTCATCGCAAGCGAAAACTTCGTTTCGCCCGCAGTGCTTGCCGCAGCAGGCTCGCACCTTACCAATAAGTATGCCGAAGGCTATCCCGAGCACCGCTATTACGGCGGCTGCCAGTTCGTGGATATTGCCGAGGATTTGGCGAGAAACCGCTTGAAGGAGATTTTCGGCTGCGAATACTGCAACGTACAGCCTCACTCGGGTGCAAGCGCAAACCTTGCGGTGCTTTTTGCAACCTGCCAGCCAGGCGACACCGTAATGGGTATGAACCTTGCCCACGGCGGTCACTTATCGCACGGCTCGCCCGTAAATATTTCGGGTAAATACTTCAATATCGTGCCCTACGGCGTAAAAGAGGGCGAAGAAGTTATCGACTACGACGAAATGGAAAAAATCGCCTTGGAGTGCAAGCCTAAACTTGTAATTTGCGGCGCAAGCGCATATCCCAGAGTTCTCGATTTCAAGCGTATGCGCGAAATCTGCGACAAGGTAGGCGCACTCATGATGGTAGATATCGCCCACATAGCAGGTCTTGTTGCGGCAGGACTTCACCCCTCGCCCGTACCCTATGCAGACTTTGTAACTACGACCACCCACAAAACTCTGCGCGGACCCCGTGGCGGCGCAATCATGTGCAAGGAAGAGTGGGGCAAGGCTATCGACAAGGCTGTGTTCCCCGGCTTGCAGGGCGGTCCTTTAATGCACATTATTGCGGCAAAGGCAGTTGCTTTCAAAGAGGCGCTGACCCCCGAATTTAAAGAATATCAAAAGCAGATTGTCAAAAACGCCGCAGCCATGGCAGACGAGTTCAAAAAGCTCGGCGTTAAAATGGTTTCGGGCGGCACGGACAATCACTTAATCCTTTTAAACCTCACCGACAAGGGCATAACCGGCAAGGAGCTTGAAAAGCTTTTGGACGAGGTGCATATCACCGTCAATAAAAACGCAATCCCCTTCGACCCTCAAAAGCCCTTCGTAACCTCGGGTATCCGTGTCGGCACCCCTGCAATGACTTCCCGTGGCATGAAAGAGCCCGAAGCACGCAAAATAGCTCAGCTCATCGCAAAGGTTATCGACGAGAAGGAAGCGGCATTCGACTATGTCAACAAAGAAGTTGCGGCTCTTTGCAAAAAATTCCCGCTCTATGCTAAATGTGTTAAATAAATAACCGACAAAATAGGCGGCGGCGCAATACTTGCGCCGCCGCTCTTGGTTTACAGATTTTTTCTGTAATTTAGAATTTTTTCTTGAAATCGGCGTTTTGGGGTGCTATAATGTTTATAAATAATAAGTTGGGTGGCGTTATGAAAATCAAGATTACTGCCGATTCTACTTGCGATTTAAGCCCCGAGCTGGTTAAAAAATATAATCTCGGTATATTCCCTCTGCACGTAATTTTGGGGGACAAGACCTACAGCGACGGCGTCGATATTACCCCTAAGGACATTTTTGATTACGTAAGCAAAACGGACATGCTTCCCAAAACCGCCGCACACTCGTCGGAGGAATACGAGGAGTTCTTTAAAAGGGAGTTAGAGGGCTACGACGCTCTCATTCACTTTAACATTTCGTCAAAGGCTTCGGCTTCGTACGATAATGCTACGCTCGCTTCAAAAAAATTCGACGGCAAGGTATATGCGGTGGATTCTCTTGCCCTTTCCACGGGGCAAGGTTTGCTCGTGTTAAAGGCGTGCGACCTTGTAGCTTCAGGTAAAACTTTCGACGAGATTGTAAAGACAGTCGAGGGGCTCCGCCCCAAACTCAATACCTCGTTCGTACCCGACGTACTTGACTATCTGCACAAGGGCGGCAGGTGCTCGCTTGCAGCGCTTATCGGCGCAAAGGTTTTAAAGTTACACCCCCTGATATCCATGAAGGAAGGGCAGATGTACGCAAAAAAGAAGTACATGGGCGGGCTTGAAGCATGCCTTAAAAAATATATCAAGGATCTTGCCGAAGAGTACCGCTGTTACGATAAAACCCGCTGTTTTATAACGCACTCAAGCTGTGAGAGAGAAGTGGTTGAAAAGGCACGTGCGCAGGTTAAGGAAATTTTTGACTTCAAAGAGATTTTAGAAACGACCGCCGGCTCGGTGGTAACTTCCCACTGCGGCAAAAACACTCTCGGAGTTTTATTTATAGCCGAATAAAAAATTTCGCTCAAAGCGTTGACACGTCAAGCTTTGAGTAATATAATATAGCCACACGAGAATCGAACAGCACAAGGTTTTGGGGCGTTAAATGTCTTGATACGGCAGAACCCTCACTTGAAGTACGTCCTGTACGTCTGCGTTCGATTTCTTTGTCTCAATCCATTTTCCACTCCCAAAACTGCGAAGCATCTAAAAGTGCGCATTTTTTGGAGGTTTCAAGCGGAGAGAGCGCAGGCGTACTCGGCGGTACGACAAACGAACGGAGCGCAGAAAGAACAAAAAAGGCGCCTTTTAGACTTATGTTGTTCGATTCTCGTGTGGCTAACTACAATTCAAGGTTTTTCTTTGGGGCGGGGTGCAATTCCCCACCGGCAGTAAAGTCTGCGAAGCGCCGCAAGTTGCGGTGCCCGAACGGGTGCAATTCCCGTACCGACGGTATAGTCCGGATAGGAAAAGAAAAATGCACACATATATTGAATTTTGTGCTATTTTGATTTATTTCCGCCCCCAAAGGGCGGATTTTTTTATACAAAGAACGACTTTGAAAAATAAATTTTTAAGGAGTTTTTGTATGAAAGAGCAACAAATTGAAAACGCCGCAGACGGCGTTGAAGAAGAGCTGAACACAGCAGTGCAAAAGCGCACGGCAAAACAGGTATTCGCGGAATATTTTACCGCAACACGGATAGCTTACATAGCTATATTTACGGCATTGTCTTATGCGTTGCGTTTTTTGGAGTTTTCGCTGTTGCCCGGAACGCCGATAGCTTTTCTTAAACTGGATTTCTCAAATATATTCCCGCTTTTGGGCGGCTTTGCTCTCGGTCCTGTTGCAGGTATTGTCATAGGTGTATTAAAGGAATTGCTTTGGATATTCTTTTCATCAACCTTCGGCGTGGGAGAAATTGCAAATATAATAGTTATGTTGCCGTTTGTGCTTATACCGACCATTGCCTATAAATACCGCAAGGGCATTAAAAGCGTTCTTTTGTTTACTTCAATAGGTTGCGTAGCTCAGGTTATTTGGTCTTTCCCTGTCAATTGGCTTTTAAATTTCCCCGTGTTTGTGGGTTTTAACTGGAAGTTCGGCATGTCTTTCTTTATGGGCAACTATGTATGGGGCTGGGTAATGCTGTTTAACCTTATAAAAGCCGTCGCAATTGCCGTTATCGTTTTGCTGATTTATAAATCCGTTTCACAGCTAATCAAACTGACAAACGAAAAGTTTACAAAAAAGTCAAAAAAGAAAAAAGAGAATTAATACTTGCAAATTGCCGCCATACGGGGTATAATATCTCCGTATGGCGGTATTTTTATCTGAAAGCGTCGAGGATACACTTTCCTTCGGCACACAATACGCAAAAACGCTGAAATCGGGCGATATAGTCCTTTTAAAGGGGGATATGGGCGCAGGTAAAACGGTGTTTTGTAAGGGCGTTGCAAAGGGGTTGGGCATAACTGACGAGGTATTGAGCCCCACATATGCGTATATGAACGATTACTCGGGCAAGCTATACCACTATGATTGTTACCGCCTGGAAAGCGGAGAGATGGCAGAGGCACTGGGGCTGTGCGACTACTTCTATTCGGACGGCGTATGCCTCATCGAGTGGGCGGAAAATATAGCCGACGTCCTGCCTGAAAACTGCAAAACGGTGATTATAAAAAAGACGGCTGAAAACAAAAGGCGCATAATATATGAGTAATTATCTGGCGGTGGACGCATCATCACGGTATTTGACCGTGGTTGCAAAGAAGGATGAAAATTTAATAGTAAGACACCTTGCCGACTGCGCCATGAAGCACTCGGTTATTATCATGGACGAGGTGGACGCAGCGTTCGGGCAAGCGGGATTAACGCCCGCCGAGTGCGACTTTTTCTGTGCCGTCACCGGACCCGGTTCGTTTACGGGTATCCGCATAGGCATTTCCACTGTAAAGGGGCTTGCGCTCGGCACAAAAAAACCGCTTTTGGGAATAACCTCTTTCGACCTTGTCGCATATAATGTCAACAGCAAAAATTTTTGTGTGGTCATCGATGCGGCTCACTCGCACTTCTACGTAAAGGGCTACGGCGAAAAAGCCTTTGCTTCCGCCTATCTCAGTCTTGACGAGGTGGAAAAACTCGGCTGTCCCCTATACGGTTTTGAAGATCTTCCCTTAAAAAACTATACAAAACTTGAAATTAAGGATTGTCTGCCCGTTGCAATAGAAAGATCGGAGGGCAATTTTTCCGAGGATATCACCGCACTGTACGTGAGAAAGTCGCAGGCGGAGGAGGGGAGAAAATGAAGCTACGCACGTGGAAATATGCCGATATATTGCGCATTGCCGAACTTGAAAAGGAGTGCTTCCCCGACGAACCCTGGTCATTTCAGATGCTGGTTTCGAGCTTTGAGAGCGACACGTTTCACGGCGTGTTAGCCGAGGACGGCGGCGAGATTATAGGCTACGGCGGCATTACCGTTTCCTGCGACACGGCGGATATTGCAAACGTTGCCGTAACCGAGGCGTTCAGGCACAGCGGTGTGGGGAGCAGTATTTTATCGGAGCTTCTATCCGTCGCAAAGTCGCAGGGTGCGCAAAAAGTCTTTTTAGAGGTCCGTGTTTCCAACGCCACAGCCATGTCGCTGTACTTAAAAAACGGCTTCAAAGGGGTACACGCACGCACACGCTACTACTCTAACGGCGAGGACTGCATCGTCATGGCAAAGGAGCTTTAAATATTAGTTGACGGCAAATTCGTCTCCTGCATACGCTGTGGGAGGGGTGAAAAGGTCGTGCTTCTGCACGGCTATCTCTCCAAAAAAGAGAGCTTTTACTATCAGATAGAATTTTTGTCAAAGTATTTCGAGGTTATCGCGCCCGACTTCCCCGGTTTCGGCGCAAGTGCACCCTTGAACGAGGCGTGGTCGGTTCAAGACTATGCGGAGTGGCTTGTGCGCTTTTTAAAGGCGCAAAACGTGGCACGGGTGCATATTTTAGCTCATTCGTTCGGTGCAAGGGTGGCGTTCAAGGCGTTATCAGCCCGCCCCGATATTGCAGATAGCCTGATAGTCACAGGCGGAGCGGGGCTTGTAAAACCACGCTCGCCCGAGTACATAAAAAAGGTAAATGCGTACAGGCGTATTAAAAAAATTTTCCCCAAGTTTGCCGAAAAGCATTTCGGAAGCAGCGAATACCGTACCCTTCCGCCCGTAATGCGGGAGAGCTATAAAAAGATAGTCAACGAGGACTTGTCCGACTGTGCGGCGAAAGTAAAGTGCAAAACGTATCTGCTCTACGGCAAAGCCGATACCGTAACGCCTCCTTCGGAGGAGGGTCAAACTTTCCACAACCTTATTGCAGACAGCCGCTTTGAAATAATGGAGGGCGGACACTTCTGCTTTTCGGAATATCCCGACCTTTTCAATTCAAAAATTTTTAACTTCCTTTCGGTGAAGTGATGGGTATATTTATATCTTTACAAATTACAATCGAATGTGTGGTCGTCGCCCTGCTCTTTTCGGCGGCTTTAAGCGCCACGTATTGCAAACTTTTGGGCATTTTGCAGTCCTCGGGGTACAGCAATAAAAAGCTGTTTTCGTGGGCGGGCAAAAAGGGCAACGCCGCCGTGCCTCGGCAGGTGTTGCTGTTTATGCTGTGCGCTCTCTCGTATGCGGTGATTGCGCTCTGTTTCTCGTTTGCGGGCGTATGGGCTGCGGTTGTTGCGCTTTCGGCATATCTGCTGTTTTTAATATTGTACGTGGTTGCCGATAAGCGCAAGGCGCTCCGCTCGCCCGTGTCGTTCACGCCGAGGCTCAAACGGCTGTACGTAGTCACGTTCTTCGTTACGGCTGTGCTCGTTTACTTTACAATCACTCTTTTAAACTTTGCAGATTTTTTGTGGCAAAACAATATTTTCAATCTTTTAAGATATCTGCCCCTTTCGTTATTTCCGCTTTTATCGCTACCGATAATCGCTCTTTCCAACCTGATTGCCAAAATCTACGAGGTTCCGCACAACAAGTCGTTTGTGCGTGCGGCAAAAAAGAAATTGGCGGGCGCAAAAATCACCGTTGTTGGAATTACGGGTAGCTACGGCAAAACGAGCACCAAGCAGATTTTAAACGGAATACTATCAAAAAAATTCCGTGTGCTATCCACGCCACGCTCGCACAACACGCCGCTCGGGCTGGCGCTCTCAATAAACTCCAACGACCTTAATAACTACGATATATTCATAGCCGAAATGGGCGCCCGTCACCTCGGCGATATAGCCGAGCTCTGCGAGTTCTGTCCGCCCGACTACTCGGTTATTACGGGCATATGTCCCCAGCATCTCGAAAGTTTTAAGACGGAAGAAAATATCGTCAAGGCTAAGGGCGAAATTCTTCTCGGCACAAAAATCAAGGCAGTCATTGCCCCCGACTGCTACGAAAGATTTGCAGACTATTCCTGCCAGAAGGCATCGGCTGACTGCGTTTCGAATATTGCATGCACGAGCAGCGGAACGGAATTTGTGCTCACGCTCGGCGGCAAGAAAAAGAAGGTTAAAACCAAGCTTTTGGGCGAACATTCTGCTCACAATATAGCACTTGCCGCACGTCTTGCGTTTGAGCTCGGCATGAGCTTAACCGAGATTGCGGAGGCGGTGGAGGGGCTCGAATATATAGAGCACCGCCTGCAACTCATTAAAAATAACGGCGTCAACATTCTGGACGACGGCTATAACTCCAACGTAAAGGGCGCGGCGGCGGCGCTTGACGTGCTTCGCACTTTCGAAGGCAGAAAGATTGCCGTAACCCCGGGGCTTGTGGAGCTCGGAATACTTGAAGAGAGCGAAAACTACGCCCTCGGCAAAAAGCTTGTGGGGCTCGACGAGGTCATTTTAGTCGGCGATACGTTGATTACGCCCGTGCGCAAAGGCTACCTTGAAAACGGCGGTGAGCAGTCAAAATTACACACCGTCCCCACGCTGTTTGCGGCGCAGGATATGCTTAAAGGGATACTGCAAAGCGGCGACACCGTGTTATTTTTAAACGATTTACCCGACATTTACTAGATGATTAATGCCGAAAAACGTAGCGCGGATTGATTTCGCGCGTTAAGCGTTTTACGACAAAAGCAACCTCGCGACAAGTCGCGCTACTGCACGACTTGCGCGAAATATTATATCACCAAAGCTGAAATTATTAAGTAAAGTGGAGGTGATTTTTTTATGACTAAAAATATAATAGTCGTTTTAGGCGGGGTGTCCAACGAAAACGAAATATCCGTAATTACGGGCACAATGGCTGCCAACGTATTAAAGAACGGCGGTATGGGTGTAATACCCGTGTACATATCGCAGAGCGGCGAATTTTTTTCGGGCGAAGAATTGCTTGACGTCGCCACGTTCAAGCAATCCGACTTTAAAAATTGCAGTAAAGCGGTAATCGCAGACGGCGGCATATACCTTTTCAATAGACGGGGAAAGCTTAAAAAGCACGTCAAAGCAGACTGCGTTTTAAACTGCTGTCACGGCGGCTGGGGCGAGGGCGGAGGACTGAACGGCGTATGCGCCGCTGCGGGACTGCCGCTTGCGGGCGCTGATATATTTTCTTCGTCGGCGTTTATGGATAAGTATCTCACTAAAATCGTGCTTTCGGGGCTTGGCGTAAGGACTGCACTTTACAGATATATCACACCCGATTGCGCCGACATGAGCGGTTTGCAGTACCCTATGATTGTTAAGCCCGCAACTCTCGGCTCGAGCATAGGCATACAAAAAGTTTCCGACGGCGACGAGCTGAAAACTGCGCTCGACTGCGCATTTATCTATGACGGGGCGGCAATCGTGGAAAAATATCTCGAGCCCCGCAGGGAGATAAATTGCGCCGCATACCGTGCGGGTGACAAGGTGATTGTATCCGAGTGTGAAGAGGCGGTGACTTCGGGTGATATTTTAAGCTTCGAGGATAAATATCAGGGCGGTGGAAGGTCGGTTATCCCCGCAGATATCTCGGCGAAAGACTCAGCGTATATCCGTCAGACCACACGCATGGTCTATGAAAAGCTGAATATGCGGGGTATAGTGCGTTTTGACTACATAATTTCGGACGAGGTGTACTTAAGCGAGGTAAACACCGTGCCCGGCTCGCTCGCCTATTACCTGTTTTCTAAAAGCTTTAAAGACTTTTTCAGCGTGCTTGACGGCGTAATATCTCAGGCTGAATTAGATTTTGCCCGCTCACATAAACAGCTTTTAACTACGGGTATACTTAAAAATATCCCCGAAAAAAATGCCGCAAAAATGGGACGTAAATAAAATAAGAGTGGCGCACCTTTTAAGGTGCGCCACTCTTATTTAATCAAAGAAATTATTTATTATTGAGAACGTGTTCAAAATTCACTCCGTAGAAGTGAGATTTTTTATCGGTTTTTTTAATGCAATCCGCAACGAACTTTCCCGCCGCAAGGCAGCAGTCCGTAAGGCTTGCGCCCGACAGATAATTTGCGGTGAACACCGAAGCAAATATATCGCCCGTGCCGTGATACTTTTCGGGCAGCTTTTCAAGGAACACATATTCGTATTTGCCGTTTGCGTAAATAACTTCGCCTATCTTTCCGCCAAGCTCTATTCCGGTAATAATTATCGTTCCGTCCGTAATTTTTGTAAGCGCCTGCACCATATTCTCTACGTATGCCTTGTCGTAAACTTCCCTGTATTCAACTCCCGTTAAAAAGCTTGCCTCCGTCATGTTGGGAAGAATTATGTCCGCCCTTTTAAGAAGCTTGGCCATAGCCTTTACATACTCTGTGTCAAATCCGCCGTATAATTTGCCGTTATCGGCAAAAACGGGATCGATTATAACCTTGCTTCCGTCTTTTGCAAACTTATCAAAACACTCCTCGGCAACGTCCATAAGTTGCTTTTTGCCGAGATACCCCAATAAAAATCCGTCAAATTTAAACCCGTTATTTTCCCATTCTTTAAAAATATTTGAAATTTCGTTTGTCAAGTCAAAATAGCTCCAACTCTTGAACATCGTATGGTTTGAAAGTACTGCGGTAGGCAGAACGCAGGTCTCCACGCCGTACGCCGATAGAATGGGCAGAGCAACCGTCAGCGAGCACTGCCCTACGCAGGATAAATCCTGCATGGTGAGTAATTTTACGTTTTTCAAATTTATTCTCCTTAGAATGTATTACAGTTGACTATTATACTCGGCTGTGATATTATTTAAATAATCAAAATAATAAAATTTTTTAATACCAGAGAATTTATGCCCATCTACGAAATCACAGGTAAAAATAAATATTACACGCTGTATAAGGACGTGCGGGAAGATATCCTTAGAGGGAAGTTCAAATCGGGCGAAAAGCTACCCGCAAAGCGTGCGCTTGCCGCAGAGCTCGGGGTGAGCGTGGTTACAGTGCAGCTTGCGTACGAGCAACTGCTTGCCGAGGGATACGTTTCCAGCCGTGAACGAAGCGGATATTTTGTGGAAAACGTCAACGTGCAACAACCCGCAGCAGATGGAAATTTTTCGCACAGAATGCCCGAATACGGCGGTAAAACTGAATATTCAATCGACTTCGTAAAGGGTTCAACGCCCGCTTCGCTATTCCCGTTTTCAGTGTGGGCAAAGCTTATGCGGGGGGTGCTTGCCGATTGTGGAGAGCATCTTTTGGAGCGTGTTCCGTGCGACGGCGACGGTGATTTAAAGAGGGAAATTGCCGCATATCTATACCGTTCCCGCGGCATAGACGTTGACCCGCAGTACATAGTAATCGGCGCAGGCGCAGAATATCTTTACGGCGTTATAGTACAGCTCTTGGGCAGGGACAAGCTGTTTGCGGTGGAAAATCCCGGATATCGAACGATATCGGGAGCATATGCTTTAAACGGTGCTAAAACAGTGCCCGTGGCGGTGATTGGTACGGGAATATCCATTGACGAACTGCATAAATCCAACGCAGATGTACTGCATATTTCGCCCGCCCACCAATTTCCTACGGGGGTTATTACGCCCGCTGCTACGCGCTCGCAGATAATCGAATGGGCAAGAGAGAGGGGGAGATATATTATAGAGGACGACTACGACAGCGAGTTCCGCCTGTCGGGCAAGCCGTTACACAGTCTTTACAGCCTCTGCCCCGAAAAGGTGATATATATGAACACCTTTTCAAAGAGTCTTGCGCCCTCAATGCGCATGGGCTATATGATTTTGCCGCCTGCGCTGTACGCAAAGTTTATCGGAATTTTTTCGTCGAGCGCAAACATAGTGCCGCTGTTCGAGCAGAAGACTCTTGCGGCAATGCTGGGCGGCGGATACTTCGAGCGGCACATAAACCGCCTTAAAAATCACTATCGGGAAATACGCCGTGCCGTAGCGGAAACGCTTGAAAAACTCAACACGGGTTGCGAACTTTACGATACGGGCGGCGGTTTGCATATGCTCGTTAAATTCAAAGGAATATCGGACGATACCATAAAAGAATACGCCTCCGCACACGGTATACGCATAAGGTGTTTATCGGACTATATGTTTGCGCCGCTTGACGGCGTGGAGGGGTGCGCCGTAATCAACTATTCGGGAGTAACCCTGTCTCAGCTTAAAGAGCTTGCGGAAAAATTTAAACGTTAAAGTAAAGTGCGTCTGCGGAAATGTTTCCGCAGGCGCACTTTTTATTTTAATAGGGGTGTCTGAATAATATTTTATTTTGTAGTCAGGTTGAGGTAGTCGTCGGGGTCAACAATTTCGTTAGCCTTGTATACCTCAAAGTGCAGGTGTTCGCCGTCAGCGTTCTCTCTGCCAGAGGCTGCTGCAACCGTTCCAATAACCTGTCCGCGGTTGACCTTCTGTCCCGCCTTTAAATTGCTGTCGGGGTCGATGAATTTGTATACGGTTTTAAGGTCGTTGGCGTGCGAAATTTCTACAATGGCGTAGTCGAGATAATCGTCAACTACAACGGATACTATCGTTCCGTCCACCGCCGCTAAAACGGGCGTGCCTGCTTCCGCACCGAAGTCCATTGCCTGATGCAACCTGTACCAGTCCATCGTCTTGTCGTAACCGAACTCGTGCGTCTTGATAAGGCTTACGTGCTCTATGGGCGAAATAAATTCGTACTGAGATGAAGTGTCTACCGAGTCGCCGTTATTATCGTCGCCGTCGTCGGGGGGATTCTGTCCCTGATCGTCCTTATTGTCGTCGCCCTGGTTGGTTGAGTTGTCAATTGTCAGGTTCTGCCTTACGCCACGTGTTCCGAATACAATTCCTACTACAATAGCGGCAATTATAAGTAGGCACGCAGCAAGGGTAAGCCAAAACAACAGCTTTGTCTTTTTAGTGGATTTGGTTTTGGTTTTGTTTTCCTTCATAATTTAACTCCTTGTCTTTTTGATATTGCCGAAGCTTTCGATATTTATTCAGTAACCGCCGAAAATTATCGGCGAAGCCACTTTAACACCGTCTTCCCGCACGCATACGTGCAGGTTTATTTTATATCCGCCTATATCCACCGAGTAGGGTAAATCTGCCGTGCAGTAGTAATTTACCGAGTCGGACAGCTCTTCGGTGAACATAATTTTGCCGTTCACTTTTTTTAAATAAGCTTTAAGGTCAAAGTTTTTATACTCAACGCTTTCGCCGCACACGTCGGCAAGAAACAATCTTTCGATTTCGGCGTTGAAGGTGGGGCGCACTTCTTTGCAGTCGGCGGAGCTTGTCCCGCAGTAAAAGGTGTAGTTTTCGCCGCCCTCAAAGCACACGCGGGATGGGAACACGGCTATCGCCAAAACGATAAGCGCCGCACAAAAAAGCGTAAGTATTCCAGCATACCGCATAATCCGCACCCCCTTAAATACGTTTACTTGCAAAGTTATTGCCGCAAATTTATAATTTAAACCTGCGATTATAAAAAAATTAAAAGCCCATTTACAAAATAAAATATTATTGCCTAAGTCCCTCCTCGGGGCTTGATTTTTTTGCAAATTATTGATATAATGTTATAACTTAAAATTTCGGATTTTTTGAGGTGCGCAAAGTATGTACAGTATGACCGGCTACGGCAGAGGGGAATATAAGAAGGGCGGAGTTGAGCTCACCGTGGAAATTAAAACGGTGAACAACCGCTATCTGGATGCGGTTATTAAGGCGCCCAGAATTTTTGCCGCACACGAGGAAAATATCCGCGGGATTATCCGTGAAAAGCTCACACGAGGTCATGCCGACGTATTCATTTCATTTTCCGATAAGCGGGAGCGTGAAAAGGTATTAAATCTCGATGAAAACGCAGCCCGCTCCTACGTTGCCGCCGCAGACAAAATTTCTGCGCTCTTCCCCGAAATTACAAACGACTTAACGGTGACTTCCGTTTTGCGCTATCCCGAAGTTTTAAAGAGCGAAGATGCCGCAGCAGCCGACGACGAAATAATTGCGGCAATGGTTGAGGCTTTAAAATCTTCGCTTGAAAAACTCAACGCGATGCGCAAAATCGAGGGCGAAAAGCTCAAGTGCGATATGCTCTCCCGAATGAATACAATCGAAAAACTTGTGTCCGAAGTGGAGGTTCGGGCTCCCCTTGTGGTTGAAGGCTACAGGGCAAAACTCGAAGCCAAAATGAAAAAGATTTTGGATAACACAGAGGTCGATGAGTCCCGCCTTTTAACCGAAGCGGCGCTGTTTGCAGATAAGAGCAACATAGACGAGGAGCTCACCCGCCTGCACTCGCACATTTCACAGTTCCGTGAAATATGTGAAGAAGAACTGGTCGGCAGAAAGCTGGATTTCCTGGTTCAGGAATTTAACAGGGAAACCAATACAATCTGCTCCAAATCCAACGATATAGAAATTACCCGCTTAGGACTTGCACTCAAAAACGAAATCGAAAAGGTTCGGGAGCAAGTTCAGAACGTGGAGTAAATATGAAAAATCTTTTAATCGTTCTATCGGGTCCCTCGGGCGTGGGTAAGGGCACGATAGTAAAAAGGCTTATCGAAAAAGGCGGTTATGCGCTTTCTATATCCTGCACCACCCGTGAGCCACGCAGGGGAGAGAAGGACGGCAGGGAGTATTTTTTCATAACTAAGGAAAAATTTTTAAACATGATAGGTGGCGGCGGGTTTTTGGAGTATTCCAACCACTTCGAAAACTACTACGGCACTCCCAAAGAGTTTGTGGAGGAGAAGCTTAAAACGTGCAACGTTCTGCTTGAAATAGACGTTGACGGCGGGTTGCAGGTAAAAAAATCATACCCCCAAGCTCTGCTCATAATGATAGCCCCGCCCAACAAAGAGGAGCTTAAACGCAGGCTTTTAGGTCGAGGTTCGGAAAGCGCTGAAAAAATAGAAAAAAGACTTTCCCGCATGGAGTACGAGCTTGCGCAATCGGGAAAATATGATTACACGGTAATAAACGACGACTTGAACGCCGCCGTAGTCCAAATAGAAAATTTAATAAAACGCAAAAAGGAGCAGATATATGATTAATTCACCCTCGGTAGATTGCTTAATCGAACAACTCGGCACGGACGGACAGCCGCTTTCCCGCTATGCGCTCTGCGTGGTGGTTGCAAAGCGTGCCCGCCAGATTATAGAGGCAACGAGCGGCACTTCGACTTCCAGCACGGAAGTTATAAAGGAGCTTGCTATCGCAAGTCAGGAGATAGCCGCCGGTAAGATTAAATGCGTTAAAGACTAAAGCATAAACCGCATATATGCGTCGCAATACTGTGTCGCCTTTGCGTTTTGCTTGGGTCATGTGCTTCTGTGTACACTCCCCGTCGCAAATCCGCAGGCTCTTTGTCTTGTTCGCATCTCTGCGGTTTTTTAATTGCTGTTATACAATTTTTATTCAACACAAAGTTTTATGTACGCACAGGTAATCGTAGACATAGCCCACAGTCAAGTGGACAAAATATTCGAGTACTCCTGCCCCGCAAGTCTTCAGGTTGGCAGTCGGGTAAAAGTGCCGTTCGGCGGCAGGGTAATCGACGGGTTCGTAATAGGAATATCCGATACGTGTTCTGTTCCGCCCGAAAAAATCAAGCCCGTGTACTCGGTTTTCGACGAGCTTCCCGCTCTCGTTCCCGAATGTTTTACGCTTATGGAGCGCATATCTATGCGCTACCGTGTGCCCCAAGCGGCGTCACTGAGGCTGTTTGTTCCGTCCGAAATGCGGCTCGGCAAGGTGCGAGAGGCGTACAAAAATTACGTGGTTTTAAAGGACGGCGGAATTTCGCTTTCCAAATCGGCAAAAAAACAGGCGGAAGCTCTTGAGTTTTTAAATAAAGTACACGAAGCGGAGCTTTCTGAGCTCGCCGAAAAGTTCGGCAGGGGCGCAGTGAACGCTCTCGCCGAAAAGGGTGCGGTGGAAATTGAAAAGCGGCAGATAAAGCGCAATCCTTTCCCCGAAATGGATAGGGAGGAGCTCCCCAAAAATCTTACGCCCGCCCAAATATCGGCTATACAGTCCATAGAAAATTCAAAAAATATCGTTCAGCTTATTCACGGCGTCACAGGTAGCGGTAAAACCGAGATTTACCTTCAGATTATCGCACGGGAAATTGCCAAGGGCAAAACGGCAATATTTTTAGTGCCGGAAATTTCTTTAACTCCGCAGATGCTATCTCAGCTTAGAGCCCGCTTTAAAGGTGAGGCGGCAATTCTTCACTCGGGACTATCCGCAGGCGAACGCTTCGACGAGTGGTGGCGGCTTCGCTCGGGCGAGGCTAAAATTGCGATAGGCGCACGCAGCGCAATCTTTGCTCCCCTCGAAAATATCGGTGCAATCATCATAGACGAGGAACACGACTCATCGTATATCTCCGAATCCGCACCCCGCTACTCCACAACCGACATAGCAAAGTGGAGGGCGGAATACAACGGTTGTAAACTTATTTTGGGCAGTGCAACGCCGTCGGTGGAAAGCTATTTAAAGGCGGCGGACGGTGAGTACAATCTGATCACCATGCCCGAGCGCATAAATCAAAAGCCCCTTCCCGAAATAATAATCGCCGACATGCGCAGGGAAGTGAAGAGGGGCAACAACTCGGCTTTTTCGCTCGCTTTCCGGGAGGAGCTTAAAAACACTCTCGATAGCGGCAATCAGGCGATAATATTTTTAAACAGGCGGGGTTACTCGCAGACGGTAATCTGCCGAGACTGCGGCTACGTTGCAAAATGCGAACACTGCGACGTATCCTTAACCTACCACAGCGAGGACAACTGCTTAAAGTGCCACTACTGCGGCACACGCTATAAAATGCTGGAGGCCTGCCCCGAATGCGGTGGGCGGCACGTGCGCTACAGCGGCACGGGCACGCAGCGTGTAGTTGCCGATTTAAAGGAGCTGTTCCCCAAGGCACGGATTTTAAGAATGGATAACGACACCGTTTCCGGCAAAGACGGTCACTATAAAATACTTTCGAAATTTGCTTCGCACGAGGCGGATATTCTCGTCGGAACGCAGATGATAGCAAAGGGTCACGACTTCCCTTCGGTAACGCTTGTGGGTATTCTCGACGCCGACATGAGCCTGCACTTTTCCGACTATCGCAGCGGCGAGCGCACCTTTCAATTAATAACTCAGGTTTCGGGCAGAAGCGGACGGGCAGGGAGCCCGGGCAAGGTCGTTTTGCAGACCTATTGCCCCGAAAATTACATACTCCGCTTTGCAACTGCCTACGACTATGCGGGATTTTTTGCAAACGAAAGGGAAATAAGAAAGGCAACTGCCTTTCCGCCTTATTCGCTTATTTGCAGAGTTATGGTCACGGGCGAGGATGACAAGCAGGCGCTTGCGGCTTTAAAGGAAGTGTATTTTGCCACTGAGGAGCTCAAAAGTGCGTACCCCGAAGAATTTCTGTTTTTAAACCGTATGCACTCGCCCATAAAGCGCATACAGGGCAAGCACCGCTATCAGGTTTTGATGAGGCTGCAAAGCGACAAGCTTCTTTCAAAAATTTACGATATAGCGGTTTCTAATACGAATGGCAGTGTACTCTGCTACGTCGAAGAAAACCCGACGAATTTATCTTAACAATATATAATAAAATAATAAACGCCGAAATTTTCAAGGGCGGATTGATTTCGCCCGTTAAGAAAATTACGTCGTATCGACGGCGTAAGCCGTACAACAGCAATCTCGCGACAAGTCGCGCTACTGCACGACTTGCGCGAAACAAGAGGATATTATGGCTCAAAGATATGTAGTACAAGTAGGAGAGGCGGTTCTGCGTGAAAAGTGCGCCCCCGTAAAGGCGTTCAATCACGAACTTAATGCGCTTCTGGATGATATGAAAACCACCGTCCGTGCCGAAAACGGCGCAGGTCTTGCCGCACCGCAGATAGGCGTTCCGATCCGTGCGGTCGTAATAGACGTGCAGGAGGGATATTTCGAGCTAATCAATCCCGAAATAATCACCGTAAAGGGCGAGCAAACGGGTCCCGAGGGCTGCCTTTCGGTTAAAGGCAAGCAGGGCACGGTCACCCGCCCGAATAAGGTAAAGGTGGAGTACCGTGACCGCAACGGCAAAAAGCACAAGCTCACTGCCGAGGGCTTTTTTGCCCGTGCAGTCTGCCACGAGCTCGACCACCTCGACGGAATTTTATATACCGACATAGCGGAGGAGTTGTACGACCTCCCGCCAGAGGAGTGATATGAAGATAGTTTATGCAGGCTCGCCAGATTTTTCCGTGCCGGCTCTCAAAGCGCTTTGCAATGCCGAGAACTGCGAGGTTATAGCCGTAATCACCCAGCCGGACAAGCCCGTGGGCAGAAAACAGATATTAACGCCAACGCCCGTAAAGGCTTTTGCCGCAGAAAGAGGGATACAGGTATACGATTTTAAAAAAATATGCGAGCATGTAGAAGAGATTAAAGCCCTCGGCGCAGATATCATGATAACCTGCGCCTACGGTCAGATTTTAACGCAGGAAGTGCTCGACTGTTTCCCCAAGGGCGTGTGGAATCTGCACGCTTCCCTTCTGCCGAAATTCAGAGGAGCATCACCCATTCAATCGGCAATACTTACGGGGCAATCGCATACGGGAATCACCGTAATGAAGACGGAACTCGCCCTCGACTCGGGAGACATTCTGCTTGTAAAAAGGTGCGAAATAGGGGGTAAGACATGCGGAGAGCTCTCGGCAGAACTATCGGCACTTGCGGCGGATGCCGCCGTGGATGCGGTAAAATACCTGAATGAGGGCGGCGTACAGCTTCTTATGCAGGACGAGACGGGCGTTTCATTCTGCAAAAAGATACAGAAATCCGACTGCAAAATAAATTTTTCAAAAACCGCCGAAGAGGTGTTAAGGGTGATAAAAGCTTTTAGCCCCTCGCCTGCGGCGTACTGCAATTTTAACAATTCTATATTGAATATTCTTAACGCCGACATGGCCGAAGGCAGCGGAAAGTGCGGCGAGGTCATAGCTTGCGACAAATTCGGGATTACCGTTGCTTGCGGCAATAACGCCATACGTATCACGCTTTTACAGCCCGCAGGCGGCAAAGTTATGTCCGCTCGTGACTTTGTGAACGGCAGAAAAATAAAGGCGGGAGACATTCTTGACTAATCCTTTAACCGATCCCTATCTTATACTCTCAAAGGTATACAAAGAGGGCTCGTACTTAAAACAGGCGATAGCCTCAACACCCGTCGAGCCGCTTAACAAGGCAAGGACGGTGAAAATCTGCTACGGCGTAATGGAAAAAGATTTATATCTCGACGCCGTAATTGCGTTCAATGCGCAAAAACCGCCCAAGCAGACGGTAAAAATAATATTAAAAATAGCAATATACATGCTCGAATATATGGGCAAGCACGACTATATGGTCGTGGACTACGCCGTCCAGCTCACAAAAAAATTGGGCAAGGAGGGCACGGCGGGCTTTGTGAACGCCTTTCTGCGCTCGTATAAACTGCCCGACACCCCCGAGCGTGCCGACGAGAAACTGTCGCTTGAATGCAGTGCGCCGCTGTGGCTTGTGAAAAAGCTCAGGCGTAGCTATAAGAGCGAGGCTGAAAACATATTAAAGGCTGAAAGCCTCGGAATTAGCGTACGCTTTGAGCGCGGCGCAGAAAAATATCTCGATAAACCGCACACCGTGACGCCCTTTGAAGGCGTATATATCTTTAAAAATTTTGTAAGGGACGAGGGCTTTTTTGCAGGCGACTACACATTTCAATCGGTGGGTTCGGTTGCGATTGCCTCGGCAATATCCCCTTGTGAACGCCTTTTAGACGCCTGTGCAGCGCCCGGCGGCAAGTCGGTGTTGCTCGCAAAAAAGTGTAAAGAAGTCACTTCGTGCGAGCTTCACACTCACAGAGTGGAGCTGATAAACTCCTACGCACAGCGGATGGGCGTTGAAAATATCACGGCAATGCAGGCGGACAGCGCAGAGTTTATCCCCGAGTTCGAAGGCAAGTTCGACGCCGTATTGGTTGACGCCCCTTGTTCGGGCACGGGCGTTATCAACGAAAACCCCGACATTAAACTGTTCAGAAAAGAGAGCGATATAGCTGAGCTCTCTGAAGTTCAACTCAAAATTCTCAGTAACTGCGCAAGGTACGTTAAAAGCGGCGGTTTTCTGTATTATTCAACATGCTCAGTTCTGCCCGAGGAAAACGATTCGGTTGCGCACGCATTTTTAGAGAAAAATCCGCAGTACGGATTGAGTTTGCCCGACTCGCCTTTGCCGCACATAACTACAAAATACGGCTTACAGTTCCTGCCGCACATCTCGCTCGGCGCAGGCTTTTATTTAACAAAGTTCACTAAAAAATGAAAGACATATTGCAGGATTTATCCTTTGAACAACTTAAAAATCTTGTCGTGGAGCTCGGCGAAAAGCCCTTCCGTGCAAAACAGCTCTATGAGGGGCTCATGCGTGGCAAGCGGATTTCGGATATCAACGTAAATCCCGAGCTCAGGCAAAAACTGCTTGAGCGGTACGAGGACGAGCCCGTAAAGATAGAAAAGACATTTTTCTCTTCCGACGGTACGGAAAAATATCTCTTCCGCCTTGCCGACGGCAACATAATCGAGGGTGTATTGATGAAATACAAGTACGGCAACACCCAGTGCGTTTCCACGCAGGTCGGCTGCCGTATGGGCTGTAAATTCTGTGCAAGCACCTTGGGCGGGCTTGTCCGCAATCTAACCTCGGGCGAAATTCTTTGTCAGGTGCTCGTAGTCAACGCTATGTATGCTTCGGGCAAGGAAAGGGGAGTCACCAACGTAGTTTTAATGGGCAGCGGCGAACCGCTGGATAATTACGACTGCGTTTTAGCCTTTTTAAAAAACGTAACGGCGGAGGGCGGAATAAATATTTCCCCCCGCAATATATCCCTTTCAACGTGCGGGCTCGTGCCAAAAATTTACGAGCTTGCCGACCAAAACATGCCCGTAAATTTAACAATTTCCCTGCACCAGACCACGGACGAGGGCAGGCGGCGCACTATGCCGATTGCCAACAAATACACCATAGCCGAAATTTTAAAGGCGTGTGAATATTACTTTAAAAAGACGGGCAGGCGGTACATATTCGAGTATTCGCTGATTGCAGGCGAGAACTGCGACAAATCTCACGCCGACGAGCTGATACAGCTTTTAAAGGGCAAACCCTGCCATGTAAACCTTATAAGACTGAACGAAGTCAAGGAGCGCAACTTAAAGCCTATAACCGAAAAAGAAGCTTACCGCTTTTTGGGGCTCTTGGAAAAGGGCGGACTTTCGGCAACGCTGCGCAGACAAATCGGTTCGGACATTGGCGGTGCCTGTGGTCAGTTAAGGGCAGGATATATTAAAACTAACGAGGAGTAGATTATGAAAATAAAAATTGCGCCTTCCATACTTTCGGCGGATTTCTCCGTAATGGGCGAGGCAATAAAGATGGTAGAGGCGGCGGGCGCCGACTTAATTCACTGCGACGTAATGGACGGTAGCTTTGTTGAGCCTATCACTTTCGGCGGGCAGATGGTAAAAAATATCCGACCCTTAACAAAGCTTCCGCTCGACTGTCATCTTATGATAGAGCACCCCAAAACGCAGGTTAAATTCTTTGCCGAGGCAGGGGCTGACATAATCACCGTGCACTACAAGGCGTGCAAAAAGATTTCGGACACATATTTAAGGGAAACGCTCGAACTTATAAAAAGCTACGGCGTAAAGTGCGGAGCGGTTGTCAATCCCGACGTGCCCGTAGAGAATATTTTCGACGTGTTCCCCATCTGCGACATGGTGCTTTTGATGTCCGTTTACCCCGGCTACGGCGGTCAGAAATTCATACCCGAGGTGCTTGATAAAGTTAAAAAAGCCCGTGCGTATGCAATAAAAATCGGTCGCCCCGATATGGATATAGAGATTGACGGCGGCGTTACCGAGGAGAACGCCGAAATTATAAGAGCTGCCGGCGCAAACGTGCTTGTTGCAGGTTCGGCTGTCTTCCGCTCGCCCGACCCTGCCAAGACCATTAAGGCGCTTAAATCATGAAGGGCATACTGCTTTTAAACGGTGAGCCCTATTCGGGTAAAATTGACGATACGGACGCAATAGTATACTGTTGCGACGGCGCATATAACTGGGCGCACGGTAGGGTGCGCATAGATAAAAATATCGGCGATTTCGATAGCATAGTGGGCATTCCCGAGCCCCCGCCCGAGGAAGTATATCCTGCAGAAAAGGATTATACGGACGGCGAATTGGCGCTAAACAGGCTTATATCGGCGGGCGCAGGCGAAATTGAAATTTACGGCGGCGGCGGTGGCAGAGAGGATCACTTTTTGGGCAATCTGCAACTTCTGTACCTTGCACATAAGAGCGGAGTAAAGTGCACAATGGTCACCGACCGCTCGTATATATTCCCTGCAAGCGGCGTAATTCCCCTCGGCGAATATGCAGGTAAAACGATATCGGTGTTACCTTTCGGCGGAATTCTGCATATAATAGATTTTAAGGGGATGAAGTACGCCTATCCTAAAACGTTATCGTACGGCGAGTGCAGGGGAATTTCCAACCAGGTTAAGGAAAACTGCGCATATCTGAACGTGGACGGTGTCGCCCTTATAATTGTGAACAGGGGGGAAGTATGACCATAATATGCGTAAAACCGCCGAAACCCGTGCGCAAAATTTTAAGGCTTATATGCCGCCGATGACGGCGGATATGCACTGCGACACTCTCACTTCCTGTACGGAGTTCAACGGGCATATCAAGCTATCGGAAATGATTGCGGAAAAATTTCAGTGTTTTGCCGCATTTACCGAGGACGACAGCGCCGCAGCGTACGCTGCGGCTAAAACTTTATTTTACAAAACCTTTTCATGCGGCAAATTTGCAACCGTTACCGACTGTTTGGGACTTGCCGCCGCACGCCGTGCAGGTAAAACTCCGTGTGCTCTCACCTGCGAAAATATAGGCTTCACGGGCGGAAATTACGAGAGCGTGCGCAGTTTAAAGGCGGACGGCGTTATTATGGCTTCCCTCGTTTGGAATAATGAAAACGCCCTCGCATATCCCAACGTCCGTGCGGACGGCAGGAGGGAGAAGCGGGGGCTAAAAGATTTGGGCAGACAGGCGCTCAAAGCGCTTGACGATAACAAAATTATCGTGGATATTTCCCACCTTTCGGACGGCGGAGTTTATGAAATTTTAAAAAACCGCAAAATCCCCGCAGTTGCAAGCCATTCATGTTGTAATACAGTCCATAGAGATTGCCGTAATTTAACGGATAACCAGCTTAAACTAATAGCCGACTGCGGAGGTGCGGTCGGCGTAAATTTTTATAAAAAGTTTTTGGGAGGCAGCGGCGGCTTTAAAGAGATATCTTCGCACGTAAAGCATATAATTAAAATTTCTGGCGAAGACACTCCGGCTTTCGGTAGCGATTGGGACGGTGTGCCCGAGGGCGGTATCTCCGTATACCCTTGCGATATGCCAAAATTATTGCAATTTTTAGCCGACGACGGCATCCCCCCAAGGGTTATAGATAAGCTCGCCTGCAAAAATTTTTTCCGTGTATTCAAAGAGGTCTGCTTATAATAAATAATTTAATCTATTTCTAAATCTTCGGAGCGGATAAAAAATAAGCCCGACTGCATAGCAGTCGGGCTTTTTCAAAACAAATTAAAATTTTATGCTCTTTCTACGGACTTCATGCACCTTGCGCACACATAGCCCGTGGTTGCCTTGCCGTTTACTACGTAAGAAACCTTTTGAACGTTTGCCTTAAAAGTTCTTCTCGTCCTTCTCTTGGAGTGGCTGACGTTGTTACCGGTGGTCTGACCCTTGCCGCATACTTCACAAACTCTCGACATAATATTTATACCTCCGTGGGATAAAATCGTTAAAAATAAAGCCGCTTTAATACGACCTTTCTAAATATAACACGGCTTTTAAAAAAAATCAATCAAAAATTGCCGCAAAAAATAACTTTTTGATAATTTTACAAAATAATTTAGAGTGAAACATAATGAAATTCAGATATTTTACGGCAAACACTTGCAAAATAACTGTAAATGGTATAAAATAACAGCGGACGGTAAAAGTTATGTCAGTAAATACAAGCAACGTATACGGTAAAATTTCAATATCCGATTCAGCCATCGCCAAGGTGGCTAAAAATGCTACGCTTGAATGCTACGGAATTGTAGACACCGTTTCCCGCAACATTTCCGATTCCATCTCCGAACTCTTAAAAAGGAAGACGGACGGCAAGGGCGTTAAGGTTGTAACGAGTGAAGACAGAATTTTTATCGACGTAAACGTGATTATCAAATACGGCGTTTCCATAAATGCCGTTGCAGAATCGCTTAAAGAGAGCATCAAATACAGAGTTGAACATTTTACGGGTATGATAGTGGACACCGTAAACGTCAACGTTATCGGCGTTAAGCTGTAATATTCTTCGCACAGTCGGGTAGGGCTGTGCGATATTGCGTTTTAAAATTAAGGAGTACTATGCAAAAAACAGTCAACAGCACCGAGTTTCGCAAAATGGTTGCATCCGGTGCCAGAATGCTTGAAATAAACAGGGCAAAAGTAGACGCCCTCAACGTGTTCCCCGTACCCGACGGAGATACGGGCACGAACATGTCGCTCACCTTGCAGTCGGCGGTAAAGGAGATGAACGCCTGCACGTCCAACCGTTTTCAGGAGATATGCGACGCAGTTTCAAAGGGCGCATTAAAGGGTGCAAGAGGCAATTCGGGTGTAATTTCTTCTCAGATTTTCCGTGGTATCTGCTCCGTAATCAGAGACACGCAGGATTCTTTCGATACAAAGACCTTCGCCAAAGCGATGGAGGCCGGTTCAAAGGTGGCATATAAAGCCGTATCCATCCCCAAGGAAGGTACGATTTTAACGGTAGTAAGGCTGATGAGCGAGTCGGCGGGCAAGCTTGCAAGCAAGCACAAGGATTTCGTTGAGTTCCTGACCGCACTTATCGCAGTCGGCGACGAGGCGCTTGCAAAGACCCCCGAGCTTTTGCCCGTATTAAAGAAGGCGGGCGTTGTTGACTCGGGCGGCGTGGGGCTCATGACCATTATGCGAGGCTTCCTCGCTGCGCTCTCGGGCGATACTACGGAAATCGGCGAAATTCCCACCGAAGCGACTGCAGACACGCAAAAGAGCGACGAAGACGTATTCGGCGACAATTCCGACATAATAAATCTCGATTTGGGCGACATAGAGTTTGCATACTGCACCGAGTTTTTCGTAATTAACTTAAAGCAGATGACCACCCTCGCCGATATCGACAGGCTCAAAGAAAAGCTCATGGAGATAGGCGACAGCGTAATCTGCATAGGCGACTTGGAGCTTGTTAAAGTTCATGTGCACACCAATACCCCCGGCAGAGCCTTGACATATGCGCTCGAGCTCGGCGAGCTTGACAGAATTAAGATTGAAAACATGCTCGAGGAGAACCGTGCCCTAAAGGCAAAGCTTGAGGCAGAGAAAAAGGAAATGGGCATGCTCGCCATCTGCGCAGGCTCGGGACTTGAAGAAATTTTCAAGGATTTAATGTGCGACAGAGTTATGGAGGGCGGTCAGACTATGAACCCCTCCGCACAGGATATCGCCGACGCCGTGCAGAAGATAAATGCGGCAAACGTATTCGTATTCCCCAACAACTCCAACGTAATTCTTGCGGCTGAGCAGGCTAAAGCCCTCGTCAACAACCGCATTATCCACGTAATTCCCACTAAAAACGTGCCCCAAGGCTTTGCGGCGGCGCTTGCCTTCAACCCCGAATCTTCCGTTCCCGAAAACAAGACCAACATGACCCATGCAATCGATAACGTGGCTTCCGGTCAGGTCACCTACGCCGTGCGCAACACTACCATGAACGGTTTCAAGCTCAAAGAGGGCGACATTATAGGTCTCGACAACAAGAGGATTTTAGCCAAGGGCGACAACATAGAGGAAACTGCGTTAAAGCTTGTCCGTGCGTTAAAGCGCGACGAGCACGAAATGATTACCCTGTACTATGGCGACGGAGTAAAGGAGGAGGACGCCGAGGCTCTTGCCTCAAAGGTCAGCGAGGAATTCCCCGACTGCGACGTAGACTTCCACTTCGGCGGACAGCCAGTATACTACTATATGGTTTCACTCGAATAATTCGACGCGAAAACAAAAGGGAGCTTCGGCTCCCTTTAATATTAGATTATGCAATTAACTTCTTTAAAGTTCGTTTCGGAAAAGCGTGAAAAGGACTTCAACAAACTCAATATCTACACGGCGGAGGAGCTCGTAAAGCATTTCCCGAGAGACTTTCTCGACCTTCGGCACGTAACGCCATTAAGTGACGCCTACCACAACGACGTGATTTTAACTGCGTGCGAGGTTTTAAACGTCGAGCAGAACCGCTATTCCAAACGCCCGTACGTAAAGGCGCTCTGCCAGCAGGGCGGCTATATATTTACGGCTATATGGTTCAATCAGCCGTACGTGGCGCAAAAGCTTATCCCCGGGCAGTACCTGTTTTACGGCAGAGTGCAAAATAAGTACGGCATGGGCGTGGAGATGGTAAATCCGTCCTTTGAAAAAGCCGAAAAAAGCAGCCGCCTGCAAGGCATAATTCCCGTATATCCGCTTGCGGGCTCGCTCACTCAGGGAGTGGTGCGCATAGCAGTCCGTCAGGCGCTTGAAAAGCTCAATTGCATCTCATATATACCCCAACCATTGCAAATCAAGTACAATTTAACCCCCTTAAAAGAGGCATATAAAAAGGTACATGCGCCGCAGTCCGCCGATGATATAAAAGTAGGTTCCAACCGCATTGCGCTCGAGGAGTACTTTTTGCTGATTTCGGCGTTTAAAGTAATCAAGGGCGGTCGGGAAGACGCACGTATGAATGCCTATTCGGTGACACGTGACCAGTTGTCCGAATTTATTTCACGCTTCCCGTTTGAGTTTACGGAAGGTCAAAAAGAGGCGGTAGAGGACATTTTCAAGAGCGTGCACTCTCCCCACAAAATGAACAGATTATTGCAGGGCGACGTCGGCAGCGGCAAGACGGCAGTCGCACTCGCAGGCATATATATGGCGGTTAAATCGGGATATCAGGCGGCGATGCTCGCTCCCACCGAGGTTCTCGCCCGCCAGAATGCGGCGCTTTTGGAGCGCTATTTCCCTGAGTATAACGTGCGCGCGCTCACGGGTTCGATGACCGCCGCCGAAAAGCGTGAGATAAAAAAGGGGCTTATAAGCGGCGATATCAGCATAGTTTGCGGTACTCATGCGATAATTCAGGACGACGTGGTTTTTAAAAAACTTGCATTCGTCGTCTGCGACGAGCAGCACCGCTTCGGCGTGGCACAGCGTTCTTCGCTCTCCGAAAAGGGCGACGGCTGCGACGTGCTCGTAATGTCGGCAACGCCCATCCCTCGCACGCTGTCGCTCATTTTCTACGGTGATTTAGACGTGACTACAATCAAGGATAAACCCAGTTCGAGGCAGGATATATCTACCTCAATTATCCCCGAGCGTAAGTATTCCGATATGTACAGATACGTTGCCGAGCAGGCACGAAAAGGTTTGCAGACCTATTTCGTCTGCCCGAAAATTGAGGGCGACGAGGAGGGCACGGTTATGTCGGTCACCGAACTCTACGAGGAGTTGAAGGCAAAGATGCCCGACGTGCGCATAGCGCTCCTGCACGGCAAAATGCGGGATAAGCAGAAAAACGAGGTGATGTCGGCGTTCAAAGCAAAGGAGTACGACTGCCTTGTGTCCACCACGGTAATAGAGGTCGGCGTGGACGTGCCCAACGCAACAACTATGATAATTTACAACGCCGAGCGGTTCGGGCTCTCGCAGCTTCACCAGCTCAGAGGCAGAGTGGGCAGGGGAGATAAAAAGAGCTACTGTTTTTTATTGATGGGTGCAGATACAGACGAGGCTCGGGCACGGCTGAACGTAATAAAAAACAGTGCAGACGGCTTTGAAATTGCCGAAGCCGACTTAAAAATCCGAGGCAGCGGCGACTTCATGGGCACACGCCAAAGCGGCAGAGTGCTCTCCGAAATCAAAAATTTAAAGTTTCCCGTCGAAACTATATTTGCGGCCAAGGCGCTCTCGGACGAAGCCTTTTCGGGAGCGTTCGACGTAAAGCTCCTCTCCCGCATAGCCGCCGAAAAATACGAAAGCTTAAAGGACGTAATTCTCAATTGACTTTATCATAAAAATAGCGGCGGCGCGATAATTTATCGCGCCGCCACCATTTTTGGAGAAGAATTTAACCTTAGAGGTTAAATACAGTGTAGTCCGTCTATGTAGTCAGTTTAAAAGTTTTATTCGGTTACGGGTTCGATTTTAACCGTGATATTGCAATCACTTTTCGACGTTTTTCTGAAGTGCAGACTCTCTACACCGGTAAGATCAACCGTGTCTGAATATCCGGTACTTTTCATAATTGTTTTGAAAACCTTAGTTTCATTTAAACTGCTGTAAACGAAAACAGCTACATCCGTGGAATAATTTATCGTAATATTATAGTTGCCCGTTATGGAAGGGGCGATGGGTATAATGGCTCTGCGGTATTCGGTAAGTGCGGGATATTCGGCGCTGTTTGACGCGGGAAGATAAATATAGGGTACTACGTACTCCGTTCCGTCAGCCGTCAGCGTAGGCGCCTTGTATTCTTTTATAAAGTAGCTTGCGGATATATCGCTTCCCGTGGTGTTGGTAAGTGTGATTGCCGTGCTGTCTTCACGCACAAAGAGTACTGCGTAGTAGGTTTCGTTCAGTCCTTCATACATATCGTATACCGAATCTGCCGTAGTACCGTTGACGTGAGCGGTAAGTCCGCCTTTCACCGCAGTTACACTTTTGTTGAGTTCGAAAGAGAGTTCGTATATGCCTACTTCAAGATCGATTGCAATATCCTGCGTACTGTTTGCAGAAATGGAAATGGGGGTACCCGACGGCATATCGTGCCCGCATACGTCGCACTTTTCGTCGTTATTTTCATCTACGTGTATGCCTTTGTCCTTTAATTCCGTGGTATCGCCGCAGGTGGGTGCGTGCCAGTGGTTATTTTCATCCGAAGACCATTCCTGGGAATACTTGTGTTTGTGTGGCATAGGGTATTCGCATACGTCGCACTTTTCGTCGTTATTTTCATCTGCGTGTATGCCTTTGTCCTTTAATTCCGTGGTATCGCCGCAGGTGGGTGCGTGCCAATGTTCGTTTAAGGTTCTCGTCCATTCCTCGGCATATTGGTGTTCGTGGAACTCGTAACCGCAGATATCGCACTTTTTGTTCTCGTCCTCGTCGATATGCTCGGCTCTGTCCTTTACTTCGGAAGTGTGTCCGCAGGTGGAAGCGTACCAATGATAGTTTTCGTCCGATGACCATTGATCGGAGTACTTGTGGTGGTGGGGAAGCGTGCGGTCGCACACGTCGCATTTTTCGTCGTTGTCCTCGTCTATATGCGCAGCCTTATCCTTTACTATGTCGGTGTGTTCGCAAGTAGCGGCGTGCCAATGGTTTTCGTCATCGCCCGACCAAGAAGTTGCATATGTATGCTCGTGTGTTTTTTCACCGTCGGAATTATTTCCGCAGGCAGAAAAGCCGACTGCGCCGAAAGCCATAACAGCGCTTACCGCCAAAGTTAAAAATAGCCTCTTTTTGTTTTTCATTTTGTCCTCCATAATAAATTTAACGTGTTTAGGTAATGCCTAAATCGTAACCTATTATATTTAAGCGCAACCTAAATGTCAAGCAAAATTTAGGCAATGCCTAATAAAATATTTGTATGATTGATAACAAACTTTCTTATCAGATTTCGGAAAATATAAAAAGGGAAATCGAAAATTCGGGTAAAAGCAAAACGGATATTGCAAGAGCGATAGGAGTTTCAAATCCTACCGTTTCGCAATATCTGTCGGGGCGTATACAACCTTCAATTGTAACGCTGTCAAAGTTATGCACTTTTTTAGACGTTTCGGCAGACGATATTCTGGGAGTCAAGTTAAAATAAAATAAGGGCGGGGGCGAATTTATTTCGCCCCCGCCCGTTGATGATAAGCGTAAAAAAAGTCGAATTATAAAGCATTAAATAAACGTAACTGCGGCGGCATACCGCTGTTGACTTTACTGTATATTTATGGTACAATTTTAAAGATAATTATCCGGCGGGAGGGAATGACCTAATGATTAACAGACAAGCGCTGTTCAGCGACGAAACCCGCATTTTCAAAACGCCGTACGAGCCCTGCGCAGGCGATAAAGTCACCGTGCGAATCCGTACGCTTGCAAACGACGCTCTGCACGTTTACGCCGTCGTAAACGGCGTAAAGCACAAAATGAAGCCGATAACCTCGGCTGGGCTCAGAGAGTTCGACTACTTTGAATACTCTTTCAAGTGCCCCGAAAAGCAAGTTAAATATTATTTTGAAATATGCGACGAGGACGAAGCGGTATTTTATAACCGCCTTGGGGCTGTGGAAGATATGCAGAAAGAGTACAGTTTTTCCTTCGTGCCCGGCTTCAAAGTGCCCGACTGGGCAAAGGGTGCGGTGTTCTATCAGATTTTTCCCGACCGCTTTTCAAACGGCAATCCTGATAACGACGTCGAGGACAACGAATATTATTACACGGGCGGTCACGTGAAGCGCATACGGGATTGGAACAAACTTCCCGACGGGCTGGACGTGCGCTGTTTCTACGGCGGCGACTTGCAGGGAGTCAGACAAAAGCTGGACTATTTGCAGGATTTGGGCGTCGAGGCGATATATTTCAACCCGCTGTTCGTTTCGCCCTCAAACCATAAGTACGACACGCAGGACTACGACTATATCGACCCGCACCTCGCCGTAATCGAGGAGGACGTAGACCACAAAATGGAGCACTGGGAAAAGCACAACGGCTATGCTCCTAAATATATAAAGCGCACAATAAGCAAAAAAAATCTCGAAAAGAGCAATGAGTATTTTATAGAGCTTGTCGAAGAAATTCACCGCAGAGGAATGAGGGTGGTGATAGACGGCGTTTTCAACCACTGCGGCTCATTCAACAAATGGATGGACAGAGAGGGCGTATACCTGAATAAAGAAGGCTACGAAAAGGGCGCTTATCAGTCGGTGAAGAGCCCTTACCGCAGTTATTTTAAATTCAAAAATCCGAACGAGGCGGGCAGTGAGTACGAGGGGTGGTGGAATTATCCCACGCTCCCCAAGCTCAACTACGAGCACTCCAAAAAGCTTGAAGAATATATTTTATCCACGGGCGGCAAGTGGGTATCCGAGCCCTTCAACGTTGACGGCTGGCGGCTGGACGTTGCCGCCGACCTCGGTCACAGCGAACGCTATAATCATATATTTTGGAAAAAATTCCGAGAAAGGGTGCGTGAGGTAAACCCCGAGGCGTTCGTGTTCGCCGAGCACTACGGCTCGCCCGAAAGCTGGTTCGACGGCAAGGAGTGGGACTCGGTGATGAATTACGATGCGTTTATGGAGCCCGTCACCTGGTTTTTAACGGGTATGGAAAAGCACTCCAAAGAATTTGATGCAAGCAAACTTTGGGACGGCAAACTGTTTTTTGACGCCATGTTCAAAAATATGTCTAAATTACCCCGCCCTGCTTTGGATTCGGCGTTAAATCAGCTCTCAAACCACGACCACTCACGCTTTTTAACCCGCACTAACCGCAAGGTCGGCACAACCGCCACCCGTGGCGCACACGAGGCGGGCGTGGGCGTGGATAAGCGCACTTTGGAGCTTGCCGTTTTAATACAGATGACTTGGGTGGGCTCGCCGGGCATTTACTATGCCGACGAGGCGGGGCAGGTCGGCTGGACAGACCCCGACAGCCGTAGAACTTATCCCTGGGGCAACGAGGATACAAAGCTTATAGAATTTCATAAACAGGCTATAAATTTAAGAAAGAGGATAAAGTGCCTTAAAACAGGCAGTATCAAGCGGCTGGATGCGGGCAACGGCTATATTATTTACGGCAGATTCGACGAGCACGAGTGCTGTGCGGTGATTTTAAACTGTTCGGATAAGAACTACAATTTAAATGCATCCGTATGGGAGCTCGGAGTTCCCAGAGGCGGCGCTAAAATGACCCGCAAATTCTACTGCGCCGAGCAGGATTTTAATACGAACGAGGTGCAGACCGAAGTTTCAAACGGCAGACTCTTCGTCACACTTCCGCCGCAGTCGGCTTGCGTCTATCACTATTCTTTCGACGATAATAAAGATTATATGGAGAGTTTATGAATAGATTTTTCGGCGATCTCGACAGATATCTCTTTCACCACGGCACTCACTACGAGCTGTATAATAAAATGGGTGCGCACCTTTGCGAGGTGGACGGCGTAAAAGGCGTTCAGTTCGTTTTATGGGCGCCCAACGCCAAAGCCGTTTGCGTGGTCTCCGACGGCAACGGCTGGACTCCATGGCAGGACAATATGACAAAGACGGACGACAGTATATGGGAGTTGTTCGTCCCCGGCATGTGCGAGGGTGTGAAGTATAAATATCTTGTCGTCCGTGCGGACGGCAGCGAGGTCTACAAAATCGACCCGTACGCATTCCGCTCCGAGCTTCGCCCCAACAATGCCTCGATAGTATGCAATCCCGATAACTACGTTTGGGGAGATAAGGAGTGGAGAAAGGCGAGGCACAACGAAAACTTCCTTGAAAAGCCCATGGCGGTTTACGAGGTGCACCTCGGCAGCTGGAAAAAGGATTTATCCAAGTGGGACGAGGACCAGTATTTCGACTACCGCACCCTCGCCCACGAGCTTGCCGAGTACGTCAACTATATGGGCTATACACATATTGAACTGATGGGTATCTGCGAATACCCCTTCGAGCCTTCGTGGGGGTATCAGGTAACGGGCTACTTTGCGCCGACTGCACGCTACGGTTCGCCCGAGGACTTTCAATACTTTGTAGACTACATGCACAAGTGCGGAATAGGCGTAATTTTAGACTGGGTGCCGGCGCACTTCCCCAAGGATGACTTCGGGCTTTCGAACTTCGACGGAACGCCGCTCTACGAATACGCCGACCCCCTGCGTGCCGAATACCCCGAGTGGGGCACTAAGGCGTTCGATTTGGGCAAAAAGGAAGTTTCTAACTTTTTAATGGCTTCGGCTCTCTTCTGGGTGGATAAATATCACGTAGACGCCCTGCGTGCAGATGCGGTTGCGGCAATGTTATATACGAGCTTCGGCAGAGAACAGTGGCGACCCAATATCTACGGCGGCAACGAAAATTTGGAGAGCTTCGAGTTTTTCCGTCATCTCAACAGTATTTTAAGACAGCGCACGGACGCCTTTTTAATCGCCGAGGACAGCTCCATAATAGAGGGAGTAACAAAGCCAGCAAAAAAGGGCGGCTTCGGTTTCGGATTGAAGTGGAATATGGGCTGGATGAACGACACTTTGAGTTATATCAAAAAAGACCCGATTTACCGCCCGTGGCATCACTATCTTTTAACGCATACGTTCGAATATATCTTCAACGAAAACTATATGCTCGTGCTCTCCCACGACGAGGTCGTGTACGGCAAGGGCAGTATGTACAACAAATTCCCCGGCAACAAAATGGATAAGCTGGGCAGTCTTAAAGCGCTGTACACTATGATGATGGGTCACCCCGGCAAAAAACTTCTTTTTATGGGTCAGGACTTTGCGCAGATTAACGAGTGGAACTTCCGCACGGGGCTGGACTGGTATCTCGCCGACGACGAGGGACACCGAGACGTTATGAATTGCTACCGTGCGCTTTTGCACCTGTACCGTGAGCGTGCCGTGCTGTATAACGACTGCGGCGGACCTAAGACCTTCGAGTGGATTAACAGCGGCGACTATAACCGCAACATATTCAGCTTTATCCGCCGCAATCCATGGAATTATAATAACGCTCTGATATTCGTAATAAACTTCGCACCCGTAGACAGGTGGGATATGGGCGTCGGCGCACCATTGCCCGGCACATATAAGCGGGTATTCAGCACATATCCCGACGGCAATCCGCTCGAAGTGGATACGGTAGAAGAGCTGTGCGACGGCAGACCTTATAAATTAATTTTCGATTTACGCCCCTTTGAGGCGGCTATCTTCGAGGTGCCTTACATTGAGAGCACGCCCGAGGAGCAGAAAGCTGAAAAAAGTGCAAAATTAAAAATCAAGCGTGCGCACGCTTTGGCAAAGCGTGACAATTCGCACGTTCCGCAGATTCCCCCTTTAACGGATTGACTGAATTGAAATATTAGTGTATAATTCCTATATGTTTGATAGGCATATATTCGGTAGGTAATTTATGATTAAAGATTTACAACAGAAGATTTTAGAACTCAAAAAAGAGAAGGATGTGTGCATTTTGGCGCACAGCTATATGTCGGAAGACGTGTGTGAAGTTGCCGACTTCGTGGGCGACAGCTATGCGCTTGCCGTAAAGGCAAAGAGTGCGCCCCAGTCCACCGTTATAATGTGCGGCGTGCGATTTATGGCTGAAACAGTTAAAATGCTTTCGCCGCAAAAGAAAGTGTATCTTTCTCACTCCGAGGCGGGCTGCCCCATGGCTGAGCAAATGGATAGGGACGTGATTGCCGAGGTAAAAAAGATGTACCCCGACTACGCCGTAGTCGCCTACATAAACACCACGGCGGAGCTTAAAACCATAGCCGATTACTGCGTTACGAGTTCGAGTGCGGTAAAAATATGCAAGGCTATTCCCGAAAAAAATATTTTATTTATCCCCGATATCAACCTCGGCACGTACGTTAAAAATCAAATTCCCGAAAAGAACTTCAAGCTCCTATCGGGCGGCTGCCCCACGCATGCCCGCATTGAGAAAAACGAAGTGCTCGCAGCTAAAAAACTGCACTCCGAGGCTCTTGTGCTCGTTCACCCCGAGTGCCGCCCCGAGGTTGCGGCTCTTGCCGACTATATCGGCTCAACTTCGGGCATAATGGACTATGCCATAAAGTCTGATAAAAAGGAATTTATTATCGGCACTGAAAACTCCATCGTTCAGCACCTTCAATTCAAGTGCCCCGATAAAAAGCTTTATGCGCTCTCCAAAAATTTCATCTGCCCCAACATGAAGCTTACAACCCTTCCCGACGTATACGCCTGCCTTACGGGTAACGGCGGCGAAGAAATTTTCCTTGACGAGCAGACACGGGTTGCGGCAGTTAAGTGCATAGACAAAATGATAGAGTTGGGCGGTTAGTATTATGATGATAACAACAAAGGGCAGGAATGCCCTAAAAGTTATGATAGATTTGGCTCGGCACGAGGGCGAGGGGTACATATCCCTTTCCGATATCGCCGAGCGGCAGAACGAAAGCCTTAAATATTTAGAGGCTTCGGCAAAACAGCTTTCCACGGCGGGGCTTGTAGTTTCGGCAAGGGGCAAGAGCGGCGGCTATAAGCTCTCCCGCCCCGCAACAGACTACACCGCCGCCGAAATTCTCTTATCCGGCGAGGGCTCGCTTGCGCCTATAAGCTGTTTGGAGGAGGGTGCTGTTCCCTGCCACAATGCGGAAAACTGTTGCACGCTTCCTTTGTTTAAGGAATTAGACGACGTTATTATGACTTTTTTAACTTCTAAAAAACTTACAGATTTAATTTAAATTTCTGCTAATTCCTATTGACAAAATAGGAATTAAATTTTATAATGTAGCCACACTATAATAAATTAAAACTGCTCAAACGGTGGCTTTGCGCCGCTTTCCCTCCGCTGCTCCTTCTGCGTACGTCTTTGTACGCCTCAGTCGCCGCGAATATAAATCAATCGCAAATACACTCGTTTGAGTGCTTCGCAGTTTTGGGATAACGGATTTTGAGATTAGACAAGGAAAAGACCGCAGTTAATCCAAGGACGGATTGACAAGGGCTTTGACAAAGGATAAGCCAAAAGCCGTATTTCAAAACCACGTTATAATTTATTATAGTGTGGCTTTCATACTTAATAAGTAGGATATTGACATTGAATAAAATTATCTACGTAGACAATGCGGCAACGACCGCAATGAGCGATAAGGCTATCGAGGCAATGACTCCCTATTTTAAGGGAGTGTACGGCAATCCTTCGTCGCTGCACACGGTGGGGCAGGTTGCCAAGGAAGCGCTCGATGAAGCCCGCACAAAAATAGCAAAGTGCTTAAACTGCGAGCCGAGGGAAATTTATCTCACGTCGGGCGGCAGCGAAGCGGATAACCAGTGCATACGCTCGGCGGCTCTGCAAGGCGCAAAAAAGGGCAAAAAACACATAATTTCCACGGCGTTCGAGCACCACGCAGTGCTTCATACTCTCAAAAAATTAGAAAAAGAGGGCTTTGAAGTAGCGTACCTCGACGTGCACTCCAACGGGCTTGTGACGGCGAAAGAAGTTAAGGCGGCTATCCGCCCCGATACGGCGCTGGTTACGATAATGTATGCAAATAACGAGGTCGGCACAATCCAGCCCATTGCCGAAATCGGCAAGGTCTGCCGTGAGGCGGGCGTAATATTCCACACGGATGCGGTGCAGGCTGTCGGGCATATTCCCGTTGACGTAAAGGCTGATAACGTGGATATGCTGTCGCTCTCGGCGCATAAGTTCCACGGACCGAAGGGAATGGGTGCGCTCTATTGCAGGAGAGGACTGCCACTTTTGACCTTTATTGAAGGCGGTGCGCAGGAGCGTGGAAAGCGTGCGGGCACAGAAAATTTAGCCGGTGCTGCGGGCATGGCTGCGGCGCTGGAAGATGCTGTTGCAAATCTTGATGATAACGCAAAAAAATTGACA
Source organism: Clostridiales bacterium (assembly GCA_022508285.1). Lineage (GTDB taxonomy): Bacteria > Bacillota > Clostridia > Christensenellales > Borkfalkiaceae > Coproplasma. The sequence goes on from JAFLVN010000001.1 coordinate 110,072, forward strand.
AGTTTACGCAATAAATTAATAGACGGGCTGTCGAAAATACCTCATTCCAAGCTCAACGGAGACAGAGATAGCCGGCTCCCCGGCAACGTGAATATGTGCTTTGAGGGAATAGAGGGCGAAAGCCTACTACTTCTTCTCGACGCTAAGGGTATCTGCGCTTCGTCGGGCTCTGCCTGCACTTCGGGCTCGCTCGACCCCTCGCACGTACTTCTTGCGCTCGGACTCCCGCACGAGGTTGCGCACGGCTCGCTTAGGCTTTCACTTTCCGAGGCAAACACCGAGGCGGATATCGACTATATCGTGGCGGAAGTGCCCAAGGTAGTGGAATACCTCCGCAATATTTCCCCCGTTTGGGAAGAACTCGAAAAGGGACAAAGACCACATTTAATATAAATTAACGCACGAAACAAAAGGAGATTATTATGGCTTTATACAGCGAAAAAGTTATGGACCATTTCACCAATCCCCGCAACATCGGCAAAATCGAGGACGCCGACGGCATAGGCGAGGTCGGCAACGCCAAGTGCGGCGATATAATGAAGATATATCTTAAAATCGAGAACGATATCATTGTCGACGTAAAATTCAACACGTTCGGCTGCGGCAGCGCAATCGCATCGTCGTCAATGGCTACCGAGCTCATAAAGGGCAAGCCCATATCCCAGGCTCTTGAGCTCACAAACAAGGCGGTTGCCGAGGCGCTCGACGGTCTGCCTGCACATAAGCTCCATTGCTCGGTGCTTGCCGAGGAGGCAATCCGTGCGGCAATCAAGGACTACTACGACAGGCACGGCATCGCTTACGACAAGTCGCAGTTCCCCGACCCGCATGACGAGGAAGAGGAACATAACTTCAACGAGGATTGATATGTCAAAGCCCAGAGTTTTATTTCCTTTTACAGAAGCCGGCTTGGGGCATATTATACCAATGAGAAGTATTGCCGACGAATTCGAGCGGCTTTACGGCGACAAAACGGAGGTTGTCCGCTCAAATTTTTTTACCGAGGCAGGCAATAAAAATCTCGAAATTTTCGAATACCGTTTGGCTCACGAGGTAGAAAAGCACAACCGCCACACGTCCTACGGCTATTTTGTCACCTTTAACATGGAGTTCTGGCGAATTCATGTTTCCACGTGGGCAACGATGAAATTTTTAAAGACGGGCGCACGCAAGCCCGCTTACGACTACATGGATAAGCTTGCGCCCGATCTCGTTGTCAGCACGCACTGGGCTACTAACTATTATGCCAAAAAGTGCAAGTGTAAGCCGCTTACCGTCATGTACTGTCCCGACGCCGAAATCAATCCGCTTTTCAGCTACGATGCGGATATAGTAATGGTTTCCACAAGCACGGGCTACAAGAATGCGAGAAAAAAGCATCCCATCCGTTTCAACGACAAAAACTTGATGCAAGTGCCATTTTTAATACGCGATGCGGCGTATAAAGTTGCTACGGACAAGCGTGAGTTGCGCCGAAAATTAGGATTGGACGAGGATAAATTCACAGTAGTTTTGGCAGAGGGCGGCTACGGTATAGGCAAAATGGAGGAAATCTGCAAAATTATTTTAGAGAGAGACCTCCCCGTAAACCTCGTGCCCGTGTGCGGCAAAAATAAAGCGCTCTACGAAAAATTGCAGGGCGTAAAAAGCAAGGGCAATACGACTTTCAAGCCAATGGGTCTCGTGGATAATATGCTCGAAGTAGTTGCGGCGGCTGACGTATTCTGCGGCAAGAGCGGCGCCAACATGTGCGCGGAGGTATGCTTCTTCGGGCTGCCCATGATAATAACAAAATACGCCACCACGATAGAGCGCAATATCGGCAGGTATTATCTCGATACCGTCGGCAACGCCTTAAAGATTTTTAATCCCAAAAAGGTTGTGGATAAAATCGAGAAGTTTATGAAAAATCCTGCGCTCATCGAGCCTTACAAAAAGGCGGCGGAAGCGCAGCGGAGCAACTACGGCGCAACCGAATGCGCACACCATATATTCGATTTGCTCTGCACAAAATACCCCGAACTTAGAGGCTGAAATAACATATTGAAGGACAAACCTGCATACTCTACAAAAGAGGTAGAGTATGCAGAATTTTTGTTTTGAGGAGACTGCGCAGGTTTTAAAGGAGCTCGGTGTAGACAAGGGCGGCTTGTCCGAGACGGAAGCGGAAAAAAGGCGGCAGGCTTACGGCAAAAACGTAATAGAAAACGGCAAAAAAACAGGCATTGTCAGGCTGTTTTTTTCTCAGTTTACCGACTTTATGACAATCCTATTAATTGCTGCGGCTGTCGTGTCGGGCATAATTGCCTTTATCTCGGGCGACAAAAGCGATTTAACGGATACGATTATTATCCTTTCGATAATACTTATCAATTCCGTAGTCGGCACGGTGCAGCAGTTCCGTGCGGATAAGGCAATAGAAAATCTCAAAAAGCTCTCTGCAAACACTTGCAAAGTGCGGCGGGACGGCGCAGAAAAGGTAATACCGTGCGAAGATCTTACGGTGGGAGACATAGTACTTTTGGAGGAGGGCGACGTAATCCCCGCCGACTGCCGGATAATCGAGCAGAACGCCTTAAAGTGCGACGAGGCGGCGCTGACAGGCGAGAGCGTGAGTGTGGAAAAAAGTGCGGAAAGAATCCATGGCAACAAGGTTGCGCTCGGCTCTATGACCAACACTCTGTTCGGCTCTACGTACGTTGTAAGCGGCAACTGCACGGCGGCGGTAACTGCCGTCGGCATGGGCACGGAGATGGGCAAAATAGCCGAAATGCTAAAAGGCGAAAAGGCGGCAAAAACTCCGCTTGAAAACAGTCTTGCAAAGCTCGGAAAAGTAATCACCTGTTGCGTTTTGCTGATTACGGCTGTAATCTTTATAATAGGCTTATTCGTCCGGCAGGACGACCTACTTAAAAACTTTATGACGGCGGTGGCAATCGCCGTTGCGGCAATCCCCGAGGGGCTTCCCGCCGTAGTCACCATAATTATGGCTATGGGCGTACAGAAAATGAGCGCAAAGCACGTCGTAATTCGAAAGCTCAAATCTGTGGAAACCTTGGGCAGTTGTTCGGTGATATGTACAGATAAAACGGGCACTCTCACGCAGAACAAACTCAAGGTCACCGAGATGTGGACTTTGCCTTCAAAGCAGGATAGTAGGGTGGCAATCAAAAAGATTTTAGGAGGTATGACCGTCTGCACAACCGTAAAAGGGGAGCAGGGTAAATACCTCGGCGACCCTACGGAAGTTGCGCTTGTAAACTACGCCGACGAACAAAACTTTCGACCCGCATATAAAAAACTTGCCGAGCTGCCCTTTACTTCCGAGCGTAAAATGATGTCCGTTGCGGCGGAAGTAGACGGCGAAAAGCTTGTATTCACAAAGGGTGCGCCCGACTTTTTAATAACGAAATGCGCATACGTATTGGATTTTTCGGGCGTACGCCCCATAACTAAGGCAGACAGAGATGCGATTTTTTCGGCAAACGACAGAATGTCCGACGACGCCCTGCGTGTGCTCGGGTTCGCCTATAAAACCTACGACGGCAAAATAAGCGAGGATAATCTTATCTTTGCCGGGCTCTGCGGAATGTACGACGGCTTGAAGGCAGGGGTTGAGCAGGCGGTTGCCGACTGCCGCACAGCAGGTATCACAACGGTTATGATAACGGGCGACCACGTCCGCACTGCGCTCTCCATTGCCAAAAAACTCGGCATAGTTCAATCGGTAGAAGAAGTTGTTACGGGTGAGGAGCTGGATACGCTCAAGGGCATGGAGCGTGAGGAAAAAATCGCAAATTCCCGGGTATTTGCCCGGGTTTCGCCCAAGCATAAAAATATGATAGTCAAGTGCCTTAAAAAGAGGGGGAAAGTGGTCGCAATGACGGGCGACGGCATAAACGACGCCCCCGGCATAAAGAGCGCCGATATCGGCATTGCTATGGGAATATACGGCACCGACGTAACAAAGAGCACCTCGGATATGGTGATAACCGACGACAATTTTGCCACAATCGTCTCCGCCGTGCGAGAGGGCAGAAGAATTTCTTCAAATATAAAAAAGACTATACAGTTTTTTATTTCAACCAATCTTGCCGAAGTGTTGGCAATATTTATCGCTACGATATTCTTCTTTAAATTCGATTTTCTGCTCTCTACCCAACTGCTTTGGCTCAATCTCATAACCGACAGCTTTCCCGTGCTTGCCCTCGGTACCGAGCGGGAGGATTCTGATATTATGCACCGCCCTCCCGAGCGTGCGGAAAAGGCTATATTTTCCAAAACCTCGGTTGCAGGGATAGCCGTCGGCGGAGTTTACATGACGGCGGCAACCGTGGCTGTGTATGCGCTTTCGCTCGCAGTTTGGGGCAACGCAGTAGCAACTACGACAACCTTTTTAACCATATCCTTTTTGGAACTCTTCCACGCCTTCAATATCCGCTCGGAGCGTGGCTCGGCGTTTAAGGGAATGCTGTCAAATAAAATCCTGCTTGCGACCGTTGCCGCAGGGATATTGATAAACGTTTTACTCTGCGCAACTCCGCTCTCTTCAGCGTTTTCGCTTACGCCCTTGGGGCTTTTACAGTGGGTTTTAGTCTTTGCCGTTGCGCTCTCGATAATTCCCGTATTTGAAATTTACAAGCTGATTTTACGCACAGCAAATAAAAAGAAATTATAAAAGAGAAAGAAGTCTGAAACGAATTTCCGTTTCAGACTTCTTTTGGTGGAGCAGTGAATATCTAAATCGAACCGCTTTTAAATCTCCAAACTAAATCTTTCCGCAAATTGTCCATATAATTAAAAACACACTGTTTTTGGATTTGGCGAATACAAGTAGAGCATACTTTGACATTTTCTATTTTATTAATCTTTTTTCTTCTTCAATAAAACGCTTGGTTTCACTTTGATATTGTTGAGGAACTATGTCAAATTTTCGCACATCAAGAGAATATAAATAGTCATTTTCAATATGATATGTTTCATCGGTATATTTTCTTAATACGTCATTAAAATCTTTAATACGTTTTCGCACATCCTCGCTTTGCTCAATATATGCCCTCAATATTAAAAGTTTAAAGTAACTATTTTCCTCGTTCTCAAACATTTCAATTAAAGATTTTGTTTGAAATTTTTCCAACGCACTTTGATAAGTAAAATCAGTAATAAATTTTTTAATATCATCAATCCCTTTTTGAAATAATGCGTCGGGGATTACCTTTTCACCTTCTGTATCGTAAGTTGCATATTCTCGTCTGTGTACCAAGCTGGACAAAATATTATAAGCAACACTATCGCTTTTGGGCATAGCAACTGTATGTTCAATATATTTTCGCAAACAACCAACTCTAACAGGAAGGGGCAATGAAGTATCACATGCTAATTCTTTCATTAAGACTACCATTGATAGCATATCAATATTTTTTTGAATTTTAGTTTCAGTTACAGTACCATTTCTGTTTTGAAGATAGTGTGCACGAATAGAATCTCCGCTAACTTTACCTCCTACTTGAACATAATCGATTACGGGTTCAAAATCGTGAGTGAGCATTAAAACAGTTTTTTGATAAAGACTATTTCCTTTACTCCCTGTCTTAAACAAACGATTGATTATTGCATATTTTTTATTGCTATCAAAAGAAGATATCGGGTCATCTAATATTATTAAATCAGAATTTTTACTTAGTGCATCAAACATAAACAGCAATAGGGCAAATGCATTACGTTCACCCCAACTTAAATGTTTATCAGGATTACTTACATCTTGAAATGTCCCGTCGGACAATTTATATTTTAAAAGAGCGTGAGCGCTATCATTACCATCAATAACAATCTCGAAAGAGTAATTAAATCCTGCAGTCAATAAAAACTCATCGATGTCTTTTTGTCTATTTTTTACCGTATTTCTTAAATAAGATTGAAACTTTGCAACTTCACCTTTTAATTTTCCTATCATTTCAATGACTTTTTTGATTTGCTCATTAAGGGGGGTAATTTCAGCCAAAAAGAGGTCTGTATTAAAGAAATCTAATGTTTCATATTTTATTTGCATATCAGCAAATATATCTTCAAATTCTTTCATATTATCTTGATTGATTGAATATCCGTTAAAATTAGCAAGGACAAACAATCTTTGCGATAAGTAATCAGCCTCAGAACGAAGTTTCACAAGTTGCATTTCTAAAGTACTTCTGTCCGAAGAAGATTTTAAAGAAGTTAACAAATTATCAAGTTTTCTTTTATCTATATAATCTTTTATTTTTTCTAAATATTCTTTTATTTGATTTGAATAGTTAATACTTGTTTCATCAAAAGACTCTTGAAATATCTTTGTTTCTGTTTTTGTTTTATCGGTTTCAACACTTGCACAATAAGGGCATAATCCTTTTCCCCCGTATGACGATATACCTTTAAGTTTCCACGATGCCCATTCAAGTGATTTTTCATCATCAATAAATGGCTTAAATCCACTCAACTCTTCAGGAGGATTGAATAAAGCCCCTTTTTTATCATCAAGAATACTTTTAACGCCACCTTTTTTTCTTGATAGTTTAGTATTTTCTTTATTAACAGCAAGAAGTTCGCACAATGCCTTTGTTATTTCTCGTATTACTGTAACATTAGGTTTGTCTCGGGCAATAGTTTTTATATCTGAAAGTTCTTTATCAATGTCTTCTTTTAGGGCAATATACTCATCACTATAAATCAATACTTCAAAAGTATTTTTTAATAAGTCGGTTTTTTGATATACATATTGCTTTAAATAATCTTCATCAAAAACAGCCACATTTGAAAAGGAAAGTCCTGTAACACTTGGTTTTATCGTTTTATCTTTTTTAGCCATTAAATCAAATGGCGTTAATTCGTCTAAGTTTTTCCCCAACGATGACAGTTTGATAGCTTTTGCAATGGTTGATTTTCCTGTTCCATTAATTGCGTACTTTATATTTAATTTTTGTTCATCGAGGGAAACTTCACACCTATCTATGTTGTTACATTTTTCAATAACTATATTAGTTGTTGGCATTTTTATCATTTCTCCTTTTTTAGATTTAAAGCTCAAAATCAAGTGTATTAATTTCACTTGCAATCTATTAAATAAAACTAGTAGGTATACAGACAATTTGTATATCAAATTTTAACCTTGTTTCAACCTTTGTAAAGGCGTTATGTATACGGAAACTGAATTGCAAACCGCCGTCCATATATACTTCAACCGTATTTGTGCTATTCGACTTAAAGTTCAAACTAACAATTCGTATAGGTAAAAAAGCACCAGGAATGCTAATTTTGGGCTTTAATACCCTGCTTGTGTTATATCAAATGCCGTGAAATGTAAAACTAAATTTGAGCTGAATGCTGTCTCCTTTTTCCATTTCAATTCTCTTTAGTAACTTAAACTTTATAAAGTTTGAGAATATCATCAAGAGAAATATCTAATCCGATTGCTTTATATTTCGGCGCACAGCGATTATACAAATCTTTTATCATTTGATATTGAACTTCTTTAGTGCCGTAGTGAATTGCTTTATGACAAGTAGGGCATAAAGATACAAGGTTTTCAACGCAGTCTATATTAACTTGATATTTATCCCACATTTCTTTCTGAAAACATACGGGTATTAAGTGGTGCGCTTCCATATACTTTTGCTTAGTCTTCTTAGAGATAAAAGTTTCGTGATTGTAATTCTTTTCACAAGAATAATAAGCTTTTTTGATTGCAATTTTACCAAGTAAGGGGTTTGTCCTAAAACGTCGTCCAACATCGAATCGGGAAACTGCTACAGGCTCAATTTTATAAGCACCTTCGCCCGCATCCTCATTTATGTTGGTTTCATTTATACTATCTACTTTCTCAATATAAGTAGTTTCGTCTTCATCTTCTATGAAGGATGAAATGGGAGTAGGCTTAGGTGTAACGACAGCCAATTCTTCTGCAGTCGGCTCGTCAATTAAATTTATATTAAACCCTTGTACATTGTAAAGGAAGTAAGAATAATCGACATCTCTCAATAGCTGCTCATGCAATTCTTCAAAATCATACTTGAGGATGAAATTATTATAAAAATAATCATCAAATTTAGGATTTATTGATATATTTTGCGAATCGATATTGAACAGATTGGTATTCTTTTTAATACATGTAAGAACACGGCTCCTGCTTTTAAAGTCGCTTACATATTCAGATATAGGGGCGTTACTATGGATAAATTCTATTGCCTCGTCAACCTCACTATAATTTGTACAGGTCATAACATAGGTATAAAGTTGGTCTATAGTAATTTGCTGAATCCCATATCTTTCTCTAAGTCCCCTAAGAACTTTATATATAAAAATTACAGGCAAAATATTGTAGTTTTCATTGTTATTTGCCGTGTCGATTATAGCATGAATTTTGAGTTTCAAGACTTGCTCGGTTTTAATTATATTATACTCTTTGCTTTGAGGTGCAACAGATTTAATATAGTCAAAAACGGCGGTAGGATTTTCTGCGTTATAAAAAGCTCCTTTAGCATAAAAAGGAGTTTTTGTAATTAAACCGAAAAATTGCGGAATCACAAGTATTCTGTGTCTATCCGTTTGTATGCCATAACGACTGTGATTATCAGAAAAGTAAGTTTCTATATTCACATTGGCTTTATTTGGAATCTCACTAAATAAGAGAGCTGATTTATATGACTCATCAAAATCAGTTTCTTGCTTAGTAAAAACCCACACGGAATTAGATTTAAGTTGTTTTAATTTATCAGTTGCAGTTCTCATTCAATAAACTCCTTGCAGCATTTGCCAAGAAATAAGCTATTTTAGGCGGTACGGCATTACCTATCTGTTTGCAAATAGAACTTTTTGACCCGTAAAATATGAAGTCATCGGGGAAGCTCTGTATTCTTGCAGCCTCACGAGGTGTTAAAGTCCTGTTTTTATCAGGATGAATAAACTTCCCACCAGAGGGAGTGTCAAACCTTGTAGTGATAGTTGGTGCTACACCGTCTTTGCTAAGTCTGCCATAAGCGCCGCTATGAACAGAATGGATTTCTTCGTTTAATGTAGTCCAATTATCTCCCTGAGCAATTTGACTCATCCTTTTTATTGCTAAATCGCTATGTCTTGTCGCTGTGTTATTATACAATAAACTATATTCAGAAGACAAATATTTTTGGTATGATGACTGAATAGGCAACTTGGGGCATTCACCGCTAACTGTGGGAGTAGGAATATTCGAAATTGCATCCCATACAGTAGTTGGCTCAAAGAAATCGAGTATTTGTTTTTTTACAGCGTTTTTTGTTTCTTCAAAAAGTCGTTCTATATCGAAATCTGTATTTTTTACACCTATAATAATTACTCGCTCACGGTGTTGGGGAACGCCGAAGTCAAGGGCATTTACAACTTTATAATGCACATAGTACTTATCCCCATTGAAATTATCAGAATCCGAAAAGAGATTAACAATTTCTTTAAAAATTGCGCCTTTGCTCATTGTCAAAATGCCTTTGACATTTTCTATAATGAAGACTTTGGGTTTGATTATTTTGACAATATTAAAATAGTGCTTAAATAAATAATTGCGTGGGTCATCAACAAAACCGCCTCGTATGCGTGCGCCTGCCATAGAAAATCCTTGACAAGGTGGACCGCCTATAATTACTTCACTTTCATTTTCAACGAAGTTATCGGTATTATCTATTTCGCCAATGTCTGATACAAGTACTTTCGTTTGTAAATGGTTTCTTTGATATGTATCGGCAATTGTTTTATCAAATTCAACGGCTTTAATTATATCAAATCCAGCTTGTATAAAGCCTGTCGAAAATCCTCCACAACCTGCAAATAAATCTATAACTTTCATTCTTCCTCCGAAGCACTGCTGACGCTTAACCTATATTTTTCGTTATAAGTTTGAATATAATCTTTTTCTTCTTCAGTAAACCCATAAATTTCTGCGACAATATTATTGATTGCAGTTATCTCGTTATAGCAATATCTATGTACATAAATATAGTCAGTCTGCTTGCTATAGATGTATTCTCGTGTTTCATATAGCCTTTGCTCAAGTTTAGATTCAAGTTCACTTAAAATGTTTTGGTATCTTTGCTCTAAGAAAGTTTCACTAAAGCGCAAGTTGTTTAAATCATTTTGAGTAACATGCCAACAATCAGAATAAGTTTCCCACAATAAATAAAATAGCGATGAGTTAATTATGGCTGCAATAGCTTTTTTATTTACCGAATCAATTATGCTATATTCTTTATATTCGTTTGAGCTTTCAGGGGAAGTAAAACATTTCGCCCAAAAAGTCATTCGCTGATTAAAAAATATGCTATTGTTCTTATTGTCGCTTAAAATATCGTTAAACGAAATGTTATTTTCTGCTACCTTTTTAATGATAGATTGCTTTATCTCATCGCCAACCTTAGCTATGCCATAAGTGTTTATGAATGACTTGGTTGTTCTGAAATATTTAATTGAATTAAATAAATTTTGCCGTTCACTTTTTGACCAATGATTATAAGTGGAAGTATAGACTTTGCACCCATTGGAAGGTTTTGTTTTTTTAATAAAAACAATAGAAAGCTTTTGATGAACACCTGTAAATAGACATGCAGGGCGGTCAGAGAAGTTAGCAATATGTATGGTTTCGCAAGAATCAAATAGTAATCTTCTTAAAGGCTCCATTCTTTGAGTAGCAGTTATAGAGATGGGGACTATCATACCCATATAGCTATTATCTTTAAGTAAAGACAGCGCATTTTCAAATATGTGAGCATAAAGGTTACCGCAAGTTTTTGTCTTGTATTCGCCAAACTGTGATAAATTGATTTTAGCTTTTTGTGTTTCAACATAAGGCGGATTTCCTATAATGCAATCAAATCCACCGTTTTTAAATACTGCCGGAAAATTTTTCTCCCAATTAAAAAAGTCCGTAATATCATTTTTATTGCTATGTAAAACGCTTAAAGAATTTCCTTTATAAAACTGAAATTCCATGTTATCAACAACTTTTTTGCTGATACCTAAGTTATATAAATAAAGTTTGCTACGAAGATGAAATAACGAAATAGCGCTATCCAATATATCTACGCCATATAAGCAGTTTTTAAATAAGTTTACCACATAGTCGTTTAGTGATATGTATAGATACATGTTTGTTAATCTATACAGTTGGACTAAAATATCTGCGGCAGCAATAATAAAAGCACCTGTTCCGCATGTGGGGTCAAGGACAGTAAATTTTAAAATTTTTCTGAAGATATCATTTTTGTCGTTTTCATCTAAAGCGTTGATAGCAACTGCAAGTTTTTCAACGGGGTTTGAAGAATCGTTCAATACCCCCGCATTGCTTGTATCATTATACTGTTCATAAAAATGATATGCCAAAGAGGGAGAATTGCATTTGCATAGCAAGGAAAAGACTATACTATATTGCGTAATATAATTAGTTGTATCTTTTGGAGTATAATAAGAGCCTGTATCTCGTTGGTTTACAACTTTTTCAATAACTGAGCCTATGATACTCGGCGTTATCGTATTAGGTTGATTTTCATATTCATTTAAAGACCATGAAAATCTTTCAAGCTCTCCAATTATGATTTTATGCGTTTCTTCACTAATTCCAAGTTGAAGACATGTAGGAATTGAATTTGTAAAGAATCCCAACAAATAAGAATTAAGCAATTTTACATTTGAATCTTCCGTGTAATTAAGTAGAGATAGGACTTTTGTATATACCCGAAAGAATTTACTAATTGTATTTATTTTTGAGTCAGATGAGGCGTTTCGAGATTTGCTTTTATTATGCTCTATACCTAAAAGCAAACATTTGCGAATTTTATCAGCTCTACTTAATCCTTGAATATATAATTCAATCTGATTTATGAGTTCCTCGTCAATGCGAGTATTTATGACTAATCCGATTTTTTTACGACCTGCATTTTCCCTTAAACCGCCACTTGCCATAACAAACCCCAAACTTTGAAATTCAATATCGTTTTTCAAATTATATCAATTAAGCTTTAAGAAGTCAACTTTAAGTCACTAATTTACAACTAAAATTTATTATATCATAGTGTAAAATGGCATTTAGGCGTGAGATTGTCTTGACAAGCGCGCGGCTACGCCGCGCGGACAAGCTCACGCCACAACTGAAAAAACAAAGCTAAAAAACAGAATTTGAACGCCGAGCGGAAGGGCGTTCGCCGCTAAACCGCTTGGCGAATCGCCCTTCACTCGCTCATCGGCACTTTCAAATAGTGTTGTTTTTAGTATCCTTTGCCCCTTTTCAGCGTTGGCGGTGTCGGCTTTTGTCTTTCGGACAGTAGCCCCTGCCTTGTCAAAACAAACTATTTCCGTACTAAAAAGGCAGTACGGAAAAATTTTTTAAAAAAATATGTGAATATTTGTTTCGTTTTTCTATAATGTGGGTATATAATGGGTATGCACGCAGAAAGTGCGTGGACAATTTCATATAAGGACTGCGTCAATAGGAAATCTATTGTGCAGCTAAAACAGCATACCAGATATAAAGTTAAGAGAGCAGAGTAGCGATTGAGCGAAAGCCGGTTCACCCCCAACACAAAGAAAAGGTGCAGAGTTGCGTTTTAATAAGAGAGAAGATAGCACACTCTTATTCTACGGGCGATGTACAAAGTTTTATGAGATTAGGTTCTCATAGGATTTTGTACATCGCCCTTTTTTCGTGCAAATTTAGTCAATTTGGAGGAACGAAATTTGCAGGAAATCACAACAAACAAGCAGAAACAGAAAATCGAGGTTAGGCATATCGGGAAACCGAGTATTGAGGCACTAACCGAGAGCGAGCAGGCGGTATTCTATACCACCCTTTTGAAACGCATTATAGAGCTTGCAACAAAGGGGGTAAATGAGTATGAATTTAATCGGCGCAAAGGTTTACTATGACGGCTCCCATTGGATAGCCATACCCCACACGGAAAGACCGCCAAGACGGAGAAAACCAAAACCGAAAGCAGAGAAAGACGAAACGGTTGAACAGTTTGAAAAGGCGTTCAACAAAGCACCAAAAGGCAAGAAGTCAAAGAAAAAAGAACGATTGGTAAAAGAGTTTGCACCGCTATTTGAGAGTGAGGCACAAGCAACCGAATTTGTAGAAGAACAGTTTGAACGGCTTAACCGTAATCGCATTGAAAGGTACAAGCGTATGAAACGCAAAGCCTATCTACAACAATGGAGCTATTTTTGCACTTTTACTTATGCGGACGACAAGCAAACGGAAGAAACTTTTAGAAAAAAGCTAATGAACTGCCTATACCATTTAGCTAACCGAAACGGTTGGAAGTACATAGGAGCTTGGGAGCGAGGCGATAAAACGGAACGCTTACACTTTCACGCTTTGGTATATCCCACCCAACGGAAATGTCGGCGAGTTTGAAGAACTGAACGACTACAACTTCAAAACTCACAATAGGCAAATCACTACCCAAAACACTTTTTTCAATGAACGGTTTGGGCGTAATGATTTCAACCGAATAGCCCACCAATCGGAAGTTGAAGATAGTGTTTACTATATGCTCAAATACATAACCAAAAATGACGAGCGTGTAGTGTATTCGAGAGGACTTAAAAGCTATATCGTAGCGGACATTTTGGACGAGGATATAGTTTGCCCTTACGGTGATGAAGAACACGAATACAAGTTTGTACTATCTGACAATTTCACTTGCATATCCTACGGCGAGATTTTGGGAAAGGTCAGCCCCGAAATTATCGAGTTAATGCCGAAAAGTAATTGACCGAAAACATTTTGTCTATCGTCCGGCGGAGCGTAAACGAAACCGCACTTTTCGTCAAGGGTAAAGTGAATTGCGTTCGCAACCCTTGACGGAAAGGAAACGGAAAGCCAATGAGCTGAAAGCTCCTGCGCTTCCGTTTGTTTCGCTCCTGTCGAAAGACAAATGAAAAACTGAATTAAGGAGTTAAAACTATGAAAACAGCAGTAATTTATGCCCGTTATTCAAGCGACAGTCAAACAGAGCAGTCCATTGAGGGGCAATTGAGAGTATGTGAGGACTACGCAAGAAACAACGACATACTCATTTTAGATACTTACATAGACCGAGCGATGACGGGAACGAATGACAACCGTCCCGACTTCCAGCGAATGTTAAAGAACAGCAGTCGCCGTGAATGGAACTATGTTTTAGTTTATAAGTTTGATAGGTTCAGCCGTAACAAATACGAAACGGCAGTACACAAAAAGACCTTGAAAGACAACGGCACGAAAGTTATATCCGCTACCGAGTTTGTACCCGATACACCCGAAGGCATTATACTTGAAAGTATGCTTGAAGGTTATGCGGAATACTATTCGGCAGAGCTTTCTCAAAAGGTTAAGCGTGGTATGAAAGAAACCCGATTAAAAGGTTATTTTCAAGGTGGAACAATACTATACGGTTATAAGGTTGAGAACAGAAAGATTGTTATAGATGATTATCAATCCGAAGTCGTAAAATATATGTATGAACAATATTCAATAGGCGTATATGTTAAAGACATTATCAAAGATTTAACCTCAAAAGGTATTTACTACTACGGAAAGCCTTTTGTAACCAATACCGTTTATAAAATCTTAAAGAACGAGCGATATTCGGGCGTTTACCACTACAACGGCGAAACATTCAACAACATTTATCCGCAGATAGTACCGCAGGACATTTTCGATAAGGTTCGTGCAAAGGTGATTAAAAACCAATACGGAAAGAATTGCGTTGAAACGGTATTCCTATTGCGACATAAAATGAAATGCGGATATTGCGGACAAAGTATAGTTGCCGAGAGCGGAACTTCGCAGAACGGCGAAAAGAAATACTATTACAAGTGCAGAGGTCGCAAGGCAAGAGTAAACGATTGCAACAAAGCTCCTATCCGTAAAGACCTATTTGAAAATATGGTACTCGACTTTGTACACGAAGTATTGAGCAGTCCTCAAAAGATAACCGAGATTGTAAACGGCTTAATAAATTTTCAAGAAAAGCTATCGCAGGATAACACGGTTTTGAATTTACTTATAAGAGAAAAACGCAGTACCGACGCATCTATTCAGAACATAATGTGCGCCATTGAAAAAGGCGTGATTACAAACACCACGACAAAGCGATTAAAAGAGCTTGAAGAAATGCAGGAAAATTTAGAGCGGCAGATTATCATTGAAAGAGGTAAGACGGCAATTAAAGTTTCCAAAGAGCAAATACGAGAATTCTTTGAACAGGCTTTAACACTCGAACCGCAAATACTCATCAACTACTTAATAAAAGAAATAGTGCTGTTTGACGATAGAATTGACATCTACTTCAACAGCCCCATAAGAACGAGTCCCGACCACAATGGTCGGGGCTTTTCCTTTTACTCGAAAATTATTAAAATTGCATATAAAGTACCGCAACGCAGGAACTTATACAAATTGGATATTACAATAGAGATTAAGATTTAAAAACGGCTAATTTATTCCACAGTCCGCTTGACACGAGCCTCTTGGGGGTGTGTTGGCAAGGCAAAGAGCCAAGCCAATAGCCCACAAGGGGCTTTTATTTTGCCGTTGGCAAGGGGTAGCCTAACACACCCCTATCTCGTGTAAAGCGGCTTTTGCGGCATAAAGAAGCCGTTATTACTGACTTTGAAAGGCAAAAAAAGAGAAGAGCCTAAACCGAAAGTAGTTCGATTTAGGTTCTTCTTGGTGGAGCTAAGGGGAGTCGAACCCCTGACCTTTTGAATGCCATTCAAACGCGCTACCAACTGCGCTATAACCCCATTTTTTTTATATTTCATCTTGCTTTGGAGGTCACAATACGAATGACATTGCGCCTTGTCGTAGGAACTCCTCCAAGGCGACTGCAATTTTGCGGACAAGCCGCAAAGCGTCGCTTTTTGCAAAGCTCGCACAAACGTTGCTTGCAACTGCGCTATAACCCCATAGCATACACATAATAAAGCCTTTTTATTAAATTTGTCAATTATTTTGTGGCTACCGCCGCAAAATTGAGTGTTCGATTGGCAATCAGGCGCAAAAATGCTTGATTTATGAAAGAAATTTTGATATGATATCATCGTTCGGGGGCATAGCTCAGTTGGTTAGAGCGCTTGCTTGACATGCAAGAGGTCGATGGTTCGAGCCCATTTGTTCCCACCAAAACCGCATTTTTGCCCGTATTTTTGCAGAATACGGGCTTTTTTCTTGCAGTTTTTCACCTTTAACGCCTCGAAATTACCGCTTTTTAGCTGTTTTCAGTGTCAAAAAAAGTGTCAAAACAGCCACGAACGCTATCCGAAAAGGCATTAACGTAGTGCGATTGCGCTTCCGTATACTTATTTTGAGTAATGTCAAGTTTCGCATGGCCCATTAAATATTGCTTCACCTTGGGCGGAATCCCTGCCTCTTCGAGCCTGTCGGAGAACGTATGCCGCAAAACATGGGCCGTGACGTTGAAGCCGAGTTTGTCTGCGATTTTTTGCATTGCCAGGCGGACCGAATTATAAGTGAAAGGAAAGAGTAAGTCAGCCTTCGCCGCCTTCAGTTCGTCGCATAAGCTCTGAGGCAATGGCAGCACTCGAAATGCAGCTCTCGTCTTCGGTGGCTGTTCTATACGTTCACCTCGGATAAAAACAACGTCCTTCGTTACCGCAAGAGTGCATTTATCGAAGTCCACGTCGGTCTTGTAAAGTGCAAGCGCTTCTCCGATGCGTACACCTGTTGCAAGGACCAGGCGAAAAAGCAAAGAGTATTTGCTGTTCACCGTCTCCCTCAAAAAGATTTCCTGCTGCTCAGGCGTGAGCCCGTCGACATGATTATCCTGGTGCTTTTTTAATTCCAGGTTGTCGCAGGGGTTGACTTTAATCAGCCCGCTTTTTAGCGCTTTCGTGAAGATCTGATTGAGGTTCACCTTGCACTTATTCCGTGAGTTCGGCGATTTAATCGAAAGCAATAGCGCCTGCACCTGGTCCGTCGTTATTTTTGTAATTTGAACGTCTGCAAACTTAGCAAGCGCCGGCTTTAACGTGTCGACAATATTTACAATCGAAGACGGCTTAAGGTTCGGCTTTTTATAAAGCTCGAGCCATTTTTCATAAAACGCTCCGAAAGTAACGGCCTGTTTGCCGTTAATCCTTCTTTTGGTTCTCTGCACCCCCTTTAAATAGTCGCTGATTTTTTCCGCCACTTCTTCACGGCTCTTGCCGTAAAAATACTTCGGCCGCCCCTCTTCGGTTAAAACATAACCCTGGAAGCGACCGTCCTTGCGTGGCTTGGAGTTTATCGAAACTCCCGAAACGTCTATAAGCATTTGTTGCCCCTCCGTCGGAGTGGTCAAAGCATCGCCGTTGTTACTGTTGCCGCTGATCTCATTAGTTAAAACCCCTGGGAAATATAAAATTTTCTCAGGGGGATTTTTTTTAGTTCAGAATTACCGTGCGTATTGTCGACGGTAATTCGCAGTTGTGGAAGCTCCTCGCTGAGCTCGCCGTAGAGCATGTTTATCTCTGCGCCGATGCGGGCAAGCCTCTCTAACAGTTCTCTTGTGTGCATATAAAATTTTCTCCTTTCGGCAAATGCGCCTACGGGGGAATTTTATATTATAAATTACTTTAGTTCTTAATCAATTTTTAGCGTAAAAATTGATTATTTTAATTCAAAAGCCATAAATTACCGCAATTTCGGCATATTGCCTGTACGTGGGTTCTACTTTCAATGACGATGATGCAGATTATTGAAGTAATTATTCCAGTTCCAAATAAAAAGCCTAAAAGAGCTATAATTCCTCTTGCTTCATAAAATCCCAATAATACAATTGCGAAAATACATAAAAGTGGAAATAAAGTAGCAGTAATAGCCAGGCTTATTCTTGCCCCCAGGCATTTATGATATTCTGTTACAAAAGCAATTTCTTTGCTTCCGCATTTTGGGCAGATTATAGCCATATAGCGTGGGTTCGTGTTCATTTCGGAATTATCCATTTTATTACCCCGTAAATCTTATGAAATATTTTTTTTATTACCTTGCGCTGCTCCCGATGAGGCGAGCAGCGTTTTTATTGTGTCCTGCACAAGCTTCTGACATGAAGGATTAAGCTGACGGTAATCGGCGATAATGTTCTGCTCGGCTTTCGAGTATATAGGCGCTGGTGAGCTGAACTGCTTTGCCCCCCACTCCGTTTCGAGCCCGAGAAGATAATCAGCAGATACACCAAAATAATTTGCATATAAAATCAATGTCGGAGAACTCGGCTCACGTTTGCCAAGTTCTAAATGACCTATTCCGGCAGCACTAATACCGATTTTCTCTGCAAGTTGCATCTGAGAAAGTCCTTGCTCCTCTCGTAAATATTTAGCAACATCTGCAAAACTCATTGAATTTTCAACTCCTTTTGAAAATTTTAATAAAAAAATTATACATCTGTTGTTGACAACTCCAAATGTATGTGATATTATTTGAGCGACTACGAATGTAGTTAAAAACTACAATTGTATTATTTTCAATAGAAACCGCCTCGGAGTCCAACTCCGAAGCGACAGCGAGGGGTTAAGCATGTCAGAAGAAATTAGGAAAGAGTGCAAAAAACAGCTTGATATCTGTGATATGAGCCTGCGCATTTCTACACTTGAGAAGAATGTTGCTTTATTTAGCAATATCGCAAGAGGTTATTCTCCCTCTTCGGAAGAATTGAAAACGGCCCTGCGGAGTTCTATAAAAGAGCTCTGCAGGGCTGTCTGTGATTTCGTAGATAGTTTTTAAGCGGCAAAGTAGAACAGTAAAAAAAACTGCTCTACTTTGCCGCTTCTTTTTTACTCATACACGCAATGGCATTAGTTGACCTCTCGAGAATCGGAGTAGGCTTGCGGCGGGAACTGCCACCCCACCGCAGCCGAAACGGTTCTAATGGATCCATTGCTGATATGCCGGCGGGCGGGTGATTGCCCGTGAGCTGGCTTTTAATCCTATCGCCCCGCTTCGGCGGGGTTGGATAGGAACAATCACAAACGACTAATCCCCTTTGGGGTTTAGAATATTTTTTAGGTAGGATTAAAAATGGAAAAACAAGAGAACTTAAAGAAAAAGTACGGCATTACAGATAAAGAGTTAAAGTATGCGGTTAACCAAATCAAATTGGGAAATATCGCATGCAGCTGTGCCGTGCTTTGTGCATTATGCGACCTATTGGCAAATGGTGATATACAGTCAGACGAGGTGCAGCATGGAAAGATTAACAGTTAAAACCAAGAAAGGTTGGAGATTGGTCTCTGAAGAAATGTGTGACGGCGATGATTTGGTTTTCAGTGCGATAAACCGCCTTGCCGAATTAGAGGACAAGCTCGAAAGCGGAGAGCTGATTGACTTATCAAAACTGACAACATATCAACTCTCTGTTGGTTGCGAGGGAACAAGCTCCGAAAATTACTTTATAGACGAGATAACTCCAGTTTTAACGCAAAGTTTGGGTATGTGGAGCGTTGAATACAAAAATCGGTTATGCGCTGACCCCGAACGAGGGGTTGGTGGGCGCACTTTGATAGGCTATTTTGCTACAAAAGAAATAGCCGAAGCCCGCTTAAAGGAATTACAGGTGCAGCATGATGAAGACTAAATTAAACTTACCGCTGCCATTGCCTTTATACCAGGGGATTGCCGTTGACGGCGAACACGCCGGAGAGATGATAGAAGGCTGCGCCTTATTCAGCATTATCGACGGTGACGAAGAAATAGCTATTGTGCCGCCCGAGGAAGAAGCTCTCGCAGTGCCTATACGCCCGGAAACGCTCAGCATGTATATCGGCAAGGAAGATATGAACGGCAAAAACATCTTCACCGGCTACGTTCTTAAGTATGAAGGTGAGCTTGACGGAGAGAAACTCGATACAGAATACATAATGCCGTACTGGGAGCAAAGCATATGCAGTTTCCTGCTCCATTCTTCCCAAAGCGACTTACCTGTAGATATTGATAAATATATTTCCGAGTGCGAGATTATCGGCAATATCCATGAGAACCCGGAGCTTCTGAAGCTCTTCCCGCACCTGCATGGGGGCAAGCAATGATAGAGCTCAACGAAATTATTGCGCAGCTTAAAGCATGCGCAACGGCTATATCTGAAGCCGGGAACGCCACCCCCTTTAAAGGTCCTCTGATTGATGCAGAATCGCACGTCAACAATGCAATCGAGCACGTTGAACGTCACGCCAGGAACGAGCAAGCGAGGGCGAATTAACGATGAAACAGTTATCTATCTTTGATAATACGGAAGAATCATTGTTAAACAAAAGCCTTAAACTCATTAAAGACTTTGAAAAAGGTGCTTTATTCCGCAACCCTCTTGGGTTCGTAGTTGGTTACAGTGGCGGTAAAGACAGCGACGTGTTGGTTCACCTATTTCGACGTGCAGGCGTTAAGTTCTGCGTAGTGCATAACCATACAACGCTTGATATGCCTGAAACGGTGTACTACATACGGCGAAAATTTAAAGAATGGGAATCGCAGGGCATTGACTGCAAAATCTATTATCCCCAAATGAATTTTTGGTCGCTGTGCAAGGAAAAGAAAATGTTGCCGCTAAGGCAAACACGCTTTTGTTGTGCTGAGCTGAAGGAACGAAACGATCTTCCCGAATTACGCTTTGCATTACGCAGCTTTGGGGTGAGAAAGGGCGAAAGTGAAAAGCGCAAATTATACCGCGACAGTATAGAAACTTACAACCGTACAGATTTTAAAGATAAACAAAGATTTCATTTCGACAATTCAGACGACGTAAAGCAAATGGGCGCGTGCTATACAAACAATTACTTTTTTGTGAATCCGCTTGCGTACTGGAGTACCGATTATCTTTGGGACTATGTAGACGGCGAAAAGCTGGAAGTAAACCCTCTTTACAATGAAGGGTTTGACCGTATTGGGTGCATAGCTTGTCCTATGGCGGGCACTTGCGCTCGAAAACAGCAACTTGCAAGGTGGCCCAAATTTGAAAAGCGATTTATTAAGCTTGCGGACGATATAATTCAAACTCGCACCGCGCTGGGCTTACCCAATAAATACAATTTCAAGACGGGTGCAGAGTATTTCGATTTGTGGTTGAACAATGAAAAGTTATCTGCTACAGAAGAGATAAATTTATTAAACTTCGGAAAGAATGATTGAGGCATTGAGTAATGAAACAATTAACTATTGATGAAGTAGCGGTCGCACCGGGGAAAGCCGGTTGTCCGTGTTGGACGTATGACTTTAAAAAGAACTCCGGCAAGTGCGATATATCGGGCGAGCTGGAACCGGACGAAGGTCCGGAAAACTTTTTTCGCTGCGACTTCGAATACTTCACTTGCCCTCACTACCTTTCAACGCTTAAGGAGAGCTCTGCATGAGCGGATATTACTTTTTAATCCTGACTTATAAAAGCGGCCGGATATCAATCCGAGATAAAACATATACCACGTTGACTGCGGCCGAACGTGCACGCCAGCGACGGCGGAGAAAGCCCGGCATTAAGGATATACAAATTCATTACCAATACGGCATTGCGGATCTCTCCGCTTTGGTCGTAATACCATAAAATTCATGAGGTAAACAGTGATATGAAGAAGATATTTAAAAGTATATTAATCGCATTGCTTTTTATAGTTCTTGCGGTCGGCATTGCGGCGGGCCTGTTTTTCGGAATTACGAGTTTATTTGATATCTCTCTGCCGGAGCTTAAAGATATTTCTCTGCCGAAGCTTAAAGAGGATTTACCTTCAGCTGATGATTTTGTCGTCGACGGCAAATTCGATATAACGCCGGTTAATAATACGTCCGGGATAGCAATATCCGTATATTCCGCCGACAGCTATTCGGATAATACGCTTACAGAAAACATGAGTATTCTTAAGGTAGATACCGGCTCTTACAACGGTGATATCGTTTGGGCTCTGCGGATCGGTAATGAGTACGGTGACGTTCCTGATAGTATGTTCAGTATTACAGCGATAGATAGCCGTATTTATTTGCTTACCTGTTTACAGCCTTTTGGTTATCGGTATACGTTGGCTGCAAGGCTTGCGGATTTCCCTGATATAACAGCCGAGTGCGTTCTGGACTATACCCAACGATATTATTTTGATCATTTAACTATCGGTTTTAACACTTATTTAGCAGACGGTAGTATCGGTCGTTCAGGTAGGCCCGGTTATCCTGTAGGCTTCCTTCCCGTGACACCGTTTAAGAATAGAAGCAAAAGCTTAAATTATTTTGCGCAATACGCTTCAACCCTGTATACGATTGAGTCGCCTGTGCCAGCGAACTGTCCTAGCTTAAGCGTTGAGTTTGTAGTAAACGAAAGCTGGGTGACTTGTTTCGGCCTTGAAGATTATAAATTCAAGTCATATTCGTTCGACTTTAACAATTCCTTAAGCGGCGTATTGGAAGGCTTTTTTGACAAGTCCTGGTTCGAATACGGAGTAAGCGAAAACGGCAAGACGATAGATGATTTTGCCGGAGCTTTACTCTCTGCGAGTTATTATGATGAGAATTTATACATGGAAGTTGGAATTGATATCATTCCTGCTTACACTCTTATAATTACCGGATTACCCGAAACTACTCAACCCTTTTATTATGACGTGTATTTTGATATCTACGACGGATTTTTGGGATAATTCTCAAATATAAGGCGGTGAAAAATGAAAGTTGTTAAATACATAGCTTTTGTCCTTCTCGGTGTGGCTGTTGTTATTTTTGTCGGCGGGATTATTCTTGCCTTTGCGAGACTCACAAACGGCTTCAAAGAGGATATTAAGACCTTTTATATCGAGTACGGCGATGAACTTATAACAGCCAAAGAGAGCAAGGTTTCAATTAACCGAGACAGTGAAAACCGTTTCAACGTTAAATATGCCCTTGGTTTTGCCGTTAATGATAACGCCGATAAAACCTATACCGTTGAAATAATTCCAAATCAGACATACAAAGATTTAATTTATACGGTCGACGGCGAAGAGTATCAATTCGGAAATATTAAGGATTTTTCCGATGTTTTCGAGTATAAGCGTGCCGAAGAATATTTTATTTTGCGTACTTCGGAAACGGTAAATCTGATTTCCGTATTGTCGGCAAAATATCCCGGACGTATAGTTGAAGTCTCCGATGATTTTGCAAAGGTAAACAATTATTATTATACATTGCGGGTTTCGTCTCACAGCAAAAAAACGGTTTACAATATCAACTTTAATTTCAATGCTGAAATCAATATTGACAAAGACGGCGTTGTATTTTGAAATATGCTTTAAGGAGAAAAATTTATGGGAAAGAAATTTAAAAACGTATTAATTTTTATTGTCGTTGTTGCGCTTATTATAGGCGTGGTTGCGGGTGCAGTTGCCCTGAGTAAGAAAGGCACCCCCTCTCAACCGAACGACAGCACCGACACCGGCGGTATTAGAATTGCCGCTATATCCGACAATGGCGAAAAAATGTATGCCGGCGGCACTTATGCAATGCCCGATCAGCTTACGATTGTCGCTCAAGCACCGAAAGCCGGCGAGTACTCGTCTGCAGGTGAATTTGTATTATCTGTTTCAGCTCCCGGTGCTCCCATTAACAGTAAATATAATTTTACCTTATCTTTTATGGACGTTAAGGACTTGGGCTGGGATTATTTGAGCTCTGATTATAATCCTTTAAACAGTAAATCTACTGATCCGAGTGATTACATAAATATAACGCCGTTGAGCTCCAATACAGTAAAGGTCAATTATCTTTGTAAATTTCCTTTACCTATCGAAATCAAAGCTCAGGCATTAGGTTCAAGCGATTATGCAACTTGCAGGGTGGATTGTGCAGTACTTTTTCAACCTCCTATGCACGTGTATTTCGGAGAGGCGACAGGCAAACAAATACCTTATTATCTCGAGCAGAAATCTGATTTTGATATCTTGCCTTTGGATTTCGATGATACAGGCAAAATCGGATTATATATCAATTATTATCGCCCCAATGGAACCGTAGCTTCAGGAGCAGTAATCAGAGATTGTACGTTAAAGCTCACGTCTGAATTTATCGCACGGTTAAAGAGTTATTTGCGGTTCGATATTTCAATTAAAGATTATAATTCTAAAGCTTCTGTTGAATCAAATCACTATAGAGATTTCGGCGACGACGGCAGCTCTAAAATTGATGCTTATGAGTTCGAGTGCGGCAAGCTTGATTACTCAATGTTTATAGAGAATTTTAACAGCTTCAGCAAACAGCAAAAACAATCCGTTTATTATGCTTGGTATGCTGCATTTACAAATTCGGGTGAGGCAAGTAACTTAGAAATTCAACTCAATCGTGTACAGATTACCTATTCCGGTGTAGTTCTGTATGATTACGATTCTTCGGTGATATCAAATTTTCGGACTAATATAAGGTTTGCGGCGATATCCGGAAAGCGTTATGGTGAGAATTTGATACTTGAAGAGGTCGGCGTATGATTAAAAAATACAAGCTTACATACGTTTTTGCGGCGATAGTTGCGACAATGCTTTTCATATTTTCCTATTTTGTGGGCGGCGGTGCTCTGAACGCATACGCCGTTACAGTTGCAACTACGGACTTCGAGCAGAGTAACGTTTTAGACGACCTGGAAGGCTCTGTTATCGAGGGTGAGCCCTTCAGCCTCGAGGAATTTGGCTTTGACGAAGAAAAGGAAACACGCCTTTTGGTGTTGGTCGAGTTCGGCTATAGCTTTTACAGCAATATGCAGCAGGACTACGGGCTTTATGCTTACGTATACAACCCGCAGGGCATTGATTTTGTAACGGATAGTCCGCTTAATAAAATCTCGTTGAGATACGGCGACAACGACTCGGACAAGCCTGTTAAATATGATTTACAGTTCGTTAATCAGAGCACGGATAAAGGCGCCGAAGGGCTGTTTTATAAATTTAAGATCGTCCTATCCGATGCGCAGCGCAAAGATATTCTTGCCAAAGTTTCCGGCGATGAGCGGGTTTACGAGATTCCGAAAGTTGAGCTTTACGCAAAGAGTGCAGTCAATGCAGTAGCTATCCCTGTTGCGAGAAAATACCGTTATAGTGGTTACTCCGAAAATTACGGCCCTTTAACCATGACCGAGAGCACTCTGATTTTGCGAGTCGATAACGTTGAAGAGCATCTTAAGCTTGACGTAAAACACACCGTGTATCGTCCGCAGGGCGACTATTACAACGGTCAACAATCACAGCTGAACAGCTGTTATTTCCGAGTACCTGAAAAATATTTCTCCGAGTACGGCGAGCTTATAAATATAGGCTGCGAGTGGTATGAGTATGTCACTCAACCGATATTGGTGACCGAGAACGGTTACCTGTATGAACAATTACGTAGATTGCATGGAGCAAGCTTCGAAAATTTCAGCGCAAATAATTATTTCGTTGTTGCTGAAGTTTCCAGTTTTCGGGAGGTGTTTCCAAATAAACTTGCCGGTGTAAAGCTCGCTTCAAATTATAAAAATTTTGACGATGAATATAGTGCTACGTTCACTCCTGATGCTAAATTATTTTCTAAAATGTGGCTTGAAGTTAACAGTAGTCGTATCAATAATTTTGCGGCGGTCTTCGGAGCCACCAATTATTCAACGAGATCTGTTTCGTCTGATGAGCTTATTAATCAGTTTTTAGAGAACAGCGAGGTGTTGGGCGGCACGAAGATAAACGGTAAGTACAGCGAAGCTCTTTTTACCGATACTGTAGACGATTTTCATACCCGTGGTAAAAACACAAAGGAAATCGGCAAAGACGACCTTATGGACGTGTTCTGGAACACAACCACTAAAAGTTTTTGGGATAAATTTTTCGGCGGTTACAATGTGGATACTACATTCGATGCCGTAAAAGCCATAGAAGAAGTCACCGCCGATAAGTTAAAAGGAACTGATTTTGAGATTTCTAAAAGATTGTATGTCTCAGAAAACGACGTTTCAGATTTAAAAGCAGAAGCCGAGAAAGCAAAGCTTAATGATGAGCGTTTAGTATTATTCCGCTATTCTTCAAGCAATTATTCTGCGATTCGTTGTGTTGAAGCGACTTGTAGTAAAAGTGTTTCTAATGCGGAAAAAAGTCTTGCCGATGCTTTGTGTGATAAAGTCTTTCATGAAAATTTCACTGCATACACGTTCCGGGAAACGGTCTATCTCGATTTCGATATAATCTACCTTACATACGAACTGGATAACGTTAAAACGGTTATTCCCGTGATATCTTCCCCGCAAGACGTTATTTCAGATTCTCAGCCACCGTTAAAGGAAGATTATCATACCGGCAGCGGTGCCGGTGCAGAAACATTCTCAATCATTATGATTGTTTTTGGTTCGATTATTCTTGCGGGATTATTTGTTTATTTTATTATCTGGATTAACGAAAACGTCAACCAGTCCAAAAAGGAATAGCAATGAAGGGCAAACTGAGAATTTTAAAGCTGCTTTTAATTGTGTTTGCCTGGCTGATAATTATTTTGTCCGTGACTTTCTTAATTCGCTCATACACACGCCTGAGCGACAAGGAAATACCCGAAGAGTATTTCTATAATAAGCTCTATATAACGCAGGACCACACCTTTAGCCTCACCTTTGGAGAGAGCCTTAAATTTGTGCACCTGAGCTCAAATTCCAATATCCTTACGGGCGAATATAAAGAGAACATTTTAACGCTTACAGACGGCAATCAGACTTATGCGTTTATAGTCATAGACAAAAATACTCTGTTCGGAGACGTCACCGGCTATATGCACCTTTTAGGAGAGCTGAAATGAAATATATATGCGAAATTTGCGGGTGCACTCTTGACGACCAAAACAAAATGGCCGAGCATGAGGAACAATGCCGGGCAAACAATCAAAGTCTGATTTACTGCATAGACGAGCTCAACAAATTAATAGGCTTAGCTGCCGTAACCCCTTTCCTGATTGTTGCCGAGGTCCCGATTATCGATGCGGATACTACGCCTCAGCTTAAATATTATCCGATAGCCGGCACCGAGCTGGATTCCAAGAGAAAGCGCTGCATATTAAAGGTGAAAAATGTCGACCCCCCAAAGCCTGCGGAAAAGAGCACTGCTCAAAGCAAAACTAAATCGAATAAGTAACAGCTTTAAAAAACTGCCGGGCAAGGCGTTGAAGCTTTTAAAAAATCCCGGTCACGTTATCTCGCTGCTGTTTACGGTTGCGTTCATTCTCGTAAGTGTGCTTTGTTTTCAGAACAGTTGGCTGCGCATCGGCGAGAGCTTCAAGGACATTTGCACGTCGCTTGCGCATGCGTTCACCGGCGCTGAGCCTACGGTCAATAAATTTTCATCTTTGGACCTGCAGGACCTTAATATATTGCCCAAGGACTTACAGCTGTTCCTGACGAAGTTCGAGCTCTACGGACAAACCCTGCTTTATAAAGAGACATATCTGTATTTTCTTACTTGGCTGGCTCAGATTTTGCGGGGAGTTGCCGTCTTTATACTATTCGCATTGCTTCCGATGCTGGCGCTGGTGCTTATCGCATGGCTGAGTTTGAAGTTCTTTTCGAACAACAAATATAATCAGGACACAGTGCCCCTGCAGATAGTTAAAACTATCGCCGGCTTTACATACTGGCCGGTAAAGCGTGGAATCAACGCTTATCTGAAGTTTCTCAAGGGCCATAAAGTATATCCGATAATTTGGGCGCTCATATGGGCTCTGAACTTCAATATTTACACTATACTCTTTGAGGCAATTGCCTACTATTATTACTTTGTAACAACCTTCGATTTTGTCAATCTGTACGTGCAAGCGTGCAAGCTGCTTTTGGACCTCTCCACCGTCCTGCTATTTTTCCCGCCGTGGGCATGGGCGATAATATTAATTTACGGTTTTTTCATTTTCAGAAATCTTTACAGCGTGCATAAGCTTGTTAAGCTTGAAAAGAAGAGCGAAGAAATCGTTGCGGAATTACCTGTTGCCGTATTGATTACCGGCACAATGAACACAGGCAAAACGACTTTTAATACTGAACTTGCTATAACCTACAACAAATACTTCCGAGACGTTGCCGACAAGAAAATGTTCGAAATCACGATGCGCTTTCCGAACTTCCCCTGGATAAACCTTGAGCGCTGCATCAAATACGGTTTAGAGCATCACACAATATACAACTTAGCAACGTGCAAACAGTTTATAAGACTGTTGCGTAAAATCCATGATAACCCGAACAAATACACTCAATTAAAATGGCGCATTTTACAGCGCCGATACGGCTACAACTTCGAGAACTTCCAATTCGATTACGACGTGAAGCGCTACGGCTTTTCATATTACGACAATTTGGAAACCAAAACCATTTTTGACGTAATGGAGAGCTATGCGCAGCACTATTTCATATACGTTATAAGCTGCAGCTTAATGCTGGCAAACTACTCTATCCGAGTGGACGACTTCCTGAAGGACAAAGGCAATTTCCCGCTTTGGGATATTAACTTCTTCAGAAAGGACCCGGAGAAAATCAAAGAACACACCCGCCACAGTCATATCCTGGATTATGAGGCGCTCCGCCTCGGAGAGCACGCTATTAATAACAGTAAATTCAAAGACAGTATAGACTTCGGAATAATCGTTATAACCGAAGTAGGCAAAGAACGGGCCAATCAAAAAACTGTAAAATGGGGCTATTTCACTTACGGTGAAGCTACGCCGGATAATGATTTGATGAACCTCGATACAAAAATGTGCCGGCACCGTGCGACAGTGGATAATTTCCCTTACGTCGTCTACCTTATGGACGAGCAGCGTGCAGGGAGCCTGAACGCCGATAATAAAGAGCTCAGCGACATTCTGTACATAGTGAAGGCTTCTGACTATAAGTTTAATACCTCGCTCTTTGCCCTGGACGAGCTCATATATAAGGCCACGTCAAAGCTCATGCACAAATTCCATAAAGCGGACCGGTATTCTAAAGGTAATAACACTTTATTCCGGCATACCTTGCGTAATGCGTTTTCAAGTTTTATATTTAAGCATTACGAGCGGGCATTTAATATGTATTCCGTTTCTACGTTGCAGTTTACCGTTCAGGACGGTAAGGAAAGTAATGACGGTAAAAAAATGAAATACCGTTTGAGCAAGAAGAAGATCCATTCGGCTCGATTCTCTACCGATGCTTATGCTGATTACTACTATGAAAAAACTAAGCGCTCAAGCGTGGGAATAGTAGATATTCCGGAATATGCGGGCAAACAAGCTACACGTGAGGAATTAAATCAAACGCATGGATACTTTGCAAATGGTATGGATAACATATTTAACTCTGAACAATGAGCCTATGCCCGGGAGCGGGTTTTCTTTTATCAGAATAACCTAACTTTTGCCGTTAAGATTTTGGAGTAAGACGACAGACGAACGTACGGACACGAATTGACCCTTGCACGCATTGCGAAAAGGGGCAATCGGGGCTGGACGGGCGGCTGCGTATTACCCAAAATTAGGCAAAAGTTGTATGCGTGGTTGTTCTGAGATAATAATGTTGACCGCATGTGTTGCGCAAAAATGCGGTTTCGAAGAAATCCGTATTTTTGCGCATGGGAAAATAGACCAAATTTCCGACGTCGCCGCATCGATGCGGGCCGAGGTGACATATGCAACTCGATTTCGAAGCTCTGAACGAGCGCTTGAGCCCGAAGCTGTCGGAGCTCGTCAACTACATATACCGACAACAAGGCGCAGAACTGCAGCGCCTCGATTACGGCGCAGCGGCCAAGGCGCTGGGCTTCATGGAGCGTTCCGGCTGGACCACTG
Organism: Clostridiales bacterium; assembly: GCA_022508285.1. Taxonomy (GTDB): domain Bacteria; phylum Bacillota; class Clostridia; order Christensenellales; family Borkfalkiaceae; genus Coproplasma. The sequence goes on from JAFLVN010000001.1 coordinate 139,851, forward strand.
TTAAGCGCCTCTGCGACCAGCTCGCAGACAAGCAGATTATAGTTTTCAATGGCAACATGCTCCGCCTCTCGGACGACGTTCTGAAGGCCGGCTAAACACTCTCAAGGGGAAAGGTAATGAACAAATTAACACACCCACCGCAATTAAGCAATTACACTATATCAGAGAAGGTGAGCTAATCCGTAAGGGTTAGCTCACCTTTTTTAATTTACCACAACATATAGTATAATTTAATTTTTTATTACACTATATATTGTATATATTCACAGGTCACTATACAAAATAACGGCTAAAACACAAAAAATTTAAAATTTTGTTACTGACGGTCGGAAAAAATAGACGTTCCGAACGCTTTATAAAAGTACGCTTTTTTAGTGTACAAGCTTGCGCTATACAAGTACAAACATTTCGGGCGCTGTCGCTCTCGGAATCATAGCTCGCTTCCAGGCGGGCAGGGTTGGGCTTACATCATCACCGGCAACCCTTAAATAAAAGCCCGGTGTGCGGGCAACTCTTTCCCGGAGACGAGTTTATAAAAGAAAGAGCGTATAAAAATAGCGGTTATGCGGTCGTGTCTGGCGACGTTAAATAAGCAAGTAGGCAAAGGCAGTGAGACGGACGAAAGTCCGGGGAGCGCTTGTATTGTTGCCGTTCGGGTCGATGGGCGGACAGGCTATAGCATCTTATTGAGCTATGGCAGGCAATACAGGCAACGAAAGCGCACGAAAGCGGCAACGTGAGGGAATTACGTTGAATTTCGTTTTTACTCCCTGAATGAGCAGATAGGGACAGTATGCCCTTCTGCTTGTTCAGGGGTGAACTCTGCGCTCGTGCGGGCGTAAAGGAATTGCGATGTGTGGTAAAGCATTTGCGAGAGGCTGTTCAGGAAGGGTGAGGGTTGCTGGGGGAGGGAAAACACCCGGCGTAGCCGAACGGTTGCCCTCCCCCGGCGTTGTTGCTTGAGAAAGCCTCCCAGCTTGTTGAGGTAGCTTAAGTGGTACCCACACTCAGTGTCTTACAGGTGTCAAAGATCCTGAGCGATACTTTAACCACAATATATTGTGTTATCAGAATTTTTAAAACACTGTAAATAGTGGTACAATTTAATCATTTCACCTTGACATGCAAGAGGTCGATGGTTCGAGCCCATTTGTTCCCACCAAGAAGAACCTAAATCGAATTGCTTCGGTTTAGGTTCTTTTTTAATAATCTTTTCTTCCGACAAGATAATCAATTTCTACTCCAAAAAAGTCTGCGAGTAACCACAGCGACTTTATACTAGGTTCTTTCCTTTTTAAGAGCCAAGCGCTTATTGTATTTTGTTTTACTCCGATATTTTGAGATAGCTTTGTTTGATTAAGGCCTTGTTCTTGCATTAATTCTTTAATGCGTTCCGCAACAATAATGTTCATATTCAATTACTCTATTATTATTGACATTTTATCACCAAGGGAGTATAATATATTAAAATAGCCCCAAGGGAGTAAAAAATTATAAATTATAGGAGTAAATCAAATGAAAGAAGAAAATAAGAAGTGTTGGAGTTGCGGAAGATTTCAAAGATATTATACAAAAGGGTATGGTAACCTTCACAAAGAAGATATAGGTTTTTGCACTTCGCAAAATAAAATCGTGTGCAAAGACGAAGGTTGTAAAATGTGGAATTATCGTCAAAAAGTAAGAAATATGCGCAAACAAATGGCTATAAGTTCTATCGTTGATATTTGCTCCAAGTTAGAAGTAATTAAACACATATTGACAGAGGAAAGAGAGTTGGAAAAGGTTAAAAACGAAAAATATTAATGCAAGCAAATAACTTAATTAAAAAGTTTGATTAAGTTTTTCACTGCTCCACCAAAAAGCAGCACCCCAAAGGGTGCTGCTTTTTATAAATCAAAATTATTGCTTTACTTCTTTATTACTTTAATTCAATCAGTTCGTATTCCCTAGAGCCTACGCCGAGGGCTGCGGCGGCTTCTATAGTGTGCACGCCGTTGCGGCTTTCGATGCGCTTTAAAAGGTGCTTTTGTCCGGGGTCGTCGGTTGCGGCGTACACTAAGTCGAGGCAAGCCTGGTCGATTGCGACGGGGTCGAGGGATACGAGTATGCCGATATCCTTCATGCAGGGGTCTTCGGCTTTGGCACAGCAGTCGCAGTCAACCGACATATTTTTCATTACGTTGACGTAAGCGGCGTTGCCCTTGAAATATTTTACTATCGAAAGCGCACCGTCCGCCATAGCTTCGAGGAAGGAGTCGTGGTCGGCAGTCCAAATGTCGGCGGGAACGCCCGCACCGTGCATATATGCTTTGCCGTAGGAGGAGGCTATACCTATCGAAAGCTGTTTAAGCGCTCCGCCGTAGCCGCCCATGGGGTGTCCTTTGAAATGAGAGAGTACGAGAAGGGAGTCGTAATTCGCCAGATTCTTGCCCACGTAGTTCTTTTTTATTACCTTGCCCTCGGGGATATCGAGTACGAGGTCGGGACCTTCGGCGTCCATCAAATCAACGTTAAAGTAGCGGCTCCATCCGTGCTTTATAAAAGTTTTCAAGTGCTTTTCGGTGGTGTTGCGCTCGCCGTTGTAGGCGGTGTTGCACTCCGTCACCGTGCCGCCGATAAAATCAATTACGGGTTTCCAGAAATCGGGCTTCAAAAAGTTCTGATTGCCGACTTCACCCGAGTGCAGCTTAATTGCAACCTTTCCCGTAAGCTCCTTGCCGAGCAGTTTATACAGCTCCAACACCTTTTCGGGGGTGATTGTCCTTGAAAAATATACCTTTGATTTCATCATTTTACCTCTTTTATATTATTTTCAATATAGTCGAAGAAATTTCTTTTTTTAACGAGCTCCCTATTAAGTTTGTACCATTCGTACGACCGCCTGAGCCCCTCGTCAAGGGGGATAAGGTCGGGCAAGAGCTCATTTTGAGCAGTCACGTCCAAAACGTAGCCGTAGTCAAGGAAGGGGAAATATTTGTGCTGTACTGCACCGTTATTAACGTAAATCAGCTCGGGCGCTTTGCCTACGGCTCGGTAGCAGGCTTCAACCCATTCGGTTATGGTTACAGGCTCGTTGCCCACGTTGAAAATCTTTTTGGCGGGGCGTTTAATAAGTATAATTTCAATTAACCTGCAAAGGTCCTCCACATGGAAGAACTGAAGCGGCATTTTGCCGTCGTTCGGCACATAGAAGGGCTTGTCCTGTTCGGCGCAGTCAAATACGAAGGACTCTCTATAGAGGTTGTTATATTCGCCGTAAACGTAGCAGGGTCTTATAATACTTGCGTTTGGAACACGCTTTAAGAGAGCTTTCTCCGCCGCAATCTTGTTAGAGCCGTATGCGCCCCAATAGCGGTTTTCGCCCAAGCCGTCGCTCTCTTTATAGGGCTGTTCAAGCGTTTCGGGGTAGACGGCGCTTGTGCTTATCATCACGTAGTTATCAAAGCTTTCCAGCCCGTCCAAAAGATTGTTTATATCCTCGGCGGTGTAAGCGGTGACGTCTATAACGGCGTCAAAGTGAATGTTTTTCAGTTTCCCGCCAATATCGTTGCGGTCACATTCAATCAGCTTTACGCCTTTGGACTGCGGACGGGTGTTGCGGTTTAAAACGTACACTTCGTGCCCCTTTGCCGCAAAATACTCCGCAGTATATCTGCTGATAAAAACAGTTCCGCCCGTAACAAGAATTTTCATAATTACACCTCTATTTTATCCTGCCCGAACACATAAAACTTAGGATCTTTTAACGTAATAAGGATAGACGGTTGCGTCGTTAGAACCGTTCCATACCGAAAGAGAGTTTCCTTTTTCATCCGTTAATTGCATACCCATCCCGTCGCTGCGTGAGAAATACCCCACGAAAATATAACCGGATTGTTCGTACACGGGTAACGTATAGTGACTTCCTTTCGTAACTACTATTGTAAATTCAGATGGCGTTTTAACTTCTTTTTGAGAGACGATTTCCGGAAAACCCTCAAACGAATATTTCAAAATCGGCTCCTCGCCGTACTCTAACGGCGTACCTGTAATTCCCAAAATTTCGCCCTTTTTGACCGTAACCTCGATGGAACCGGACTCCCCGTCTAAAACGTCTTTACTGAAATCCAATATGCTGATATGGGCGCCGTGTGTTTTTGACTCACCTGTAAACGACAGCACTTCATAATGAACGGTGATGGTTCCGGAAAAATCACAGAAGAACTTCATATCGTTATTGGCACTTATCCCCGATCTCAAGCGAATATAGTCATTCGTTGCTTTACTCAAAATATTTTTTGGCTGCGAACTCGTAAGCGAAACCCACTTGGCGTACAGAACTATATCATCGGAAATATATTCCGCCGACGTAAAGTCGTATTCATTTCTACATGAGTAATCCGTATACCAACCGTCGAAATAATACCCTTCGCGAACAGGGGGCGATAGGTAGGCAATCTTGTTTCCGTTTCGATAAGTAACCGGATTATCGCTCGGCTGTCCATTCTTCCACTCCCAATCTTTATAGGTCACGGTTATGTCTGTTACCAAGTTGTTGTTTTCAATGGTAAGCGTAACCGTTTGCGACGATTTATAGTGCGCATAAATATCAACCGTGTTTTCCGTAATACTCCAAGGTGAAAGAGATTTTCCCTCACTATCCGTAAGTTGCTGCCCTTGTCCGTTTTCCTTTGTATAGTATCCGACAAAATTATATCCCGTTTCTTCCACGTACGGCACCGTGTAATCTTCGCCGTAGGTAACGTCCATTCTGCCGTAATCTGTACCTATTCCTTTATGATAGATTACGGTATAGGTTTCCGCTCTGAAAATGGCGTACAATGTAGTATCCTGTCTATATTGCCCTCCATACACGTTTTTAAGTCCCGTCCAGTCATTCGGATTGGTGCTCCAACCTACAAATCGATATCCTTTTTTGCTGACTTCGGGAAGCGAAAATTCTTCTTCCGTCGTATGCGTTTGGGGAGAAATAACTTCTTCGCAGTTCGTTACAAACGTAAGCGTGTACGTTAAGGCTGAAACGTAAGGGTAAATCGCAAAAACTGTTGAAGAGCCCGGGGCTTGAAAATCCTTCAGCACTTTTCCCGTCGAATCGGTAATTTGATTTCCTTTCCCGTTCTGCTCTGTGAAATAACCGTGAAAGGTGTATCTATTATCGCTGAAATACACGTATTTATCTTCTCCTCTTATAACGGTTTCCTTTCCGATATAAGTATCGTCCACTGAGTACACGTAAAAAGTATATTCCGTATCTTTTTCTGTATCGTTATTTTCGTTGGAAAAACATGCCGTACAGAGCATTCCCAATAGTATAGCAAGACATATGCATATAGTTATGCTTACTCTTTTCATCGTTATAAATCTCCAATGATATTATAAATATATTATCTCAAACTTCACATGAAAAATCAATGTACTACTCATTATACGGAAAAAACCATGATTTTACTGTATAAATAGTTTTCTAATGAGGTTAAGCAAAGACACCTCTTACTAATATCATAATATTTTCAGCAGTTTTTGTCAAATTGTGCGCATATCAATTTTGCCGTAAACTGTCAATTAGCTTGACAATACATTACAATTAATGTTACTATATAACTGTATTTTATTATTTAACAGTCCAAACGGCAAAAGGACTTTTCGGAGCAGAGCATGGAAGAAAATATTTTAAGTCTTATAGCCAAAGCAGAAAGCGAAGCGGCGGCAAAAAAAGCACAGGCGCAGACAGAGGCTGCCGAAATTATTGCGGCGGCTGAAAAAAAGGCGCAGGAAATATCCAAATCTTCCGACTCGGAGTGCGCTTTACTCCGTGAAAAAACGATCAAAGACGCCGAAGAAAAAGCCGCTTTAAACTACGAAAAAGCCATAGCGGACAGTTATAAGAAAGCCAAGGAATACGCAGATTCTCACCTTGAGCGTGCCGAGGGCTTTGTACTTGAAATTGTTGGGAGATTGACGAAGTGATTGCAAAGATGCGAAAACTCAATCTTGCGGCACTCGCTTACGATAGAAACGGTATCATGAACGCCCTTCAGCGTACGGGTGCCGTTGAAATAAGGGAGCATGCGGAGACGGAGGGCACGGCTGCGCTACCTGCGCGCGGCGAGGAGCTGAGCTCCTATCTTTTGTCGCTTGAATCTGCGCTTGAAATTCTCGTCGCTGCCGCCGATGCAAAAGCAAAGGAAACCAAGGATAAGAAATTATCCGTTAAAGACGGATTTTCGGTAACATATTCCGAATTTGCCCAAGTGGCAGAAAAGCGGGATGAGATGGAGTGCCTTGTGCGCCGCATAAACGCTCTTGCCGACGAAAAGAGCGAATGTATGGCTGAAATGTCAAGGCTTCTCCGTGCATACGTGGCGGTTAAACCGTACAGACTTGCAAGGGCGTTTGATAAGTATGCCGACACTAATCACACTAAAACCAAACTCGGCATAATAGCTCCTTCGGCTTGGGAAAGTTTAAAAAAATCTCTCGACGAAATTTCGCTTTGCGCCTACGAGGCAGAGAAAGACGAAGATAACGTTTTACTTGCGGTAACGGCGCACAGGAGCGTGTTCTCCGACGTTGAATCCTTACTTAGCGGCTCGGGATTTACCGTCTGCCCGTACTCCGGCGATAAAGCCGCCTTTGCCATGCTCATGGAGTTGACTGCGCAGATAGACGAGACGGACGCAAAGCAAAAGAGAGCAGAAGAAGAATTGTGCGAACTTGCGCCCTCTATCCGTGATTTGAAGATATACTGCGACTATATTGACTTCCAGCTTGAAAAAGAGCAAGCGGCAGGTAAATTGCGCACAACCGAGCGCACCTTCTTTATGGAGGCGTTCGTGCCCGCCGAGGCTGAGGACAGGGTAAAGGCGGAACTCGGTAAGACTGAGTTTGCGCTGTGGTACGAATTTTCCGATCCCGCCGAGGACGAGGAGGTTCCCACCCTCTTAAAAAATAATGCGGTCGTCTCCAACTTCGAGGCGATAACAAATATGTATTCCCCGCCCAACGCCCGGGAATTCGACCCGAATACAATAATGGCTTTCTTTTACAGTCTGTTTCTCGGGTTCATAATGGGCGATATCGGCTACGGAATTTTAATGCTTATCGGCGGCGGTGTGCTATGGTACAGAGGACGCAAGGGTAGCGGACTTAAAAACCTTTCGGGCGTGTTCGCAGTCGGCGGTATATTTGCAATAATCTGGGGATTTTTGTTTAACTCGCTGTTCGGGGTGCAGGTTCTGCCCTATACGGTTATGCCGGATGCGCAGAAAGGTATGTACAGCTTTATGGGCATATCTATCCCCGCAGTGCTCGTGATTGCAATGCTCCTGGGTATAAGTCAGCTGTTTGCAGGATACGTTTGCAAGGCGGTGCAGGAGTGGCGCAAGGGCGCAATTCTCGACGGCATATTCGACGGTGTCACCTGGGCGCTGTTCTCGGTGGGCGTTGCGCTTGCAATATTGGGACTTGTAGACGATTTCAATCTGCCCTCGGTTTTATTGACTGTCGGCGGCATAATGGCGGGTGTATCTTTGCTTTTAGCCGCAGTTACCGCAGGCAGAAAGGAAAAATTCATAGGCAAGTTCACAAAGGGCTTTGGCTCGGTTTACGGCGTAATAAACTACGTGTCCGATATATTGAGTTACGCCAGACTTTATGGACTTATGCTTTCGGGTGCGATAATTGCGCAGATAGTTTCAAAATATTCCATTCAGTTTATAGTAGGCGGCAATATAATGTTTGCCGTGCTCGGCGTTGTATTAATGCTTGTGGGGCATGTGTTTAACCTTGCCATAGGTCTTTTGGGCGCATATATCCACGATGCAAGACTTCAATACGTTGAGTTCTACGGCAGGTTCTACACGGGCGAGGGCGAGCTGTTCACCCCCCTCGGCTCAAAGCGGAAACATATTATTATAGAACAATAAAAATTTGGTAAATTTTTTCGGAGGTTATATATTATGACAGGTTATGCTATTGCAATGGCGGGTATCGCTCTGTGCGTACTCCTTTGCGGAGTGGGCTCGTGCATCGGTCTTTTCAAGACCGGTCGTGCGGCTGCGGGTGTTTTGAGCGAGGATCCCAAAAAGTTCGGTAAACTCATGGTGCTCGTGCTCCTTCCCGCAACGCAGGGTATCTACGGCTTTATTATCGCAATTATCGCTTCGGGTTCGCTTGAATCGATTACGAACGTAGGTCAGGGCTGGGCTTTCGTGGGTGCTGTCGTTCCCATGATGCTCTCCGGTCTTATCACCGGTATTTTCCAGGGTAAGTCGGCGGTTAACTGTATCTATGCGGTCGGTAAGCAGGAGACTTTAAGCGGTAAGCTGATAATCTACCCCGCAATGATCGAGTTCTATGCAATCTTAGGCTTGATTATCTCCATCATGCTTACGGCATTAATTTAAGGCAAGGCGATGGGTAAGGAAGAAATAGTAAACCGTATTCTTTCGGACGCCGAAACGGAAGCGGCAGAAATTCTGCGCTCGGCAAACGAGCGGGCGGAAGGCATTATTGCCGTAGCAAACGAACGCGCTGCAGATGAACGTGCCGAAGCGGAAAAAGAGGCGGGCGGCAGAGCAAAGCGAATTTCAGAGGGAAAGGCGGCTTCCGCCCGACTGGATTCGGCCAAAATTTTGCTTGCCGAAAAACGGCGTGTGATAGACGAAATTTACGCCCGTGCGCTGAAAAAGCTGCTTGAAATGAAAGAGAAAGACGCTCTTAAACTTATTGAAAAGCTGCTTGTAGCGCACGCCGAAGAGGGCGACGAAATTATGCTTGCAAAAAACTTCGCCTATGCAAAGAGCGTTGAGGCTCTGCCCGTGGTAAAGGAGCGCAAGCTGAAAATCTCGGCAAAATACGCCGAAATCGACGGCGGCTGTATCTTGCGTGGCAAGCTCTGCGACAAAGACTTGTCTTACGGTGCATTATTGAACGCCGATAAGGACGAGTATCAGGCGGAAATTGCCGCAAAGCTGTTTACGACTTAACAAATTTTAAAAAATTAACGCCGAAAAACGCAAGGGCGGATTTATTTCGCCCGTTAAGCGTTTTACGACTAAAGCATACTCGCTGCAATTCGCAGCGCAGCGAGAATTGAGCGAAACTTTATGATTGATCCTATCTTTACAAACGGCGTTATTGCCGTAAAAGAAAGGCTCCTTTTGGGCGATAAACTTCTGCGCTACACCGAAATGTCGGCGGAGGAAGTTTTGCGTGCCCTGCGTGAGGGCGGTTTCGGAAGCGGTGCTGAAAGTCAGGAGGGCGAAGCCTTAATTCTGACCGAAGAAAGCTCGCTCGACGGGTTTATCCGTGAGTATGCTCCCTCGCAAAAAGAACTTGAATATCTGCTCTCCCCGCGCGATTTCCACAACGCAAAAGCGCTGTGCAAGGCAGTAAAACTCAATACGGATGCCGAAAAACTGCTTGCGCCAGAGGGGCTTGTAAAAATCAAAGACTTGACTGCGGCTATACAGAGCGGTGACGTATCTGCGCTCGGTAAGGAGTTTGGCGGCGCAATAAAAGAGACGCTGGATAGCGATAAGCTCACGGGTGCGGAAATAGGTGCGATATTCGATAATGCGCTCTTTAAGCACCTTTCGAAAGTCAGCAAATTCAGTCCCCTACTCAAAAAACTGCTTGTCGGCAGAGCTGACAGAACCAATATTCTCACGGCTATGCGTTCCGAGAACCGTGAGTTTGCCGAAAAGCTGTATGTATGTGGCGGTAAGCTGAGCTCCTCGGAGCTTGCAAAGCTGTTCGACGACAACAGAGAGAATTTGGAAAAGGCGTTAAACGGCACGCCGTATGCGGAGTTTTACAAGCTGTGCTATACGGCTAAGGAGAAGGGTATGCCATTCACCGAAGCCGAGCGTGCGTTGGAGTCTTTCGAGGCTGAGTATTTTGTGGCTAAACGGTACGAGCTCGAAGGCAAGCAGCCTTTCTTATATTACGTATTCCGTCGCCGTGCGGAAATTCAGAACGTGCGAATAATTCTCGTATGTCTCAATGCGGGGCTTAAACCGCAGGATATAAAGAGGAGATTAAGAGCATTATGACAGGGAAAATGGCAATCGTAGGCAATGGCGACAGCATAATGGTATTCAAGGCGGCAGGCGTTGCAACCTTTCCCGCAAGCGACGAAAAAAAAGCTCGGGAAATACTCAGAAAAATCGCTTCGGATTATAAAATAATCTTTTTAACCGAAGAGCTCGCCCGCCCTTTACAAGATTTCTTAAAGCGGTTCGACGAAGAACCCTATCCCATAGTGTTGCCCATTCCCGCAAGCAAGGACGGCGGCAGCTACGGCGAGGAATTGCTCAGAAACGCAATGGAAAGGGCGTTGGGAGTAGATATACTCTCCAAATAAAGCAAATCGGTAATATTCTTAAATTTATTGCGTTTTCAAAATTGCATATTAAATCAGTTTAAATTTTATAAGGTAAAAATATATGACAGGCAAAACGGTAAAAATTTCGGGACCGCTTATTATTGCGGAAAATATGGCGGATAGTAAGCTGTACGACGTCGTGCAGGTATCTTCGCTCGGACTTATCGGCGAGATAATCGAACTTCGTGGCGACAAGGCGTCTATTCAGGTCTACGAGGAAACTGCGGGCTTAGGCCCGGGTGAAGACGTAATATCCACGGGCGAACCCCTTTCGGCCGAGCTTGCACCCGGACTTATAACGGGTATTTTCGACGGTATTCAAAGACCTTTGACAACCCTTTTCTTCAACTACGGCAGCCGCATATCCCGCGGCGTTTCGGTAAACCGGCTCGACAGGGAAAAGAAATGGCACTTCACCCCCAAGGTTCAGGAGGGTGAAAAGGTTTCTGCGGGCGATATCCTCGGCGTTGTTCAGGAAACGGAAATCGTCGAGCACCGCATACTCGTGCCCAACGGAGTTGCGGGCACAGTCACCTCGATAAAAGAAGGCGACTTCACTATTGAAGAGACGGTAGCCGTAATCACAAACGAAAAGAGCGAAACTCCCGTTGCCATGCTCAGAAAGTGGCCCGTCCGCAAGGGCAGACCGTATAAAGAAAAGCTCTCTCCCGATATGCCTTTGGTTACCGGTCAGCGTGTAATAGATACGCTTTTCCCCATAGCAAAGGGCGGCGTTGCCGCCGTGCCCGGTCCATTCGGTAGCGGTAAGACGGTCGTTCAGCACCAGCTCGCAAAGTGGGCGGATGCGGATATAATTGTATACGTCGGCTGCGGCGAGCGTGGAAACGAGATGACGGACGTTCTCAACGAATTCCCCGAACTCAAAGACCCGAAGACGGGCGAACCCTTAATGAAGCGCACGGTGCTGATTGCAAACACCTCCGATATGCCTGTTGCCGCACGTGAGGCTTCTATTTACACCGGAATTACTATTGCGGAATACTTCCGTGATATGGGATATAACGTAGCAATTATGGCGGACTCAACCTCCCGCTGGGCTGAGGCTTTAAGAGAGATGAGCGGCCGCCTTGAGGAGATGCCCGGCGACGAGGGCTATCCCGCATACCTTTCAAGCCGCCTTGCCGAGTTCTACGAGAGAGCCGGCATAGTAAAGCTCTTGGGCAAAGGTGACAGAACGGGCTCAATCTCGGCAATAGGCGCAGTTTCTCCCCCCGGAGGAGACCTCTCCGAGCCCGTATCTCAGGGCACGCTCAGAATAGTAAAAGTATTCTGGGGACTGAGCGCATCTCTTGCGTACAAGCGCCACTTCCCCGCTATCGACTGGCTTATAAGCTATTCGCTCTACGCCGACAAAATGAAGGAATGGTACGAGAAAAACGTCGGCAATAACTTTTTAAAATACAGACAGTTTATAATGACAATATTGCAGGAGGAGGCGGCTCTCGACGAAATTGTGCGTCTCGTCGGCATGGATGCGCTCTCCTCGGGCGATAGACTTATAATGGAAACGGCAAAAATCGTGCGGGAGGACTACCTGCACCAGAACGCTTTCCACGACGTGGACACGTTCACGTCCATGACAAAGCAGATGCTTATGCTCCGCTTAATTTACGAATTCTATACGCTTTCGGAGGAGGCGATAAAGTCCTATGTTTCTTTAGACGACATTCTTGCTTGCCCGTTCAAAGACAAAATCGGTCGTGCAAAGTATATTCCCGAGAGCGAGCTTGCCGAATTTGACGGCATATTCAGCGCAATGAACGCACAGATAAAGGCGCTTGAGCAGGGAGGAGAGGACGATGTTTAAGGAATATAAGACCATAAAGGAAGTAGTCGGCCCTCTCATGCTCGTCGAGGGCGTAGAGGGTGTAAAATATAACGAACTTGTAGATATCGTCTGCTCGAACGGCGAAATCCGCCGAGGCAAGGTACTGGAAATCAACCGTGATAAGGCGGTCGTACAGCTCTTCGAAAGGTCGCAGGGACTTCAGATTACCACGGCTAAAGCCCGCTTTTTGGGGCACAGTCAGGAGCTTGCCGTCTCCCGTGATATGCTTGGCAGAGTGTTCGACGGTATGGGCAACCCCCGTGACGGCGGTGCGCCCGTAATCCCCGAAAAGAAGCTGGATATAAACGGCGAACCCATTAACCCCGCCGCACGTGACTACCCCAACGAATTCATACAGACGGGAATATCGGCTATCGACGGCTTGAACACCCTTGTAAGAGGACAGAAGCTCCCCGTGTTCTCCATGAGCGGTTTGCCGCACGCCGAGCTTGCGGCGCAGATTGCACGTCAGGCAAAGGTGAGGGGTTCGGATTCAAACTTCGCCGTAGTTTTCGCCGCAATCGGAATTACGTTCGAGGAAGCGCAATACTTCGTTGACGACTTCAAGCGCACGGGCGCAATCGAAAGGACGGTGCTCTTCACAAATCTTGCTAACGACCCCGCCGTCGAGCGTATTTCCACTCCGAGAATCGCGCTCACCTGTGCGGAATATCTTGCGTTCACCTGCGGCATGCACGTGCTCGTAATAATGACCGATATCACCAACTACGCCGAGGCTCTGCGTGAAGTTTCCGCAGCCCGTCGGGAAATCCCCGGCAGACGAGGCTATCCCGGCTATCTTTATACTGACCTCGCTTCGCTCTACGAGCGTGCGGGCAGAATCAGAGGTAGCGAGGGCTCTATAACGCAGATACCCATTTTAACCATGCCCGAGGACGACAAAACTCACCCCATTCCCGACTTAACGGGCTATATCACAGAGGGTCAGATAATGCTCTCCCGTGACCTCTACAAAAAGGGTTTAAATCCCCCTGTAGACGTTCTGCCCTCGCTCTCACGTCTAAAAGACAAGGGAACGGGCAAAGGTAAGACCCGTGAGGACCACGCTGACACCATGAACCAGTTGTTTGCGGCATATGCGCGGGGCAAGGAGTGCAAGGAGCTTTCGGCAATCCTTGGCGAGGCGGCGCTCTCCGACGTGGATAAACTCTACGCAAAGTTTGCCGAAGAGTTTGAAAAGCAGTACGTAAATCAGGGCTTCGAGACGGACAGACCGATAGAGGAAACTTTGGATCTCGGCTGGAAGCTTTTAAAAATTCTGCCCGTCGGCGAACTTAAACGTATCCGTCAGGAATATATTGATAAGTACTTGAATAAGGAGTAACATGGCAAGGCTCAACGTAAACCCCACGCGAATGGAGCTTAAAAAACTTAAGACTCGGCTTGCAACCGCAGTGCGGGGGCACAAGCTCTTAAAGGATAAATCAGACGAAATGATACGCCGTTTCACCGTTATCCTGCGTGAGGACGCCAATCTTCGTAAAGAGGTTGAAAAGGAGCTTGCCGAAACGCTCACGCAGTTTTCCGTTGCCCGTTCGGTCACGCCCGCTTACAGTGCGGAAACGGCTTTTGCAATGCCGTCCGTTGCGGTCAGCGCAGAGTGCGCCACACAGAGCATAATGGGCGTAGACGTGCCCAAAATCGAGCTCAAAGAGGAGAAGCGTTCGGATAGCCTTCCGTACTCCTTTTCGGAAATCACCAGCGAGGCAGATTATTCGGTGGGCAGAATTTCCGCTCTCCTTCCGAGACTTGTAAAGCTTGCCGAAACAGAAAAGGCGGTGCGCCTTTTAGCTGACGAAATAGAGCGCAATAAGCGCCGTGTAAACGCCCTCGAGTACATCATGATTCCTCAGCTTGAGGAAACGATAAAGTACATCCGCAACAAGCTCGACGAAAACGAGCGTGCAGCAATCGTAAGATTGATGAAAGTTAAAAACAGAGCTTAAAAATAAGGCGTCAGCCGTCCGAATTAGACGGCTGACGCCTTTATAAGAAAGGATAATTCTATGGATAAAAAAACTACTCACAAATTGCCAGTTCTTGCAATTTGTTACGACTTCGATAAAACGCTTTCACCCGACGATATGCAGGCGCAGGGGTACATTCAGTCGGTCGGCTACGACGTTGAGGAATTTTGGCAGGAAGCCAACGACTTTGCCAAAAGCAACGATATGGACGGCAACCTTGCGTATATGTACAAGATGGTGGAGGAAGCCGAGGCTAATTTCGTTTTAAACCGCCGAGCGCTCGCCGAGTACGGTTCGCACGTGCGGCTTTTCGAAGGCGTCGAGGGGTGGTTTAAGCGCATCAACGAATATGGAAAAGTTAATGGCGTAACCGTTGAGCACTACATAATTTCGTCGGGGCTCAAAGAGATGATAGAGGGCTCGGCGATTGCAAACGAATTTACCAAAATCTATGCCTCAAGTTTCTGCTTCAACGCAAAAGGAGTAGCTAAATGGCCGGCGCAGGTAGTCAATTATACAAATAAAACGCAGTTTCTGTTCAGAATAGAAAAGGGCGTCCTCGACGTAAACGACGATGCCGTCAACGACTATTTCCCGCCCGAAAAGCTCAGAGTGCCATTCAGAAATATGGTATATCTCGGCGACAGCCAAACCGATATCCCGTGCATGAAGCTCGTCAACGTGAACGGCGGACACTCGATTGGTGTGTACAACCCGACAGGCGATAAGAGCAGGGTATTAAAACTGCTAACGGAGAACAGGGTGCGCTATATAGCCCCTGCCGACTACAGGGAGGGTGGCGAGCTGGATAATCTGATAAAGGCGATTATAGATAGAACGGCGGCTAACGAAAAGCTTGAAAGTAAACATGTAAAAGATAAAAAAGAAATATAAAAATGCGGCGCAACTGCGCCGCACTTTATTATTTTAATAAGGATATTTATCTCTTGTGTTTGTTGGCAAATTTTATAATCTCTCCGGTGTTGCCGAACACAACCATGTGGTCGCCTTCTTCAAACACGTAGTCCGCACCGGGAGGGGGTTGCACCTTCGAGCCTTTTTTAATCGTAAGCACGTTAAGTCCGTGTGCACGGGGATTAACCTGTAAAATGGTTTTTTGGAACCATTTTGCGGGAACGGCAATCTCAAAAATGGAATACTCCGCATCGAGCTCGAAGTAGTCGTAAGCCCTTTCGGTATTTAGCTTAACGGCAAGCTTTTCAGCTATATCTCGGTTGGGGTAAATAACTTCATCTGCGCCCACACGCAAAAGGAATTTCCTTTGAATGTTCGTCTCCGCCCTTGCCACAACGTACTTTGCGCCCAAATCTTTCAGATTTGAAGTGATTTCAAGCGAGGATTGAAAGTCTTCACCCATCGAAACCACGCACACGTCGAAAGACGGCACGTCCAGCGACTGCAAAGTGTCTATATTAGTGCAGTTGCCTATAAGTGCGCTCGTATATTTCGATGCAAGCGAATTTATCGTGTTTTCGTCGCGGTCCACAATCATAACTTCGTCGCCCATTTTAAGCAGGTTTTCACCTAATAACAGGCCGAATTTGCCCATACCGATTAGCAGTACTGATTTCATTAATGCCTCCCAACAGCCCTTGCATATACTTCGCAATACTGTGTTGAACTCCGTGCCGCCTTGGTCGTGTACGCTTTAGTACACTCCCTGCGGACGGTACTCGTTCGCCTTGTCTTGCTTGTATCTGCAAAGTCTGTTATATTATTTTGTTTCTATAATTATTATCCTATTAAAAGCGTGTCGACGGGATAGCGGGTGTCAGGCACTTTGCGCTTTTTTGCAAGGGCAAGCGCAAGGGTTAAAATGCCTACCCTGCCTGCATACATCATTATCATAAGTATTATAAGTGAGCCGTTAGATAGGTGAGGGGTAATTCCCATCGAAAGCCCTACCGTGCCCAAAGCAGATATGCACTCGTAAAGCACAGCTTTAAACAGACCGACGTCGGCAGATACAATTTTGGTGGGCTCTATTGCGCATATTACAAGCGTTGCGCAAAGTACAAGAGTCAAGCACGCCGCAAGTATTGCAAGTGCTTGCGAAAGGAGGGTGGACTCTATACGTTTTTTGCCGATATTTATGTCGCGCACGCCTCTGAATACGTCTACCATACCCATTACAATCACGGCGAAAGTGCCGACTTTAATTCCGCCTGCGGTCGAACCCGAGCTGCCGCCTATAAACATAAGCACGAGAGTTAAAAGGTAACCGCTGTCCGAAAGGGTAGAGGGGTTTGTGGTGTAAAATCCCGCAGTCCTCGGCGTTACGGCGTTAAAGAAGGATAGAAGTAGCTTTTCCCAAAAATTGTAGCCTCCTCCCGCATAAGACTCGTTCCATTCGAACCCTAAAAACATAAAAGTGGGAACAAAGATAAGCAGGGCGCTCGTTACGAGAATTACTTTGGTGTTCAGCTGGAATTTTTTGAAGCGGAAGCGGCAACGGATAATGTCGCCCCATACACAGAAACCCAGCCCGCCCAAAATAATGAGTCCGCAAATTGTGAGGCTCACAAGCGGGTTTGTGGCATAAACGCTGAGCGACGATGAGCCGAGCAAATCGAAACCTGCGTTGCAGAATGCCGAAACGGAGTGGAAGATAGCATAATATATGCCGTTGCCCCAGCCGTAGTCCTGCACGAACTGTATGCCCAAGAGCAGTGCGCCGAGCGTTTCAAATATCAACGACCCGATAAGAATACTGCGGACAAGATGCTTTAAACCGAAAAACTTTTCGCTGCCGGCGCTCGTCATCAGCGCACGGCGGCTGCCTAAGCCCATTTCCTTTCTGAATACCATTATAACGCTGGAAACGAAGGTCATGAAACCGAGTCCGCCGAACTGGACAAGCAATAAAATTACAATTTGCCCGAACAGCGTCCAGTGAGTGCCCGTAACGTATGGCGTAAGCCCCGTAACGCAAGTTGCGCTCGTTGCGGTAAACAGCGCACCCACATAGCTCGTGTGCTCGCCTTTGACGGTTGCAAAGGGGAGTATGAGCAATACGCTGCCTATTAATATTGCAATAAGATATCCGAGGGCAAGAATCTGCCACACGGATAAACGGAATTTTCTTTTTTTCATAAAAATCACAGCAATTTTAGCACACAAGTAAATTGCTGTCAAGCAAATACACTCCTCCCCTTAAACGCAGTCTTTTTTTAAAAATATGCGTGCGCACACATATGCGCCAAGTCACCAAGTTTAAGCTCTGCGGCATATGCTTTAATATTGCCGCATTTTTAATTATATGTGCTGGCAGGCATATCTTAACCGGTACACTTGAATTTTCAAACATTAAAGTTGCGGCGCATATGCGATACGGAGGTGTATATACGGGTAAATATTTCGGTACAGACGGTTTTAGGGGCGAAGCCGGCATAACCATCACCGCCGAGCAGGCGTTCAGATGCGGCAGGGTTCTCGGGTGGTATTTCGGTCTGAATATGGGCAAAAGGTGCCGGGCCGTCATAGGCAAGGATACCCGCCTCTCCTCCTATATGTTAGAATATGCGCTTGCGGCGGGATTTACCGCTTCGGGCGGTGATGCGTACATTCTCCACGTAACTACCACTCCTTCAGTATCGTATATAACGAGGTGCGACGGGTTCGACTTGGGAATTATGATTTCCGCAAGCCACAACGGCTACTCCGACAACGGCATCAAGCTGTTCAACTCTCAGGGCGAAAAGCTTGCCGGCGGAGTGATAAGCCTTATCGAAAAGTATCTCGACGGCGACTTGCAGCCATTCGGCGGGGATATCCCTTTTTCGAACGGCAAAAACGTCGGGCGCACGGTGGACTATCTTTCGGGCAGAAACCGCTACACGGGTCACCTTATTTCCCTTTCAACCTGCTCGTATAAGGGGTTCAGGGTGGGTTTAGACGGAGCGAACGGCAGCGCCTTTTCGCTTGCCCGTTCGGTATTCGACGCACTCGGCGCTAAAACCTATCTTATAGGCGGAGAGCCTGACGGTACAAACATCAACGGCGGCGTGGGCTCCACGCATATAGAGGCTCTGCAAAAGCTCGTTTTAGAAAACTCTCTCGATTTGGGGTTTGCCTTCGACGGCGATGCCGACAGGTGTATCGCTGTGGATTCCCGGGGAGAAGTTATTACCGGCGACGAAATTCTGTATATCTGTGCCGACTACCTCAAAAAACGTGGCGAATTGAACAGGAACACAATAGTCTGCACCAAAATGAGCAACGGCGGACTTATTAAAAGCTTGAAAAATCTCGGGATAGACTGCGAAGTCTGCGACGTGGGCGACGGAAACGTATGCAGGGCGATGCAACAGTCGGGCGCGGTTTTGGGTGGCGAACGCAGCGGACATATAGTATTCTCTAAATATGAATCCACGGGCGACGGGCTGGTCACCGCCATTATGGTAATGGAAGCGATGATAGCGCAAAACTGCACACTGTATGAGCTTTTAAAGGGCTATAAGCCGCTTACGCAGATAAACAGTAATATACCGTGCGGCGATAAAGCGCTTGCAATGCGGGGAGCTGAGGACCTTGCCTTAAAGCTTTCCGAACAGTTGTGCGTGCGCATGGTAGTCCGCCCCTCCGGTACGGAACGCCTCATAAGAGTGATGGCTGAGGGCGAAAGCGGAGATAATTGCGCCCTCGCATGTAAAACTTTAAGCGATAAAATCCTTTCAAATTGCTCGAGATATTGAAATATTAATATATGGCGAGGTTTTGATTTTGTGCGGAATAGTCGGGTATGCGGGGAGTGAATCCGCCGCAAAAGTTGTTTACGACGGACTGAAAAAACTTGAATACAGAGGCTACGATTCGGCGGGTATAGCCGTGATGAACTTCGGCAGAATCGAGGTGATTAAAAGCGTCGGTCGGGTGGAAAAACTTGAAAAGTACGCACATATCCTTGAGGGAAACGTGGCGATAGGTCACACAAGATGGGCAACCCACGGCAAACCGTCTACGGCAAACGCCCACCCGCACTCGGCAGGCGGTATAACTATCGTGCACAACGGTATAATAGAAAATTACGCCGAGTTAAAACAAAAGCTTGTGTCCGAGGGCGAAATTTTTCTTTCGGAAACGGACAGCGAAGTTATAGTCCGCCTTATAGCCAAGTTTTATGAGGGCAATCTCTTAAACGCAGTAATTAAATGTGCGGAACTGCTCAAAGGTTCATATGCTCTTTTGGCGATATGCGAAGGCAAGAATGAGATTGTGGCGGCAAGGTACCGTTCTCCCGTAATTATAGGTTTGGGCGACGGTTGCAACTTCTGCGCCAGCGACGAGCCCGCTCTTGCAGGGAAATGCAAACATGTTTGCGTTCTGGAGGACGGCGATTTTGCCGTGCTCACCGCCGACGAGGTAAAAATATGCGACAGTCTGGGCAAAGAGATAAAACGGCAGGTTTGGCTGAATACCGCAGAGCCTGCGGCGCTCTCACTCGGCGGCTACCCCCACTTTATGATAAAGGAGCTGTGGGAAGCGCCCTCGACGGTCAAAAATACTGTTTCGGCGTTCAGACAACGTGAAGAGCAAATAAAGGACGCCCTTTCGGGCGTCGACAAAATAATTTTAACGGGCTGCGGCACGGCTTATCACGCCGCACTTGTAGGCAAACGGTATTTTGAGGAGCTTGCTGGCGTAGAAGCTACGGTAGAATATGCCGGCGAGCTTCGGTATAATACCCCTATAATCAGCGGGCACATCGTGCTTATAGCCGTAACCCAGAGCGGCGAAACGGCTGACACCGTAGAGGCGGCCCGGCTGTTTAAAAATCTCGGGGCAAAAGTCTTTGCCGTTACAAACAGTCTGCACTCCGAAATAACTCGTATTGCCGATGTGGTCGTGCCCGTTGCGGCGGGTTCCGAAATCTGCGTTGCCGCAACAAAAAGCTATTCGGGGCAGGTGTCTGCGCTCTATCTTCTTGCCTTACAGCTTTCGGAAAAAGAAGTCGCAAAAGAACTGTTAACAGAACTATACGGTGCACCCGATCTGATTTCGCAGACCCTTCAGGATATCGACGTATACGCACTTGCAGAAATGTGCGCACGTGCAAGCGGGGTATACTTTTTGGGGAGAGGTATAGATTACGCCGTTGCGCTCGAGGGCAGTTTAAAGCTCAAGGAAATCAGCTATTTAGCGGGCGGCGGCTATCCGGCAAGCGAATTGAAGCACGGAACTCTTGCACTCATAGACAACAAAACGCTTTCGGCGTTTATCATAACCGACCCTGACCTTGCGGCAAAGAGTGCAAACGCAGTGGAGCAAACGATTTCCCGGGGAGGAATGGTAGCGGTAATAACAAGTCTGCCCGAAGTCCAATCGCAGTTTGCGCATCGCGCGGAGGTGGTAAAGCTGCCCGAATGCGGTAAATATCTCTCGCCGTTTGCGTCGGCGGCGGCGCTGCAATATCTTGCCTACCGCACGGCGGTGACCTTAAACAGAGACCCCGATAAGCCCCGCAATTTAGCAAAGAGTGTTACGGTGGAGTAGTATGTCGCAACTTCCATAAACGCAAAACCGCTTGACAGGCTTTTAAGTCGGTCAAGCGGTTTAACGTTTAATATGCAAGATTAAGCGGAACGCTTATTAAACGGAACGTTTACGCTTATAGTGAGTGGCAAGTCCGCCCGAAGCTGTTTCGCGGTAGCTGCCGAGCAAATCCTTGCCCGTCTGATACATAGTTTCCACAACGGTGTCGAACGACACCTTTCGGGAATCTGCCAAAAAGTCGGCAAGCGACAGCGCATTAATGGCACGCATAGCCGCAACTGCGTTGCGCTCTATGCAGGGAATCTGCACAAGCCCGCCTATGGGGTCGCACGTGAGCCCCAGATGATGCTCCATTGCAACCTCGGCGGCGTATTCAATCTGGTCAAGCCCCATTTCAAATAGCTCGGCAAGCGCCGCCGCAGCCATTGAGCACGCCGTTCCTATCTCCGCCTGACAGCCGCATTCGGCACCGCTAATCGAAGCGTTGCACTTTATAATATTTCCTATGATTCCGCCTGCGGCAAGGGCTTTTACAATAGCGTCGTCCGAAAATCCACGGGTCTCCTGCATATACTTGAGCACGGCGGGTAATACCCCGCACGAGCCGCAGGTTGGAGCAGTCACTATAATCCCGCCGGCGGCATTCTGTTCGCTCGTGGCAAACGCATACGAGCATACCAGTCTGTTCTCTCTGGTCTGCATAGATTCGTCTATGTGTCGCTGATGGTAGAGGTATTGCGCACGCCTTTGGGTATCGAGTCCGCCCGGCAAAGTGCCCGAACAGGTGAGCCCCTCGTGCACGGTAATCTTCATGCGTTCCCATATTTTGTCGAGGTAGTAGAATATCTCTTTACCTTCGCATTCTTCAACGTACTTCCACAGCCTTATGTTTTTGTTCTTGCAGTAATCTGAAATATCCGAAAAGGTATTTAGCTCGTATACGTCGTCGCAATATTCGTCGGGTGCTTTTTCACCCTCAAACAGTACAGTGCCGCCGCCTACGCTGTAAACCCGCTGTTTTGCAACAATTTTTCCGTCCTCTGTTACTTCGATATCCATAGTATTCGGGTGTCTGTCGCACGGCGTCTGTATGTCGAAAACAACTTCACATTCAAGGGGTTCGGCGGTCTTTATTATTACTTCGTCGGTGGCGTGTCCCTTGCCGGTCATGGCAAGTGAACCGTATAAAGTTACAGTAAACTTCTCTGCCTTAGGGAAACGCTCTTTCATAGCCTTTATCGCACGCTCGGGACCTATGGTGTGCGAGCTGGACGGACCTCTTCCGATTTTATAAAGTTCTCTCAAAGTCTGCATATATTAGTCCTTATTCAAGATATTTGTCTTTAAGAATTTTAATTTGTTCTTCCGTCACGCCGAGCGCATTCTTTACGTACTCGGTTACAGAGCCGTACTGCGCCTCGATTTCGTCCATTAGATCGATGATATATTGGGGTTTAGGCAACATCTGTGCATATAAAAGCCGCTTGAAGCGCAGCCGTATGGGCGAGAAAAAGAGCCCGAATTTTTGCCAGTATCTGCGGCGGCGCTGAAAGGTTTTGCTTGCCATATAGTCCTCGACTATCAGCTGTCTGTCAACGCCGAGTACCGACTCCAAAAGCATAGCTACAATGCCCGTTCTGTCTGTACCCGAGTTGCAATGGAAAACCGTGCACCCTTCGGCATTTATTATTATATCGAGTACCGCTTTGAGCTTCTTCTGACATTCGGGGTTAAAGGCGATAAATCTATACATCTCCCGCATATAGTTTTCAGGTGTTCCGAAATCCCTTTTAACCCGCTTGCTCTGAACGTACATTTCGGTTGACATATGCCTTGATGTGGTTAGCTCTGGCTGTGCCGTAGCGGGCAGGATAATATAATGATAGGCTGCGCCCTTCAATATTGTGGGCGGGTGCTCGGCAATCTCTCTGTTGGTGCGCATGTCTATTATATTGCGGATATCCATCTTTTCGAGCGCTTCAACCGTTTCGGGCGGAAGCTTTGAGAGCCTGCCGCAGCGGACAAGCTTTCCGCATTTTATCTTTTTGCCGCCCTCTGCGGGATAGCCGCCCATATCCCGCATATTTTTTGTTTTTCTGAGGTCAAGTTTTTCAATTTGCATACGGATATTTTAACAGACTGGCCGTTTTAAGTCAACAGTTAGCGCAAGTTCGCAAATAAAGTTTTTTAAAGAGGAGGGGCGGAATATCATAAAATATAACGCTTATTCTGCGGAGGCATTTTTTGAACGCATACGTTACAACGGCAATAATTGCGGCGCTCTTCGTGCTGTTGCTTCTCTCCGGATTTTTTTCGGCTGCCGAAACGGCGTTTACAGGCTTTTCGCAGGTTAAAATGAAAAGACTTGCCAAAACACGCAGGAGTGCGAGGCTTGTGCTCGAACTCAATAAAAATTACGGCGACGTGCTCACAACACTTCTCATAGGCAACAACCTTGTAAATATTTTGGCGACGTCGCTCGCAACCATTCTTTTTACCACTCACTTCGGCGATTCGGGTGTAACTATTTCCACCGTTATAATGACCTTGCTCGTGCTCGTGTTCGGAGAGGTTGCGCCCAAAACGGTGGCAAAGGAGCGCCCCGAAGAATTTGCAATGCTCTCAAGCCGGATTATAAAGGTGTGCCACATAATTTTTTTACCCATGTGTAATCTTTTCGGGCTCTTAAAAAAGCTACTCGGCAAGGTGTTCGGCTTCAACAAAAAACGCCCTTCAATGACGGGTGAAGAATTCAGTATAATGGTTTCCGATATCGCCGACGAAGGCGTTCTGCACCGCAGCGAGGAGCAACTTATTAAAAATGCTCTGCGCTATGCCGATTTAACGGTGTCGTCGGTGATGATTCCCGCCCAAAATATGACCTGTATCGATAAAAGCGACAGCAAGGATGAAATATTAAAGGTGTTCGAGTCGTCACGCTATTCCCGTATACCCGTCACAGACGGCGGACTTCAAAGCGTTATAGGCATACTCTACCGTGTGGATTTTTACGAAATGCGGCTGAGCGGAAGAGAGGATATCCTGCCCGTGTTAAAACCTGTTTTCCGCTGTAAACCAAATGATAAACTGTCGGAGCTGCTCAAGGTTATGCAGGGGTCAAGGCGTCACCTTGCAATCGTTGCGGACGGTGCACGCGTTTTGGGGCTCATCACGGTAGAGGACATTATCGAGCAGATTGTAGGCGAAATTCAAGACAGATACGACTCCGTGCCCCAAAGGCAGCGCAGCTTTACCCGAATAACCGACGGAGATGCGTAGCCGCATCGTAATAAATTATTGACAGTTACTTTAAACATGGTATAATTATAGATAGACAAAAAATCATACAAAGGCAAAATATGATGTTACACGAAGGGCACAGAAAACGTATGAGAGATAAGCTTGCGGCGGGTGAGCTTTTGCAGGAGCACGAGCGGCTTGAAATGCTGCTGTTTAACGCATATCCCCGCAAAAATACCAACCCCATTGCGCACGTGCTTTTAGATACTTTCGGCTCGATACGGGGAGTGTTTGAAGCGGATATAAAGGAGCTTATGGCAATAGAGGGCGTCGGCGAAGGCGTGGCTACGTATTTGAAGTGCGTGGCGGCGTGCGCAAAACCCGCATATTCAGCGGACGGTGCGGAAGTATTTTTAAGAAACTACGGCGATTTTAAAGAATTTACCATGCGGCGGTTGCGCTCCAAGACCGAGGAAGTGCTCGAGCTGTACATGCTCGAAAAGAACGGCAGGGTAAAATATATCTTCTCCCGCTGTGAAGGCAACGGTCACAAGGTGTCGGTGGAAAGAGACGAAATCTCGGCGGCAATCGCCTCGGCAAAGCCGTACGGTATACTAATTGCGCACAACCACTTAACCGGCGACAGTCGTCCCTCCGAGCAAGACGATAAATTCACAGGCGAAATTTCCGTGCTCTGCAATTTAAGCGGAATAACGCTGTACGACCACTGTGTTTACGCTTCCGATAACGATGTGTACAGCTATTTTGCCGAAGGCAGAATGGACGAAATAAAAAGCAAATACAACCTCAACTCAATAATGAATAACCGCAGATAAACAAAGCGGCGTGCGCAAATTTGCGCACGCCGCTTTTATTGGCGCAGAGAAAGGGATTCGAACCCCTGGAAGCTTTCACTTCAACGGTTTTCAAGACCGCCGCATTCGACCGCTCTGCCATCTCTGCTCGTCGCAACAAACTCCGCTTCCAGCCGTTTACGTTTACGTAAACGGCATATGCGCTATGTTGTCGCTCCTCTTTGCGAAAAGTTCTGCGATACTTTTCGCAATCCTTTTTGATTGAAAACAAAACTATTTTAACAAACGGAAAAAATATTGTCAATGAATTTTTTGACAATATCAAAATGATTTGTTTATGTTAAGCATAGTATATGTGCCGGGTCAATATCTAACTCCTTGCAAAGATTTGCAAACGTATCAAGCGCAGGCATCTTTTTCCCGTGAAAATAACTATAAACAGTATGCGCAGATACATTAATTCTTCTCGCTATTTCAGACTGTGAAAGTCCGCTTGTTTTTAATTCCTCTTGCAATTTATTTCTTATCTGTTCTAATGTAATCATAAACAACTCCATTTTTTAATAATTTTATCACCCAATGGGTCAAAATTGCTTGACTTAGACCCGTTGGGTCAAATATAATAGTTTTACCCAATAGGTAAAAATTTAGGAGAAAAAAATGAAAGAGGAAAACAAAAAATGTTGGAGTTGCGGAAAGTATAATGCGTATTATACACAGGGGTTCAGTTATTTTAATAAAGAAAAAATAGGTTATTGTTGCGTTCATAAAAAAATTATGGGCAATAAGGATAGCTGTAGCGTGTGGTGCTATAACCAGCGGAGAAGAAATTTAAAAAAGGTTTTAGCGCTAAAATCGTTGACGGAAATTTTATCAAGGCTTACCGTAATTGAACAGATATTAAAAGAGGAGCATGAGCTGGATAAAATAAAAAACGAATAGGATTTTGCAAGCAAATAAATAATGTGGAAAAAGTTTCTAAAAATAATGTAACTTTTTTGTTCGGGGCTGTTTAACGGCCCCGATTTTGTTTTATATTACTAATGTAGACAGGATGCCCCTGCGGTTTACTATCTTAGTAATAATAAGCATTTTACAAGATTAATCACTAATCAAACATGTAATAAAAATTATGGCAAAGAAAAGCGAAAAGAAAATTGAAAATAAAGACGAAGCTACCGTTCAGGGAGAAGAGGTTTTAGAGGAAAAGCCGAAAGAACCCACCGAGCTTGAAAAGGCGCAGGCGGCGGCGGAGGACTACAAGCGGAAGTGGTATTCCGTTTCCGCCGAGTACGATAACTTCCGCAAGCGCAATGCGACTGCCGTGTCAAACGCCTACCGAGACGGAGCGGCGGAAGCGGTGTTAAAGCTCTTGCCCGTTGCCGATAACTTCGGCTATGCGCTTGACTCCGCACAGGACGAAAAGACGAGGGCTGGTATCGATAAGGTTATAAAGAGCTTTGCAACAGTTTTGCAGTCCCTCGGCATAGAGGAAATTGCGATAAATGCGGGCGACCCATTCGATGAGAGCGTTATGGAAGCGGTTATGAACTCCCCTTGCGAGGAGGGCGAAGCTCCCAACACGGTAAAATTCGTATTGAAAAAAGGCTATAAATCGGGTGACAAGGTTATACGCTATGCGCAAGTAGCCGTCACCGTAGAATAATAAAGATTAATAAGGAGAAACAAACATGGGTAAAGTAATAGGAATAGATTTAGGAACAACCAACTCTTGCGTGGCGGTAATGGAAGGCGGCGAGCCCGTAGTTATTGCCAACAGCGAGGGCAACAGAACGACCCCCTCGGTCGTATCGTTTAAGTCGGACGGCTCTCGTATAGTCGGTCAGGCGGCAAAGCGTCTTGCCGTTGCCCAGCCCGATAAAACGGTTATATCCATTAAGCGTCACATGGGCGAGGCGTACAAGGTGAATATCGAAAAGGGCTATTCGCCCCAAGAAATTTCGGCAATGATACTCACGAAATTGAAGAACGACGCAGAGAGCTATCTCGGCACAAAGGTGACGGATGCCGTTATCACCTGCCCCGCATACTTCAACGACTCCCAGCGTCAGGCAACCAAGGACGCAGGCAAAATCGCCGGACTCAACGTTCTGCGTATTATAAACGAGCCCACGGCGGCGGCGCTTGCCTACGGCTTGGATAAGCAGGAAGGCAGCCAGAAGGTCATGATTTACGACCTCGGCGGCGGCACGTTCGACGTTTCCATTCTTGAAATCGGCGACGGCGTATTTGAAGTTTTAGCGACAAACGGCGACACCCACCTCGGCGGCGACGACTTCGATAATAAGATTATAAATTATCTCGTAGAGACCTTCAAACGTGATACAGGTGTCGATTTATCCAAGGATAAGATGGCAATGCAGAGGCTTAAGGAAGCTGCCGAAAAGGCAAAGATCGAGCTTTCCGGCATGAGCACCACAAATATCAACCTGCCCTTTATTACGGTGGTTGACGGCGCTCCCCAGCACCTCGATATCGACCTCTCAAAGCAGAAGTTCGACTCTCTGACAGCAGACCTCGTAGAGCGCACGGTAGAGCCCATGAAAAAGGCAATGTCGGATGCAGGGCTTTCGTACAACGAAATTAATAAAGTAATAATGGTCGGCGGTTCAACCCGTATTCCCGCCGTATTCGATAAGGTAAAGAGCATAACCGGCAAGGAGCCCTTCAAGGGTATCAACCCCGACGAGTGCGTTGCAATCGGTGCGGCAATTCAGGGCGGCGTTTTATCGGGTGAAGTTAAAGACGTTCTCCTTCTCGACGTAATGCCCTTGACCCTCGGCATCGAGACCCTCGGCGGCGTTTCCACACCGTTAATCGACAGAAATACGACTATCCCCGTAAAGAAGAGCCAGGTATTCTCGACTGCGGTCGATAATCAGCCGGGCGTTGAAATAAACGTATTGCAGGGCGAAAGAAAGTTTGCCCGCGACAACAAGTCGCTCGGTAAGTTCATGCTCACCGACATTCCTCCCGCACCCCGCGGCGTGCCTCAGATCGAAGTTACCTTCGACGTCGACGCAAACGGCATTGTGAACGTAACGGCAAAGGATTTAGGCACGGGCAAGAGCACGAATATAACCATAACCGCATCGACCAACCTCTCTGAAGAAGATATCGACAAAGCGGTTAAAGACGCTGAAAAGTACGCCGAAGAGGACAAGAAGCGCAAAGAGGCTGTGGACAACAGAAACAACCTCGAGGGCATGATTGACAGCCTTGAAAAGACTGTAAAGGAAGCGGGCGACAAGCTCTCCGACGATGATAAAAAGATAGTTGAGGATGCGGTTGCAAAGGCAAAGACCGAGCTTGAGTCGGGCGATAACGACCGCATAAAGGCGGCAATGGATACGCTTACCAAGGAAATTCAGCCCGTAATCGCAAAAATGTATCAGCAGGCTGGCGGCAATCCTAACGGCGGGGGCGCACCTAACGGCGGCAACGGCGACGACGAACTTATATAACATAACAGCTATTAGGGGGTGTTTGAACAACACCCCCTATACGACTAAACGCATATATACTTCGCATAACTTTGTTAAGCTACGTTTTCTTGGGTCGTGTACGGTTTAGTACACTCCCCTGCGTAAAGCCTCGCTTGCCTCGTTCTGCTCGTATCTCTGCGTTTGGAATAATCTTAGTTTAAATTTTGATAAAAAATTATGGCGGATAAGAAAAATTACTACGAAATCCTCGGCGTTTCAAAAACGGCATCGCAGGATGAGATAAAATCGGCTTACAGAAAGCTCGCAAAACAGTATCACCCCGACTTCCACCCCGGGGACGCTGTTGCCGCAGAGAAATTTAAAGAAATAAACGAGGCGCATGAAACGCTCTCCGACGAGGGCAAGCGTAAGCAGTACGACTACGAGCTTGAGCACCCCGGAATGAGCGGCAATCCCTTCGGCGGCGGCTTCAGCGGTTTCGGCGGGGGCGGCTTCGGCGGCTTCGAGGACATAATCAACTCTGTGTTCGGCGGCGGCTTCGGCGGTGCAAGACAGTCGGCTACTCCCAGAGGGGCGGATATTCAGCAGACCGTAAGCCTCTCTTTTCTTGACGCAATAAAGGGCTGTACAAAGACCATTCGCTACACCCGCAACGAGCCCTGTCCGGCTTGTTCTGGTACGGGCGCAAAGAGCGGTACGGCGTTTCAGACGTGCTCTCGCTGCGGCGGCGCCGGCAAGGTGAAGTTCCAGCAGGATACGATATTCGGCAGAACTATTCAGGTGGGCGCCTGCCCCGATTGCGGTGGCACGGGCAAAAAGATTACCGAGCGCTGCCCCGACTGCAAGGGCAAGGGCTACGCAAGGAACGAAACGGTTGTAACGGTAAATATACCTGCAGGAGTAGACGGCAGCAACCAGATACGAAAGCGCGGCTTTGGTCAGGCGGCAGGTCTCGGCGGCGAAAACGGCGATCTGTATATAAATTTCCGCATAGAGCCGCACAAAATGCTCCGTCGAGACGGCAGGGATTTATACGTCACCGTGCCCATATCCTATAAAACGGCGGTGCTTGGCGGTAAAATTCAGGTGCCCGGCATCGACGACACACTCGAGCTTATCATCCCTGCGGGTACGGCTTCGGGTACAAGGTTCACACTTCGCGGCAGGGGCGTAAAAACGGTAAACGGTACGGGCAATCTGTACGTTAATGTTGAAATAGATATTCCCAAAATTTCACGTGAGCAGATTAAAAAATTGCAGGAATTCGAGGACGCAGTTCCATTAAAGTCTTGCGACAATATGCAGAGGTATTCCAACAATATCTCGGCAGTCTACGGCAAACAAGTTGATAAACAGTAGAAACGCAGGGCGGTGCGCATATGCGCACCGCCCTGATTTTATTCATAAATTCCTGCATAAAACGTAATTGTGGATAAAATTTTTTAAACGGCTGTCAAAAAAATGCGGAATATGTCGGATTTTATAGAATTACAGGTGGTTAGTGGAAAAATTGTGGATAACTTTTATGCATATTTATTTTTGCGCATATAATTTAACAATTTTTGTGGACAACTTTTTGTGGATAACCGTGGGTAAAAGTGCAATACGTATGCGTTTTTACACAGTTATCCACAGCGGCGTGTCGCCGTAGCCGGATATCTTTATAGCTAATATGCTTGATAAAAATATAAACATATCAAACGAAAAGCCGCCCGCCGGATTTCCGGCGGGCGGTAATATCTCACAACTTATTTTAAGATTTCTTTCTTATTATCACTTTGCCCTTGCAGTCGTAGGCGGTAACGTCGTTCACGATTTCACCTACGCTGTCGCAGACTATCTTGCCCGAAAGGGGACTGCGTATGGATTGTACATCGCCAACTATGTCGGCGTCGATATCCGAAAGCTCGAATGCAAAGTCGCAGTTCTTCGTGCGGCAATTAATAAGCTTTAAGTTTTTGCAGTAGCAGAGGGGCTGTGTGCCGTCTATAAGGCAGTCAATAAGGGTAAAATTTTCAGAATACCAGGCAAGATATTCGCCGTGGAATATGCAGTTTTTAGCAACCACGTTCTTGCCGTGCCACAGGCAGTCCTTGGTCGAAATTTCGCAGTTCTCCAAGGTGACGTTTTCAACGTACTGCATGGGATATTTGCCGTCAAGCTTTGTATTTTTAA
The DNA here is from genome assembly GCA_022508285.1 of Clostridiales bacterium. GTDB lineage: Bacteria > Bacillota > Clostridia > Christensenellales > Borkfalkiaceae > Coproplasma. Next base: position 170,285 of record JAFLVN010000001.1, read on the forward strand.
TAATTATATTGCGGCTACCCAAAAGGAAATATTCCGAGAGTACGTGGCAGTCGTACATCTTAAATCCGTCGCAGTGCCAACCCGATTCAAACGAGGATATCTCGCAGTTTTCAACCGTCGTGTCTATGCACTCTCTGAAAACTTTAATTCCGCCGAGCGTACAGCCTTTGAATACACCCCTGACGCCGTACCACACCGCCGCTCTGGCATTTACGTCCATCTCGCTGTTTTCCACACGGTAGTCGGTGGCGTGCCAAAGGGGATAGCGCAGCGAAAATTTGCAACCTTTAACCGTAAAGTTGCGGCACTCCTTCAAAGCCGATTCGCCGTCCGCAGGACCTACGAACGTGCAGTCGATAACTTCGGTATATTCAACGTTATACAGCTCTCGCTCTTTGTCCGAAACTAAATTCTTAACAACAGTCATCTTTTTCATAGTTCAAATTATATCACTGTGATTGAAAACGGTCAACCGATTTATACGTTTATTTGCTTGACTTAAATTTAATTTGTGCTATACTCTTTTTTGTTTTTTTAGGGCGCTTATGAAAATTCAGCTTTCTGACCATTTTACATATAAAAAACTTTTGCGCTTCGTCATGCCGTCCATCGTCATGATGGTTTTCACAAGCATATACTCCGTAGTTGACGGACTTTTTATGGCAAATTCTGCAGGGTCAGATGCCGTGGCTGCCACAAATTTGATATTTCCACTCATTATAATTCTCGGCTCCATAGGCTTTATGCTCGGTGCCGGCGGAAGTGCGCTCGTTGCAAAAACTTTGGGCGAGGGCGATAAGGAGAGGGCTAACGCATACTTTTCACTGCTCGTGTATTTTACAGCCGCCATTGGCATAGTAATTATGGTTGCCGGTCAGTTGGCAGTTCCTTGGTGCGCAAAGGTTCTTTCACATTCAAGCGAAGGCAAAATATACGAATACTGCGTGCTGTACGGCAGGATTTTGCTTGCGGGTCAGCCATTTTTTATACTTCAGAACATATTCCAAAGTTTTTTTGTGACAGCCGAAAAGCCCCGCCTCGGACTCGCCGTCACGGCGGGCGCAGGAGTTATGAATATGGTTTTGGACGCAGTGCTCGTTGCGGGGTTCGGACTCGGTTTGAAGGGTGCGGCGTGGGCGACTTTTTCAAGTCAGGTGTTCGGCGGAATCGTACCCGTGTTCTATTTTGCCTTTAAAAATTCAAGCCTCTTGCGCTTCACTAAAACCAAATTCTATTTCCGTGCGATCTTGAAGTCTGCAACCAACGGCATGTCCGAATTTCTTTCAAACGTATCTTTTTCAGTCGTCATGATGCTGTACAACGAACAGATTATTCAATACAGCGCAAAACAGGGTGTTGCGGCTTACCAGGCTGTGGCGGCTTACGGCGCAATAGGCTATGTATCAATGATATTCTTTGCCGTATTTATGGGCTTTGCAGTAGGAATAACTCCCGTAATAGGGTATAATTATGGTGCACAGAACAGAGATGAGCTCAAAAGTCTTTTTAAAAAATGCTTAATCATCGTCGGAATATCCGGACTGCTTATGACGGGACTGTCGGAAGCGTTAGCCGTGCCGCTTGTTAAAATTTTCAATTTTGACGCCGAAGCGACGGCAATAACGCTTAGGGGGCATTATATATTCTCCACAAGCTATCTTATAGGCGGTTTCGGGGTGTTCGGCTCTGCGCTGTTCACTGCTCTCAACAACGGACTTATCTCCGGCATAATATCGGTGGTGCGAACGCTCGTACTGCGCATAGTCGCAGTTTTAACTCTGCCGCTCATGTGGGGGCTGGACGGCGTGTGGGCGGCTACGACGATTTCCGAAATTTTTGCTTTAGCCGTCACGTTTGCCTTTATTTTGGCGTATCGCAAAAAGTACGGATATGCTTAAATTTTAAATACTTATTAACTTAGGTTGCAATAATTTTCAATACGTGATAAAATAATCTCAAGGGGGTGTAGCTATGGATGAAATGCTGAATGACGAATTATTAAAATATTTTGCAGAAAAAAATTATGAAGAAGCCGCTGAAGCGGTAAAAAAGCTCTCTCCCGAAGAGTTGGCACAAATACTGTGCAACGTTCCCGACGACGACCTTTTGCCGTTCTGCCATGAAATTGACAGCTCTCTCATGGCGGACGTTTTGGTGTTGCTCGATACTCCGCTTCAAAAAAAGATAGTGGAGGGCTTACGTGACGCCGAGCTTGAAGACGTCATGGAGGACGTCTCCGTTGAAGATACTGTTGACATAATCGAGGAACTCCCAGAGGAAGTGGCAAGGCGTATTGCCGAAGAAGAGGAAATTTTAGAGCTTTTAAAGGAGCGCAAGTTCTCCGTTTTAAAGCCTCTTTTGGCGTCGATGAACGAGATTGACCTTGCCGACGTATTTGAAAGCGCAAACGAAGAGGACTTGCCCGTCCTCTTCCGCATATTGCCCAAGGATGCGGCGGCGGAGACCTTCGTTGAAATTGACCGAGACACGCAAGAAGCGCTTTTAAAAAAGCTGACCGACCACGAAATCAAAGACGTTATGGAAGAGCTGTTCCTCGACGATACCGTAGACCTCGTGGAGGAGATGCCCGCAAACGTTGTTAAGCGTCTTTTGGCGCAGAGCGACGGTGAGACCCGAGGGTACATAAACGAGCTTTTAAAATACCCCAAAGACAGCGCGGGCAGCCTGATGACCATAGAGTTCGTCTCCTTCACGCCCAATATGACGGTGGCGGAAGCCTTCGACAGAATACGGGAGACGGCAATCGACAAGGAAACCATATATACCTGTTACGTCACGGACTCCGAAAAAAAGCTTATAGGTCTTGTCACCGCAAAGGACTTGTTGCTTGCCGATAAGAGTGCGCTCATATCCGAAATAATGGAAGACAACGTAATTTACGCAAACACTCTCGACGACAGAGAGGAGGTATCCCGTAAGATTACAGACTACGGCTTTATCGCACTGCCCGTAACGGATAACGAGCGGCGGCTTGTGGGTATAATTACCGTGGACGACGCTATCGACGTTCTGCAAGAGGAGAACACCGAAGACTTCGAAAGAATGGCTAAAATCGTCCCTGCGAATAAGCCGTATTTAAAGACGAGCGTGTTTTCCCTTTGGAAGAGCCGTGCTCCATGGCTGCTTATTCTACTTATCAGCGCAACGTTTACCGGACTCATTATAAACAGCTTTGAAGGTAACCTCAATGCAATAAGCCCCGTACTGTTTGCCTGTGTGCCCATGCTGATGGATACGGGCGGCAACTCGGGTTCACAGGTCTCCGTAACAGTAATCCGTGCGCTTGCGCTCGGCGAGCTAACCATAAAGGACTCTGGGAGAGTAGTGTGGAAAGAAATCAGAGTATCTCTATTGCTTGCGGCAACCCTTGCCGTTGCCTGCTTTGCAAAGCTTATGCTCATAGATAATCTGCTTTTCGGATATGCGGACTACGACGTTATACTCTGCGCAATAGTTTCGCTCGCACTCTTCTGTACGGTGGTAATCGCAAAACTTGTTGGCTGCCTTCTGCCCCTGCTTGTAAAGGCGTGCAAGCTCGATCCCGCCGCCGTGGCAAGTCCGTTTATCACAACTATCGTTGACGCAATTTCGCTTATGATTTTCTGCGGATTGTCCATAGCAATTTTAGGTTAATATTTTAAACTTGTAACTACGCACTCGCTGCGTAGTTTTATTTTAAACCGCTTGCATTATCGGGGGCGAGGTGATAAAATAAAATTATGAAATTCTGCGAATATACCGTGCATACAACAACCGAAGGCAGCGAGCTTGTGGCCGACATAATGTGGCGGTACACAAACTACGGCGTTGCCATTTCGGATATAAAGGACGTAATCGCCCTTCAGCAAAATAAAGTCATGTATTGGGATTATATCGACGAGCAAGTTTTAGCCGAGCGGGGCGACGTGCTCGTGAAGGCGTTTGTGCCGATGGACGAAGTCGATAAAACTCTGCCCCTTATTCGTGAGGACTTGGAGGAGCTGGAGCGCAACAGCCGAGGCTTTGTAGTTTTGGGCACTTTGGAAACATCCCGAAGAGAGGTAGAGGGCGACGACTGGATTGAAATCTGGCGCAAGCACTTCCGTCCCATTCATTTGGGTTCTATCGTAGTCTGTCCCGAATGGATAGAATATACGAAAGAGCCGCACGAAGAGGTGGTTAAGCTTGATTCCAACATGGCGTTCGGCACGGGCGAGCACGAAACGACTTCTATGTGCGTTAAGCTCTTGCAGGAATATTTAACGCCCGAAAGCGTGTGCATAGACGTCGGCTGCGGCAGCGGCATACTCGGCATATCCGCCGTAAAGCTGGGCGCAAAGCTTGCATACCTTACCGATATCGACTACGTTGCGGTGGAGAGTGCAAAGCATAACGCCGAGATTAACGGCGTTTCCGACAAGGTGGTTGTGGCTCACTCCAACCTTTTGGATAACGCCCAAATCAAGGGCGATATTATGCTTGCGAATATTACGGCGGAAATACTTGTAGGTCTTGCACCGTCAATTCCCAAAAACTTGAAAAAGGGCGGAACGCTCATATTGAGCGGTATTATAGAAAGTAGACTGCAAATGGTAATCGATGCTTTCACATCGCAAAACTTAAAGTTAGATAAAAGAATTAAAGAGGGCGAGTGGCTTGCCCTGTCGTTCAAAGCATGAGTACACCCAAACGGTTCTTCATTGAAAACTTAAAATATCCCGAAAATCCCGAGGTGATTTTAGACGGCGAGGAGTTTATCCACGCCAAAACCGTTTTGCGGGTTGAGGAGGGCACGGAAATCGTGCTTTTGGACAACAGCGGAACGGAGTGCCCGGCAATCGTTCAAAAGGTAGAAAAACACCGTTTATTGGCGCATATTACGGGTGCAACGGTGGGCGACAAAGAGCCCAAAGCGCAAATTTATCTACTCTGCGGTGCGCTCAAAGGCGATAAAACGGAGCTGATAGTGCAAAAAGCAACCGAGCTCGGCGTAAGTAGAATAGGTGTATTTTCTTCGGAGTTTTGCTCGGCGTACATGAACGACAGCAAAAAGCTCGAAAGATTAAAAAAGGTTGCCCGGGAGGCGGCAAAGCAGTGCCTTCGCTCCCGTGCGCCCGAAATAGAATATTACCCCACGCTGGATGCGGCGTTAAAGTCTGCGGAAGGTTACGATAATAAACTGTTTGCCTGCGAGTTTTTAGAGGACTCCGACGGTGATATCTCGTCTATAAAGGGCTCAACCGCAGTGGTGGTGGGCAGCGAGGGCGGATTCTCGCAAAATGAATATGCGTATGCAAAATCACTGAATTTCACGGGGATATCCCTTGGCAAAAGGATACTTCGTGCGGAAACGGCGGCAATCTCCGTGTGCGCACTTGTAGCTTACTTTTTGGGAGAACTCAAATGAAAGCGGTTGTGTTCACCCTCGGCTGTAAAGTAAACGAGGTGGAGTCTGCCTCCATAATGGCGGCGCTTGAGAGCAACGGCTGGGAAGTTTCGGACAAGCTCGGTTATGCCGATATTTACGTTTTAAACACCTGCGCCGTAACACGGGAGGCGGAAAAAAAGAGCCGCCAGCTTGTCGCTCGGGCAAAAAAATACAATAGCTCCGCTAAAATTTTTGTATGCGGCTGCGCAAGCCAAAAGAGCAGGCAACCCTTTGAAGAAAAGGGCGTAACCTTTATTTCGGGAGCGACGGACAAGGGCGAAGTGATTGCGGCAATATGCGCCGACTTCGGCGGCGAGTGCGATAATCTCATATATCCCAAGCAGACCAAGACCCGGGCCTTCATAAAGATTCAGGACGGCTGTAACAACTTCTGTGCGTACTGCATTATTCCATATCTCAGAGGCCGTGAAAAATCACGTTCGATAGCGGATATATGCGGGGAAATAGATAATTGCGACTGCCCCGAAGTGGTGCTTACGGGCATAAATATTTCGTCTTATAACGATAACGGCGCAGGATTGCCTGCGCTCATTTCAGCGCTTGCACCCGTAAAAAAGCGCATAAGGTTGGGCTCTTTGGAGTGTTCGGTAATTACCGAGGAGCTTTTATCTGCGCTCAAGGGCTTGCACGATTTCGCACCGCAGTTTCACCTGTCGTTGCAGAGCGGCAGCAGTGCCGTTTTAAAGACGATGAACAGGCACTATACCAGAGCACAGTATCTTGAAAAGTGCAAACTTATATATAAATATTTCCCCGAAGGGGCAATAACTACCGATATAATTTCCGGATTTCCAACGGAAACGGAAGAGGACTTTGTACAAAGTCTTTCCATTATAGATGAGGCGGGATTTGCACGGGTGCACGCCTTTTCATTTTCTCCGAGAGAGGGCACGGTAGCATATAAACTCAAAGACCTGCCGCCGTCGGTAAAAACCGAGCGTTTGGGCAGGCTGTTAAAAGCGGCGAAAGAGGCGGAAAGCCGTTATATATCGGGGTTTTACGGCAAAACGCTCAACTTTATTGCCGAGGAATATATTGGTGGCTACACTACGGGCTACACGGGCAACTATATCAAAGTTTATATTCCCGCTCAGCTTGAGTCGGGTAAAAAATACACCGTAAAAATTTTAAAAGAGTACGCCGACGGCGCACTTGCGGAAATTGTAAATGAGGTTTAAAAACGCACTCAAAAAATTCGCATACGAAACCTTCCGCCCGCACTCCAAAGAGGAGTATGCGGAGCTGTTTTCACGCGGGCACGGCGGAGATGAAAAGACGCCTTACCCCTGGTTCTATGCCCGTGTGTTCTTGATATCGCTCTTACTTTTTACCGTACTGTGCGTAGCATACGACGCATCTAAAATCAATTTTTTAATGGTTGCGTCGGTGGGTGCATTTTTTGCAGACATAACTTTTATCGTACTGCTTGTGGAAATTTATCCTAAGCGTGACCTGCCCTTGCTTTTGCCTGTTTTGGTACTGTTTGCGGGCGGCATTTTTTCAAGTGCGATAATATATATTCTTTACTCTACGGCAGACTTCAGCGCACCATTTGCCGACCAGGCGTGGACGGCTTTCGTCGAGGAGACGGGCAAGGCGGTCACAACGATTATAATTTTGCTTATCGTAAAAAAGCGCAATCCGTTTGCATGCTTTATAATCGGAGCGGCTGTGGGCGGCGGATATTCCGCCTTTGAAAATATGTGGTTCATGTACACCCGCGGCTTCGGGTGGGGCGAGCTGTCGTGGGCAATCGAAACGGGGCTGTGGCGTGCGCTCGGTACGCCCTTTTCGCATGCGGCTTGGGCGGGAGCGTTCGGCTGGGCGCTATCCTTTAAAAAGCCGTGGAAAAGCTGGCAGCCGTATGCCGTTTACGCCTTCAACTACACAATGCACTTTTTTGTAAACTTTCCTTTAATGTCGCAGTTTGCGGAGTGGAAGGGCTATCCCATAAGCGCAGTTACGGGCGTTTTATCCATTATCCTGATTATAGTTATTATCGTAAGATGCCGTCGCTCTCTCGTCGTGCCTTGCGTCCAAGCTGAGCAAACGGTGCTTCCGCAGCTTTCGCAGGCGTACGGCTATCCAAAAATAAACGGCTATTATATGGACGACGTCCAAGCGGAGTACGTGGCGGGTATGCGGGAAATTCGGTACAGGTTCATAGCCAACGTGCTTGCGGCGGCGGCGATTTTCTGCTTTTCGTTCTCTCTTTTAGGACCTACTTGCGTGTTCGGCGGATACGATGAATATAAAGCTTATTACTACAACGATTGGCCGCATGCGCTGTATGTTATTCAGGACGGGTACGAATTTGAGCCCGACTACGAGCGCGAGTACGAGGTTTTTGACGACCTCTCTAAAAATTTTTCCTATACTTGGACTAACGGCGAACTTATCTCGGTAACTCAGCGTGTTGAAGAGGCGGACGGCTATTATTACCGTTACACGTACGGCTATACCACCTATTACAGCACTTTTGAAGACGAGAACGGTGACTTTTTCGTGCGCATAAAAGGTGAAGATGTCCCCATTGAAAGCGAGGACGGCGAGCTGCCCGAAAGCGTGCGCATATGGGAGCTTAAGGCGGTGGCTTTGGAGTTTGACGGTTACCTGTATTATCCCCGCACATTATATGATTACGGCAGCTATTCCTATACGTTTTATTCTGCGGACAATTCCGTACCGTCGGAAGAAGCGACGGCTTACCGTTACTTTTTGATAAATCAGTCCGTTACCTTTATAGACGTGCGTGAGGACGGCACGTTTGAAGTGGATTTGCTTGACAGTATTCCCGTGCGAATGACGGAATCCGTGATATTTTCGGCAGTATTCTTCGCAGCGTTCGCCGGCTGCGGAATAGCATATTTTGTTTATAAATTTAAAATAAGGAGATTGAAAAATGCTTAACGATAACTGTCTTTTTTGTAAAATTATTCAGGGCAAAATTCCCTCGTCAAAGGTGTATGAGGACGAGTATATGCTCGTATTCAAGGATATCGAGCCCAAGGCAAAGGTTCACCTTTTGGCGGTTCCCAAAACGCACTTCGCTTTGCTTTCCGATATGGACGGCGAGGGTGCAAAAATGCTTGCGCATATATTCAAAAAAATCCCCGAAGTCGCCGCCGCTAACGGCTGTGAAAAGGGTTACAGACTTGTAATAAATCAGGGCGAGGACGCAGGTCAGACTGTGCACCACCTGCATGTTCATATACTCGGCGGTCAAACTCTCGATTGGTAAAAACTTAAGTGCGCCGACCTGCGATGCAGGTCGGCGCATTATTAATTTTATAAACTTTGTTCAATGATTTTTTGTGCGGCGGCAAGCACTTTTTCTTTTAAGCTCTTTGGTGAGAGCACTTTAACTGCGCCGCCGTAGCTCAAAATTTTTCCCACAAGCTGACTGTCGTCCGGCAGGGTGACGTCTGCAACAAAGCTTTTGCCCCGAGGCTCTATATTGTCAATTCCAAGCCATTCTTCGGCGTCCGCCAAGGACGCCTTTTCTATTTCAAGCGTGACGGCAATCAGTTTGTCGGTGGAGTAGTAGAAGTCGAGGGGGATTTCCTTTCGTGAAATTTCACGCTTTTCAAAGGTCCTTCCCGTAAAGCTCGCCTGTTTTATTCTGCCTATTTTAAAGGTTCTGAAGTCCTGCTTGGTATGGCAAAAGGCGTACACGTACCACACGTTTTGCTTGAATATTAAAACGTGCGGGTCGATAACTCTGCGGCTGTGCTCGCCCTCTCGGGAGATATAGTCTACCATAAGACTCTTAGCCTCGTTTACCGCCTGTTCCACCACAAGCATTTTGTCGGAGAACTTTTTAGTGTCCCCCCAGGTGCCGCCGTCCACTATAATATTACCGCTGACCGATGAGCCCGTGCGCTCGTTTTTTTGGCGGCTTTCAAGCTTTTCCCTTGCGGTTATAATATTTTCGTCGTGCACCTGACTCGCCATTGCGTCGAGGGCGTTTATCGCCGCCGCATACTCGTCTCTGGTGAAATATCCCGTGGGCAGACGGAAGGTGTCGGCAACGGTAAGTCCGCCGTACCTGCCCCGAGCAACGTCTACGGGCACGCCGCACACAATCAGCTCTTCAACGTAGCGGTACACGCTGCGCACAGAAATTTCGTATCTTTCGGCAATTTCTTTTGCGGTAATCTTTTTCTTCGACAAAAGCTGCATTAAAATCTTCAACATAATCTGGTATTTCAAGCCCAAGTCCTCCGTACAATAAAACGATAAAATTATTTTTTAAAAATTTTATCATACATGACAGTATTTGTCAACTTTAATAAATATAATTTGACTTGTAAATATCGAGGAGGGGCAAAAATATGAACTTCACTGCTTATATTCAAAGACAAAAAAACTTAATCCGCAGCCGTCACGAGGGCGAAACTTTTTTAATTGAAAACGGAGAACTTATACCAATCCCCGACAGGGATAAGCTTTTATCGGAGCTCGATTCGCTTGTCGGACTCAACGTTTTCGAGCGGTTAAGGAGCCGCATTCGCCGCAAGGTCGGCGCTTGAATTTTATGCGGACAATTTAAAGAAGGGCGGCGGCGCATATTGCGCCCCCGCCCCTTTATTTCAGTATAAATCCGAGGAAATTTATAACTTGTATTTAGTTTATTTGTGGCTTAAAATTGTTTAACCACAATGCGCTCGATTATGGCAATAATCCCGTACATGCATGCCGCAAGTATGCACAGTATAAAGGTTGCGGTCATAACAAGGTCCAGCCGCATAACCTGACCGCCGTACACAATTAAGTATCCGAGCCCCGCACGTGAGGAGATATACTCGCCCATAATCGAGCCTATCCAGGAAAGCCCCACGGCAACTTTTAAAGTATTCATAAGGGTGGGTAGGGACGCAGGCATAATGAGCTTTGTCAAAGTGGCAATTCTGCCTGCGCCCATTGCCTTCATAAGCGTGAGCTTTGTGGAATCTACGGCAATAAAACCTGCAAGCGTGTTCATTATGCACAGAATTATCGATACGATTACGGTCATAAATATTATTGCGCTGTAGCCCGTGCCTATCCAGATTATTATCAGCGGTCCGAGCGCTATTTTGGGCAGGGAGTTCAATACTACGATATACGGCTCGACCACGGCACGTACCGTTTCGCTCGACCATAGTAGTATGGCTATAAAGTAGCCCGCAATAACGGCAATAGCGAACCCGGCAAGCGTTTCGCCCAGTGTTATGCCGATGTGTTTTGTCAGCTCGCCGCTTTTGTAGAGCGAGGACAGAGTTTTTATTACACGGGAGGGTGAACTCGTTATAAACGGGTCAATCACCTTGAAATGCGCCATGAGCTCCCACAGCCCGAGGATTGCGACAAGAATAAGCCAGCGTAGAGTGAATATCAGAATTTTGTTTCTTCTTATTTTTTTCAGATACGCGAGATGCTCGCGCGAACAGTTCATGTTTTTTTTCATCTTTTGAAAATCCCGTATTTATTTTTATATTCCGAGTTCCTTGCGCAAAACTTCAAACGTGCCTGCAAAATGGCTGTCGTTGCGCCTGTCTTTGGGGGTGAAAGCAAAGGTAATTTCGTGCTCCGCCAAAACGTGAGCTGGGCGGGCGGTCAGCACCACGATTTTGTCGGAAAGCGCTATCGCCTCCGATATGTCGTGGGTAACGAGCAACGCAGTCTTTTTTTCAGACTTGATTATGGATTGCACGTCGTCGCACACCTCGAGCCTTGTCTGGTAGTCGAGGGCGGAAAAGGGTTCGTCTAACAGCAGTATTTCAGGCTCTGCCGCAAGGGTGCGTATGAGCGCTACCCTCTGTCTCATGCCGCCCGAAAGCTGTGAAGGGCTCTTTTTTAAAAAGTCCTTCAAACCGTACTTTTCGGCAAGTGCGCAAGCCTTTGCCCGCATTTCCGCCGTGTTCCGCTTTTTTACTTCCAACGGCAGGTATATATTCTGTTCCACCGTACGCCATTCAAACAGCGCATCCCGTTGCAGCATATATCCGAACTCTCCGCTTCCCCGTATAATTTTGCCAGAGGAAGGGGACAGAAGTCCCGCCGCAAGGGAGAGTATAGTCGACTTTCCGCATCCCGAAGGTCCTATAACCGAAACAAACTGCCCCTTTTCAACTTTGAAGCTTAAGTCCCGTACGGCCGCCGTTTCACCCGATTTGGTGTGATAGGTATAAGAAATTTTATCAAATTCAAGCATTATGCGTAAACTTCGTCGTAAACTTTCTGAGCGACGTCCGTTAAAACGATGTCGTCGAAATTAACCCGTCTTTCCAGTTCGCCCGCAAGGTCTATAACGTCCTGCAATCTTGTAAACGCCTGTCTTTCCATAGCCATATTGGTGACCCATGCGTCGATTGCCTTGTAGCTTTCAAGCGAAGTTTTTATGCTTTCTACGCTCGTATCGGCAAAATATTTTGTCAAAAGCTTTGCAACCGTATCCGTGCTCTCGGTATTGAGGTATTTTATAGCCTTGGTAACCGCACGCAAAAGTCCCTCTATTCTATCGCCGTTTTTATTTATATAGCTTTGCTTTGCCATAAAGCAGGTGTAGGGGATTTCGCCCGATTCCGCACCCACGGAAGCTACTATATAGCCCTTGCCTTCGGCTTGAAAATTGCTTGCCACGGGTTCGAACATCGTGCAGTAGTCCGCCGTGCCGTTCGCAAATGCGGCTGTCATATTGTTGAAGTTTGCGCTCGTATTGAGCGTTGCGTTTACGTTTCTGTTATTCAATACGTAAGAGAACGTCATAAAGGGCACGCCGCCCGGTCTGCCTGCAAGTATCTCTTTGCCCTCAAGGTCGGTCCACTCGAAGTCGGGTTCGGGATTTCTGCCCACAAGGAATGAGCCGTCACGCTTTGTAAGCTGTCCGAATACCATGGGCTGGTCTTCGCTTCCGCCAATAGATACGTATACCGCCGCCTCCGGTCCGCAGAAGCCTATGTCTGCGCTGCCCGACAGCACCGCCGCCATGGTGTTATCTGCGCCGCCGCCGTTGGTCAGCTCTATTTTAAAGCCTTCATCCTCAAAATATCCCAGCGAGTCCGCAAGGTATAAAGGTGCGTAGAACACCGAGTGTGTGACTTCGTTTATCCTAAGTACGTTTTTGTCTCTTCCACAGCCTGTCGCAGCAAAAGGTATTGCCAGAGCGCACACGACGGCTAAAAATAAGTAAATCAGTTTTTTCACTGTTAACTCCTTAAAAATTTAATAATACATACTATGCGCCCGCCTTTTGCGTTTGACAACAGAGGGCGATTTAAGCTATAATATTTTAGTATACTATCTAATAATGTAAGGGCTAATATTCAGTTAGAGGTTTTTGATGGAAAAGAAGTACAATCCCAAAAGTTTCGAGGATAAACTGTATAAGGAGTGGGAAGAGTCGGGCTGTTTTAAAGCCGAGCGCGACGATAAAAAAGTTCCCTTCACCATAGTGATGCCCCCTCCCAATATAACGGGACAGCTGCACATGGGTCACGCCATGGATGAAACGTTGCAGGATACAATTATCCGCTTCAAGCGCATGCAGGGCTACTGCACCCTTTGGCTTCCCGGCACGGATCACGCATCCATTGCCACCGAGGTAAAGATTGTCGAGGAGATGAAAAAGGAGGGGCTCTCAAAAGCCGATTTGGGGCGAGAGGGATTCCTTAAACGTGCCTGGGCGTGGAAGGAAAAGTATGCGGGCAGAATATGCGGACAGCTCAAAAAGCTGGGCTCTTCCTGCGACTGGGATCGCCTCACCTTCACCATGGACGAAAAGTGCTCCCGAGCCGTGCGGGAAGTGTTCGTCAACCTCTACAATAAGAAACTGATTTACAGAGGCAGCCGTATAATAAACTGGTGTCCCACTTGCAAAACTGCGTTATCCGACGCCGAGGTAGACTATGCCGAGGAAGCCGGCAACTTCTGGCACATAAAATACTTTGTTGAGGGCACGGACAGGGCGCTCGTGGTTGCCACAACCCGTCCCGAAACAATGTTCGGTGACACTGCGGTAGCCGTCAATCCCAAGGATAAACGCTACAACGACCTCATCGGCAAAAACGTCATTCTTCCCGTTGTAAATAAGCCTATACCCGTAGTCGGCGACGAACACGCCGATATGGAATTCGGCACGGGCGTAGTTAAAATAACCCCCGCCCACGACCCCAACGACTTCGAGGTGGGACTTCGTCACAATCTGCCCGTAGTGCGGGTAATGAACGACGACGGCACGATGAACGATGGAGCGGGCAAGTTTGCAGGGCTCGACAGATACGAGTGCAGAAAACAGCTTGTTAAAGAGTTGGAGGAGGGCGGATATCTCGTAAAAATCCAACCCCACACCCATAACGTCGGTCACTGCTACCGCTGCAACTCCACGGTAGAGCCCATCGTTTCCAAGCAGTGGTTCGTTAAAATGGACTCTCTCGCCCGTCCCGCAATAAATGCGGTCATGAATAAAAAGGTCACCTTCATACCCGAACGTTTTGCTAAAACGTATTACAACTGGATGGAGAACGTAAAGGACTGGTGCATCTCCCGTCAGCTGTGGTGGGGTCATAGGATTCCCGTTTGGTACTGCGGCGACTGCGGCGAGGAAATCTGCTCAAAGCAAGACCCCGTAGAGTGTCCTCACTGCCACGGAAAAAACCTTACGCAGGACGAGGACGTTCTTGATACCTGGTTCTCGTCTGCGCTCTGGCCGTTCTCCACGCTCGGCTATCCCGACGACACTTCCGATTTGGAGTATTTCTATCCTACGGACGTGCTCGTCACAGGCTACGATATAATTTTCTTCTGGGTAGCAAGAATGATATTCTCGGGGCTTGAACATATGAGAAAAGTGCCCTTTAGGGACGTTCTCATTCACGGACTCGTGCGCGACGAAAAGGGCAGAAAGATGTCAAAGAGCCTCGGCAACGGCGTCGACCCCCTTGAAATCATTGATAAATACGGCGCAGACAGCTTAAGGTTTTCCCTCTTGCAGGGCGTTGCTCCCGGCAACGACACCCGCTATTCAGACGCAAAGGTGGAAGCGTGCGGCAACTTCATGAACAAGATTTGGAACGCCAGCCGTTTCGTTATATCGGGTGCTGAGGGCAGAAAAATAAAGCCCATTTCCGAAATAAAGCTGTGTGCCGCCGATAAGTGGATAATAAGCCGTCTGCAGTCGGTAATCCGTGACGTTACGCTTGCCTTAAATAAATTCGAGCTTGGCGTTGCCTGTCAGATGTTATACGACTTCACCTGGTCGGACTTCTGCGACTGGTATATAGAGCTTTCAAAGCCCGCCCTCTACGGCGACGACGAGGGCAAAAAGGACGGGGCAATTTCCGTGCTCGTATTCGTTTTAGAGAACACGTTAAAGCTTTTGCACCCGTTCATACCGTTCATCACGGACGAAATTTACCGCTCTATTCCGGGAGCTTCGGGCACTATAATGCTCAAGGATTATCCCCACTACAACGCAAAGCTTGCCTACAAAAAGGACGCCCTTGCCTTCGAGGGAATCAAGGATATAATAACGGCTGTGCGCGGCGCAAAAGCTGAACTCGGCTGCGCACCTTCAAAAAAGGTCAGTTTGTATATCGTCACGGAAAGCAAGCGGCTGATATCGGCAAATCAGGACAGCATATTAAAGCTTGCCGGCGCAAAGGATATCACCTTTATCTCCGACGCCGCCGAGGCGGGCGAAAAGGCGGTTGCCAAAGTCTTGCCTATAGGAACTTTATATATCCCCATGGGCGAGCTTGTCGACATCGACAAGGAGAGAGAGAGATTGCAGGGTGAGCTTGAAAAGGTAACGGAAGAAATTCGCCGAGCCGACGGCAAGTTGAACAACTCGGGCTTTATGTTAAAAGCGCCCAAAAAGCTTGTCGATGACGAGCGGGCCAAGCTCGACAAATATATCGCAATGCGCGAAAAAATAATGGAACAGCTCAAAAACTTATAACGGCGGTATAAAGTGTCTAAAAAGAATTCAAAAAGCAATGCAAAAAAGGCAGAAAAGGTTGCAAAAAACCACCCCAAACTTATTGCGGCAGTTGCACTAATAATAGCAATAATCATTGTTGCGGCAGTCGTACTGTACTTCGTAAAGCCCGACATATACCATAAATATCTCGGTGTGGGCGACCACACCTGGGGCGAATGGAATATTAAAACCGAGGAGACTTGCGGCAAAAAGGGTTTGCGATTGCACGTCTGCACCGTCTGCGGAGAAGAGGAAGAAGAAGTTGTTCCCGCAACGGGCAATCACGACTACGATGACGAGGATATTTGTCTCGTATGCGGCTACGATAAAAACTTTTTCGGCACGGAAACCGAAGTAGCTGAATCGGAATTTTCAATTCATGTAATTGATTTGGGCGAGTATGCCGGCGACAGTATCTACATAAAAGCTGGTGATAACGATATTTTGATAGATGCAGGTTCGCGCGCAGGCAGCGCAGAACTTATTTGTAATTACCTTGCGGACTACGTTACGGACGGCAAGCTTGAATACGTAATTGCCACCCACGCCGACCAGGACCACATAGCGGCGTTTGTCGGTAGCGGTGAAAACTCGGGTGTTCTGTATAAATATGAAGTTGATACTTTAATTAAATTCGACAACATTATAAAGAAGAAAGAAAACTCTCCTACCAAAGTATATACCGACTTTATGTCGGCAGTGGATTATTTAAAAGCTAATGGCACAACCGTATATACCGCAGGTCAGTGCTATAACGAAACGGACGGTGCAAAGCGGCAGTACTGGCTGGACAGCGAGCACACCCTTTCGATGAATATTCTGTATAATCACTATTACTATAACCAGAGCACGGACGAGAACAATCATTCGGTCGTAACTCTCTTTACAAAGACGACGGATACCGGTAACTTCAACTATCTTTTTACGGGCGACCTTGAAAAGGACGGCGAATCCAGAATGGTGGACTACTACGCAAAACCGTCAAACAGCAAGTCGGAGTACGATATTCTGCCCGAAGTCGATTTCTACAAGGCGGGGCACCACGGCTCTGGTACTTCGTCAACGGCAAAGCTCTTGAACGTTATACAACCCAAATACATAGCAATAAGCTGCTGTGCGGGTTCCCCCGAATATACGAAAAACAACTCAAATACTTTCCCCTATCAGGCGTCGCTTGACAATATGTTACAGCATACCGATAAAATATTCTGTACGGGAATGGCTACAAATCTCCCCGAACTCGGTTCGGACGGCAAATTTACAGATGACAGTTATACTTACGAGCCACACAACGGCAATATTGTATTCTTTTTCAATAGCCGTATAAACGCCGCCGGTGAAACTACGGGGAATATTAAAATTTGGTGTAGCAACAGCTACGATACGCTGATTGAAACGGAGTGGTTTCAAAAATACAGAACTTATAGTAAGGAATAATGGCTAAATTCGACTTAAAAGTGCGGGAAAAACTGCTTACTCTACGCAGGCAAAGACCCCAATGCGTGCATAAAAAGTGGGTGGACTTCCCCACGGGTTTAAAGGCGCTTGTGACCGACCTTTTTACGGCGGCTCAGCTTGCCCTTCTCGCTGCGCTGTATGCATTTTTTGCCTGGTATTTCCCCGTGTTCCTATATGTGTCTGTTGTCTTAACCGTATGTGCAGCTGTGTACGTGTTCGTAACCGAGCACGACTCGCAGTCCAAAGCGAGCTGGCTGTTCCTCTTTTTAATTTCCTTCGGTTGCGGTTATATAGTATATTTTCTTGCGGACAAGCGTATCTGCTACGGCTTTAACAGAAAGCGTTACGCACAGATCTTTGACCGCTCCCGCCCGTATATCGGCGCATACGAGCTTCAGCCGACTTCTGCGGCAGTTTCAAACGACTGCGAATATATCTATAAATCGGGCGGATACGTACCGTATACCGGCACGGATATAAAATATTTTTCGGACGCACGCAAGCTTTTCGACAATCTTATAGGCAGACTTGAGGAAGCTCAAGACTTTATATTTTTAGAGTATTTTATAGTATCCGAGGGCGTGCTCTTGGAGCGGCTCTTCGACGTATTGAGGCGCAAGGCGGCGCAGGGAGTGGAGGTACGCTTTCTTTGCGACGACGTGGGCTGTCAGGGCGTGCTCACCTCGTCCACAAAAAAGCGCATAAAGAACGCCGGCATAAAATTCAAAATATTCGAAAAACTCTTTTCGCCGTTTAGCTTCGGGCTCAACTTCCGAGACCACAGAAAGATAATAGTGATTGACGGCAAAACAGGCTACGTGGGCGGTTGCAATATAGCAGACGAATGTACTAATCAGCACAGAATGGAAGGGCTGTGGAAGGATGCGGGCGTACGTTTAGACGGAGCAGCTGTGGACGGTTTAAGCCTGACCTTTTTAAGGCAGTGGGAGTTCTCCACACGTGAGAAGTCAGACTACGAACGATATCTTTGCAAAGCGGAAACAACCGAAAACACTTCCAACGTTGTTCCTTATGCCGGCGGTCCGGAAATTTGCGAGCATCTTTGCCGCAACGTATACGTAAATATGGCTTCGGCTGCGTGCGAAAAGCTGTATATAATGACTCCCTATTTAATTCCCGACGGCGAGCTGTTTACCCTTATAAAAACAAAGGCAATGTCGGGCGTGGACGTGCGCATAGTTTTGCCCGCCGTTCCCGACTATCCGTTCATCTACCGTGTGACCCGCTCCAATGCCGAAAAGCTTATGGCGCACGGTGCAAAGGTCTATTTCGTGCGGGGCATGTTCGTCCACTCAAAGGTCATGCTCACCGAAAACTGCGTAACCGTCGGTTCGGTAAATTTGGATATGCGCGCCTTCTATCAGGAATTTGACAACGGCATATATACCGACGATAAATCGGTGATGGCGGACGCACTCGACGACTTTAAAAAAGTTTTTGACGCAAACGGCGAAAGCACTTGCGAAAAACATAACTTCTTTTCAAGGTTTATAACTGCGCTTTTGCGTATTGTAAGTCCGTTAATGTAACACAAAAGCCGCAGTATGCGGCTTCTTTTTTCAGATTTTCCGAGGAGGATATATGAAAATCATTCACACAGCCGATATTCATCTCGGCGCTAAAATGGATTCGGTTTTTCCCAAAGAGGTCTCCGACAAACGCAAAGAGGAGCTAAGGAACACTTTCAGAAAAACGGCTGAGTACGCCCGCTCAAACGGTGTGGGCGTTATCATGCTTTCGGGGGATATATTCGACTCTGACTCGCCATTCAAAAAGGACAAGGAATTTTTTTACAGCGTGGTAAAAAATTATCCCGAAATTGACTTTCTGTATTTGAAGGGCAATCACGATATAGCCGCCGACTATTCGGGCGAGGTTATCCCCAATCTTAAAACGTTTTCTAACGAGTGGACGAGCTATACCTACGGCAACGTCGTAATTTCGGGAATAGAAATCACTGCCGAAAACTCCATTTCTCTCTACTCCGCACTCTCTCTTGAAAAGGACAATATAAATATCGTAATGCTGCACGGACAGGTCGGCGACACCTACGGAAAGGACATAATAAATATAAAGAAATTGCGGGATAAAAATATAGATTATCTCGCTTTGGGTCACATACATAAGCCCCGCTTGAATATGAAGGTGGACGACAGGGCGGTGTATTCTTACAGCGGTTGCCTTGAGGGTAGGGGCTTCGACGAGGCGGGCGAACACGGCTTCGTACTGCTCGATATCGGTGAAAAGATCACGCAATATTTTATTCCCTTTGCCGAGCGTGAAATAGTGGAAGCGGATGCGGATATAACGGGCGCCCATGAGGCGTTCGGAGCATACCGCAGTGTAAAGGAGCAAATTTCATTCGAAAAAAGAAACATATACCGCATAAACCTTGTGGGAGAGGTTGAATTTGACGTGGACGCTCTAGCCAGTGACGTGGCAAAATATCTCTCCTCGGATTGCTTTTTCGTTACAGTAAAGGACAGAACTGCAAAAAAGCTCGACGTAACCGCCTACGAAAAGGATACTTCCTTAAAGGGAGAATTTGTAAGGTGCGTGTACGCAAATCCCGACTACACGGATGACGAAAAAAAGCGCATAATAGCATACGGTCTTAAGGCTTTGAAAGGGGGTGCGATAGAATGAAACTTATATCCTGTCATATTGAGAACTTCGGCAAAATCAGCAATAGGGATTTCAATTTCAACTCCGACCTCACTTCTTTTTGCGAGGCTAACGGGTACGGCAAAACTACGCTTGCCTCCTTTTTAAAGGCAATGTTCTACGGGCTGGATTCGGATAGAGCCAACGCAGGCTTTAACGAGCGCAGGCATTTTAACCCATTCGGAGGTGGCAATTTCGGCGGGCACGTCACCTTTTTATGGCAGGGCGAAACCTTTAAGATTGAGCGGTATTTCGACGAAAAGAGCGAGGTAAAGGACTCCGTAACGGTTTACTGCAACGAAGCATTGACCCCCGAATATGGCGGAGATATCGGCGAAAAAATCTTTGAAATAGATAAAGAATCATTTGAGCGCACCGTATTTATAACGGGTGCGGAAATAGAAATTTCTTCCACGGGCAGCATTAACACCAAACTCAACAATTTTCTCGAGGGCGGAGGCGACGACGCCAACCTCGAAGCTGCGCTTGCAAGGCTCGACAGCAGAAGTAAGGAGTATAAAAAACGGCAGGGATTAGGACTCATTCAGCTTGAAAGCGGTCATATTAACGACCTGTCTGAAAAAATTTCAAATCTACGCACTATTGAGGCGGGACTTCCCGCAAAGTACGCCCGTCTCGACGGTATAAACCGCACGGTAAAAGAACTCAACGAAAATATTTCCGAAGCGCAGTCTGTCAACGTGGTTTTAAAGGATTGGGAGCACTACGACAGTTTGATAGAGGAAGCAAATAAAAGGCAGGTTGAGATTACCGAAATTGAGGGCAGATATCCCTTTGGGATGCCGTCAGGCGAGGAGATTGAACGGCTTTCGTCGGCGCTTGAACGGGATAAAACGCTCAAGGCGCAGGGGCTCAACAAACAATTCACCGACGAGGACACTGCAAAATTCTCGGCACTGCAAATAAAATTCCAAGAGGGTGTGCCCGAGGCCGCAGTGCTTAACGAAATTGAAAAAGCGATTGCACAGTCAAACGAACTTTCGCATGATATAAACACATTAAGCGGCATACAACCCACCGAAAGGGAGGGAATGCTCAGGCATAAATTTGCCTATCACGCTCCTACGCAGGAAGAGATTGCCGAACTTGAAAGAAAGGCGGAAAACTATAAAGAGGCAGAAAAGAAGTATACTTCACTGCCCGATTTCGTTGCTTCCGAAACGGTTGTACCCGCCGAAGGTCAAAAACAACGGCTGTCTAAATTATTCATTACTTTTCTCACCGTCTCTGCATGGCTTATTATCGGCGGCGTTGCCACTATTTTCTTCCAGCTTATAGCCGGAATCGTTTTGCTTGCACTCGGAATCGTTTTACTTGCCGTCAGCGGATTTGCATATCTGAATAAAAAGACCAATGTAAGAAGTTCGGCTTCGACTCTCGTACAGACGGAAAATCCTCAAAAGGTGGAGGCGGCAAAGGTCAAAGACGGTATTTTAAACGAAATTCAAGCTTTCCTCCTTCCATACGGCTACACCTTGGGCAACGGCGTTCCTTTCGCGGTTGCAACCTTCAAGGAGGATTTGAAAAGCTATTCCGAAATTTTAAAAACGGCGGAAGATAACGAAGGTAAGCTAAAACGGAACACGGAAGAAAAGCAGGCGCTCGACAGCCGGATATCTTCATTCTTTAATAAATACGGTGCGGTCGGTGAAACATTCGTTGGAAAACTTTCCGCTCTACGTACGGATATAAGTAGCTTTAAATCGCTGAAAAGCAGAAAGCTGTCTTCGTCAGCCACAGAGGACGAGCTGCAACAAAAAATCTCCGAAAACCGCATACATATCGACGTATTATGCGATAAGTATAGGATAGACAGCGAGTCTATCGGCGAGAAAATCAAATTTATTTCCAACGATTGCACTAGCTTGCAAAACGCAAAAAATGCGTTCAATGAGTTCAAGGAGCGGGCAGTAGAATTTAAAGAGAACAAGCAGCTTGGCGAACGCCCCGAGGTAGGTTTTACCGATATCAGAGAGCTCAACGAACAGCTTTCAAAGGCTCAAGATGATAAAAATTCGCTCTTTACCGAAATCAAAAGCGACGAAAGTCAAGTGGAAAAGTTAGAGGATTTAAAAAACGAGCGCGAGGCGGCAAAAGAAAAGTTGGAGGAGTACAAAAACACTCACTCCTTGCTTTTAAAGACGATGGAAAGTTTAAAGCAGGCGGATAGGAACTTAAAGGACAAGTACGTCAAGCCCATAAAGGAGCAGTTCGTATATTATTCGGCGCTCCTCGAAAAAACTTTAGG
Organism: Clostridiales bacterium; assembly: GCA_022508285.1. Taxonomy (GTDB): domain Bacteria; phylum Bacillota; class Clostridia; order Christensenellales; family Borkfalkiaceae; genus Coproplasma. The sequence goes on from JAFLVN010000001.1 coordinate 192,107, forward strand.
CGAAAAAATTACAATGGACGCCAACTTCGAAATCCGCTTTGAGCGTAACGGCAGAGAGAGGAGCGAAAAACACTTGAGCTCGGGGCAGAGGAGTATCTGTGCGCTCTGCTTTAGACTTGCGCTCATTGACAATATGTATGCGGAAGAAAAGCCCTTTTTAATTCTCGACGACCCGTTTGCAAGCCTCGACGAGGAGCATATCGAAAAGGTGAAAATTCTTTTAGGCGAGCTTTCAAAAAAGATGCAAATAGTTTATCTCGTCTGCCACGGCAGCCGAGCTCTGTAATCAGGATAAAAATATTTTATTTGCGCCCGAAAACAGTTGACAAAACTCAAGTTATCTAATAAAATGATATAGCTTTCGCAAAGAGAGCTATTATCGCGGGGTAGAGCAGCCAGGTAGCTCGTCGGGCTCATAACCCGGAGGTCGCGAGGTTCGAATCCCGCCCCCGCAACCATTTTCCGCTTATAAAGGCGGACTTAAGGCGACGTAGCTTAGTTGGTCTATAGCGGCCGGTTCATACCCGGCAGGTCGGCGGTTCGAATCCACCCGTCGCTACCAAAACGAAAAATGCGCATCTGCGTTTTTACATATTAAAGGTTTTTTCTTCGGTTCCCTTTCACGACGAGCAAGCAGTTCTCAAAACAGTACGGTGTACTGTTT
>JAFLVN010000010.1 GCA_022508285.1 Clostridiales bacterium
CTACGACTTGGAGTGCGGCGACGAATACGGTATAGGTTCAACGAACGAGCGCGCCGAACTCTTGCGTCGTTGCGAGGCGGAAGGAATCGGCGTAACGGTAATGAAGCCCTTTCACGGCGGACAGCTTTTAAGCGAAAACACCTCCCCGTTCAAACAGGCTCTTTCAAAAAATCAATGTATTCAATATTGTCTTGACCGCCCTGGGGTTCTTGCAGTTGTGCCCGGGGTAAGAAATCTCAACGATTTGTACGAACTGTTAAAATATCCCGCATCTACAAGCGAGGAGCGCGATTATTCGGTTATAGGTAAATTTACGCCCGAATCGGCGGTGAGTAACTGCGCTTATTGCAATCACTGTCAGCCCTGCCCTGCCGGTATTGATATAGGTATCGTCAATAAGTATTACGATTTATCGCTTGCAGGTGATAAAATGGCGCATAACCACTACGATAAGCTCGCAGTTAAGGCGGACGCCTGTTTAAAATGCGGACATTGCGATAAACGGTGTCCTTTCAAGGTAAAACAGCAAGATAAAATGAAATCAATAGCCGGATACTTCGGCAAAGGAGTTTGAATATGATTGAAAACGTTTCTTGACGGACATACGATTTGTCTTTGTAAAGAAAGTAAGTGCATTTTCAGCGCAAAGCGTGGCATTGCAACGATGATGAATTTTATTGCAGACGGCGTTGACCTTTCAGGCTATTCCGTTACGGATTAAGTCGTGGGTAAAGCGGTGGCTCTGCTTTTATTGTCGAAAATAGACTTCAATAGGTAGATGTCACAAAGTTTAATAGGCTTTGTCGAAAAATATTCTTAAAGTCGTGTCGAAAGGTTATACTTTTTTGTGAAACTACACGAATTACAGAATAAATTTATTTATAACATATTGACATCTACCCACGTGTTCGTCAACGACCCGACCAGAGGCTATGGTATAGGTATAGATAAGATGACAAATTCATATTAATTTTAAATTCCTCATATAATTGTATATGAGGAATTTTCATAAAAAGGCATTTTCAGGCGATAAAAAGTTTGCGTTGGCATTTATAATAACGCTGATTTGCGCTATTATATGTGGCATAGTACTATACAAACCGGTATTAAATAACATTTATTTCAAGGATTTTGCCGATAATTATATTTATTACGTCTTTAACTTTAAAAATTCAAGGTTGTTGTTTACACACCTTTTGAGCGACCTTGTTTACCTTTATATAATATTTTTTATTTGCTATTTTACAAAATTCAAATATATTACTCTTATACTCATATTTTTGAGAGGGCTCTTTTTCGGGGTATATGCGGCAATTTTGTTCGGTGCCTCTGCCTTCGGCGGAACAATTGCGGCTATATTTGTGTTTGTGCCCGTAACGGTAATTTCACTTATAATGTGTTATATCGTTGCCGATTTCTGCAATGTTATCCTTAAAAAATACGTATTATTCATGCCGTTAGCGTTATCGCTGATTAATTTAATCGTTCATGCTCTTTTAATAAACGTACTGTTCAGAATTATAATAGTCATTGTATAATTAATCCGATTAACCGCATACTAAGGGTATGAAAAAATTGTTTGGTATTATTTCTGCCTGTCTTGCCGTTGCCGCTTCGGGTGCGACGTTGACGGGTGTAACAACCGCAAGCGCCGCTGAATTGGCGTTAACTAAGGGCTGCAAGTCTGCCTACCTTATGGATTTTAACTCCAAAGAGTGTATTTATAAAGAGAATGAAACTGCAAGAATGCCGATTGCCAGCGTATGCAAAGTTATGACTCTGACTCTGTGCTTTGATGCAATTGAGGATGGAAAAATTGCGCTGGACAGTATTGTTACCGTAAGCGATAATGCTGCCGGTATGGGCGGTTCGCAAGTATTTTTGGAGAGTGGACTCGAATACTCTGTTGACCAGTTGATTAAATCTATTATCGTTTGCTCTGCGAACGACAGTTGCGTAGCTCTTTCCGAGACGATCTCGGGAAATGAAGATGAGTTCGTTGCAAAAATGAACAAAAAGGCGGAGGAACTCGGCTGTACCGATACACTTTTTGCCAACTGCACGGGTCTGCCGAGGGAAACTCAGTATTCATGCGCCAAAGACGTAGCTTTAATGTTCGGAAATCTTTTATCACACGAAGATTATTTCAATTACAGCAAAATCTGGCTTGAAGATTTTGAGCACCCCGATAACAGAACAACTTCGATGACAAACACAAATAAGCTTATAAGAAAGTACGGCTTCTGTGACGGAGGAAAGACGGGCTTCACCAACGAAGCGGGTTTCTGCCTTGCTTCAACGGCAAAGAAGGACGACTTGAGGCTTATATCGGTTGTACTCGGTGCATCCTCAAGCGACGACAGATTCGATTCGACAATAAAGATGTTTGATTACGGATTTGCAAATTATAAGAACAGAATCGTACTCGATAAAAACGTAACTCTGAACGATGAGTTTGCGGTAGTCGGCGGAAAGAAGGAGAGTTTTGCAGTCCGCCCCGAAAGAAATTGCTACGTGTTCTCGGCAGTAGACAAAACTCCCGAAATCACTCATAACGTAATTTCCTATAAGGTCAAAGCGCCTGTTGCATGCGATCAGGTAGTTGGCGAAATTGAAGTATTCAAAGACGGAGTATTAATTGACAGAGTAAACGTTGTTGCGGCTGAATCGGTTAAAAAAGCAAGCTTCGGCGACAACTTCAGAAGAAACGCAAGAGAATGGGCTCTTTAATTTAATAATTCAAGATATAGAGGCGCACGGCATTGCCGTGCGCCGTATTTTGTGTATTTATATTATATTGATAAGTTAAAATATTTGACTATTAAGCAGTGGTTTGGTAAAATAAATATGTATGGTATATACGGTTCTTTACTATCTAACGGCGATAATTGCCGTAATATTCGTATTTGCTCCACACGAGTTTGCGCATGCGTACGTCGCATACAAATGCGGCGACGCTACGGCAAAGATGCGCGGCAGGCTGACGTTGAACCCCTTGAAGCATCTCGATTGGTACGGATTTTTACTTTGCGCGATCGCCGGCTTCGGCTGGGCAAAGCCCGTGCCTATCAATCCCGCCAACTTTAAAAATTACCGGAAAGGATTGTTTTTAACTGCTATTGCCGGCGTTGTTACAAATTATATAATTGCTTTTATCGGATATCTGCTTTTTGTTGTTGTGTTCAAATATGCGGCAAACGGTTTGATAGGTTACTTTTTAAATCAACTTTTCTTTAACATTTTTCTTTTTAATCTCGGCGTTTTTATATTCAATCTTCTTCCGCTGTATCCTTTGGACGGTTTCAGAGTAGTGGAGTCGCTGACAAGGGAAATTAATCCCGTGCATAGATTTTTGAGAACTTACGGAATGTATATTCTTATTGCGCTTGTTCTCGAAAGCTTTTTGTGTGGAGCGTTGGTTGACTATGCCGGAATTACTTTTGCAAAATACTTCGATATTTTAGGCTACGTTCAATGGTTTGCGATTAATATTTTAGGCTATCCCATAAGATTGGTCTGGAATGCGATTTTCGGTTTTGGCGTTCCGTCGCTCATGCCGCTTGATTTTAACGTGCTTGATTTATTTCATTAATTGATTTGGATAAATAATGGCAAAAAATAATTACGAAAATTTTGAATCGGTTGTAGACTACAACACGGTGCTGGACGACTTTGAAGGTCCTCTCGATTTACTTCTGCACCTTATAAATATTGCGCAGATAAATATCGAGGAGGTATTCGTTTCAAAGGTCACCGACCAGTTTTTAGACTACATTGAGTATATGAAAACCCAGCCCCGCCGCGACGTTGACAAGGAGAGCGAGTATCTTGCGCTTGCCGCACAGATTGTGTATATCAAGTCCAAAAGCATGGTGCCCGTAGTCGACGTTATGGGCGAGGAAATGGGCGGAGCAGACGAAGAGGAGCGTGCTTTCATCGAACAGCTCAAACAGCGTGAATTTGAGCTTATAAAGAGTGAAACTCCTAAGTTAAAAGAGCTTGAAACGATAGGATATTACTTCAAAGAACCTGATAAATCGCTCAATTCGGTAAGAATTGTTTATAAAGACTTCACTATAGACGGACTTTTAAAGGCGTTTGCAACCATGATGATGAGGAACGAGGGTTTGCAACGTGAGCGGGAGAATATAAAGGAAATCCCCAAGGACGAATTTACCGTAGAGGAAAAGGTCAAATTTATAAGAGAAAAGCTGGTTGAAGTTCAGGAAGTTGAGTTTGAAAGCCTGTTTTCAACCTTTTCGAGAAACGAAGTTATAACAACTTTTCAGGCGCTTTTGGAGATGCTCAAGCATCAGTTTATAATGGTTGAACAGCGGGACAGCTTCGGCGCAATCAACATCAAACTCAATCCCGAGTGGGACTTAAAGGAAATAACAGATGAGCAATTTGACGAATATAATTGAGGCGATAATTTTTGCTTCAGGCGAGGCTGTGCCCGTAAAATACATAGTGGAAAAGCTCGGGTGTTCGTTGAAGGAAGTAAACGCAGCAGTCGCCGAGCTGAAAGAAAAATACGGCGAAGACTGCGGAATAAATCTTCTCACGTTCAACGGCAAAGTACAGTTTGCCTCTAATCCGAAGTTTAAACAGCAAATCTCCGAGGTACTTATTCCTATAAAAGAAAAGGAATTTACAAAAACAATTTTGGAGTGCGCCGCAATTATTGCCTATAAACAGCCGATAACTAAGCCCGAGCTCGAAGAAATAAGGCAGGTTAGCTGCGACTACGCCATACATACTCTCTTAGAGCTTGAAATGATAGTGCCCTGCGGCAGAAAAGACGCTGTGGGCAAGCCCATTTTATATGCGACAACCGATAACTTTTTAAAGAGGTTCAAGCTCAATTCCATTGACGATTTACCCGACTACGACGAACTGATGGCTCAGATTGCCGAGCTCAATAATCAGATTCTCAACGATGACGAAGACGACGGCAACTACCTGTACAAAAAGGACGAGTACGTTGAGCCGGAAGCAGAGGCTAAGCCTAAACGCTCTGCGCCCGAAAAGGCTCCCGAGCCCAAGACAACCGAGGACGGCTACGAGCTTCCCGACTTCATTTCCGATGACGACGACGTAATAAAAATAGATTGATTAATCTGTTAAGTTGTAATTGAAAATACGATAAACATTAATTTAAGCATTAAACTATTATGGATATTTATAATGAAATCGTAAATGAGAAATTTAAAATAATTTCTCCCCAAAAATATGCGTTAGAGTTGAAAGAACGATTTTTAAATAATCCTGCATTATGGTATGAAAGAATTTCACCTAAAAGCAAAGCTGATGAATTTATAAAAGCTACTAACTGTGATTATTCAGAAATTTGGCACGATCATTGTGCGGTTTGTTTTAAACCGATAGATAAAGATACTACGGAAAATGTTTACTTATCAGAAGATGAGTTTACTTGGGTTTGTGAAAGCTGTTTTAAAGAAATTCAATTAAGAAAATAGTTAGATAAATTTCAAATTAACATTAGTCTCCACGAGACTTGTACAATATGTTTTAAGCCCGACTGCTTATTGCAGTCGGGCTTTTGCTTAAATAAATATTGTATATTTAATTTTCTGTTACAGATAATAATGTTATGAATGAAGCAATGGTGTACTTGTCCGCCGTGGGCTTTGCTCTTGCGCTGTTTCCCGTACATTTTTATAACTACATTTATATAAATACGGAAAGCAAATATGTAGGCTTTAATGTCAGCGTATACAGATTTTTTAGGTTTTACAACGCAAATACCGTAGAAAATAAGCCAGGCGAAATGCAGGTAAACGGCAAAAGCAAAAAATTTGACCTTCAACAAACTAAACGCAACGCTTACAGAATTTTCAATAAGCTGTGTATATTTAAGGTTGTACAGCTCGGAGATTTCGGACTTGTAAAGCAAAACAATGCTTACTTCGTGCTGGCGCAGAATGCTTTGACTACGGCAATTTACAAATTCATTCAGATAAACGGCGGTTATGCTAAACTGAGAAATTACACAATTTTAAACCATGAACATGAATTTATAAGGTATTACTGTAAAGTAGTGACGATTATGAATTCGTTAGTAGTAGCAAAAATTTTATTAATTCTTTTATGGGGGAAGTTAAATGCACTCAAAAATCAAGAAAAATAAGCAAAACGATTTCGATACACCCGCAATTTCAATAGACAAAGTTGCCGATGCCGACACGGTTATCGGCAAGTCTATTATAACCGTAAGCGGAGCGCAGGTTATTCCGCTTTCTTCCGTTACCGTTGTAAATTTGAGCGGCGGCGGAGAGTACGGCGACGTTAAAACCTATAAGGAGTCCGAAGGCTTCAAGCTCGCCGGCGGCAACGGCACGGTTGTAACAGTCAAACCCAAAGGTTTTCTTGTAGACGACGGCAACGGTTGTAGACTTTTAAAAATGGATGAAGGAGCGTTGGACGCTTTGGTTGAAAAAACGGGAGAATTGGTCCATAAACTTACGGATAATGGTTAAAAAGTGGGCAATATTTTGTAGTTTGGCGCTCTTAATATTTGTATCTGTCGGGATAGGTACGGGATATGCCAATGCGGAAAGCACTTCCGCCGAAATTGCAATGGAGCTTACAACCGGCACGGTTTTAGAGGAACGCAATGCCGACGTGCAGCTGCCTATGGCAAGCACCACGAAGATAATGACGGCAATAATCATTATCGAGGATTGCGACCTTGACGAAGTAATTACCGTGCCGAACGAAGCTGTAGGAGTGGAAGGCTCAAGCATTTATCTTAAAAAGAATGAGCAGATTGATATAAGGGATTTAGTTTACGGATTAATGCTGCGCTCAGGCAACGACAGCGCAACGGCGCTTGCAATTCATCACAGCGGAAACATAGAAAAATTTGCCGAAGTCATGAATGAAAGGGCAAAGGAATTCGGAGCAGAAAACACAAACTTTAAAAATCCAAGCGGACTGCCTGATAGCGAGCACTATACGACCGCAAGAGATTTATGCCAGATAACACGCCATGCAATGCAGAACGAAACTTTCAAAGAAGTAGTTTCTACAAAGAATTACAGCGGAAAGTTCCGTACCTTTTCAAACAAAAACAAGATGCTCTACAATTATGAAGGAGCAAACGGAGTAAAAACAGGTTACACCGTAAAGGCGGGCAGATGTCTTGTTTCCTCTGCGGAGAGGAACGGCATGGACGTAATCTGCGTTGTATTAAACTGTCCCGACATGTACGAGCGTAGCTCAAAAATTTTAGATACCTGTTTAAACGGATATAAACTTGTAAAATTAGATGAAAATGCGCTATTTATGTCAGGCAAAGTACTTTGCAAAACTGCAAAATCAGTTGATTTTGTTATTAAATGCGACGAAAAACTGAATTATATTGTGAAGCCTTTAAGCGAAAATAAAAAAGTAAAGCGTGGGGATCTTGTTGCAAAACTTGAAATTGTCGGGCAAAATGGCTTGATTTTATCGGAGAATTTATATAGTATTATTGACAGATAAAATTGTTAAGGTACTTATAAATGAGGATAAACAGATTTCTTGCGGCGGCGGGAGTTGCTTCAAGGCGGGAGTGCGATAAGCTGATCGCCGACGGGAAAGTTAAGGTTAACGGCAAAATGGCAACGCTTGGGCTTGAAGTAAAAGATGAGGACGAAGTATTCGTCGACGGCAAAAAAGTAGCAATTCAGAAAAACGAATACTACATTTTAAATAAGCCCAAGGGCTATATCTGCTCCGTTTCAGACAATAAGGGCAGAAAGACCGTTATGGATTTAATGCCTGCAAACGTGGGCAGAATTTATCCCGTCGGTCGCCTTGATTACGACAGCGAGGGTTTACTTATATTAACTACCGACGGCGAGCTCGCCCAAAAACTTACTCATCCTTCAAACGAGATTCCCAAAACTTATCTTGTTAAAATAGAGGGTACGCTCACCGAGGCGGCTTTAAATCCCATAAGAAGCGGCATAGAAATCGATGGATACGTGACAAAAAAGTGCAAGGCGCACATTGTTGAGACTAATAAGGCGTATACCAAAGTCCACATAACCATTACCGAAGGTAAAAACCGTGAAGTAAGAAAAATGTTTGCGGCAATCGGTAAGGAAGTGCAGCTTTTGAAGCGTATAAAAGTAGGCGAGCTGACCTTGCGTGGACTCGACAGAGGCGCATACAGAAAACTTTCAAAACCTGAAGTTGACTATCTTATGTCATTATAAAAAACGGGCGGAATTTACCGCCCGTTTTGTTATATAAATTTTACGTAATCGAAGCCGCTTTCGGGCTGTTTTGCTATAAAATTCCAAATTTTATACGAATTTTCGTCCGTTTTAAAGCATTTTTGTGCGGTTGGGTTTAAATCTTTCAAATTCCGTTGTTTCATAATTACAGGGAATTCCGACTTTGCAAGTGCCGAAAGCATTTGGGCATCGTCTTTTTTTGCTGCGAGCGGTTTAATATAGAGAGATGATTGCAAGTAACTTTCGCAGTCGTTGCTATATAAATCCAATAGATTTGCGCAAAGTATGCGTTTAATCCTTGAAGCGGAATATCTGCGTGCGGTGGCACTTTCGATAATCTCGCCAAACGGAAGAAAAGCGGAGCTTATAAGTTTGTTTTCCAAGCCTTCGTTGCAACCGTAAATTTTTTGAAGATTTTCCGAGGCGGATTGCAGTAATTTGAAGCGTAAAAGCTCTTCAAAACGGTTATTTTCCTCCGAAAAATCCTTAAAACCGGCAAAAACGCAGTCGGGAAGATTATCTTTAATCAGCGGGTTGTTCGGATTATTTCTTATTGCGCTCGCCGATGAAAAATTTAATTTTAACTCAGTATCGCCGTATTCTGCGCCTATGCGCTCAATGGGCAGAATTTCAATTTTACTTTTAAATTTTAAAATTGATTTTGCGTATTCAATTCCCAAAATATTATTGGGGCGGGAGAGTAGATCTTTTTCGCCTCCGCATGCTTCAAACGCTGCCGCATAACTTCTTATATAGCTTTCGCCTGCCGCAAGTTTTTCGCTTAAAACTGTTTTAAACTGTCCGCTTTCTTCGTTCAAAAGTATTGCCGCTTTAATAAAATCGGTTTTGGCGCTCTCGCACCCGAAAGCAAGGGTAGTAACCTCGGGTATCGAACTCAGAATTTTAATTGCGCCTCTTGCAAAAATTTCGGCGGGAGCAACGGAAAAAGTTGCTGGAAGCTCAATCACCCCGTCTGCGCCGCAAAGTATTGCATGTCGGGCACGCATAAACTTGTCCGATACGCATATATCGCCCCTTTGGGTGAAGCTTCCGCTCATTATGCAAAGAATCTTATCGCAACCTGAAAGCTCTTTTGCTCTTTGCAAAAGATATTTATGACCGTTATGGAATGGATTAAATTCACAAATTATTCCACAAATTCTCATTTTAAACTTTACAATCTTAAAAAACTGTTATATAATATATCCGTTAATGTATCCGATAGACATATTATATATTATTCGGTCGGAAAAATAAAGCATTTTAAGGAGAAATGATATGTCATTACTTGACGAAATCAAGGCAAAGGCGGCTTCCCGTAAAAAGACTATAGTTCTTTGCGAGGGAGAGGACAAGCGTGTAGTTGAGGCGGCAGCCCGCATCACCAAGGAGGGTATTGCCAAAATAGTTCTTGTCGGCAACAAGGAAGAGTGCAAAAAGGTTGCTCCCGGCGTTGACCTTACAGGAATTACGCTTATTGACCCGTTAACTTCGGAAAAGACCGCAAAATATGCGGAAATTTTATATGAAGCAAGAAAATCAAAGGGAATGACCGAAGAGCAGGCTAAAGAGCAGGCTAAGGACAGAACGATGTTCGGTGCGCTCATGCTTAAAGCCGGTGACGTTGACGGCTACGTTTCGGGCGCTTGCCATTCAACGGCAAACACCCTGCGCCCCGGCTTGCAGGTAGTTAAAACTGCTCCCGGCATCAAAACCGTATCGAGCTGCTTCATTATGATAGCGCCCGATAAGAGCAATCCCTACAATCCCGACGGCGTTGCTGTATTTGCGGATTGCGCTATAAATATCGAGCCTACGGCTGAACAGCTTGCAGATATCGCTATAAGTTCGGCTAAGACCGCAAAGGATATCGCAGGTATCGAGCCCAAAGTCGCAATGCTTTCATTCTCCACAAAGGGCAGCGGAAACGACGACAAGTTCACACAGTCCGTTCCCAAAGTTCAGCAGGCTACGGCTATTGCCAAGGAAGCCGCTCCCGACCTCGCACTTGACGGTGAGTTCCAGTTCGATGCGGCTGTCGCACCCGAAGTAGGTCAGCTCAAAGCTCCCGGCTCAAAGGTTGCAGGTCATGCAAACGTATTTGTATTCCCCAATATCAATGCAGGTAATATCGGCTATAAAATTGCACAGCGTTACGGCAACTACATGGCAATCGGTCCTATCTGCCAGGGCTTTGCAAAGCCCTTGAACGACCTTTCGAGGGGCTGCAACGTTGAAGATATAGTTGCAACCGTTGCTGTTACGGCATTACAGGCTGACTAATTTAAAATAATAAAGAGAGGAAAATTAAAAATGAAAATTCTTGTAGTTAATGCGGGTAGCTCATCGCTTAAATACCAACTTATTGATATGGAGACCGAGCAGGTCATCGCAAAGGGCGGCTGCGAAAGAATAGGAATAGAAGGCTCTCTGCTCAAGGCAAAGGGCAACGGCAAAGAAAAGGTTTATGAAAAACCCATGCCCAATCACAAGGTCGCTATAGAGCTTGTGCTCAGTGCACTCAAAGATAACGAAATCGGCGTAATCAAGTCTATGGACGAAATCGGCGCTGTAGGTCACAGAATGGTAGCAAGCGGCGAGTTTTTTAACAAAACGACTCTCGTTACCGAGGAAGTTATTAAAACTCTTGAGGAAAAGACCTTCGAGCTTGCGCCCCTGCACAATCCTCCCGCAGTTACGGGACTCAGAGCATGCATGGAAGTTATGCCCGGCACACCCATGGCTCTCGTATTCGATACTTCATTCCACGCTACGATGCCTGAAAAGGCTTATCTCTACGGTATTGACTACGACGACTACAAGAAGTACGGCGTAAGAAAGTACGGCTTCCACGGCACAAGCCACAAGTTTGTTTCGGCTGAAGCTGCTAAATATCTCAAAAAAGACCCCAAGGATCTTAAAATCGTAACCTGCCACCTCGGCAACGGTTCGTCTATTTCGGCTGTTGACGGCGGCAAGTGCGTTGATACTTCCATGGGCTTCACACCCCTTGCTGGTATACTTATGGGCACTCGCTCGGGCGATATAGACGCTTCCGCAGTAGAATTTCTTGCAAGGAAGAAGGGTATGACCCATGCCGAAGTTATCAACTATCTGAATAAGAAGTGCGGCGTTGCGGGAATTTCGGGTGTTTCGAGCGATTTCAGAGATCTGCTTGCAGGACAGGAAGCAGGTAACGCTCGTTGCGCACTTGCACTCGATATGTTCGCATATCAGACTTTGAAGTACGTCGGCGCCTATGCTGCGGCTATGGGCGGACTTGACTGCATCGTATTCACCGCAGGCATCGGCGAAAATACGCCCACCGTACGCGAAGACGTTTGCAAGAATCTGAAATTCCTCGGCGTGGAATTTGACAGCAAGACAAACGACCAAAAGGCAAACGGCAGAATTTTGGAGATTTCCGCAAAGAAATCCAAGGTTAAGGTGCTTGTTATCCCCACCAACGAAGAACTTGTAATCGCAAGAGAAACGGCTGAACTTTTGTAAAAAATATACATTAAAGCCGTAAAAACAAGTTGACAAAGGTAATCCCTTATAATATAATTTTATAGTCGGCTTTGGTATGGAAATTGAAGTAAGAAAGCTAAATGCGCTTAAAAAGTACGAAGGCGAATTTGAGTACGAATACGAACCTAACGCAGACAGTTGCCTTGTGCCTTTATGCAAAATAGAGGGAAAGGTGAAAGTGTCGGGCTCGTTTGAAATTTACGAGGACGATAGCGTAGGGGTGAACCTGACCGTAAATTACAAAATTGTCGGACAGTGCTCGTATTGTCTGAGTGAAGCGCAAAAAGAAATAACTTTTACTCAAGAAATTCTGTACGTAACCGAAGAAGACGACGAAAATTATTTATACGACGGCATAAAAATAAATTTGAAATCCGCCGTAGACGAGGCAATACTTATAAGTCAGCCCAACATAATTCTTTGCAGAGAGGGCTGCACGGGTATTGACGTAACTAATAAGTAAAAAGAGGTGTTTAATTATGGCAGTACCCAAGAGAAAACAGTCCAAAAGCAGAACTAATAAGAGGTTTGCAAATTATAAGGCGACGGCGCCCACACTCGTGGAGTGCCCTCATTGTCACCAGATGATGCAGGCTCACAGGGTTTGCGGTAATTGCGGTTACTACAACAAGGTTGAAGTAGTTGCCGAGGACGCAAAAAAAGACTGAAAATCAAACGGACTGCCTGTATAGGCGGTCCGTATTTTCGTGAATAAACAAGGAACATAGATATGAAGCATATTGACATTAAGGAGCTTTTCCAACATTCCGAAAATTACGTTAATTCCGATCAGACCGTATGCGGCTGGGTGAGAACGTGGAGAGATTCCAAGAGCATTGCGTTTATCGAGCTCAACGACGGAACTTGCCTTAAAAATCTTCAGCTTGTATTCGACAAGGAAGAAATGCCCGCAGAGTCGTTCAAGGACGCTTTGGTTGTGGGCGCAGCTTTGCAGGTTGTAGGTAAATTTATTCCGTCCGAGAGAAACGGCTTTGAAATGGCGGTAAAAAACGTAACTGTTCTCGGCGGCTGTCCGCAGGACTATCCTCTGCAAAAAAAGCACCACACGCTTGAGTTTTTGCGCACAATTCCACATTTAAGACCCCGTACAAAGTACTTTGAGGCAGTATTTGCGGTGAGAGATAAGCTGTCATTCGCAATACACAAGTACTTTCAGGAGCACGGCTATAAATATGTGCACACTCCCATAATCACAGGCAGTGACTGCGAGGGAGCGGGCGAAATGTTCCGCGCGACCACTATGCCGTGGAAAACCGATTTTAAGACCGAACAGGAGTACTACGCCGAGGACTTTTTCGGAAAGCGTGCAAATCTCACTGTGTCCGGTCAGCTTGAGGGCGAAATGGCGGCAACGGGGCTCGGAAAAATTTATACCTTCGGACCGACTTTCCGCGCCGAACACAGCAACACCACAAGGCACGCCGCCGAGTTCTGGCAGATAGAGCCCGAGGTTTGCTTTGCAGACATTCACGATATCATAGAGATTGCCGAAGACTTTATAAAGTACATTATAAAATATGTAGTTGACAACTGCCCCGAGGAGCTCGAGTACTTCAACGAGCGCATCGAAAAGGGACTTTTGGATAAGCTCAACGCTGTAATTTCAAGTGATTTCGCAAAAATCACCTACACTGAGGCAGTAAAAGTATTAAAGAAGTCGGGCAAGGAATTCAAGTTCCCCGTAGAATGGGGCAGCGACTTGCAGACCGAGCACGAGAGATATCTCACCGAAGAATACTATAAAAAGCCTGTGTTCGTTGTGGACTACCCCGCCGACATAAAGGCTTTCTACATGAAGCAGAACCCCGACGGCAAAACGGTTGCCGCAACCGACCTGCTTGTGCCCGGCATAGGCGAGATAATCGGTTGCAGCGAGCGTGAAGCGGATACGGTTAAGCTTGAAAAGGCAATGAAAGTCCGCAATATGCCCCTTGAATCGTATAGGGAGTATTTGGATTTAAGAAAGTACGGCACCGTTCCCCACAGCGGATTCGGTCTCGGACTCGAGCGCATACTAATGTACATTACAGGCGTACAAAATATAAGGGACACGCTGTTATTCCCCAGAACAGTAGGCAGCTTATAAAGATGAAAAATAGAATTTGTGTTATTTTTACGGGCGGCACGATTGGCTCGTATGCAACTGAAGATACAGTTGACTTAAGTACAGAAAATAAGAGCATTTTAATTGAGCTCTACAGACAGAAATACGGTAGCGATATAAAGTTTGACGAACTCCGTCCTTTGGATATCTTAAGCGAAAACGTACAGTTTTCCGACCTCGACGCAATGGCGTCCTGCATACGAGCGGTAAATAAAAACAAGTACGACGGAATTATTATTACCCACGGAACGGACACGTTGAGCTTTACGGCAAATCTGTTTTCGCAGATTTTCTGCGATATATCCATTCCCGTGGTATTCGTTTCTGCTCTCTATCCTTTAAACGACAGCAGAAGCAAGGGTGTTGACAACTTTGCCGGTGCGGTTGCGTTCATCGAAAAGGAGGGGCTGAGCGGCGTTTACGTTTCCTTCAAAAACGATTTCGACAACTTGAACATTCACCTTGCAAGCCGTATTACGGGCGCCGAGCAGATAAGCGGACGCTTTGCAAGCGTGATGGGTGCGCCCCTTTGCGAACTGATTGACGGAGAGTTTGTATATACCGAAAGTCCGTACCTTCCCGCAAAGGAAAGTTTTTCTCTTCCCAGAAAGCCGTACGGCAAATACGATATCTGCAAGGATATCGTAACAATAAGAGCTCGCTCATTCCTTGATTTCAGCTATTTCAATTTCGGTCAGAAAAAGCCGAGAGCTGTTATAATCGAACTCTATCACAGCGGCACTGTGTGCACTGCGGGAGAGGAGACCAACGTTTTAAAGTTTATCGATTATTGCAGAAATCTCGGCATAAGCGTAATTCTCTCGCCTGTCGACAGTCAGGCAAGGGTGTACGCAAGTGCGTTTGAGCTTAAGAGCAAGTGTATTCTTGCATACGATACGAGCTTTGAGATGACCGTAATTAAAGTAATGCTTGCGCTCGGCAAGGATAAGGATATAAGCGAAGAGCTTGCCACAAATAATTTCTTCGAGAAAATTCACGGTTAATTTAAAAAGATACATAATAATTTTATGAAAAAGATAGTTCATATTGACGGAATGTGCTGCGAGCACTGCGCCAAAAGGGTGGAGGAAAAGCTTGCAACTGCGGCAAACGTGATTTCAGTTGACGTAAAATTCAAGAAAAAAATCGCAGTAATCCGCAGCCGTGAAGAGGTCTCGGACGAAGAAATCAAATCGCTCGTCGACACCGCCGGCTATACCGTAACGGCAATAGAGAGTAAGTGACAAACTAACTGAATATATGACATAATATGTCCTGCTAACGCTTTGACATATAAGCATACCTCACTTTATAATTAAAAGCGGAGGTAAAACTATGCAGGATACAATGCTATTAGACAGACGTACGAAAGATTTAATAAGAGAGTACGTTCCGGACGGCGACGTGCTGGACAGCATAGTATGCTTTTTCTCTATATTTGCCGACCCGACCCGTGTTAGAATGTTGTCTGCGCTTGCGATATCTGAAATGTGCGTGACGGATATTTCACGTGTGCTTGATATCAATCAGACGACAGTGTCTCACCAGCTCAGGCTATTAAAAAATCTCGGCATAGTAAAGAGTGATAGGCAGGGTAAAATTATTTTCTATTCGCTCGTGAACGATACGGTGAACGACGTGATGCTAAAAGGCGTTGAATTTTTAGGATATTAATAAAAAACGGAGACAATTTTGTCTCCGTTTTTCATTGCTTATTATTTTATTAATACATTCCGCCCATGTCGGGATTAGGCATAGGAGGTGCGGGAGGAGTGGGTATATCGGTTACAATGCTCTCGGTGGTTAAAAGGGTTGCCGCAACCGAAGCCGCATTCTGAAGCACCGAACGTGAAACCTTTGTGGGGTCGATTATACCGCTTTCTACCATGTCGGTGTATCTGTTCTTGAGTGCGTCGAAGCCGTAATTTGCCTTTTTGCTGCTTAAAATGTTATTTACAACGACTGAACCGTCGTAGCCTGCGTTCTTCGCAATCTGACGAACGGGCTCCTCGATAGCTTTAAGCACGATTGCCGCACCCGTTTTTTCATCGCCTTCAAGACTTGCAACAAGCTTTTTGAGCTCGGGAACGGTGGAAAGAAGGGCAACGCCGCCGCCGGGAACGATACCTTCTTCAACTGCCGCACGTGTAGCTGCGAGAGCGTCCTCTATACGGAGCTTTTTTTCCTTCATTTCAACTTCGGTAGCTGCGCCTACGTTTATAACGGCAACGCCACCCGCAAGCTTGGCAAGGCGCTCCTGAAGCTTTTCTCTGTCGTATTCGGAAGTGGTTTCGCCTATCTGAACCTTTATGGAGTTCACACGGGCTTTAATATCCTCGGCTGCACCTGCTCCGTTAATAATGGTGGTGTTGTCTTTATCAACCTTAACCTGTGCGGCTCTGCCGAGCATATCGGGGGTTACGTCCTTAAATTCGTATCCCAAATCGCTTGAAATTACCGTGCCACCAGTGAGGATTGCTATATCCTCGAGCATAGCCTTTCTTCTGTCGCCGAAGCCGGGAGCTTTTACCGCTACGCAGTTTAAAACGCCCTTGAGCTTATTTACGATAAGAGCGGCAAGTGCGTCGCCCTCGACGTCCTCGGCAATAATCAAAAGTCTTGCGCCCTGTTGCGCTATGGGCTCGATTACGGGAAGAATTTCCTGAAGGGCAGTAATCTTTTTATCGGTTATAAGGATAAAGGGATTATCGAGTACGGCTTCCATCTTGTCGGCGTTGGTTACCATGTAAGCGGAGGCATAGCCCCTGTCGAACTGCATACCTTCAACGGTGGAAAGCTCGGTGTTCATGGTTTTGCCTTCTTCAACGGTTATAACGCCGTCTTTGCCGACAATCTCCATAGCGTTTGCTATGAGTTCGCCGATTTTTTCGTCACCTGCCGAAATTGAAGCAACCTGCGAAATTGCAAGTTTATTTTCAACGGGTTTGGAAATCGATTGAATTTTAGCTACAGCCGTATCTACAGCGGAGGAAATTCCCTTTTTAAGTATTATAGGGTTTGCGCCTGCGGCAAGATTTTTAAGTCCCTCGCGAACAATAGCCTGTGCAAGCACAACGGCGGTGGTGGTGCCGTCGCCGGCTACATCGTTGGTCTTTGAAGCGACTTCTTTAACGAGTTGTGCACCGATATTCTCAAAGGGATCTTCAAGCTCGATTTCCTTTGCTATTGTTACGCCGTCGTTGGTGATGAGGGGAGCGCCGTACTTTTTATCTAAAACTACGTTTCTGCCCTTAGGACCGAGTGTAATTTTAACTGTATCTGCGATTACGTTTACGCCCGTTTCAAGCGCCTTTCTCGCTTCGTCGCCGTATTTAATCTGTTTAGCCATTTTTATATCTCCTTATAATTACTCGACTATCGCCAGAATATCGCTCTGACGGATTATCGTATATTCTTTATCGTCAACCTTAACTTCCGTGCCGCTGTACTTGGAAAGAAGCACTTTGTCGCCCACTTTAACCTGCATTTTAACTTCTTTGCCGTCGATAATTCCGCCGGGACCTACGGCAACGACAACGCACGTTGCGGGCTTTTCCTGCGATGCGGCGGTAAGGTAGAGACCGCTCTTTGTCTTTTCCTCGGCTTTCAGCCCTTCAACAACTACTTTATCGAATAAAGGTTTAATAGTCATTGTAAATTCCTCCGAATTGAAAATCATTTTAACTACAAATATTTTATAAACAGTATGATTTTAAGTCAAACATTCTTGGATAAAAAATTGATTTTTTTTGATATTTATGGTAGAATAATTTTAAACTAAAGAGGTGTTACATGGATAAGTGGGATAAGCGGTTTATGGAAATGACCGAGCTGATAGGTTCGTGGTCAAGCTGCTATCAGGAGAACAGACACGTCGGCGCAGTTATTGTAAAAAATAAGAGGGTTATTGCCACAGGCTACAACGGTGCGCCTCAAGGAATACAGAGCTGCGTTGATAAAAAGGAATGTCTTAGAAAAAAGCTCAACATTGCAAGCGGAACAATGCATGAGATCTGCTACGCCGTCCACGCCGAGCAGAACGCCATAATTCAGGCGGCGAGAGTGGGGTGCAGCGTTGAGGGCTGTACGCTCTATTGCACACACCAACCCTGCGTCATCTGCGCAAAAATAATAATAAATTCGGGTATTTCCCGAGTTGTCTATAAAGAGGGGTATCCCGACGATTTTTCACTTCAACTTTTCAAAGAGGCGGGCGTAACCCTGCAAAAATACAGCGATTTATAAGGAGAAATTATGCAAAATCCCGTAGTTACCATAGAAATGGAAGACGGCAAAAAAATCGTTGCCGAGCTTTATCCCGATAAAGCGCCCAATACGGTCAACAACTTTATCGACCTTGTTAAAAGCGGTTTTTACGACGGAATTATCTTTCAAAGAGTGATAAACGGCTTTATGATTCAGGGCGGCGATCCCGCAGGCGTAGGCACGGGCGGACCCGGTTATGCGATAAAGGGAGAATTTGCTTTAAACGGATTTAAGCAGAACGATATAAAGCATTTGCGGGGAGTGCTCTCGATGGCAAGAGCCATGAATCCCAACTCGGCAGGCTCGCAGTTCTTTATTATGCACCAAAACGCCGCTCACCTCGACGGTCAGTATGCGGCTTTCGGAAAGGTGATTGAGGGCATGGACGTTGTCGACAGCATCGCAACCGTTAAAACGGATTGGAGCGACAAGCCCAAAACGCCTCAAACAATGAAAAAAGTTACTGTAGAAACGTTCGGAGTTGACTACCCCAAACCTGTAAAAATTTAATTAACAACGGAGAAAATATGGATAATTCGGTTTATCAGAACCCTTTAATCACGAGATACGCAAGCAAGGCAATGTCGGAAAACTTTTCCGATGAAAAGCGCTTTAAGCTTTGGAGAAAGCTGTGGATTGCCCTTGCCGAGTCAGAAATGGAGCTCGGGCTTAACATAAACAAAGAGCAGATTGACGAAATGAAAAAGTACGCCGAGGACATCAATTTCGAGCTTGCCGAAAAGTTTGAAAGGGAAGTCAGGCACGACGTCATGGCGCACGTCAAGGCGTTCGGCTCGCAGGCGACTTCGGCTATGCCGATAATTCACCTGGGAGCTACGAGCTGCTACGTTGACTGCAACTCCGAGCTTATAATTGCCTCCGATGCGCTTGAAATTATCAAGGCAAAGCTTGTCAACGTAATGGATAAGCTTGCAAAATTTGCTTTAAAATACAAGGATATGCCCGCATTGGGCTTTACTCACTTGCAGCCTGCTCAGCTAACCACGGTAGGTAAGCGTGCAACTCTGTGGTTGCAGGATTTAACCATGGACTACAACAACCTTGTCAACCTGCAAAAATCCTTTAAACTCCGCGGAGTAAAGGGAACGACGGGCACTCAGGCAAGCTTTATGGAGTTGTTCGGCGGCGACGAGAAAAAAGTTAAGGAACTTGAAAAGAGAGTTGTTTCCAAACTCGGCTTTGAGAGCGTTTACGGAGTAACCGGTCAAACCTATCCCAGAAAATTCGATTATAACGTTCTCTGCGTGCTTTCCCAGATTGCGCAGAGCGCATACAAATTCTCCAACGATATCCGTATTTTGCAGAATATGAAGGAGATTGAGGAGCCGTTTGAAAAATCGCAGATAGGCTCTTCGGCTATGGCTTACAAGCGCAACCCCATGAGAAGCGAAAGAATGGGCTCGCTTGCAAGGTTTGTGATTTCTCTCCCCATGAATTGCGCCATAACGGCGGGCACTCAGTGGTTTGAAAGAACTTTAGACGATTCTGCAAACAGAAGAATAGTGATTGCGCAGGCATTCCTCGCACTTGACGGTATTCTCAATATTTATATGAACGTTTCGGAAAATCTTGTCGTGTACGATAAGGTTATTGCAAAGCATATTGCGGCGGAGCTTCCGTTTATGGCAACCGAAAACATAATGATGGAGTGCGTAAAGGCAGGCGGCAACAGACAGGAACTGCACGAGAGAATAAGAGTTCTTTCAATGGAAGCAGGTAAAAACGTAAAGGTTGAAGGCAAGGAAAACAATTTAATCGAGCTTATTAAAAAGGACAGTTACTTTAAAGTCGTGCACAATAAGCTTGACGAAATTCTCGACGCTAAAAAGTTTATCGGCAGAGCGCCTTCCCAAGTGGTGGAATTTATTAAAAACGAAGTTCAGCCTATTCTCGACGACAATAAAAAAGTCCTCGGTCAAAAGGGCGAAGTTAAAGTCTGAATTAAAAATCAATAATTGCAAAAGAAAAAATTCCAACCGATAATTGGTTGGAATTTTGGCAGGGGCGACACGATTCGAACATGCAACCGACGGTTTTGGAGACCGCGACTCTACCGTTGAGCTACGCCCCTAAAGATTTAACAACAGAAATTATATAATATCAGCTTGTTTTAGTCAACTGTTTTTTGCGAGGAAATGTATGAAGAAAAAATTTAAACTCGGTGTTATCGGCTGCGGATATATGGGTTCGGCAATTATTCGGGGTGTAGTTTTATCCGACTTTATCAACCCCAAAAAGATCGTTGTATCCGATTTAATTGAAAATAATCTCGATAAAATCAACGAGTTGGGTGTTTTTACCTGTAACAGCAATAAATACGTTGCCGAAAACAGCGAATATCTTCTTGTTGCGGTAAAACCTCAAAATTTTAATGCGCTTATTAACAGTTTAGGCGATTATAAGCCGGAAAAAATTATCTCCGTTATGGCGGGAATAAAAAAGCAAACTATTAAAGAAGCTCTGGGTCGATACACCGTGAGAGTTGCAAGGTGTATGCCCAATTTGCCTTGTTCAATAGGCAGCGGCGCTATGGGAATAGATATGTCCGACTTCAACGGCGACACCGACGACACCGATTTTATCAGTAATATTTTTAATAATCTCGGAGTTGTATTAAGTATTGACGAAAGCAAAATTGACGCAGTTATCGGCATAAGCGGCAGCGGACCTGCGTATGCGTTTATGTTTATCGACAGTCTTATCGACGCAGGCGTTCAACAGGGACTTTCTAAAGACGAAGCCAAAATTCTCGCCGTGCAGACGGTGCTCGGCGCTGCGGAAATGGTTCAGCGTGAGGAAGAGCCGCTGTCCGAGCTAATAATGCGGGTGTGCAGCAAGGGCGGCACCACGATAGAAGCCGTTAAGGTTCTTGAAGAAAACCGTTTCAGAGCTATAGTTTCGGGTGCGGTTGCAGCTTGTGTAAAGAGGGCAAAAGAGCTTTCGGAATGATGAAAAAGGTAATTTTATATACCGACGGCGCATGTTCGGGCAATCCCGGCGTAGGTGGCTGGGGTGCGGTTTTAATGTATAAAAACACCGAGAAACGCATATCTGGCGCGGACGGAAGCACTACTAATAACAGAATGGAAGTAACGGCGGTTATCGAAGGACTCAAATGTCTTAAAGAGCCCTGCGATGTTGAAGTTTACAGCGATTCCGCATACACCGTAAACGCATTTTTGAACGGCTGGGTGGACGAGTGGATTAAAAACGGCTTTAAAAAAGCCGACAATAAACCCGTATTAAACGAGGATTTATGGCGTATTTTGCTTGAGTTGACCTCTGTACATAAAGTAAAATTTATCAAAGTAAAGGGTCACGCCGACAACAAATACAACAATATTTGCGACAAGCTGGCGACGGACGCAATTAAAAATTTCAGAGCTCAATAATAAAATATAAAAAAATAAATATAATAATAGTGTTTATGAAACGCATTGATGTTCTCAAACACTGTATAAATATTCTGGCAGTTGTACTTTTCGGTGCGGTTGCCTTTCTTTTTATTGCATACGGACTCAATTACAAAAATACCGATTTTATATCGGAGTATTTCCGCATTCTGCTTTGGAGTTCGTTTGCCGTGTGCTCGGCTGTAATATTTGTAGGAATACTGTTTTATCTTTTCAATAAGCGATCGTTATTTCGGCTTACGGTGTTTATACTGATATTTGCGGATATATTTGCCGGCATTTTTTATGCGCTTTGCGCATCGGGATTGCTCGGCACGATAAACAGCGTGGAAGCTCTCCGCGAGGTAATCGGCAAAACAGGGAGTATGGCTGCGATTATTTTTATTATTTTCTGCTTTTTGCAGGTGGTATTGCTGCCAGTGCCCGGCTCGGTTGCCATAGGCGTGGGTGTTGCAATGTTCGGCCCGTTGAAGTGCGCAATTTTCAGCTTTATAGGCATTGTACTCGGGTCGTTTCTTGCATTCGGAATAGGTCGTTGGGTAGGCTATAAAGCCGTGTGTTGGATAGTAGGAAAAGATTCCCTCGACAAGTGGCTTGAAAAGATAAAAGGAAAAGACTATCTTATACTTTCAATAATGTTTTTGTTGCCTATGTTCCCCGACGATATTCTGTGCTTTGTGGCGGGACTTTCGTCCATGACCTGGGGGTATTTCTTAGTTATGATAACGTTAACAAGAGCAATTGCAGCATTTTCAACTGCGTATTCCTTCGAACTTATACCGTTTACAACGTGGTGGGGACTGCTGACCTGGGGAGCTTTGGCGGCGCTCGTAATTGTAGCATTCTGGCTCGTTTTAAAATATTCCGACAGGATAGACGGGTTCATAAAATCTAAATTTAAACTGCAAAAAGGTGACTGAACGTCACCTTTTTTGATGTTAAAATGTATCAAAAAAATTTTTGATAAAATATTATTAATTTAGTTTGATTTTATAATTATTTTTGGTAAAATTATATATGAGGAATTTTGGCATTCAGGAGCAAAATTTATGGACAAAATCAGCTTATTGCAGAAGCGTAAGCAACAACTTTCAGATGCGGGTAAAGAAGTCCGCAAGGATATAAACTCGCTCATTGATGAGGACAGCTTTGTAGAGCTTTCCTGTTTCAGTTTTTCAAAGAACGAATTTTACGGCGAGGAAGCGCAGGGAGAAGGAGTAATCACGGGCTTTGCAACAATTTCGGATTATCCTTTTTACATAATAGCGCAGAACGCCGCAGTACTTTCGGGCGGTGTAAGCAAGGCTAATTGCGAAAAGATTGAAAAATGCTTAAACCAGGCGGAAAAATCTTCAACTCCCGCAATTTGGCTGTTGTCCTCTCTCGGCGTTCAGCTTGGCGAGGGAGTAAGCGTACTCGAGGGGCTTGCAACTCTCATTTTAAAGGCTTCCCAGCTCAAGGGCTCAGTGCCTCAATATTTGGTTGTCAACGGTGAAGTTTACGGCCAGATCTCCGTGCTTGCGGGTATCTGCGACTTTACGTATTTTATCGATAAGAAAAGTGCGCTTGCGGCAACCAGCCCGTTGATTATTTCCGCCCGCGACGGAAAAAATATCAATAAGTTTGAACTTGGCGGAGCTTCCGGTCTTAAATGCGCTAATCTTGCAACCTTTACGGTAAAGGATTTCGGTGAAATAAAGCAGAGTATCACTGAAATTACGGAAATTCTTTCCGTTCCCGTAATCGACAGTGACGAACTTAACGTAAGCGTTTCTGAGCTTGATAAAGCGGTAAACGTAAAATCGCTCCTTAAAGTGTTCGATAAGGATACTGCAATAGAGCTCGGCGCAAGCTACGCGCCCGAAATCAAGTGCTATCTTGCAAGGGTTGGCGGAATTGCCGTTGCAGCAGCGGTGTTTGCCGACGGAAACGGAGTCGAACTCACCGCAAGTAGCGTTAGAAAATTAAAAGATTTCGCAGAGTTTGCAAGCTACTACGGTCTGCCTTACGTTACTTTTGTAAATGCGCTCGGCATAAAAGCAGATATCGCAACGAACAATAGCCTTGTTTTAAAGGAAATCGGCGAGTACGTATCAATTCTCGACTGCATAGACGCCGCAAAAATTTCTGTAATCTACGGAAAGGCGGTGGGACTCGGATACACGCTGTTCGCCGCAAAGTCAATGGGATACGACTACAGCTACGCATTTGCCAATGCAAAAATTGCACTGTTTGACAGCGTTCAAGGCGCTGAAATAGAGTATTCGGGCGACAAAAAGGCAAACAAAGCTAAGCTTGCCGAAAAGTATGCAGATGAAAATTCAGATCCTATAAACGCCGCAAAGGGCGGATATATAGATAATATAATTCAGCCATCGTTTGTAAAACAATATCTTGTCGCATCATTACAGATGCTTTTGAAGTGAGGCGTATATGGGTAACGCTTTACTTGATATAACCTTGCATAATGACGGCAAATATTATTTTGACTCCTTCCCCGAGGCGCTTGTTTATGCACTGATAGGTTTTGTAATAGTCTTTGTCGGAATTGCAATCATTATTGCCGTAATATGGCTGATTGGACTTCTGATGCGCAAGACTAATAACCTTGCTTTCCTTACCAATATCGGTAAAAAGAAAAAATCGAAACCCGAACCCGTACAGTCACAAACCGCTGTTCAGAACGAAGATATCCCCGACGAGGTAAAAGCGGCAATTGTCGCCGCAATTATGGCTTATTACGAGTCGGAACAACCCAAATGTGAATTTAAAGTAAAGAGAATAAAGAGAATATAAGGAGAACGATTATGCGTAATTTTGTAGTGACGATAGATGGAAAAAGCTATCAGGTAGCGGTTGAAGAAGTAGGCGGAGGCGCTGCGGAAGTTAAAAATATTGCTCCCGCACAGGAAGTTAAAGCGACTGCGCCCGTAGCTAAGGCGGCAGTGCCCGCAAACGGTGAAAAGGTTTTATCGCCTTTCCCCGGACTTATTAAAAATATTCTTGTTGCCGACGGTGCGTTTGTCAAAAAGGATCAGCCTATAATCGTTCTCGAGGCAATGAAAATGGATAACGAAATCACTGCTCCCTGCGACGGCAAAATAACTTTGAGTGTAGCAAAGGGTGCAACTGTTGAAACTAACGCAACTTTGGCGGTAATCGGCTAAGCGGAGGGCATATGCAAAGTTTACTTGCTGTAGACTTTGGCGGTATATTCAGCGGTCTGTACGGGCAAATGGGCTTTGTACAGGGCAGTTGGCAAAACTACGTAATGATTTTAATATCGTTCGTGCTGATGTATCTCGCCATAGTTAAAAAATTCGAGCCGATGCTCCTTTTGCCGATTGCTTTCGGTATGTTTTTAATAAACATTCCGGGCGCAGAGAAGGTTCTTTGGGGTACTCATCCCGAAGGAAATAATTCCTATGATGATGTTAAGAATCAAGGACTTTTATGGTATCTCTATTTCGGCGTTGATAAGGTAATTTACCCGCCGCTGATATTCTTAGGCATTGGCGCAATGACCGACTTCGGTCCTTTGATTGCAAACCCCAAGAGTATGTTAATCGGTGCAGGCGCACAGCTCGGAATTTTCCTTGCGTTTATACTTGCAACAGCGTTCGGCTTCTCGGTTGCGGCTGCCGCCTCGATTGCAATTATCGGCGGAGCTGACGGGCCGACGGCAATTCTTGTCACAACCAAGCTTTCGTCCGATTTATTGCCGATGATAGCTATAGCGGCGTACTCGTATATGGCGTTGATTCCGATTATACAAAAGCCGCTCATGAAACTGCTGACTACAAAGAAGGAAAGGACTATCAGAATGAAGCCTCTCCGTCAGGTCAGCAAAATCGAAAAAATACTTTTCCCGATAGTTGTAACTCTCGTAATGGGAATAATTCTGCCCGATTCTATCGCACTTTTGGGAATGCTCATGCTCGGCAATCTCCTGAAAGAATCGGGAGTAGTTGACAGGCTTTCTACGCAGGCGCAGAACGGACTGATGAATACGATTACAATATTCCTCGGAATTTCCGTCGGCTGCAAGGCAAAGGGCGAACTGTTTTTACAGGTTCAGACGCTTGAAATCATTGCGATAGGTCTATTGGCATTCGTAATGGGCACAATCGGCGGACTTCTCGTTGCAAAACTCATGTGTAAAATAACAAAGGGACAGATAAATCCCTTAATAGGTTCGGCAGGCGTTTCGGCTGTGCCGATGGCGGCTCGAATATCAGAGGACGTCGGGCGACAATACGACCCGCAGAATCACTTACTAATGCATGCAATGGGACCTAACGTTGCAGGCGTAATCGGTTCTGCTATAGCTGCGGGCGTACTGCTTGCATGTTTCTACAGTCCCGGATACGCCGACGGTAGTGCTGTATCGGCGGCAATTCAAACTATAACTTCGGTAGCTTAACGGAGGAAATATGGAAGGCAAAAAAGTTTTAATTACAGATACAATACTGCGCGACGCGCACCAGTCGCACGCCGCAACGAGAATGAAGTTTGAGGAAATGGAACCGGTGCTCGATCTTTTGGATGATATCGGTTACTATTCGCTTGAAGCATGGGGCGGCGCAACCTTTGATTCCTGCCTCAGATTTTTAAACGAAGATCCGTGGGATAGACTGCGCAACCTCAAAAAGCACTTAAAAAAGACACCCATTCAGATGCTTTTGCGCGGACAAAATCTTTTGGGCTACAGACACTATGCAGACGACGTAGTTGAAAAGTTCGTTGATAAATCCATAGAAAACGGCATAGGCGTTATAAGACTTTTCGATGCGCTGAACGATCCGAGAAACCTTGAAGCTTCTGTAAAAGCAATCAAAAAGTACGGAAAAGAAGGAAAATGCGTTTGTGAATGCGCAATTTCCTATACCACGAGCCCCGTACATACCACGGAGTACTTTGTAAAACTCGCAAAGCAGTTCGAGGATATGGGTGCGGACAATATCTGTATTAAGGACATGGCAAATCTTCTTTTGCCGTTCACTGCATACGAGCTTGTTAAAGAGCTGAAAGCTCAGCTCCGCCCCGAAACGAAGGTGCATCTGCACACTCATAACACGACCGGCACGGGCGACATGATAAACCTTATGGCTATTCAGGCAGGTGTGGATATTGTAGACTGTGCACTGTCGCCTCTCGGCAACGGCACGTCGAACCCCGCAACTGAGCCGCTTGTAGCAACTTTAAAAGATACGCCCTACGATACGGGAATAGATATTCAGAAACTGCTTCCCGCAGTAAATCACTTCAAGAAGGTTGCCGAAAGGCTTGAAAAAGACGGCTTCCTCAATCCCAAGGTGCGCTCGGTTGATATTAATACACTTTTATATCAGGTTCCCGGCGGGATGCTTTCCAACCTTATGAATCAACTCAAGCAGGCAGGCAAGGAAGATAAATTGTTGGAATGTCTTGCAGAAGTTCCCGTGGTAAGAAAAGACAGCGGCTATCCTCCGTTAGTTACTCCCACAAGTCAGATTGTTGGAACTCAGGCGGTTTGGAATGTGCTCTTAGGCAGATACAAGACCATAACCGCACAGTTCAAAGATATGATTTTAGGCAAGTACGGCGCAGTTTTGGGTGAAAAGAGCAAGGAAATTGAAAAGCTCTGCACTGAGCACGGCGAAGAAATTATAACCTGCCGCCCCGCAGATTTACTTAAAGACGAGTTTGAAGAACTTACGCAGAAAGTAAAAGACATGGGCTTCTATAAGCAGGAAGAAGACGTTCTCTCATACGCTCTGTTCCCTGAAGTTTCAACTAACTTCTTCAAATGGCGCAAAGCAAAGGATACTGGGGTTGACACCGAAATGGCAGGCAATCCGAATAAAGTTTATCCCGTATAAAATGATTGACGGCGTGAGCAGATTGTTCACGCCGTAAGGTTTATTATGAAAAACGTAGCGGTTATCGGCGCAGGTGCAGCAGGTCTTATGGCTGCATATGCCGCAGCAAAAAACGGCAATAAAGTTACCGTATTTGAAAAGAACGAAAAGTGCGGCAAAAAAATTTATATAACTGGCAAGGGAAGATGTAATTTGACTCACGACTGCGACGAGCAGGAGTTTTTGCAAAACGTCGTTTCCAACCCTAAGTTTATGACGGGCGCAATTTATAATTTGTCGCCCGAAAAGACTATGCACTTTTTCGAGGAAGGCGGACTTAAACTTAAAACTGAGAGAGGAGCACGTGTTTTTCCTTTATCGGATAAGGCAAGCGACGTAACTAAGTGCCTTGAAAATTATTGTAAAAATGCGGGCGTAAGCTTTAAATTTAACGAAAAAGTATTAAAAATTGATATTTTACATAGTACTCTGTCTAACATAATAACTGAAAAGTGTACCTATAATTTTGATTGCGCTATTGTTTGCACAGGTGGAATAAGTTATCCTCTAACAGGCTCAACAGGCGACGGCTATAAATTTGCGGAAGCTACGGGTCACAATATTATTCCGTTAAAGCAGGGGCTTTGCGGACTGAATTTAAAGGGTTCTTTTTATAAATCTCTGCAAGGTCTCTCTTTAAAGAACGTGTTTCTTACGGTATACAACGGCGACAAAGTAGTCAAAAATTTCTTCGGTGAGATGCTGTTTACCCATTTCGGCGTTTCTGGACCAATTATTTTATCTGCTTCAAGTTTAATAAACCGACTTGATTTATCAAAAATCCGTCTTGTTGTTGACCTCAAACCCGCTCTTTCCGACGAACAACTCGATAAGAGGGTGCTCCGTGATTTCGAAGAGTATAAAAATAAGAATATTTTAAACTGTTTAAAGGAACTTTTGCCCATTGCTCTTATTCCCGAAATATTAAAAAGAAGCAATATTGACGGAGAAAAGAAGGTAAATTCGGTCACAAAAGCCGAAAGAGCGGCTTTATTGACAAATATCAAAAATTTTGATATGTTTGTATCGTCTTTACGAGGCTTTGACGAAGCGATAGTTACTTGCGGCGGAGTAGACGTAAAGCAAATCGACCCTAAAACAATGGAAAGCAAACTTATAAAAGGACTGTATTTCTGCGGCGAAGTTCTCGATTTGGACGCTTTTACAGGCGGTTTTAACCTGCAAATTGCATTTTCAACGGGGTTTGCTGCTGGAAATTCAATAAAGGACTGAGTTTATGATAGCAATCAGAGGCGCAACTACAGTTGATAGAGACTGTCCAGAACAGATTAAAGAGTGCGTTAAAGAGCTTTTACTTGAGCTCAAAGACCGCAATAATCTGACTTCGGAAAATATAATTTGCATTATTTTATCTAGTACTTCGGATATTCGGTCGTATTATCCGGCAAAGGCGGCAAGAGAGGCAGGTTTTTATTCTGTTCCACTATTTTCGACTTCAGAACCTGATATTGACGGCGGGCTTAAGCTTTGTATCCGAATAATGGTTCTTGCTGAAATTTCTACATCCGCAAATGCGGTCTATTTGAGGGGGGCTACGGTTTTGAGAAAAGATATCACTCAAATTTATAATATTGCGCTTGACGGTCCGGCAGGCAGCGGAAAGAGTACCGTTTCAAAGATTTTAGGTAAAAAACTTAATATTTTGTGCCTCGATACCGGGGCAATGTATCGGGCATGCGCTTTAAAATGTATGTACGAGGGCGTTTCGGTAAGCGATGAGACCGCCGTTTCATTTATAATGAAAAATATTAATCTTGAAGTGAAATACGAGAACGGCGAACAGCATACTTTTTTAGACGGTAAAGACGTTTCCGCAGATATCAGAAAGCCCGAAATTTCTATGCTTGCTTCCACAGTTTCCGCACTCGGTTGCGTGCGTGGAAAAATGGTTTGCCTTCAGCGGGAAATTGCCGCCAAAACCTCCTGCATACTCGACGGAAGGGATATCGGTACGAACGTGCTGCCCAACGCCAAATACAAATTTTATCTCACCGCCTCGCCCGAAGTCAGGGCAAAGAGGCGTGTGGAGGACAACAGGCAAAAGGGTTTTGTTACGCCCTACGACGAAATTTTAAAAGAAATTATAGAGCGCGATAATCAGGATAAAAACCGCAAAATTGCGCCGTTATTGCAGGCAAAAGACGCAATTTTAATTGATTCTTCCCAAATGACGATAGATGAAGTGGTATCGTTTATAGAAAATAAAATTCAGGAAAAGATTTAATGGACGAAGTAAAAACAGAGCCCTTGCAAAATGAAGAGCAACAGCCTCAAAAACAGAAAAAAAAGAAGCTTACCAAGCTTGAAAAGTGGTTTCGCTTCATGCGCATCAATTATTACGTTTGGGGGCGTATTGTAGTACCGATTAAAAAATTGGGTAGATCTGAAAAATTCAACGACAGAGCTTATATATTCGTTGGTAATCACAGAAGCAATTTAGACGTTGTTCCTGTTGCCGCATCATTAAATAAACCTGTGCACTACATGGCAAAAAAGGAGCTTGCCGAAAAGCGTATCGGCAGATGGTTCACAAAAAAATGCGAGTGTATTTTGGTAAACAGAGACGGCACGGACGTGCGAGCCGTGATGCTTGCAATGAAATATCTAAAAAACGGCGAATCAATCTGTATTTTCCCCGAGGGTACACGTAACAAAACGGACGAAATTTTTCTGCCGTTCAAGAGCGGTGCGGCGGCGCTTTCCATAAAGACGAGAACGCCTATTGTCTTGATGGTTCAACGCAATAAAATCAGACTTTTCAGGCGCAACTATTTCTTTTATTCCGACCCGTTTGAATTTACCGAATATTACGATAAAAAGCTTACCGAAGAGGATATACTCGAAGCCGATGAAAAGCTCAAATCAAAGATGCTGGAATTCTACTATCAGCTTGACGAAACGCTTAAAAATAAAAACAAGAAAAAAAGAAAAAAATGAAAGTAATCGTGGCAAAAAATAACGGTTTTTGCGTGGGAGTGAAGCATGCCGTTGACACAGCTATGTCCCTTGAAGGTGATAATTTGTTTGTGTTGGGTGAAATAATTCATAATCCCGACGTTGTAAATGCTATAGCCGATAAGGGCATAAAAGTTGTGGAAAGTCTTGAGGAAATTCCCGACGGCTCCACCGTAATTTTCCGTTCGCACGGCGTTCCTGAAAATTATTTTGCCGAGTGTGAAAAAAGAAACATTAAAATTATTGATTGCACCTGCGGTTTTGTAAGGCGTACACAGAGCATTGTAAAAGAGCAGTATGCGCTCGGGAAGCATATTGTCATTGTCGGAGAAATGGGGCATCCCGAGGTAACGGGGTTGCTCGGCTGGTGCGGGGGAACGGCTACGGTAATTAACAATTTTGAGAGCATTCCCGACGAGATTGCGCAAAAAGACGTTGCCGTTGTCTGCCAAACCACCTTTTCGGTCGAAAAATTTGAAAAAATAATAAAAAATATTGAAAAAGTCTGTAAAAAAACAGTTGCTGTTTTTAAGACGATTTGTTATACTACTATAGAACGGCAGAAAGAAGTAGAAGAACTCTCTTTGCAGTGTGAAGCTATTTTGGTAATAGGCGGGCTGAACAGCAGTAACACCAATAAACTGTACGAGCTGGCATCTGTGCACTGCAAAAACGTTTTCCGACTTGCTTCGGCAGCCCAATTCAACTATTCAGAAATAAAAAATTTTAAAAGTGTAGGTATTGTTTCGGGGGCTTCAACCCCGAATGCGCAAACCCGGGAGGTTCTCTTAAAGATGGCAGAAAACACAGAAGTTAAGGCAACTAACGCAATGGATGAAGTTGTTGCTAAAATCGACAGCGAGTCGAAATTTAAAAAGGGTCAAACCGTTGTAGCAACCATTTCGCAGGCTACTGAAGACGGGTTACAGATTCTTTTGCCATTCTCAAAAAAAGAAATTGCTCTTAGCAAGGACGAGCTTGACTGTGAGGAATACAACGTAGCCGACTATATCGGCAAAATCGGCGATACAATCGAGTTGCTCGTAGTAGAGCTTAAGCCCAGCCTTAAACTTTCACAGAAAATGATTAAGCTCTTGCAGCAGGAAGAAGCTTTAAGCTCAGAAATCGAAGGTGGCAAAGAGTTCTCCGTAGTCTGCACAGGCTTCAATAAAGGCGGTCTCACGGCTCAGCTTGGAACCTATTCGGTATTCGTTCCCGCAAAAGAAATCCGTCCCGGTTTTGTAAAGGATTTATCCAAATACGAAGGAAAGACTTTAAGACTTCGTGCCCTTGAAATTAAAAAATCGGGCAGAAAAGAAATTATTGCTTCCCAGCGTGTAATTCTTCAGGAAGAGCACGATGCAAAAGAAGCGGCTAAACTTGCTAAGGAAGAAGAATTTTTTGCAAGTATTGCCGTAGGCGATATCGTTGAAGGCAAAGTTGAAAGAGTAACGGCGTTCGGCGCATTCGTATCTGTAAACGGATTCGACTGCCTTGCCCACATTTCCGACCTTTCCTGGACGGGAGTAGGCGCGGTTACCGACGTGCTTGAAATCGGTAAGACCTATCAATTCAAAGTATTGAAAATCGACGCTGAGAACAAAAAGGTATCAATCGGCTACAAGCAGCTTCAGGCTCAGCCTTGGGATTCTGTTGCAGAGAAGTACGCTGTCGGCGAAGTTGTTCACGGCAAGGTTGTAAGAATAGTTCCTTTCGGCGCTTTTGTTGAAGTTGAAAAGGGAATTGACGGACTTGTTCACGTTTCGCAGATAAGCCACGACAGAATCGAAACTCCCGCAACCGTGCTTAGCGTCGGTGATGAAGTTGACGCTAAGGTCGTTGCAATCGATCCTGAGGCAAAGAAGATGAACCTTTCCATAAAGGCGCTTCTTCCCGAAGGTGAAAAGAGAAAGCCCCGCAAGGCTACCGAGGGTGAGGAAGGCGAAAAACCCGAAAAGCGCACCCGTGCTCCCAGAAGGAACAACGATGAAGAGTACTCCGACTGGTCCGACGTAGCCAGCGGCTCGGTTGGTATTTCTATCGGCGATATCCTTGCCGCTCAGAAAAACAATAAGTAATCAATAAAATTATCGCCGCCGAAGCAAAGGTGCTTCGGCGGCTTTTCTTATCAACTTATTAAATAAATTTATGTAGACAGTTTAATCGGATTATATTAAGGTTATTAAATAAGTGTTATACAATATCGGAGGCTGAACTATGCAAAAACAAGGCAATATTAAAATTTCAAGCGAAAACATGATGCCGATTATTAAAAAGTGGCTGTATTCCGACAAGGATATTTTCCTTAGGGAAATAGTCGCAAACGGCGTGGACGCTATAACAAAATATAATAAACTCGTATCCATGGGCGAGGCGCAGTCGAGCGAGAGTGAATACTGCATAAAAATTTCAGTGGATAAAAAGGCAAAGACTCTCACCGTCGAGGATAACGGCATAGGTATGACTGCCGACGAGGTAGAAAGTTACATTACGCAGATAGCCTTTTCAGGAGCTTCGGACTTTCTTGAAAAGTACGAAAAGGCGGGCGGTGACGGCATAATCGGTCACTTCGGTTTAGGATTCTACTCGGCGTATATGGTGTCCGAGATGGTTGAAATTTTCACAAAATCCTACAAGGACGAGCCTGCCGTACACTGGGAGAGCGACGGAAACTCTACATATACAATAGAGGAATGCGACAAAGCAGAGCGCGGTACGAAGATAGTTATGCACATCGCTCCCGAAGAGAAGGAATTCCTTGACGAGAGCAACATTAAAAATCTTGTAAAAAAATATTGTTCTTTCATGCCCTACAACATTTACGTCAATTACAAGGGCAATGACGATAAACCGCTCAACACGACAACTCCGCTCTACGCCAAAGCACCCAAAGATTGCTCGGACGAGGACTACAAAAAGTTCTATACAGATACTTTTATGGACTACAACGAGCCGATATTCTGGGTTCACCTGAATATGGATTACCCGTTCAAGCTGAAGGGAATTTTATACTTCCCCAAGGTAAAAAACAAGGTGGAGCTTGAGCGTGGAAAGGTTAAACTCTACTGCAATCAGGTGTTCATTGCCGACAACATAAAGGAAGTTATACCCGAATACTTAATGCTTTTAAACGGCATAATCGACTGTCCCGATATTCCTTTGAACGTTTCGCGCAGCTTCTTGCAGAACGATAAACAGGTGCAGAAGATAAGTAAGCATATAGTAAAAAAGGTTGCCGATAAGCTTAACTCACTGTACAAAAGCGACAGAGAAAAGTTTGAAAAGTGTTGGGACGACGTTGCAAACTTCATTAAATTCGGCTGTATAAAGGATAGTGAATTTTACGACAAGGTAAAAGACATAATAATTTATAAGGACATAAACGGAAAGTTTTTAAGCGTTTCCGAGCTTATGCCCGAAAAATCCGCCGAAGAAGCCGAAGATAAAGATAAAAAATCTACTGAACCTACAACTATTTATTACGTTTCCGACGAGGAGCAGCAGGCGCAGTATATCAAACTTTTCAAAGACCAAGGCTTGAACGCCATTTGCTGTGACAATTTCATTGACCCTCATTTTTTAAGCTTCCTCGAATATAAAACGCCTGATAAAATCAAATTTATGCGCATAGATGCAGATATCGACGGTGCACTCAAGTCGGAGGACGGCGGCGAAGACAGCGTAATAATCGATATTTTTAAAACCTCGCTCGGTAACGACAAATTGACAATAAAAACCGAAAAGCTGAAAAATTCCGAAGTCCCCGCAATAATCGTTGTGGACGAATACATGAGAAGATACAGCGAAATGGGTCAGTTATACGGAATGAGTCAAGGCGATATAGGTAAGACGGTGATTGTCAATACCGCAAGTCCCGCAATCCAAAAGCTGAAAGAACTTGACGCCGACAGACAAAAGTTCGTTGCAAACTACGTTTATCTGCTTGCGCTTGCCGCTTTCAAAAAGCTATCGCCCGATGAGCTTTCCGAATTTCAGAAATACAACCTCGAGCTTCTCGGCAATTATATAAAATAATCGATTACGCCCTCAAAAGAAAACTTTGAGGGCGTATCTTATTGGAAAATATTTCATTTTTTTTAAATATCTACCTTGAAATGCTCATAATAATATGGTAAAATATTATAAATATGGTAGGGCTTTATGAGCAAAAATCCGTGTCTTAAAAATTTCCATAGCGGACTTGATTTTACGGCATACAGATTTTTCGGCTGTCATAAAACCTTAAACGGTGATTACGTTTTCAGGGTGTGGGCGCCGCATGCAAAAGAGGTTTATATAAAAGGCAACTTTGGCGGAAGTGCGAAAACCCATAGAATGGAGAGGATTGACGACAACGAGAGCTTTGAAGTTACCGTTAAAGCGTCAGTCGGCGATACCTATATATATGAAATAGTCACTTGCGACAACCGCAGGCTATTAAAAGCCGATCCGTACGCCTTTAAATCCGATTTCCCCAATTCATTTAATTCGGTTGTTTACGACTTGCCCGAACCAACAGACTATCCCGAGTTGTACAAGCCTTTCGACTATGCACAACCGATAAATATATACGAAGTAAATCTGCTTTCCTGGAAACGGCATAAAGATAACGGCTATTTAAGCTACAAAGAGTTGGAAAAAGAGCTTGTACCGTACGTAAAGCAAATGGGCTACACGCACGTGGAGTTTATGCCCGTTACGGAATTTCCGTTCGACGGCTCGTGGGGATATCAGGTGACGGGCTACTTTGCGCCCACGTCTCGCTTGGGCACTCCGCACGAATTTCAAAGCCTTATAAACGCATTTCATGCAAACGGAATTAAAGTTATAATAGACTGGGTTCCGGCACATTTTCCCAAAGACGACTTCGGTCTGTACGAGTTTGACGGTCAGCCGCTATACGAGTGCCCGCTGTGGGACAGAATGGAGCATAAGGGTTGGGGCACTCGCAGGTTTGATTTCGGGCGGGGAGAGATTGACAGTTTTCTTTTATCAAGCGCACACTGCTTTTTCGATATTTACCGGATAGACGGATTGAGAGTTGATGCCGTAGCGTCTATGCTCTATCTCGATTACGATAGAAAAGCGGGAGAATTTACTCCGAATATTCACGGCGACAACCGCAACCTTGAGGCAATTGGATTTTTACGCAAATTCAATTCGTTAATTAAAAGAGAGTTCCCCGGAGCAATTACCATAGCGGAGGAATCGACGAGCTTTGACGGCATTACAAGAAAAGTGCAAGACGGCGGGCTTGGGTTCGATTTCAAATGGAATATGGGCTGGATGAACGACACGTTGTTCTATTGCAGACAGGACCCGTATTTCAGAAATCACCACCACGATAAGCTGACGTTTTCGCTTATGTACGCGTTTTCGGAAAGGTTTATCTTGCCGCTTTCGCACGACGAAGTTGTGCACGTAAAGGGCTCGATTCTCAACAAAATGCCGGGCGAGTATGCAGATAAATTTACGGGGGAAAGAGAACTACTTGGCTTTATGTTTGCACACCCCGGTAAAAAGCTCAACTTTATGGGCTACGAAGTGGCTCAATTCAAGGAATGGGACTATCGTGAAGGCATAGAGTTTTTCCTTAAAAAGTTTGAAAAACACTCAAAAATGTCCGATTTCGTTCGGGAATTAAATATCTTTTACAAAACTTGCAAACCGCTTTATGAAGCTGACGAAAGCTGGAACGGCTTCGAATGGCTTGTTGTAGACGACAGATATAATAATCTTTTAGCCTTCAATAGGTATTCAAAAGACGGCGAAAGCCTGACCGCGATTATAAACTTTTCGGGCGTTGATTTGCAGGGATACGGAATAGGAATCGAAAAGGGTAAATACAGATTAATTTTTAATACCGACTGCAAGAAATTCGGCGGTGAAGGAAAGCTGAAAAAGAAAGTTTTTAAAACAGTAAAACAATCAAGTCACGGAAAGGATTACACGTTAATAGTTGATATTCCGAGATTGACTTGTATTTATTTAAAGAAAGAAAAATAAGTTTTGGGGGATTTTAGCAATGCTGAGAAAAAAGGAATGTGTTGCAATGCTTCTTGCCGGCGGACAGGGCTCAAGACTGTACGCATTAACGAGTAATATTGCAAAACCTGCCGTATCATTCGGTTCTAAGTACAGAATCATTGATTTCCCGCTGTCTAACTGTATTAACTCGGGAATAGACACTGTAGGCGTACTCACACAGTATCAGCCCCTCGTTTTAAATGAGTACGTCGGCAACGGACAACCCTGGGACCTTGACAGAACGTTCGGCGGGGTTCATATTCTTTCGCCCTACGAAGCCAAAAAAGATACGTCCTGGTACAAGGGCACGGCAAACGCAATTTATCAGAACATTAGGTTCATGCAGATGTACGACCCCGAGTACGTTTTAATACTTTCGGGTGACCATATATACAAGATGGACTACAATAAAATGCTGTCCGCCCATAAAGAGACAAAAGCCGACTGCACAATTGCATGTATGCAGGTGCCCATGAAAGATGCCTCAAGGTTCGGTATCTTAAATACCAATCCCGACGGCTCAATATACGAATTTGAGGAAAAACCCGCAAAGCCCAAGAGCGATTTGGCTTCCATGGGTATATACATTTTCACTGCGGAAAAATTGTTTAAATATCTTGAAGAGGACGATAAAGACCCCAACTCGGATAAAGATTTCGGCAAAAACATACTTCCCAAAATGCTTAAAGCTGGCGAAAAGATGTTTTCATACCGTTTTGACGGCTACTGGAAGGATGTCGGTACAATTTACTCTCTTTGGGAAGCAAATATGGATTTACTCGGCGCAGTTCCCAACTTCGAGCTTGCCGATTCAGACAACGTAATCCATTCGAGAAGTCCTTTGGCGCCTCCTGCATTTGTCGAAGGGGAGGTTATCAATTCAATAGTTGCGACAGGCGGCGAGATAGAAGGTAAAGTTATAAACTCAGTCGTCGGTACTAACTGCACGGTTGAAAAGGGCGCGGAAGTGGTTGACAGCGTGCTCATGGGCAATATCACCGTAAAGGCGGGCGCAAAACTCAACTATGCAATTGTAGACGAGGACGTAGTCATAGGCGAAAACGCAATAATAGGCGAGGCAAAGGAAAATGCTCAAAAGATTGAAAGCAAGACTTCGGGCATAATCGTGCTCGGCAGAGGAATAAAAGTCGGCAAAAACGGCAAGATTCCCGCCGGAGAAATAGTTGACCAAAACGTATAAGGGGGAAAGATAGATGGCTTCAATAGTTGGCGTTATATTTTCAAGTATTGTAGAACAGAATATCCCCGAGCTTACAAAAGTGCGGGCGACGGGCGCTGTGCCGTTCGGCGGAAGATACCGCCTTGTGGATTTTGCGCTCTCTAATATGGTTAACTCGGGAATT
This sequence comes from Clostridiales bacterium, assembly GCA_022508285.1. GTDB lineage: Bacteria > Bacillota > Clostridia > Christensenellales > Borkfalkiaceae > Coproplasma. The sequence goes on from JAFLVN010000010.1 coordinate 37,870, forward strand.
ACGTCGGTCGGCGTTATTACCAAGTATAACTATCAATCGCTTATGGATCATCTCGGCTCGGGCAAGTATTGGGATCTTGCAAGAAAGGAAGGCGGGCTTGTTATTTTACCTCCTTACAGCGGCGAGTCGGAAACTGTATACAAAAACCGCCTCGAAGCCTTAAAGGGCGCAACTTCTTTTTTAAAGAAAGCCAAAGAAGATTTTGTAGTGCTTGCCGACAGCGACGCTGTGTACAGGTTGGACTATAGCAAGGTTATCGAGGCGCACATTAAAAAGAATGCCGACATAACTATGGTATATCACAAGCACGAGCTTGTAAAGTCGCACTATTATATGACTTTCGAGACCAACAAGACGGGCAGAATAACAGACATTCAAATTAATCCCGCAACGAGCGGAGAAAAGAAGAACTATATCAACGTGATGGTTGCCCGCAGGTCTTTCTTGTTAGGACTCATTCAGGACGCAATTCAGCACGGATATAGCAGTTTTGGCAAGGATATTTTAAGTCCCGGAGTAAAAAAATATAATCTTTGCGCTTATAAATTTGACGGATATTATGCAAATATCAACTCTCTCAACGCATATTTCAACGCAAATATGGATTTGTTAAAGAAGGAAGTGCGGCACGAAATTTTCGGTGAAAGAGACGTTTATACGTACGTAAACGATAGCGCACCTGCAAAGTTTGCCGATACCGCCGTAGTTAAAAACTCGCTTATATCCGACGGCTGTTTAATTGAGGGAACTGTTGAAAACTGTGTTCTCTTCCGTGGCGTGAAGATAGGCAGGGGTGCGGTTGTTAAAAACTGTATTCTTATGACCGACGGTTTTGTTGGCGAAAACTGCAATCTCGCATACGTAGTAAGTGATAGGTCGGTTGTTATCCGAGATAACAGAGTACTTGCCGGTTGCGAAATTCAGCCCTACTTCATAAATAAGGGCTCACTCATTTAACTAAATTAAGGTGTATAAAATGACTGCAAAAACCACTAAAACGACGGCAAAAAAGACGACTGCCGCAACGAAAAAGCCTAAAACAAACAGCAAAACGGCAAAAGCGGCAGAAAAGAAAAAAATTCTTTTCGTAGCTTCCGAATGCACCCCGTTTATTGCAACGGGCGGACTTGCCGAAGTCATAGGCTCGCTTTCAAAGGCGCTTGCCGCAACGGGCAGATTTGACGTGAGGGTGGTTATTCCGCTCTTTTCAGACATAAAAAAGGAGTACAGAGATAAATTCAACTATCTCGGAAATCTGTACGTTCATCTTGCATGGCGCAATCAGTATTGCGGAATTTTTGAATACGTAAATGACGGAGTTACATACTACTTCATCGACAACGAATTCTATTTCAAGCGCCCCGGCTGCTACGGATATTTTGATGACGGCGAAAGATTTGCGTTTTTCTCGAGAAGCGTTCTCGAAATTATGCCTTTTTTGAATTTCTATCCCGACGTAATGCACTGCCACGACTGGCAGGCTGCGCTTGCGGCTATTTATCTTAAAACAAATTACTGCTTTAAAGAAGAGTACCAGTATATCAGAGCGCTGTTCACCATTCATAATATCGAATATCAGGGACAGTATTCGCTCGATTTACTCTGTGATTTGTTCGATATTTACGAAGGTTATAAATATCTTGTCGAGTATAATAACAGCATCAATCTTATGAAGGGTGCAATAGAGTGCTGCGAAAGATTTTCAACCGTCAGCCCCAAGTATGCCGAAGAAATCAAGCATCCGTACTATGCGCACGGACTTGATCCGATTATAAGAAAGAATGAGTTTAAACTAACGGGAATTTTAAACGGAATAGACGATATAGGATACAGCTCAACGCACGATACTCATCTGTTTGCAAATTTTACGCCCGAGGATTTTACAAATAAGGCGGTCTGCAAAAGTGAACTTCAGAAGATGTTAGGGCTTCCCGAAAAGCCCGAAACTCCCATAGTTTCCATGGTTTCAAGACTTGTTTCCCACAAGGGACTTGACCTTGTAACCGAAGTTATTGAGGAATTGCTGTGGGACGACGTTCAAGTTATAATTCTCGGCACGGGCGATTCACATTTTGAAGGATACTTCCGCGACCTCGCAAACAGATACCCCGATAAGATGAGCGCAAATATCGTATTTAACGGAGATTTATCAAGAAAAATCTATTCGGGCTCGGATATTTTTCTGATGCCCTCCAAGTCCGAACCCTGCGGACTCTCGCAAATGATTGCCTGCCGTTACGGCACGGTGCCCGTTGTAAGGGAGACGGGCGGACTTTTCGACAGTATCAAACCGCTTCACAACGGATACACTTTTGCAAATTATAATGCGCACGACATGCTTTTCGTAATCCGCAAAGCGTGTGCAGATTATAAAAATAAAGAAGAGTGGTCAAAACTTATGTACAGAGCGGCTACAACCGATTTCAGTTGGAGTCATTCTGCGCTTGATTATGAAGCTCTCTATCTGGATATGCTAAATAATTGATTACATCAGGAGACAAGAATGAGCAATACCGCTATCACCGAAAAAGAAGTCAAGGAACAAATTAAAGGCAAGCTTGCCAGATATTTCGGAGTTGCCCCTGGCGAGGCTTCCAAAGACCAGATTTATAAGGCCGTGGTTATGGTAGTCAGGGATATCCTGCTTCAAAAACGTGTACAGTTTAATAAAAAGGTCAGAGCAAAACGAGCAAAAAAGGTTTACTATCTCTGCATGGAATTCCTTATGGGGCGTTCGCTTAAAAACAGTCTGTTTAATTTAAGCGTTACTCACGAATTTGACAAGGCTGTGGCGTCTTACGGACTTAAACTTGAAGATTTATACGAGCTTGAACCTGATGCGGGATTGGGTAACGGCGGTTTGGGAAGGCTTGCCGCATGCTTTTTGGATGCGCTTGCAACAGGCGATTATCCCGCTATGGGCTACTCGTTGAGATATGAATACGGATTATTCAAACAGAAGATAGTGGACGGCTGGCAGATAGAACTGCCCGATGCGTGGCTGCCCGGCGGCGAAGCGTGGCTCACGCAGAGAACGGATAAAAACTTTATTGTCCGCTTCAACGGTCAGATTGACGAGCAGTGGACGGAAAACGGACTTCAGACAAACTATATCAACTGCACCGAAATTCAAGCCGTAGCATACGACATGATGGTTTCGGGCAAGGATAGCGAGGCAGTTTCCGTTTTGAGACTTTGGAAAGCTAAGCCCGTGCAGGACTTCAACATGAAGCTCTTTTCGCAGGGTGAATATTATCAGGCAATGACGGGCGATAATGACGCCGATCTGCTAACAAAAGTTCTCTATCCCGCAGACAATCACACGGCAGGTAAATCGCTGAGGCTCAAGCAACAATATTTCCTCTGTTCGGCGTCAATACAGAACATAGTGGAAGATCACAAGCACAGATACGGTGATTTAAGAGATTTACCCAAGCTTGCGGCAATCCATCTCAACGATACGCATCCCGCAATGGCAATTCCAGAGCTGATGAGAATACTTATCGACGAGTATTACTACGACTGGGATCAGGCGTGGGCAATTACAACTTCAACCTGCGCATATACCAACCACACCGTGCTTGCAGAAGCGCTTGAAACGTGGAGCGAGGATTTAATTTCCCGCATAATTCCGAGAATTCATTCAATTATCAAGGAAATTAACAGAAGGCTGTGCGAGCAGCTTTGGAACAGATTTCCCGGTGAATGGATTAAAATTTCACGCATGTCGATTATCGAGCACGATCGCATCAAAATGGCAAATCTGTCCGTTTACGGCGGCCACAGCGTAAACGGCGTTTCGGCTCTGCACAGCGAAATAATCAAAACTTCCGTATTCAAAGATTTTTACGATTTTTCACCCGAAAAATTTACCAACGTCACAAACGGTATAGCTCACAGGCGCTGGCTCAATCAGTCAAATCCCGAGCTTGCCGAACTTTTAAACGAGTGTATAGGTGATTCTTATATATTGAACGGAGCTGCGCTTGCCGAGTTTAAAAAGTATGAAAACGATACGACTGTTTTAAAAAGACTTGACGAAATCAAGCTTTTAAAGAAAAAGCAGTTTGCCGAATACGCAAAAAAGAAGCAGGGAGTCATAATTGACCCTAATACAATGTTCGACGTTCAGGCAAAGCGTTTACACGAATATAAACGCCAGCTTTTAAACGTACTTAACATAATCGACACTTACCTTGATTTGCGTGACAATCCCGAACTCGACGTGTTGCCTAAAACTTATATTTTCGGCGCAAAAGCGGCTCCGGGATACGACATGGCAAAGAAGATAATACAGCTTATCAATTATCTTTCGGAAGATATTAAAAAGTATCCGGAAATTAATAAAAAGCTCAACGTCGTCTATATGGAAGACTACAACGTCACCATGTCGGAAAAGCTCATGCCGGCGTCTGAAGTTTCCGAGCAGATTTCACTTGCAGGCAAGGAAGCAAGCGGCACAGGCAATATGAAGTTTATGGTGAACGGTGCGCTTACAATCGGCACGCTTGACGGTGCAAACGTTGAAATGGCCGAAGCTGTCGGCGAAGACAACATATTTATATTTGGTTACAAGTCGAACGAAGTTGACGAGATTTGGCGCAACGGCTACAGCTCAAGTAAATTCTACAACGAATCACCTAAATTAAGAAGAATTATCGAAGCGCTGATTTTAGGATTCAACGGTAAATCTTTTGCTGAAATCGCAAATTATCTGTTAACGGCAATTCCCGTAGCCGACCCGTATATGTGCATGGCAGACTTTGCCGCATACAGCAATAAGCAGCATGAAATTTCAGATCTCTATGCAACCGACAAAACCAAATGGAACCAAATGTCTTTAAGAAACATTGCGGCTTCGGGAATTTTTGCGGCGGACAGAAGCATCTCGGAATACGCTGCAAATATCTGGAATTTAAAAAGTCTAAAACATAATAAGTAAAAAATTACAACAAAAGCCGAAGATTTTTCTTCGGTTTTTATTGTACTATGTCTGACATAACAACTGTTAAAATACAAATTTTTAATAAAATGAACTTCAAATTTGTAAATTACATAACGATATAAAAATAATATAAAATTCCGCAATTTTCAGATTATAAATGCAAATTTCAATTAAAATCACCTGAATTACCTCCTGATCTATCTGTTTTTGGGTTTAACTATTCGTAAAAGCTGTGTTTTACGAATAGTTAGGCGTATTTATGTATTCCACCATTAAGCCAAAGTTGGGGGTATGCGAGTTGAGTTTTGAGCAATCAAATCCTATTACTCCATTTGACTTATATTTCAATTTGTTTTATAATTAAATTATGGCAACGGGAAATTATTACGTTCAGAGAAACAATAAAAATATTGAAACAATCGAGCGACTTTTGGACGAGGAATTGCCTTCCTTTTGCTACGATTATTTTTTGGCAATTGACGGTCAGACATCCACTCTAACCCGTTTAAACTACGCTCACGATTTAAAAATATTTTTCTACTTTCTTCAAGAAAAAAAATTCAGAAAATCAAAACAGGTTAAAGAGTTTACTCTTGAAGATTTAGAATCGGTTACGAGCAACGACGTTGAATATTTTTTGAGCTACCTCTCCCACTATTTTTATGCGGACAAAGGACATACCTGCAACGAGCGGGCAAAAGCTCGTAAGCTTTTTTCAGTTCGGGCTATGTTCAAATTCTTTTTCAATAAAGGATTTATCAGCGTTGACAATACAGCAAAGGTTGCCACTCCCAAGCTCCACGAAAAACCTATAATCAGACTTGATAAAAACGAAGTTTTCAATATTCTCGATATTGCCGAAAGCGGCAGCGGGCTCACCCCTCACCAAATGGCTTATCACGAAAAAAATAAGGTTAGGGACAGCGCAATTTTAACTTTGTTTTTGGGCACAGGAATCCGTATTAGCGAGCTTGTCGGGCTGAACAACGACGATTTGAATTTTAAGGACAATTCCTTTATCGTTACCCGTAAGGGCGGCAGTAAATCCATTTTATATTTTGACGACGCCGTTGCCGACGCATTAAAGCGCTATCTCGAATATAAAGAAAATGGGTCTGAAATTCTTGAAGAGCCCAACGCACTGTTCATTTCCAATAACAGAAAGCGCATAACCGTTCGTGCGGTTGAGAATCTTGTTAAAAAATATGCCAAGATAGTCTCCCCACTCAAAAAAATTTCGCCCCATAAGCTCCGCTCCACTTACGGTACGCAACTCTATCAGGCGACGGGCGATATTTATATTGTTGCCGACGTTCTCGGTCACAAGGACGTAAACACTACACGCAAGCACTATGCTGCAATTTCAGACGAAAACCGCCGCGGCGTAGTCGGCAAAGTAAAACTGAAACGTGACGACGAGTAGCGATTATTAATAAAAAACACGGCTATCAAAGCCGTGTTTTTTAATATTGTTACTTTTTATCGTCAAGAATTATTCCGTCTATCTTAATCACTGCGTCGTCACGGATATCTAGGCACTGACCGCAATTATCGCACACCTTGTCAGGATTCAGGTCACAAACGTCACACTCCCCGCAGTCAATACATTCTCTATCAAATAAAACGCACTCTTTTTTAGCCATTATCCGCACCTCTGTTACAATAATATCACATATATTTTTAAAAAACAAATAAAAATTCGGAACAAGCGTTTGATTTTTATATAAACATATGTTACAATAAATTTGAGAGGTGTTTTATGAGAAAACTGAATAATGACGAAAAAGTATACCGTTTTATTATGGACTTTATAAACGAAAACGGCTATGCACCCACTGTGCGTGATATCTGCAAGGGTTGTGATATTAAGTCCACCGCCACCCCCTATCAGATTATGAACAGACTTGTTGAGCGGGGACTTTTAAAAAAGACGGGCAATAAAAACCGTGCGCTATCGCTTGCAAAGCAAGGTCCTACTTTAAACGTTCCCTTAGTCGGTACGGTTGCGGCAGGTCAGCCCATACTCGCAAATGAAAATTGCGAGGAGTATTTTTCTATCCCGAGTAACTTTTTTGAGGGCGATGACTTATTTATGTTGAACGTTAAAGGTTCCTCTATGATAAAAATCGGTATGTTTGACGGCGATAAAGTAGTCGTTAAAAAGCAGGAAACTGCCGATAACGGCGATATCGTTGTTGCTCTCGTTGACGACTCCGCCACTGTTAAACGCTTTTTTAAGCGCAACGGAAAAATTATTCTCCACCCCGAAAACGACGATATGGAAGATTTTATTTTGGACGACGTTCAAATTCTCGGAAAAGTCGTCGGATTAATGAGAAATATATAAAGCATAAAATTAATATACCTTGACAAAAGTCAATTGACAGATGTCAAGGTATTTATTATAATGTATATAAATGTAAATATATATAAATATATGGAGGCAATATGATAATTTCAAGAAAATCACTCATTTCTCTTTTAGCCTGTATCATGCTGGCTTGTTTGCTGGCATTCGGCATACATATAGGCAAACGATCGTCGACCTACGCTGCTTCATCCAGCAGTTCGACAGACGTCCACCACTACTTCTATAATCAGCTGGCTGACGGAGATACGCAGAAAAGTGCTTTGAGAAAAAAGTTTTACGAAGCCATGGAGAAGATGTACAACGATAAGATCTTCATCGGCGGCGGAGATCTCGACCTCACGGCAAACGGCTTTATCACACAGAGCCAGCTTGAAATGTTCAGCGAGACGGAGATTGTAAAGATGATGGGCGCGGCGCGCGACGCTTTCTATACCGACTACGCCGAAATCTTCTACGTTGATTTCGATTATCTTTCGTTGCGCGTAACTACGGACAACACAGGAAAGTATCACGCATATCTCGGCTCAGGCAGAGCGGACACCTACTACACCCAAGGCTTCAAGAGCTCGCTGGACGTACAAAATGCAATAACCAAGTACGAGAATGCACGCGATAAAGTTGTTGAAGAAGCATTAGCAGCTAAGCCTACGGAAGAACAGGTCAATGCGTACGGTCAAGAAGTTGCTAACAAGGTTGCACAGATTCAGTATGCACACAGCTGGATAGCGGAGAACACCATCTATAAACTTGAAGCAACCGCTACTCCCGGCAATGAAGGTCACGTAAGAACGCCCTACGGCGTATTCGTGGCAAAACACGATGACGGTACTAAAGCTCAAGATCCAAGCGGATTAGGTAAATTTTTAGATGGCAATCAGGGCGAAGCCCTTTGCGAAGGCTACAGCCGCGCTTTCAAAGCCGTTATGGATAAACTCGGCGTCCCCTGTGTGCTCGTCAACGGCGTGTACCGTCATGGGGAAAACCAGGAAGAGCTGCATATGTGGTGCTACGTCCAGCTCGATGGCGAGTGGTATGCGGTTGACCAGACCTTCGATGACCTCAACCGCAGAGGCGCAAACGGCTTGTTACTTGAAGGTTTAGGCAATGCATACTCCGAGGATTACTTCTTAAAGGGCTATTCCCTTATGAACACACAGCACGCAACCAGCCGCTATAAGTCCGAAGCCGAATATCCCTTCACTTACCCTCAGCTTGCCAATCACAACCTCGGCTCGGTAGTATCCACCACGTTCGGCGCAGACATTGAGGCTGGAAAAGAATTATCCAACGGAATGATTAAGGTTACGCAGCATGCGTATGACGCCACGTTGAAGTCCACCACCATTGAGGTAAGCGTGTTCTGCGAAGCAACGGATGATAGATACGGTCTCGGTCTCGACACCGGTCTCGGTCTCGGAACCGGTCAAGGCGAATGGTGCGGATATCAGAAGGCGGCAGAAGAATACGGCTTATACATCGTAGTACGCTACGAAGGTAACTACCTGCCCGAGCAAATCATGCGTGCAGGCGGCGATTTGTCGGGTGCCGAAGATTATGGTAAAGACTCGCCGCTTAACGGAAACGGATTAATGAGATGGAGCTACGTCAATTCCGTTCCCGGAGCTTCCGGCTACGTTGAAGAATTTGAAGATCACACCCTTATTAAGGACATCAGCCATCCCTACGGCTTTGAGTTTGCCATAACCACCGTGCCTCCACGCGAAGAGTATGATCCCGATGATAAATTTGGTTATACCGACCCGGACAAAATTGCCGAAATGTTCGCATTCCTCGGCGACCCGACGATGTTCGTTTCACGCACGGGATTCATTGAAACACTCTATGCCGGCGATAAGGACGAGTACTCTAATCCCTTCATCGCAAAGGCTACTCCCACCCCTTTGGGTAAACTTGCAATCGGTAGATCCTATGACGTTACGGTTGAATACGACCAGTATCTTAAGCTTATGGACGGCGCTGAAAAGCTCGAAATTTTTGTTTACGGAATGCGCGCAAATGGCGAATTTGTGAAAGGCACCAACGCAATCGTGCTTGAGAAAGTTGTAGATTTAAGTACCCTTACCTGGGACAGAGGCGAAGGTAATAATACTAACTTTATAAGAGGCGGACGTGTATCATTTAAGTTTACGCCTAGCCCCGAATATGCGCACGACAACGTAATGTACTATTTTAACTTCAATTTAGTGGGCGAAAACTCCGGAAAACAGGTAAACTCCGCTGCTTTCTGCGCGGGTTACGAGAGTGACGCCATGTGCTATAAGGCAAACGGCTTCCACTGGAGCGTATACGCTCAGCCTCAACTTGTTGAAAGCGGCGACCTTTCTACGGAAGGTTGGAAGACGTCCGACGGTTACGACCTCAGCGATACGAAAAGCAGACTTGCGCTCGTCGTAACTTCCCCTAGCAAAAAGCAGGAATCGCAGATGAACGATCTGCTTGAGCACGCACTCGACACGAATCAAGGCGACGTGGAAGACGGCGGATTCGAAAGCTTCACCTACAATATTTCTCTCACTATCTGCAAAGGTGTTTCCATCAAAACAGGTCAGGGCGTACGCATCGGTATCGGCTTCCCCGAAGGCTTCACGTACGACGACTCCATGGACGGCGTTATGTTCGAGGCATACCACTTTATAAGAGACGCTCAGAACAACGTCGTTGAAGTTGAGAAACTCGAAGTTACCGTAACTCCTCTCGGACTTATCATTCTCGTCAAATCCTTCAGCCCGTTTGCGATCGTTGTAAGACAGGGCGAAGCGCTCGAGACGACGGACAAAACCGTAATCGTCACAACCACGTCAGGCGGTAGCGCTCACGTTGATTTGTCTGAAGAAGAATTAAAAGAAGGTAAGCAAACCAACAATATGTTCAAGGTCGCAGAAGGCTCCTCACGCACGCTCAAAATCAACGCCAAGGAAGGTTACGCTGTCGAGTCCGTCAAAGTAAACGGCAAAAAAGTTGAAGTCAGCGGTACCGAGCTGGAGCTCAAATACAACGAATTGGACGTACAAACCATTATTGAAGTTAATTTTGTATCTGAAAATGTTAAGGCGGCTGAAGAATCACGTGGCGAGCACATAGTCATTAAGGAATTCAAACAAGCTGAAATCGTTGTTGCCGAAACTGAAAAAACACTCTCTTTAAATGCCGGAAAGGAAATAAAAATTGAACCTACGGTTAAGGTGTACGGTGACATAAACATTTATCAGTGGTATAAGGACGGCGTTGCGCTATCAGATCAAACCGATGCCACACTCTTTATCAAAAACGCAAAGACATCTGATTCCGGAGAATATACTTTAAAAATAACCTCGATATCGGGTGTTACTCCTATTGTTGCTGAAAGTGCGGCTATCAAAATAACCGTAACAGATCCACCCAAACCGGTAACAGGTTTAATAATTGTTGGTGTCGTTGCCGGATTATTGGTGGTTGCATTACTGATAACAATAGTTGTGTGTGTTAAAAAACCCAAATCAAAAAAACGCGCATAAACACTAACCGAAATGAAATCTTAGCAATACAAAACCTCCTGCGTAATATCGCAGGAGGTTTTTGGCTGATTTAAATTATTAGGTCAAAACAAGTGCCCTTCTCGTTTTAGAGAAGGGCAACAATGGAGCTGCTAACCGGACTTGAACCGGTGACCTCGTCCTTACCAAGGACGTGCTCTACCTGCTGAGCCATAGCAGCAATTCCAATTTACTAAAATATTATATTAAATAACGCTTTTAATGTCAATTCATTTTTGCGGTTTACAAAAATTTTATAACAAAGTTTTATTATAAAAGCGGCGGGCAAAGTTTGTCCTTTGCCCGCAATATTTTATTTGTCGGTTTTGCGTTTTGCTATTGCTATTCTAATACGTTTATTGGGCTGTTCGGATGTCACTTCAGCAACTTCAACCTGTGTTTCAGCCGTTTCTTCAATTGAAGCCCCCTCTACCGCCTCGGTTTCAACGGGAATGTCAGTTTCAATTATTTTGTTATCATTGCTTTTTATTTCCATATATAAAAATTCTCCTATGCTTTTATTTAATTATACAATATGCGTAAAAATTTATCAAGCAGTTAAGTGTATTTCTTTTACCTGCAATGCGGAAAGAATTTCCTCATACTTATCCTTGACAAAAGATATACTGTCGGGCGTAGTCACGGCAGCCGTACCGGCGGCAACACCCTTGCGCAAAATTTCTTCAAGGGGCGCCCCTGCCGCAAGCGCCTGAGTTGCGGCGGCAACCATGCTATCTCCCGCACCAAGCGTCGAATTCATAGCCACGTTCACGCTCTTGCAAAAATAATTTTTCTCACCGTCCGTGATAATAGCTCCGCCCTTACCGAGTGAAAGCAATACGCGCTTAGCACCCATACGTATAAGCTCGTGGCAAGCCTTAAGCATTTCATCTTGAGTTTTTGCCGAGCGATTGAGCGTTCTTTCAAGCTCCTCAATATTGGGTTTAATTAAATCGACTCCGTATTTTAAGGATTCAAACAGTCTTTCTCCCTCGGTATCAACAACTTTTTTAACGTTTTCGGGGATTACTCTTAATATTTTAGCGTAATAATCGGCAGACATTCCCTTTGCAAGTCCGCCCGAAATTACTACCGCTTCACAAGACGGAGCAAGCTGACCGACAAGGTTTATCAAATCTTCTTGCTTCTGCTGGCTGACTTCGGCGCTGATATCGTCAATTTCCGTGAGCATAGATTTATGGTCGATAAATTTATAATTTTCACGCACTCTACCGTCATTCCAAACAAATTTATATGTAACGCCCTCTTTGTGAAGCTCCTGTTCGAACAGATGACCGTTCTCCTCGTACATAAAACCGGTTGCAAACGAGTCTGCTTTCAGCCTTGAAAGCCCGATTGCTACGTTTATCGCCTTTCCTGTAAAAAATACTCTTTTACTTATAATCTTATGTGTTTTGCCTGCGTTCAAAGACTCAACTTCAATATTTACGTCAATGCACGGGCTTAAACAAACAGTCAGTATCATCACATTTCCTCTCTGATATTTCATTATTAAAGCCGCTTTATTAGCGGCTTTGACAATCACATAGAAATCATTTGAAGAGTTTGGTAAAGTTCATAATTGAACTTTTTCTTCATACTTACTGCCTCGATTATATCCATGTCAATGATTTCGTTCTTGCGTATGCCAACAACCCTGTCGCCTATGCCGTCGTTTAAAAGTCGAACAGCTTTATTTCCGAACTGTGCCGCAAGCATTCTATCCGCCATCGTAGGCGAACCGCCTCTCTGAATATGCCCGATAACTGTTGAACGGACTGAATACGCCGTAACCGATTGTAGCCGCTTTGAAAATTCATCCGCCGTACAAACGCCTTCGGCAAGGAGAATGATATTTGAGCGCTTACCGTCAACTCGAGAGCGGTTAATTCTCATTATAATATCTTCCATGTCGATTGGAACTTCGGGAACGATTATTATTTCAGCGCCGCTGGCAATACCAGCATAGAGGGCAATATCGCCGCAATGCCTGCCCATAACTTCGACTACGGAAATCCTTTCGTGAGAAGTCATAGTATCGCGCAATTTGTTTATGACGTCTAAACAAGTATTTACGGCGGTATCGAACCCAAGCGTATAGTCGGTATACGCAAGATCGTTGTCAATCGTGCCGGGAATACCTATTGTGGGAATACCGTAATCTTCCGAAAGGCATTTTGCTCCTCTGAAGGAACCGTCACCGCCGATTACAACAAGCCCGTCTATTTTGCGGTTTTTAAGCGTTTTAACAGCCTTTTCCTGTCCGTCTTTTGTCAGCATTTCAAGACAGCGGGCAGTCATAAGCATCGTGCCGCCTCTTTGAACTATGTTCGATACGGAGCGCATTTGCATGGGTATCATATCGTCGTCAATCAATCCCTGATATCCACGCTGGATTCCGTACACATCCATACCGAAATATAACGCAGTACGCACAACCGCCCTGATACAGGCATTCATTCCGGGAGCATCACCGCCGCTTGTAAGCAGCCCAATTCTCTTCATTTAAAACTTCGCCCCCTTAAAAAACACAAAACACGTAATCATATTCCCATTTATTATTATAGCAAAATGTGATAGAAATTACAACACTTTTTAAATATTATTTAGCCACACGAGAATCGAACAACATAAGTCTCCAAGAGCACCTTTTTTGTTCTTTCTGCGCTCCGCTCGCTTGTCGTACCGCTTAGTACGTCTGCACTCTCTCCGCTTGAAATCTCCAAAAAATGCGCTCTTGGGGATGCTCGCAGTTTTGGTAGCGG
>JAFLVN010000011.1 GCA_022508285.1 Clostridiales bacterium
CTTTCGCCCTAAAAAGAACGGCATATTGCCGACTTTTTTGTTGTTGAGTTGTCATTCTGAGCGTAGGGCGTAGCCCGAAGTCGAAGAATCCCATAGTTTGTATGCTTTATCGTGGGGATTCTTCACTGCGTTCAGAATGACATAGTTTTCAAAGGAACTCAACCACTGAAACAGTTCATGGCTTGAAAGGCAGAATTTAATCTGCTCCGTCAAGTCAAGGTTGAGTTGGTTTTACCGTTGCCGTATATGGCGCAGGCAGGACGAAAGTTCCCTTCAACTCAATCATATCTGCCCGGTTATCCTTGAATGAACCGAGTACCGGAATCTACTTGCTCTTCTTTTGCAAGCGAGTGAAGCGCGGGCCGCACAGCGTACGAGACCGAGACGTTATTGTTAGCGTTGACACCGGCAGGCGTCAAACCGTTTGCATTGTTAGCGTTATTGTTATTGCCGGAGCGCAGCCAGACCCTGTGATGCGAACTTTCACCCTAAAAAGAACGGCATATTGCCGACTTTTTTATATTTGACCGTGGGATATGTGCGGATTATTTCTTTTTGGTGCTTTTTACCCAGCCGTTCAAAAGTTTTTCCGTTTCCGCCAATTGCCTTGCGATTATTGCCGTTTGACGGACGGTTATAGCCTGCTTTTTTCTTGCCGTTTCCGTATAGAAATCGATAAGCCTTAAACTGACCGCTGCGGACTTCTGATAGTTTAATCGCACGTCCTCCTCCCGCTCGAAATTGGCACGGTAGAGATTTTCGATGAGCTCGACCGAGGCGTTTTGCAGACGGGTAACTATACTCCACCGCAATTTTTTGGGTGACTTTTCGGTTATTACGAAGATATATTCGCTCAGCTTTTTTGCGTGAGTAAATACCGCCATTTCCCTGTCGCGCGGGGCGTTGAAGTCTTTAATCTGGAACGGCTTACGCGATGCGTTCTCCAAGCCCGCAAAGGCAGGTTCTTCTATGCCAGCCGACTCGGGCGTGTTAAGTTCCGCCTGTATTTCTTTTTCAATCATCTCGAGCGAGAGCTGTTCATTCGTTTTATTTTCCATTTGTTTTTACCACTACTACGTTATTTGAATATGCAAGGAGTTTTGCCCAAAGTTCTTTTTTTATTTTATAACTTTTTGCATGCTTTAAATGCCCGTTGAATGCGGCAAGCGATTGCGTTACTCTTTCGGAATCTATTAGTCCCTCTATACACGCCTTTTTTAAAAGACGGGCTCGCCAGCGCAGCCGGCGTTTGGTCTTTTTCTTTACGGTTTTTATGAGTTTGCCGCTCGGGGTGACGAAATAGCGGAATCCGAGGTACGTTACGCCGTTTTTAAGCGGGAATATCTGAGTTTTGGAGTTGAACTTCAAACCGAGCTTATTCACCTCTTCGGTTATCAGTTTAAGCGCATCCTGAAGGAATTTTTTATCTTCGTGGACGAGCACAAAGTCGTCCATATAGCGTGAGTAAATTTTTACACGCAGTTTTTCCTTGACGAAGCGGTCAACCTCGTTGAGATAGAACATTCCGAAAATCTGGCTCGTTTGGTTGCCTATCGGAACGCCTCTGCCGCTCTTTGCAGGGTCGGGAACGTCTATTTCAAAGCCGTAGCTTTGGAGATATTCAGGGGCGGTGTGGTAACTGTCTATGATGTGCGAGATGAGATTTTTTAATTTTTGATCACGAAATTCCGAGCAGAAAATACGCTTTAACTGCTCGTGCGGAATAGTCGGAAAATATTTTAAAATGTCGCACTTTAATATGTAACCGTTTACACCGTGCGTTCGCACAAATTTACGTAGTTTATCTTCAAACCGCCGCAGCGCAAAGTGACTGCCTTTTCCCTTTTGGCAGACTGCGTTATCCAAAATCGCACGTTCAGTGAAGTACGGCGCAAGAACGTCGTCGCAAATTACGTGCTGGACGACTCGGTCGGAATAGTGCAGGGTTTGAATTTCTCGCCTTTTGGGCTCACAGACCGTAAAATGGCTGTATCCGCTTATTTTAAAAGAGCCATCGTTAAGGCGTCGGTATACGTTATATATGTTACCTAACATATCCGTTTCAAACTTAACGAGTGGCTTTTTGTCACGTTTTGCGGCACGTCCGCGCATGTGCCCCTGGTACAGCGCCTCAAACGTGAAAACGTCTTCAAATTTTTGCTCAATCATTCGTTAAAAAAGTCCGATTAAAATAATGTGGTAACAAATATTTTATCAATGCGCTTTGAAATTGTCAATAAATTGCGGCGTCGGC
The DNA here is from genome assembly GCA_022508285.1 of Clostridiales bacterium. GTDB lineage: Bacteria > Bacillota > Clostridia > Christensenellales > Borkfalkiaceae > Coproplasma. The sequence continues at coordinate 2,255 of JAFLVN010000011.1, forward strand.
AGTCAACATTTTACCGATACGGTTCATCATTGCGTTTTGGTGTTCCCAAAAGCTGTGTGCGTAGCGCTTCAGCGTTACTACGGGGGATTTGTGCCCGAGTATGCCGGAAAGAGATTTTACGTCCATTCCGCACTCCAGAGCGCGCGTGGCAAAGGTGTGTCGAAGCGCATGAAAACCACGATGTCCGATATCCAGCTTTTTTAAAATAACTGCAAAAGTCTTTTGATAGGAACGCACGGAAACGTCCTCGCCGTTGGTGCCACTGATTACAAAGTTGCTTTTACTTTGCTTTTTTATGACTTTAAGATACGGAACAAGCTGCGCCGGCAGCGGAATTATCCGCCTCGATGAGTTGGTTTTGGGCGTATCTATGACCTTTTTATATACGCCTCCGACCCATTTGTCGGTGCAGGTTTTGGTGACAGTTATGCGACGGTGGGTGAAATCTATATCCCCCCATTCAAGCGCCAAAAGCTCGCCCACACGCAAGCCCGTATAAAGGCAAAGAACTAAACCGTAATTTTTGGGCTTATAGCTGTTAAAAACGTATTGTTCTATTTTTTTCTGCTCTGCCCGAGTGAAACTTTCAACCGTCTTTTCGGTGGATTTGGGGTATTCTATAACGTCCGAATACTGCGTTGCCACCCGCTCCATTTTTTGTGCACGGGTAAGCGAGCTTTTTATCACGTTGATTATCCCCGTTACCGTGTTGCTTGAGTACTTTTCGGAAAGCTCCGCAGTGAATTTCTGCAACACGAATGGAGTTAATTCCGCCATGTCGTACCCTCCGATGCCCGGAACGATTTGCAAACGCACTATTGCCTTATATCGCTCCAACGTCCTCGACTTTACCGCTGGCTTTACGCAAGTTGCGAGCCATTCGTTAAGCCATTGATGATATTTCATAAAAACCTACCCTCCCAATTTGTATTTTTGACAAAAATACCGTAGATATAATTTTTTGACACAAGTAAAGCACGTTCATATTAAAAAACAGGTTGCTGCCTAAGTTATTGCCTAAGTTGCCACCTGTTTTAAGTCTCTATGAATCGGATTAAGTAAGTCAGATAAATTTATCTACTATTTACTTTGACGAATTTATCATCAATTCTGTTACAAAATTTTTCAAAATTCGACAGTCAAAAATAACAAAAAACGGGAGAGCCTATCGGCGTCTCCCATTTACGGAATACATAATGTTTAATAATGAAATTTATAAATTAAAACCACCACGAAACGGCGTAAACCTTTCGGGGTGGTTATTTTTACTTTGTGAACTTGGGCATGGGGAGGAGTTTGTGCAGATTGGCTTTGTGCAGGCGGTCTATTTTTTGCTTTATTGCCAAATCCTCGATTTCGCCCGTTTCGATATAGCGGTCGAGAACGGCATAGGTGAAGCCCATGTTGTCTTCGTCGGTTTTGCCAGACAGACCGTCTTCAGGGGCTTTTTCGATAAACTTTGCGGGAAGCCCCAACTCGTAGCCGAGTGCCTTTACTTCCTTTACAAGCAGGTCGCTCAACGGACTGAAGTCGCCGGCCGCATCGCCGAACTTGGTTGAATAGCCCACATAATCTTCAGACCTGTTGCAAGTGTTTACCACTCTGCCGTTATGCAGTGCCGAAATGCCGTATAGCACAGTCATACGAAGCCTTGCAGGAGTGTTTGAATAAAATACGGAATTAGATTTTGTATCCTCTTCTTTTATTCCGCTTGCCGTTACGGCGGAAACAAGCTGATTGTACGTTTCGCCGATATTTACAACATAGTGCTTTATGCCGAGATGCTCCACAAGGGCGTGGGACACGTCGATATCGTGCTGGTTGCCCTGCGGCATGAGCACGCCTATTACCCTGTCCTTACCTAACGCTTCCACAAGCAATGCGGCGCAGACGGAGGAATCTTTTCCTCCCGAAATACCTACTACGGCGTTACTGCCCTTGCCGTTTTCTTCAAAATAGTTTTTTATCCACTCTATAATTCTTTCTTTCATACATGCCCCTACTTATTGTCTTCGTTATCGGAAGTTGTTTCGGTTACAGGTTCGTTAACTACTTTCTTTTCAACAATTTCCTCAGTGATTATAATTACGTTGTCAGCGGGTTTCTTTTCTTCGGGTTTTTCGGGCTTGCGTAGCAGTTGAATAAAAAAGTATACCGTTACAATTATAAGAACAATAATAATTATTATTATCAAAAACCAAATGAGCCAATCCATAAAAATATTTTAGCTCATTTTAACTACCGTGTCAATAAGATTTAAATAAACGGATTGACAATACCAACTATTTATGTTATATTAATTTTACAAATTTGCAGGTGTCGCCTATCGGTATGGCGTCAGCTTCCCAAGCTGATTTCGGCGGGTCCGACTCCCGTCACCTGCTCCACGTCGCAGCAAAGCGCTGTTTCGGCACAATCAAAATCATTTGGTTGTGCCCTTTTTGCGCTTGCCGCTCCTTTTCCCAAAAAGTTCTGCGATACTTTTTGGGAGCCCGATAGTAATTTAGCTATAAAAAGTTGCGGCGAGCCAAACGGCTCGCCGCATAATTTATGCAAATTTAATTTTGCAGTCGGTATTAATTAAACAATACCCTGCTCCATCATAGCGGTTGCAACCTTCTTGAAGCCTGCAAGGTTAGCGCCTACTACAAGGTTGTAGCCAAGCTCATACTCTTCGCATGCATCAACGATCTGCTTGTGGATATTAGCCATGATGCCTTTAAGCTTTTCGTCAACTTCCTCTTTGGACCAGGAAAGTCTTTCGCTGTTCTGGCTCATTTCAAGACCGGAAACTGCTACGCCGCCTGCGTTAACTGCTTTGGAGGGGCAAACGATTATGCCGTTTTCCTGCATGTATGCAACAGCTTCGTTGGTGCAAGGCATGTTTGAAACTTCGTTAACGATTTTAACGCCCATTTCAACGATTGCTTTTGCATCTTCAAGCTTAACTTCGTTCTGGGTTGCGCAAGGCATATAAATTTCAGCCTTAACGTTGCCCCAAGGCTTCTTGCCTGCAACGAACTCAACACCTGAGAACTTGTCGGCAAGATCCTGAACCTTGTCACGGCCGGAGCTTCTCATAACGAGCATATAGTCGATCATCTCTTTGGTGATACCATTCTTGATATAAACATAGCCGTCGGGACCGGAAATTGAAAGTACTTTGCCGCCAAGCTCGGTGATCTTGCTTGCAGCGCCCCAAGAAACGTTACCGAATCCGGAAAGTGCGAAGGTCTTACCCTTGATATCCTGACCGAGATGTTTAAGAACTTCAACAAGGAAGTACGTAGCGCCGTAGCCGGTAGCTTCGGGTCTGATAAGGCTTCCGCCGAAGGTGAGTCCCTTACCGGTAAGAACGCCGTTTCTGTACTGTCCTACGATTCTCTTGTACTGACCGAACAGATAGCCGATCTCTCTGCCGCCTACGCCGATGTCACCGGCGGGAACGTCGGTATCGGGACCGATATGTCTGTAAAGCTCGGTAATGAAGGACTGGCAGAAACGCATGATTTCGCCGTCGGACTTGCCTCTGGGGTCGAAGTCGGAACCACCCTTACCACCGCCCATGGGAAGGCTTGTAAGGCTGTTCTTTAAGGTCTGCTCGAAACCGAGGAACTTAATGATTGAAAGGTTTACCGAGGGGTGGAATCTTAAGCCGCCCTTGTAAGGACCGATTGCGCTGTTGAACTGAACGCGGTAGCCCTTGTTTACCTGAACCTTGCCCTTGTCGTCTACCCAAGGAACACGGAACATAACTACTCTTTCAGGCTCAACGAATCTTTCAAGAAGTCCTGCAGCTTCGTACTCGGGGTGCTTTTCAACAGCGAGTGCAAGGCTGTTCAGGATCTCGGTTGCAGCCTGATGGAATTCAGGTTCGTTGGGGTTGTTCTTTTTGAGGTTCTTTAAAACTTTTTCTACGTACTTCATAAATACTCCTTATATTTTTAATGCCAAACGGCATAATTTTCTTTTATATATATTATAACATGCAGTTATTTATTTTTCAAATATTCCTATAAAACTAAATTATCATTTAAACTTATAGTTCATATAAGCAAAAGTTATATTATATTGATTGCACGCTTTTTAAAAGGAACTTTTGCAAAGCGTAAGAAGATTTTGCGCATGTGCGCAAAGCGTCGCACTATGTGCTCGCGTGAACTGCATCATTTCAAGCGGCTACATGTCTGTGCCACGCAAAAACGCCCCAAAATATTGGGGCGTTTTTGCGTGGCGCAGAGAAGAAGATTTGAACTTCCGGACGGGTATTAGCCGTCACACGATTTCCAATCGTGCGCCTTAAACCGCTCAGCCATCTCTGCATCGCCGCCAAGCATGTTTCAGCTCGACAATCAATATAATAAAGAATTTCAATTAAAAAATCAAGTGATTTTGCTTATATTAACAGTCTTAAAATAAATTTATTTTTAATTACCGTTGACAACGATATTTTTCACCACTATAATAAATTAAAAAGGAGATGTAAATTTATGAAAAAAATTGCTGTTTTTTTAATGCTCGTAGTTGTAACTCTCTGCTGTGCGTTTGCCTTTACCGCCTGCGGTAGCGACGGTAAGCTCGCTATGGATAAACGCTATATCTTCAGCAGTGAAGTTAAAAAAGACGCAGCCGAACAATCGTCCTTCGTCTTCCATTCTAACGGCACAGGCGAATATACTCTACATGATGATTATTCACACGCACATTATGTAATTCATTTTAAATATACATACGCTGACAGCGACAAGAGTGCAGTCGTATGCTTTTACGACAGCATAACAACACTTGACGGCGACGACGGTAGCTACACTTCAACAAATTGGTCGAGGCTTGTAACTATATCTAAAAACGTGCTCGTAACAGGCGCTTCCACTTTTTGGATAAATGAGGACTATCTGAAAACTATTCCGAACTACAGTAAATAGATTTAAACCTTATATAAAACGCCTCGGCTTATTGAAATAAGCCGAGGTGTTTATTTTTAACATATTATATATTACTGTTGAGGTCGTACAGATATTTTAAGCCGCTGAGGGTGAGCAGCTTGTCCACTTGGTCTATGCAGGAAATTTCGCCTGCGATAACTTCGGAAAAGCCGCCCGTTGCGATAACCTTGATATTATCCGCTTTCATCTCACGCTTGATTTTTTTGACTATGTACTCGACGAGTCCCGCAAAGCCGAAGAATATTCCCGACTGCATGTTGGTGACGGTGTTTTTGCCGATAACCGATTTCGGGCGTTCTATCTCCACTCTCGGAAGCTTTGCCGTGCCGTTTACAAGACTGTCGAGCGAGCCCTTTATTCCGGGGGCGATGACGCCGCCGATAAACTGACTCTTTTCGTCGATAACGTTGAAAGTTGTTGCCGTGCCGAAATCTATTATTATAAGCGGGTAACCGTACTTTTTTACGGCGGCAACGTTGTTTACAACTCTGTCCGCCCCCACCTCTTTGGCGTCGTCCACTTTGAGGTTGAGCCCTGTCTTTAACCCCGGTCCAAGCATTAAGGGCTGAATTTTAAGATAAGTGCGGCACATTCTCTCTAGTGTGTAATCGAGCTGAGGGACAACCGAAGAAATTATACCGCCCTCCATATCAGACGCCTTTATGCCGTTGTTGCCCAAAATCGATATAAGCTGACCGCCGTATTCGTCGGAGGTCTTTTTGTGTTCGGTTGCAACACGGAAGCTTATTTTAAGATTACCACCGTCAAATACGGCAAATTTAATATTGGTATTGCCTACGTCAAGACAAATTATCATTATTCACCTTTTATAGATTCCGAGTTTGCAATTGACGCTTCGTCATCTGAAGCGTTTGTGCAACTTTCAGCGGTTTTCTTTTTAAATATTTTTCCGCTTATTTTGCGGAGTACGGTAACGTAAGTAGGAACAAGTATCATGCAGGCAACAAGCTCAATGGGGAAATATATTGCAACCGCAACGTTTACAAACTGCGTTAGCGCACCCATAATATCACCTACCCAAATATTTACGGCAAGTAAATATAAAACGGTATTGGTCAAAGAGCCGACCACTCCCGCTATTGCTGCGGGAAGCAAATCACTTACGAATTTATTTTTTACGTTCTTAAATAGGCGAGAAAGCCCGAAATACGTCCAATATGCGGTTATACCAATAAAGCACCTCGGCAATACCGAAATTAAAGGATTGGCATAAAATATAAACAATGACGCTAAAATCAAACAAAATATACAGCTACAAACGCCGAGTATCGTACCGCCGATAAAACTTTTTTTCCAATCGTCGTAAATACTCAAAGCTATAGCCACAGGCAGGGAAAGGACGCAAGCGGTCATGCCTACCCCCGAAAGTAAAGTGCCCTCCAACAAAAACAGTACGAATATCAGCGCAGACATAACGCCGATAAACGCAATCAAGTGAGCTCTGTCACTCTTCATAGAAACCTCCGTCGGGTTCGCTTCGGATACCCGCAGTTAAAAAAATATTATACTTATAAACGGTCGGATTCAATTAAAATATCCGCCGAAAGTATCTGAAAAACGTTAATTATTATAACATTCGTATTTAAGATTTGCAAGCGATTGAAAGCGTTGTAACATTTTAACGAGAAAATAAATATTATTTAATATATACAATACTGCACGCAACTACAAACTATATTACATATGCCGTGCAGCTCTATCAAAGGAGGAATTATGAACATTTTTTCGCAGTTTGGCGGCAACAACTCATGCCTTTGGATTTTAATTCTTTTACTTCTTGCGGCATGCGCAAGCGGTAACGGAATCGAAAGCGTTCTTGCGGGAAGCTGTACTCCCATACTTATCGCACTCGTTTACAGCATGTGGAGAAACGGTTCGCTTGCTAACTTGCTCTACGGAAGCAATAACAGCTGCGGTTGCAACGGCTGAGACGTATAATAAAGGGGTGCCCGAGGGCACCCCTTCTATTTTTTTATTAAAAGATATTTATATATCGCAACAACCGTTTTGGCGTCGGCTATCTCTCCGCTTTCAATCATTGAAAGAACCTTATCGAGCGGAATAAATTCGGCGTTTAAAAGCTCGCCCTCGTCAAGATTTTGTTGTGATTTCGTCGATTTTTCCGCAAAATATATGTGAATAATTTCATCCGTATATCCCGGTGAAGGATATATGTCCGCAAGGTGCTTAACCTCCGCTTTGTAGCCCGTTTCCTCTTCAAGCTCCCGTGCGGCGGCGGCTTGGGGAAGCTCGCCCTCGTTTATTATCCCAGCAGGGATTTCATACATTTCCTTATTATAAGCATAACGGAATTGGCGGACAAGCAATACTTTATTATCGCAGACGAAAAGTACGGCAGCGCCGCCGGAATGTTTGACAATTTCCCGCTTTGCGGTTTTTCCGTTTGAAAGTAGCACGTCGTCAACGGTCAGAGTCAGAATTTTCCCCTTATAAATTACTTTGCTGTCAAGCCTCTTTTCGCTGAATTTCATATTAATTGTTCAAATTCCGTTATTTCCCTGATGAGAGCGGCAATACCGCCGCTGACGCATTTATTATATAGGATAAAGAAATTATAACCGCACAAAAGGGCGTTTATAAGCTGAGCGTTACAATTTTTCACCGCTTCGAGAAGCTGAGTAAGTATAATCAGCCCGCCCTCTTTTTCGGCATCGGGAATAGCAGTGTTGGTTGATATAAACTGCTTTTCTTCGGAGATGGCGAGATTAATTGCCGAAATAAACCCCGCCTTTGCGGTGCTTGCGCTATTCTCCCCGGAAGAACCCTGCGAAAGCTCGCCGAGCTCATCTTTAAAGACTTCTGCAACGGCGTCACGCATGCTTTTTATTATCGTATCGCAGAATGCGTGATAGCTTGCAAAATAGCTACCGTCCTCGGGGAAGTAGCGGCTTAAAAATTCGTTGAAGTCCAAAGTTTCGCTGTCAAACTCAACCATAAGGCAAAACGCAAAAGCAAGCCTTTGGGCAACGGTCTGCGGCATAACGCAATAGCTACGCTTGTACGCTCCGTCGTTCACAGTAATAAGGCACTTGGATTTGGCATAAGGATAGTTGAAATCCTTTGTGACGTCTTCAAACAGCCTGTAGATATCCGGACAGTTTACTATACACCTTAAAATATCCTTTATTTTGGTGGTCGCCATGATGAATTTACAGTTTTTAAGCTCGTCGCACTTTTCAAAAAAAGATAAAACCTGCTCTTTTGTATTCATAATCCATTCCTTTTGATACGGTTTGTTATATTATAACACACAATTAATTAAATTTGAATTAATTTTTAAAATAAAATGTGTTGATTTTCACGAAAATATTATGTATAATGTTTTCACCTTTAATTTTTTAAGAAATTTGTAGAATTATGTTGAATACAGGCGAAACGTCCACCAACAAATTAATAATTCTGTTTGTCTTTGACAAAATGGAAAGTGCGCTGTCCGAGCGCACGATTGTTGATATGTGCACGTCCTCTAACAGTTGGATGGGCTACATGGACTGTGTGAACGTAATTCACAAGCTGATTGACGACAACTTTATTTACGCCGTGAGCGAGGACGAGGATACTTTATATACCATTACCCCCGACGGCAGAGAGACGCTTGCAAACTTTTACATAAACATTCCCAAAAGCGTCAGGGAAGAGATTTCGATATTCGTAAAAAAGAACAGCGCAAGATACAGAACCCGTCAGGAATGCCGCAGCGACTACTATCAGAATATGGACGGCACTTACACCGTCGCCCTAAAAATACTTGCGGCTGTGCAGCCCATGCTTGAGCTCAAATTTGTAGTACCCGACAAAAAGACGGCAAAGACCATCTATAAAAAGTGGGAAGAAAAAGCCGCCGACCTGTACTCTGTTATATACGAAAATTTATGCGATTAGGAGATAACAATGTTTGTTTACACCACTTCGGGAACGTGTTCCAGACAAATCATATTCGAAGTTGAGAACAACAAGCTGCACGGCGTAAAATTTATAGGCGGGTGCAGCGGAAATTTGCAGGGAGTTTCAAAGCTCATTGAAGGCAAAGATATTGACGAAGCAGAAAAGCTGCTTGCGGGAATAAAGTGCCGCAACGACACGTCCTGCCCCGACCAGCTTTCAAAGGCGATAGCCGCTTATAAAAAATCTGTAGTGGGCTAAACTTAATACACACAAAAAGCGGGCTTGATGCCCGCTTTTTTGATTAAACCGATTTTAAAATATCGTAAAAATTGCTCATATTTCCGTCAAGCGCAAAATAGTAACACCTGCCTTGATAGCCCTCGTCTGCATTGTAGCGGATTATATTAAATCCCGAACAAGACGAAACAACCTGAACCAAAAGCTTTTCAAACGACATTTCGCTGTACCGGAGCTTTTTGCCGAAGTCGAACTCAACCCACAGCCCCTCTCTCATTGCCGCTCGGGTTTCGTTATCAAGGCTTACGCCGAAAGCCGGCATCTGACGCCCGCCCTCAAGCAGATTTTTAAAGGAGTTTATCACGAGCTTATAGCCCATCTGTGCGGGCAGAAGCTTTATATTTGAGCCGTTGTCGTAAATATCTATTTGCCGTACTTCGTCGAAAATTTCCTGTACCGTCATTTCCATACTACCTATTTTCTGCCAAATAAATTATTTTATTCTGTTGGTCTTCTTTAACTCTTTAATTTTTTTTATAAATTCAAACGGATAAGGAGCATTGTCTTCCGTTCTGAACGTTACTGCTGTTATAATACCTTCCTGCAATTTATTGTGTTTGCCGATGGGTGCAACAATCCAGTCGCCTACCTCCGCCTCTCTGAATTCGCTCCAATACCAAAACCCGTATCCGGAGACGTTGGGGTCGTCTATAAAATCAACTCTTACAAAACACAGTAGCCTTTCCATAGTAATTGAATTATATCAATATTTGCGCATAAATGCAAGGAATTTACATAAAACGCCGTAATAAAAGGTGGTTGCACTTTTGTTTAAAATTAAAAATCGCACTTGCAAACGAGCTTTCGGGGGAGTATAATAATTGTATAATTATTTTGAGGTAGAAAAATGGATAAATTAAAAGAGCTCAGAATTGTAGATAACTTCTATCAGACTTCCGCCTTCTTCCCCATGCCCACAATTTTAGTTGGAACGGTGAGCGAAAACGGACAGACCAATCTCGGGGCGTACTCCCTCTGTTTCCCCTACTATATTGCGGGCAAGGATTACTACGCCATGATTTTGGAGTGCAGAAACAGCTCCAACACCGCACAGAATATTCTGCGCAACAAAAAGTGTTCTTTAAACTTTATAACCGACGACAGAAAATATTTTAAAGAAGCCGTACGCCTGGGCTTCCCCGGAGATACCACCGAGGAAAAGATGAAAAACTGCATCTTCACTCTTTCAAACAGCACGATTGCCGCCGACAGACCTAAAATAGTAGAGGAAAGTTATCAGGTTTTCGAGTGTTCCTGGGACGATACGCTTGAAGACGCTTTCAAAGATAAGGCGGGGAATCTGGACGGCTACGAGGCCCCTTACAGAAATTTCAACGGCATAACCAGCAAGTTCGGCGCACACTTTATTTTGAAGATTGACAAAATTTTAATGAAAGAAAAATACCACAATTCTATTGTGAACGGCGTGAGCAAAGGGGGCTTCCCCAGCGTTCCCGTAGACTACGGTTATAGAGACAGCACTAACTTCTGGTACACCAAATTCAAGCGCCCGATATCCGAAAAAATACAGGCGAAAGAGGGCGACGTAAAGTCGGTTATTTACGCCGCTTCGAGGATTGACCCCGAAGTGAAATTTACCGAAGATGCGTGCGCAAAGCTGACTAAAATTCCCCGTATTTTCCTTAAAGCCGCACTTACTCAAATGGTGAATATAGCAAAGCAAGAAAATATTTCTTTGATAGACGAAGCCGCACTCGATATAATAAACGATAAACGCAGACAAGAAAAAAAGAAGTAAGTCACCGTTAAAATTATTTAAGCCCGACTGCAACAGCAGTCGGGCTTTTGCTAAAAGTCTGTGTTTGCTTTTATTCGTAGTCCACTACGTTTATCCACTGTTTGAGAAGTTCTATCTCGTGCGGCTCGGCTTTTACGAGGCGGGAAGCCGCAACTATGGGAATCCAGCGCTGAACATACTGAATTGCCGTGTCGCTCTTTTTGCAGTAGAGATTTAAATATTTATGTGCGAGCTCCACTCTTCCGCTCATATAAAACAGCATAAAGCTACGGGCGACGTCCGCCGAGGCGTTGCCCTGCGTGGCGTGCGACCAGTCGATAATATATGGTGTGCCGTCTGCGGTAATTATAATATTTGTAGGGTTGAAGTCGCCGTGGCAAAGATTATCGTGCTTCGGCATGGAGTCGAGGCGGGTGTGCAGCTCGTAGCGGGTGGTTGCATCGATATCGGCTTTGGAGATTTTACCGTTGAATTTATCCCTCATCTTATTGAGCATGGGCACTTTATGCTTTAAAACGCTCATCTGCAAATCCACAAAGAAATTCAGATATTCGTCCTCTTTTTCGGGGTAGGAGTCCATGAGCGACTGCAAGGTTGCGCCCTCGATAAAGTCGAGAATTATCGCCCAATTTCCGTCAACCACTTCAACCGAGCGGAGTTTGGGGATATTGAGATCGGTCTCCTCCACACGGGCGTGGTTCAACGCTTCATTTAAAACGTCGGCTTTGGAAAATTCGGAGTCGAACCGTTTTATAAGGCTATCACCCTTGCGGAATATCTGCTTGTGCTCGCGGGATAAAATTAAATTTTCTTTATTCATTGCGACCTCCCTGTTCGCCGTAGTATGCGTTGAGGTACATTTGCCGTATCTCGCTCATTAAAGGATACCTCGGGTTTGCACCCGTGCACTGGTCGTCAAATGCAAGCTCGACCATTTCGTCGAGTTTTTGCAAAAATTCACCTTCGGGAACACCGTAATCCATAATTGACTTCTTTATTTCGATTTTGTCTTTGAGACTGTCGATTGCTTTAATCAGATTTTCAACCTTCTCATCGTCCGTATTTCCGCCGAGATTGAGCGTTTCGGCGATTTCTGCATATCTTCTACGGGTGTGCGGGTATGCATACTGGCTGAAAGTGCCCATTTTTGCGGGAGTTTCCGAGGAATTGAATTTAATTACTTCGTTTATTAACAGTGCGTTTGCAACGCCGTGGGGCAGATGAAAGAATGCGCCGAGCTTGTGCGCCATTGAGTGGCACACCCCGAGGAAGGCGTTGGCAAAAGCCATGCCAGCCATGGTTGCGGCGTTAGCCATTTTTTCGCGTGCAATTTCGTCAGAGCCGTTCTCGTAAGCTTTGGGCAGATACTCAAATATAATCTTGAGCGCCTGCAATGCGAGTCCGTCGGTGTAGTCGGTTGCCATTAATGAGGCATATGCCTCTATAGCGTGAGTTACCGCATCTATTCCCGAGGCGGCGGTCAGGCTCTTGGGTGCGGACATGTGCAGGTCGGTATCTATAATCGCCATATTCGGCAAAAGCTCGTAGTCTGCAAGCGGATATTTTATGCCCGTGGTTTCGTCCGTGATTACCGCAAAGGGCGTTACCTCCGAACCCGTTCCCGCCGAAGTGGGTATTGCTATAAAGTACGCCTTATCCCCCAATTTCGGGAAAGTATAAATACGCTTTCTTATATCGGAAAAGCGCATTGCCATGTCCGTGAAATCAACTTTCGGGTGCTCGTACAGTACCCACATAATTTTGGCGGCATCCATAGCCGAGCCGCCGCCGAGAGCGATTATGACGTCCGGCTTGAAAGCGTTCATAACTGATGCGCCTTCTTGCGCACTTTTAAGAGTAGGGTCGGGCATTATGTCTGAGAAAGTACTATGCATAATACCGATTTCGTTTAATTTTTCAGTTATATAGCGGGTAAAGCCGTTTTCACCGAGAAATTTATCGGTTACAATGAAAGCTCTCTTTTTATTTAAAACGGTCTTTAATTCGTCTAAAGCTACGGGCAGACAGCCCTTTTTTATATATATTTTTTCGGGTGCACGGAACCACAGCATATTCTCTCTCCTTTCGGCTACGGTTTTAATATTGAGTAACTGCATAACCCCTACGTTTTCCGAAGTGGAGTTACCGCCCCAGCTTCCGCAACCGAGGGTCAGCGACGGCGCAAGCTTGAAGTTGTATAAATCGCCTATGCCTCCGTGTGACGAGGGGGTGTTTATAAGGATACGGCAGGTCTTCATTCGTTCGGCTAATTGCTTAATCCTATCCTGCCCTGTAGCAGCGTTTATATACAGCGCAGAGGTGTGTCCGTAGCCGCCGTCCTCAATCATGCGCTCGGCTTTTTGCATTGCTTCGTCAAAGGTTTTCGCACGGTACATAGCAAGCACAGGCGAGAGCTTTTCGTGGGCAAACTCTTCGGCAAGCTCGGCGGACTCCACTTCTCCGATTAAAAGTTTGGTAGTTTCGGCAACTTCCACGCCAGCGAGGTCGGCGATTTTTTTTGCGCTCTGACCTACGATTTTCGCATTGAGCGAGCCGTTGATAATCATTGTTTTTCTTACCTTGTCGAGCTCCGAACCTTCAAGGAAATGGCAACCCCGCTCTTTAAATTCCTGTTTGACTTTGTCGTAGATTTTATCTGCAACGATAACCGATTGCTCGGAAGCGCAAATCATGCCGTTATCGAATGATTTTGAGTGAATTACCGAGTTTACGGCAAGCTGAATATCACAGCTTTCATCGAAGATAGCGGGCGTGTTACCTGCGCCTACGCCTATTGCCGGCTTGCCGCTCGAATAAGCCGCCCGAACAAGTCCCGGTCCACCTGTAGCTAAAATTGTGTCTGACTCCTTCATTAAAAGGTTAGTCATTTCAAGCGACGGTCCGTCTATCCAACTGATAATGCCTTCGGGTGCGCCTGCTTCCACCGCCGCTTCATACACTACTTTAGCGGCGGCAATCGTGGAGTTTTTTGCCCTCGGGTGGGGGCTTAAAATACAGCCGTTGCGTGTTTTTAAGCATATTAACGTTTTGAAAATTGCGGTCGAAGTGGGATTTGTAGTCGGGATAACGGCAGCGATTACACCTATAGGGTCGGCAACCTTTTTAACGCCGTAGGCAAAATCCTCGTCGATAATTCCGCACGTTTTTACGTTTTTGTAGAAATTATAGATATACTCCGAAGCATAGTGGTTTTTTATGACCTTATCCTCGACTACTCCCATTCCCGTCTCTTCTACGGCGAGCTTTGCAAGCGGTATTCTTGCACGGTTTGCGGCGAGAGCGGCGGCTTTAAAGATTTTATCCACCTGCTCCTGCGTGAACGTTGAAAATATCTTTTGCGCATTACGCACACGTTCAAGCTCTTTTTCGAGTTTTTCTATGCTGTCGCAAATGCCGTAAGTTTTTTTGAATTGCATTATTTGATACCTCTAATTATTTCATATTACAGTATGCGTATTATGCAAAAATCATTGCATCAAAAATTCTTTTATATGGCGGTAACGCTTGACAAAGAATTTTTAATTTATTATAATTTGCTTGTTTTTGCGGACGTGGCGAAATTGGCAGACGCGCAGGTTTCAGGTTCCTGTGGGAGACCATGGGGGTTCAAGTCCCTTCGTCCGCACCACTCCCAATCTAACTTGAACAGTTGGGTTGGGATTTTTCTATATTTGAAGGCGAGGACGGTAACGCCCTCGCCTTTTCAATGATTCACCGAATTAAAATTTGGTTTTCGCAATTTCAAAGATATAAAACTTTATAAGTAGGAGTTATAAAAACTTAGAATTCTATCAAATAGTTCAGTATCCAATCTATTGCAAAATTTTTCCCTGTCAAGATATTCATTGCAGTAAGCAATGAATTCTTCCAGCGACGGAGCCTTTCCTTCAAAATAATTCCGGTATTCCTCGTTAAATTCATCTAAATACGTCGTGTACGAATTAGAATATATTATGTTGTTATGCCCTTTGTTTTCGTATCGGATAAATTCAAAACGCTCGTTACCGGCATATTGCTTATAATAGCGGTCATAGCCATATTCAATCGGCACAGTAGTGTCGTCGCTACTGTGGGCAATCAATACGCCGCACTCCGAGTTGGAAAACCCTCCGAGAGCAGTTGCTGACGAATATTTTCCGCACTTTATTCGCTCGATTGAGTTGACATAGGGCATCATAAAACCGATAAACCCGCCAACCATCTGTTGACCCTGTGCTCTGATAAGGTCGCCCGAACGATTAAATCCCGCAATAGAGGCAACCGCTTTAACTTCCGGGTGATAATTCAATACCGCACTTACGCAATAACCACCCCAACTATGCCCCCACAGCATTATAGGCAAATTCTTTAATTCGTTTATCTCTTGCAAGTAGTCAATCGCATAGCCTAAATCCGCAACGCCCTGCGGTATGCCGTTTACTCCTTTCCCTTCGCTTTCGTCATTTCCCGTTGCGTCATAGGCAAATACGTTATATCCATATTGCGCAAAGTAATAAGCAACGTCCATATAGGTATTATGACCGCCACCGCCCAATCCGTGGGCAATCACGACAACGCCTTGCGGCTCTACACTGCCGACATAATAGCGGTATCCAACAAGTTTGTTTCCGTTATTTGAAGTAAACTCATATTTATCGGTTTTAAGTCCGTCAAAATCGTCGAGATATAATTTTACCCATTCCGCCGTTTCATATCTCACATTAAAAACGCTATCGTATAAGATTGCTCCTACTGTGAACGGCGCAACTAAAAATATAATTAAAAGCAATATTACTGATACGATTGATGCAATAATGATTTTCTTTTTTGTTCTTTTCTGAATTGACATAATGCGAACTTATATTGCTCCCATAATTAACTATTTTTCGTATAGTCATTTTATCATAACCGGCATAAAAACGTCAAGCACTCAATATTATGGCATTGAGGCGTGTCACACCTAAACTGAAAAAACAAAGCAGTATGATTGCAACTGTTGGATATATAGTTTTTGCTTTATACTGTATTGACTATATAAGAAGCGAAGCGGGGCGGACAAAACGTCCGCCCCGCTTCTTGTATTTATACACAAAGGAGGTGTGTGCCGTATTATTCAAGTGATTCCAAAAGGAGCTTGTCCGCAACGAGTGCGATAAATTCGCTGTTTGTGGGGCGCTCGTTGCCGATATAGACTTTTGCGCCGAAAATGGAGCTTATTGCGTCCGTTCTGCCCTTATTCCATGCCACTTCTATCGCATGACGGATTGCCCTTTCTACTTTGCTTGCCGAGGTCTGATACTTTTCGCCGATTTTGGGATAGAGCTCCTTGGTAACTCTGTTTATAATGCTCTGGTCTTCCACCGTCATCTTTATGCCTTCACGGAGATACGTGTAGCCTTTTATATGCGGAGGTATGCCTATCGTAACGAAGATATTGCTTACCTTTTCGTCAATCGAGTTTATTTTGCGCCTGTCACGCACGTTCGTGCCGATTTTATAGTCGATTGCACGGTCGTTTGACAGATCTCTTATTCTGTCGATAACAGTTTCGGCATCCACGGGCTTTACAAGATAATACGCCGCTCCGCTTTCGATTGCCGAATTGATAATCTTATCCTCGATATAACTGCCCACGGCAATGGGAACGCACGGAAGATTATTATTTTTTATGTACTTTAAAACGCTCAATCCGTCTCTGCCGGAGAGAACAAGGTCCACAATGGCGACGTCGGGCTTAGTTTGCTTTAAAAGGTCGATTGCCGTATTTCCGTTGGCGGTTGCCGCACATACAGAAAAACCCTCGACCCCTTCTATGTATTTTGTTAATTCGTTCAAAAATTCCTCGTTATTTTCAAAAATTGCAATGTTCGCTGTTTTCATCATTTTTACCTGCCTTTTTTTGATTTACAACAGCATTATACAGCATTATTTTGAGAATGTAAAGGAATTTTGTAAAATATTCAAAATTAATTTATGATTTTTTTACGGAATTTTGTCTAATTTTGTACAAAAATGTCTTATTGCTGAGTTATGATATCGACGTACTCGTCGTAGGTAACCGTTTTATCGAAAGTTTTTGTGCCGTTAATTTCGATAATTCTGTTTGCAACCGTGTTCATAAGCTCCTGGTCGTGCGACGTGAACAGCATACAGCCTTTAAAATTCTTCATTCCGTTGTTGAGCGCCGTTATTGACTCAAGGTCGAGGTGGTTAGTGGGCTCGTCAAATACAAGGAAATTGCTGCCTTCAAGCATCATTTTTGCAAGCATGCAGCGCACCTTTTCACCGCCGGAGAGAACTTTTGCCTGCTTGAGCGCCTCCTCTCCAGAGAATAACATTCTGCCCAGCCAACCACGGAGATATTCCTCGTAGTGGTCTTTGGAGTACTGCGACAGCCAGTCTACAAGAGTGTATTCGCAGCCTTGGAAATACTCGTTATTGTTTTCGGGGAAGTAGGAAACGGTGATCGTTTTGCCCCACTTGACAGTGCCCGCATCCGGCTGAACCTTGCCCGTGAGAATATCGTAGAGCATTGAAACGGTTGTACTCTTGTCGGAAACTATGCCGATTTTTTCGTCTTTCTGCACGGTGAAGGAAATATTTTCAAAATAGCCCTTTTTAGTGAGCCCCTCTACCATTAAAATATCGTTGCCGATATCCTTTTCGTACTTGAAGTCGATAAACGGATACTTGCGGAGCGAGGGTTTGAAGTCGGCAATAGTGAGCTTTTCGAGTTCCTTTTTACGGGAAGTTGCCTGACGGGACTTTGAGGCGTTTGCCGCAAAGCGGGCGATAAACTCCTGCAACTCTTTTGCTCGCTGTTCGTTCTTTTTGTTCTGGTCACGCTGCTGACGGGCGAGAAGCTGGCTCGTTTCATACCAGAAGTCGTAGTTGCCGAGCATCATGTTTATTTTGCCGAAGTCAACGTCGCATATGTGCGTGCACACTTTATTTAAGAAATGGCGGTTGTGGGAAACTATGATTATGGTGTTTTCAAAGTCCATAAGATAGTTTTCCAGCCAACGGGCGGTCTTTATGTCGAGGTTGTTGGTGGGCTCGTCCAAAAGTAAAATGTCGGGGTTGCCGAAGAGCGCCTGCGCCAACAATACTTTTATTTTGAGTTTGGCGTCGAGGTCACGCATGAGTGTATAATGATATTCTTCGGTGATATCGAGGGCGTTTAAAAGGGTCTGAGCCTCGTACTCCGCCTCCCAGCCGCCGAGCTCGGCAAACTCGCTTTCAAGCTCGCTCGCACGGACGCCGTCCGCTTCGGAAAAGTCCTCTTTTGCGTAGAGGGCGTCCTTCTCGTCCATTATATCGACAAGGCGCTTATGACCGAGCATGACCGCACGGAGCACCGTTACGCCGTCGAAAGCGTTTTGGTTCTGCTGTAAAACGGACATTCTTTCCGTCTTATCCATTGTGACGTCGCCCTTGTTGGGTTCGATTTCGCCGCTCAATACCTTTAAAAAGGTGGATTTACCTGCGCCGTTTGCACCGATAATGCCGTAGCAGTTGCCCTTGGTGAATTTGAGATTTACGTCCTCGAACAGTTTTTTACTGCCGTACTGAAGTGATACGTTGTTAACTTGAAGCATCTATATATTCCTTATAAATTATTTTTAATTTGCGAATTGCGAATTGTAGAGCTTATGATAAAATCCGTTAAGGGCTAAAAGCTCGCTGTGCGTGCCCTGCTCTATTATGTTGCCGTCCTTCATTACGAGAATTAAGTCGGCTTCCTGTATGGTGGAGAGCCTGTGGGCGACTATAAAGCTTGTTCTGCCCGACATAAGCTTTGCAAAAGCGTCCTGTATGCGCCTTTCCGTGCGGGTGTCTATGGAAGAGGTTGCCTCGTCGAGAATGAGCATTGGCGGCAGCGAAAGCATTATGCGGGTTATGCACAGAAGCTGTTTTTGACCCTGCGAGAGATTGCCTCCGTCCTCGGCTATCACCGTATCGTAGCCGTCGGGAAGCTGCATTATGAAGTTATGCGAGTGCGCCGCCTTTGCCGCCTCTATCATTTCGGATTCGGTGGCTTCGGGCTTACCCATTAAAATATTTTCCCGCACGGTGCCGTTTTTCAACCAGGTGTCCTGCAAAACCATTCCGTAGTGACTGCGGAGAGATTTGCGTGTGACGTTTAAAACGTCGTTGCCGTCAACGGAAATTGTACCCGAAACGGGGTCGTAGAAGCGCATTAAAAGATTTATTAAAGTAGTTTTGCCGCAACCGGTAGGTCCGACTATTGCAATTCTCTGCCCTGCTTTGACGTTTAAATTTAAATTTTCAATAAGTTTTTTGTCCGCCGTGTAGGAAAAATATACGTTTTCAAACGTAACTTCGCCCTCCACCTTTTCAAGATTTAAAGCTTGGGGACTGTCGGGCAATTCGGCGGGTTCGTCTATAATTTCATATATTCTGCCTGCGCAGGCAATTGCGTTCTGCAATTCGGTGACAACGCCCGATATTTCGTTGAAGGGCTTGGTGTACTGATTTGCATACGCCAAAAGGCTTGTGAGTACGCCCACGGTAAACTCAAAGGGCAGCGGCGTGTTTAAAACGAGCATGAGTGCGCCCGCAAGGGCTACCGCCGCATAGACGATTGCGTTTATAAAACGTGTGGACGGATTGACGAGCGAAGAATAAAATATGGATTTAAGCGAGGCTTTAGTCAGGCGGTCGTTGACCTCGTCAAATTTTTCAAGGTTTTCGTCTTCGTGCGAGAATGCCTGCACTACCTTTAAGTTGCCTATCATTTCATCTATAAACGCCGTCTGCTCGCCACGGACTTCGGAAGTCTTTTTAAACATTGAATAGGTGTGCGAAGCTATGAATTTTGCAACGAACAGCGACAGCGGTGTGATTACGACTACGACGAGCGCAATTATCCAGTTTATCACGAGCATTATCACAAGCGTGCCGACTATGGTGAGAATACCTGTAAACAGTTGGGTAAAGCCCATTAAAAGACCGTCTGCAAACTGGTCGACGTCGGCAATTGTGCGCCCGACGATATCGCCGTAGGAGTGTCCGTCTATAAATTTAAGCGGCAATCGCTGGATATTGCGGAAAGCCTCTTCCCTAATATCCTTGACAACGTTGTAGGTAATGCGGTTGTTGATTATGTTCATCAACCACTGCGCAATACACGTAACGGCAATGCTTACGCCGATTATTATGAATTTATCGTAAATTTTGCTAAAATTGATGCCGCTTTCAACAATTTCGTCTATTACCTGACCGAAGAAAATCGGCACTATGAGCGTGCCCGCAACCGAAATTAATGCTAAAAATATTGTTGCGGCAACCCAAAGTTTGTAGTGTTTAAGCTGTTTTAATATGCGCCCCAGTACGGCTTTTTGAGAGGTTTTTGCCATTTAAGCACCCTCCTTTGCGTACTGCGAGTAGTGTATTTCACGGTAGAGTTCGCAGGATTTTATCAGCTCGTCGTGCGTACCTATCCCCGCCATTTTTCCGCCGTCTAAAACTATTATTTTATCGGCGTGGCGGATTGACGAGGTGCGCTGGGAAACTATGAAGACCGTGGGTTTATAGTCGAGATTTTTGAGCGCCGAGCGAAGATTTGCGTCGGTAGCGTAGTCGAGCGCAGAGGCGCTGTCGTCAAGAATCAATATTTCGGGCTTTTTTACGAGGGCTCGGGCGATAGTCAGTCTCTGCCGCTGTCCTCCCGAGAAATTTTTGCCGCCCTGCTCTACCCTCTCGTTCAGTCCTTCTGCCTTGGATGCGACCACGTCAGCCGCTTGAGCGACTTCTACGGCTTTTAAAATCTCCTCATCGGAAGCGTCGTTGTTGCCCCACTGCATATTTTCACGGATTGTGCCCTCAAAGAGGACGGCTCGCTGCGGCACTATTCCGCATTCACTGCGCAAATTATCGTCGCCTATGGCGTTGACGTTCACTCCGCCTATCAGCACTTCGCCCTCGGTTGCATCGTAAAAATGCGGCAAAAGATTTACAAGCGAAGTTTTGCCTGCGCCCGTTCCGCCTATTATACCGATAGTCTGACCCTTTTCGGCGGTGAAAGATATATTGTCGAGCGCATTTACTGCGGCGTTGCCGTAGTTTAAGCACACGTTTTTAAACTGTATATACGCTCCCTCTGCGGGCTCGGAATTTTCGCCGTGTATAAGCGAGGGTTGCATCATAAGAATTTCGTTTATTCTGCCGGCGCTCGCAAAAGATTTTGTTACGGTAATTATAAGGTTAGCCATCTTTATAAGCTCGACTAAAATCTGTGACATATAGTTATAGAGAGCAACGACCTGTCCCTGAGTTAAAAAATCACCCTCAACCCGAATTGCGCCTACATGTAAAAGAATTATTATCGCAACGTTTATAACGGCGTATGTAAGCGGGTTCATCAACGCAGAAATTCTGCCCACGAAAAGCTGGGATTTTTTGAGTTCGGCATTGCGCAAGTCAAACTCTTTAATCTCGTCCTCTTCCTTGCAGAAAGCTCTTAAAACCCTTGCACCCGTGAGAGTTTCACGCATGGTGGTTGTTACTCTGTCGAGCTTAGCCTGCGACTTTTTGTACAGAGGAATACTGACAGTCATAATGGTGAGTACTATAACGAGCAGCACGGCAATGACTATCGCAAATATTCCGCCGACGATGGTATCGATTATAAGCGCCATTATCATTGCGCCGAAAACTATAAACGGCGAGCGCAAAAGTATCCTTAAAACGAGATTGACTCCCGTTTGAAGCTGGTTAATGTCGCTCGTCATGCGGGTAATCATGCGGGGTGTGCCCAGTCCGTCTATCTGACTGTACGAGAGCGACTGCATTTTTTTGAATAAATCGTGCCGAAGCTCCTTTGAAAAGCCCACGGCGGCACGTGCGGCAAAGTACTGTGCCGCTATGGCGGCAACTAAGCCCACTACTCCGAGCGCAAGCAGAATAAGGCAGGCGTAAACGATATAGCTTACTCCCGCACCCCCGCCTATGCCCGTATCGATTATAGCCGCAACTATAAAGGGCACAAACAGCTCGAAACATGCCTCGAGCAATTTAAAGAGGGGCGCAAGCACCGTAATTAATTTGTAGTTTTTTAAGTACTTCAAGAGTTTGCGCATACTTTAAAAGTATAACATTTATAAAACTAAAAAGCAAATATTGTTTGCAATTATTACTATAATTTGGTAAAATTCGAGTATGGGCTATTCGGTATTTTTAAAAAAGAACGAGGAAAAACGGCTTTTGGGCGGTCATAGCTGGGTGTACGCCAACGAAGTCGCAAAAATCGAGGGCAAGGACAAAAACGGAAGTCTTGCCACAGTGTACTCCTCTGACGGAAGATTTATAGGCAAAGGCTACATAAATCACGCATCCAAAATTCTTGTGCGGCTGTTTATCAGAAATGATGGTATCGACGATAAAAAGTTTTATCTTGACAGAATAAAGGCGGCAAACGACTACCGCCTGCGGCTCGGCTATAATAACTCATATAGAATGGTATTTGCCGAAGCCGACGGCCTGCCTGCACTCATTATCGACAGATACGGCGATTATCTTGTTATGCAGTGCCTCTCACTCGGCATCGATATGCGCAAAAAGCTGATTTGCGAGTGTCTTGTAGATCTGTTCTCACCCAAAGGTATTTTTGAGCGCAGCGACGTTGCCGTTCGCAAAAAAGAAGGTCTGCCCGAAGTTAAGGGAATTTTATACGGCGAGGTGCCCGACTACTGCGAAATCTCGGAGAACGGAATTAAGATGCTTGTTGACGTTAAAAACGGGCAAAAGACGGGCTACTTTTTAGACCAGAAGGAAAACAGATTTGCGGCGAGGCGGTATGCACACGGTGAAGTTTTGGATTGCTTTTGCAACAGCGGAGGATTTTCGCTGAACGCCGCCACCGTTGCAAACAAGGTTATCTCCTGCGACATATCCGAGCTTGCCTTAAAGAACGTCAGGGACAACGCCGAGCTCAACGGCTTTAACAATATCGAGACGCTGTGCGGCGACGTGTTTGAAGTGCTGCGCAATTTTAAAAGGGATAAGCGGCAGTTTGACACGGTGATATTAGACCCGCCCGCATTCTGCAAGACGGCGGACGAAGTTAAAGACGCATACCGAGGATACAAGGATATAAACCTTACGGCGATGAAAATTGTTAATAGCGGCGGCTTTCTTATAACCTGCTCCTGCTCGCACTACATGTCGAATACACTTTTTGAAAAAATGTTGCAGGAAGCCGCAAAAGAGAGCGGAAGACAAGTGCGCTGCGTTGAAATAAAATCGCAGGCGCCCGACCACCCCGCGGCTCTCGGCGCCGAGGAAACGAGTTATCTGAAATTTTACGTATTGAACGTGATTTAAGGCAAAATCGGCTCAAAATCAGCCGTTTATGCGTGACATAGTACTTTGTAAAGTTATAAAAATAAACAAAAAACCGCAGCGTTTGCTGCGGTTTTACTTGTTTTTATGAAAGATTATTTGTTTACGGATATTTTGTCCTTGCCGCCCATGTACTTGCGCAAAGGCTCGGGAATATATATACTTCCGTCCGCTTGCAGGTGATTTTCAAGGAAGGCTATAAGCATTCTGGGAGGCGCTACCACCGTGTTGTTGAGGGTGTGCGCAAACTCGTTTCTGCCCGTCTTTGAGTTCTTGTAGCGGATACCCAAGCGGCGTGCCTGAGCGTCGGTCAGGTTGGAGCAACTGCCCACTTCGAAGTACTTGCCCTGACGGGGACTCCACGCCTCTATGTCGCAGCTCATATACTTCAGGTCTGCCAAATCTCCCGAGCAGCAGATAAGCTGACGGACGGGTATTTCGAGAGATACGAAAAGCTCGACGGTATAACGCCACATTTTTTCGTACCACTCCTCGCTTTCCTCGGGTTTGCAGATTACAATCATCTCCTGCTTTTCAAACTGGTGAATACGGTAGATGCCACGCTCCTCAAGACCGTGAGCTCCTTTCTCCTTTCTGAAACAGGGGGAATACGAGGTGAGTGTTTGGGGGAGCGAATTTTCCGGCAAAGTCTGTCCCATAAATCTGCCTATCATGGAGTGCTCGGATGTGCCTATAAGGTATAAATCCTCACCCTCGATTTTATACATCATTCCCTCCATTTCCTCAAAGGACATGACGCCCGATACGACGTCGCTCCTTATCATGAATGGCGGTATGCAGTAGGTGAAACCCTTGTCAATCATGAAGTCTCGGGCATAGGTTAAAACTGCCGAGTGAAGGCGGGCGATGTCGCCCGTAAGATAATAAAAGCCGTTTCCGCTTGTGCGCCTTGCGCTGTCGAGATCGATGCCGTTGAGCTTTTCGAGGATATCAACGTGGTATGGAACGTCGAACGCCTTGGGTTTTGCTTGCAAGAATACCTCACCTTGAACGTTCTGACTGTCATCCTTGCCGAGAGGGACGTCGTCTGCAATTATATTGGGGATTGCGCAAAGCGCCTTTTTGAGTGCGGCTTCAACCTCCACGCACTCCTTTTCAATCTCGGTCACACGGTCGTTGTTTGCCTTTGATGCGGATTTAGCTTCTTCAGCCTCCTCCTTTTTGCCCTCACGCATAAGCGTGCCGATGAGTTTTGCGAGCCTGTTGCGGTCGGCACGGCGGGAATCCCCCTCCTGCTGCAACTCTCGGCGCTTTTTATCGAGAGATAAAACCTCGTCCACGAGTGGCAATTTGTGGTGCTGGAACTTTTTTTTGATATTTTCCCGAACGGCTTCGGGGTTTTCACGTATAAAATTGATATCAAGCATAGATTAATTATAATGCAAAAATTTACCAAATGCAATTAAATTGCCCGTAATATCTTGAAAAACGGTTTTTTTTGTGGTAAAATATATTTTAGGTAATTATCTAATTAATGTAAAACTACTATGAGTAAGATTTTTTTCAGAAGTTCGGATAAAACCGAAAATAAAAAACAAACTCCTGCGACTGAGGAAGCTGCCGTAACTACCGACAAGAGCGTTCAGATGACTCTGTTCCCTGCCGACGATAGCTCTGCCGAAGCGGCGAAGACGGAAGCGTTTGATAAGAATAAGCTTTTAAAGCACTTTAAACGGCATTCCAACAAGGAAATCGTCACCAAAGTAGACAGATTTTCTCCCAAGCTCAATTACGGACTTACCTCCGCTCAGGTGGAAACGAGGTTCAAGCAATTTTTGTTTAATACCTCCAACAAGCAATATTCCCGTTCATATGCGAGTATATTCATTGGCAATATCTGCACGTTCTTTAACCTCCTCTGTCTTTTGGCGGGCATTGCGCTGATTCTTGCGAACACTCAGGGTATTTCAAACTACCTCGTGCTTGTGATAACCACCGCCAATATAGCGATAGGAATTATACAGGAAATACGCTCAAAAATCTCCATCGACAAGCTCGCAATCCTCGCTTCAAACACCGTTAAAGTAATGCGGGACGGAGAAATTGTTGAAATTCCGTCAAAGGAAATAGTTTTAGACGACGTAATTATTTTGGAGACAGGTAATCAGATTCCCGCAGACTGCATACTTGCCGAGGGTTCGGTTGAGGTAAACGAGAGCTTGCTTACCGGCGAGAGTATACCCATAAAAAAGGCGGTTGGCGATATTTTATATGCCGGTAGTTTTATATCAAGCGGCAGCGGCAAATTCAGAGTTGAAAAGGTCGGCAAAGACACCTACCTTGAAAAGCTGACCGCAAAGGCGAAGAAATATAAGCGCCCCAACTCCGAGCTTATGAACTCCACAAAGCTCATAATCAAGTTCATATCCATACTTATAATCCCCGTTGCGATAGGAAGCTTTTTAATAGCTTACCACTATTCGCACAATGATTTGGCAGGGCTTTCTAAAGTAATCCCCGGGCTCTTGAATCAGGAAACAAGCTACGCCATTCAGCGAACGTGTACGGTTGTGATAGGTATGATTCCTTCGGGAATGCTTCTACTCACTTCCGTTGCGCTTGCCGTCGGTATTTTGCGGCTTGCAAAGAGTCAAACGCTTGTGCAGGATATGTATTCCCTGGAGATGCTCGCCCGAGTGAACGTTTTATGCCTTGACAAGACGGGCACAATTACGGACGGCAGAATGAGGATTAACGACAGCGTAATACTCAATACCGTTGGCGACCTATCGTTGACCGATATTATGGGTAGCATGCTTGCGAGCTTACAGGACAACAATCAAACTGCTATTGCGCTCTATAATCATTTCGGGTACAGCGACAGGCTGACACCCGTAACGAAAATACCCTTCTCTTCAAAGAGAAAGCTTTCGGCTGTAACATTTGAAGACGTTGGAACGTTCGTTATGGGAGCGCCTGAATTCGTACTCAAGCCCTATCCCGCCAAAGTGGAAAGAATTGTGAAGCAGTATGCGCAGATGGGATTGAGAGTTATCGTGGTGGCGCACTCCACAGCGGCAATCGTTTCAGACAAACTGCCCGCCGTTTTAAAGCCTATTGCGATTATTTCGCTTGCAGACAATATCCGCGAGGACGCGATTAATACTATAAATTGGTTTAAAGAAAATGACGTTGCCGTAAAGGTTATTTCGGGCGACAATCCCGTTACGGTTGCCGAAGTGGCAAGGCGGGCCGGAATCGAAGGTGCGGATAAGTTTATTTCGCTTGACGGACTGAACGATCAGGAAGTTGAAAACGTTGCAAATAAATATACCGTATTCGGCAGAGTTTCGCCCGAACAGAAGGCGATTTTAGTGCGTTCGATTAAATCTGCGGGCAATACGGTTGCCATGACCGGCGACGGCGTAAACGATATTCTGGCACTGAAAGAGGCCGACTGCGCCGTTTCGGTTGCTTCGGGTAGCGAGGCGGCGAGAAACGTAAGCCACCTTGTGCTGATGGACAACAACTTTAATTCCATGCCCAAAGTTGTTGCAGAGGGCAGACGGGTTATAAATAACATTAAAAACTCCTCCTCTCTGTACCTGATGAAAACGCTGTTTACGGCTATTCTTGCAATCATTTGTATCGCCATGGGTCAGCCGTACCTCTTCATGCCGTCGAATATGTTGCTCTTGGAGACGGCTATTATCGCAATTCCCTCCTTCTTCCTGTCGCTTCAACCCAATAAGGACAGAGTGCAGGGCAAGTTTATAACTCACGTTATGAGCGGCGCTATTACAGGTGCGCTGGTTATGATTATATGCGTTATGTCAATGTATCTGACAAGAGTGTTTGCGCCGTCGGAATTTAACCTGTATTACAAGCCGATGTGCATGATTGCACTGACATTCTCGGGATACGTGATGGTTTACAGAATATGTAAGCCGCTGAACGTATATCGAGCCGTGCTGTGCGCCGCAGTGCTGTCTGTATGTATTTTAGGCTTTGCAATTCCGATTGTTACCGACAAAATGTTCTACGAAGGTTGGAAAAATCTGCATTGGAACTATCCATACATACTGATTGTAGTAGTTGTGATAGAGGCGGCTTTCCCGATTTCGGGCTGGCTTATGAGCCTGATGCATATCATTATGCCGTCGGCAAAAAGCGCCAAGTTGCATTTTAAGGCCCAACCTAAAAATTAGAATTGTAAAGAAAAGTGCGGCTACCTTGTAGGTAGCCGCACTTATTATATAATTTAAATTGCCCAGTTGCCGTTTTTGAATATCTGTATGCGCTTTCCGTCTTCGGTAACGCCTACAATCGACATATCTTTGCTTCCAATCATGAAGTCAACGTGAATCATGGATTCGTTTATTCCCGCCTTTTTGCACTCTTCGGACGTCATCTTTTCAAAGCCCTGAATGGTTTCGTTGAAGCCTCTGCCGACTGCCAGATGGCAGCTTGCGTTCTCGTCGAATAAGGTGTTGTAGAAAAGGATACCCGTGTTGTTTATGGGGCTGTCGTAAGCGATTAACGCAACCTCGCCAAGATATGCCGCACCCTCGTCCATAGCTACCATCTTTTCGAGAACGTCCTGATTCTTTTCTGCGCCAACTTCAACTACCTTGCCGTTTTCAAAGCGCATCCAGAAGTTTTCGATGAGCTTGCCCTGATAGGATAAAGGCTTTGTTGAAACGACTTTGCCCTCCGCCTTGCCGCGCATGGGCGAGGTGAACACTTCTTCGCTGGGAATGTTGGGGTTGAAATAAATTTTAGTTCCGAGAGTGGTCTCTCCGCCGCCGACAAATCTGCCGATAGGGTTCAAGCCGACTTTGAAGTCGGTGCCGTTTGAACTCTTATATTCAAGGCTTGCAAGTTTGTAATCGTTAAGAATTTTGCAGTGCTTTGCAAGCTCGGCATTGTGCTTTCTCCATTCTTCGATGGGATCTTCGTATACTCTCGAAGTGGAAAGTATTGCCTCCCACAGCTTTTCAACCGCATTGTCAACAGGGAGCTTGGGGAAAATTTTGTGCGCCCACTCTTTGCCGGGAACTGCGCAAATGCACCACTGATACTTGCTTTCGAGAGCGTCGCGGTAGGGCTTTATAATGGGGAAGCGGGCCATACCGGACTTGGCTATTTTTTCGCTGTCCGTGCCGTTCAAGCCGTCGGGGTCGTCGGAATCAAGCCACAACAGGCAAGGGAGTTTATCTACCTTGTGCTGCCACTCAGCCTTTTCGATATCCGTTACTTCGGAGAGCGTTTCAAGCGTTCTGTAGTTATAGTTAAGCTTGTCAATGGGCATATAGTCCCATTCCATCTTAACTTTGGAAGCGCCCGCCTTGTAGCACTCCTCAACTACCATAGCGGCAAACTCGGGCTGGTCGAGCCCTGCTTTAACTATTACTTCCTGTCCTTCGTGCACGTTCAAGCCGCACTTAACTATGAGTTCGGCGTATTTTTGTAATCTTTCCTTTTGCATAAAAAATTCCTTTTTATTTTTATTGTAAACATAAAATTTACAACTCAACCAAAGATATGCAAAAATTTTAGTTAAAATTTTTAGATATATAAAAAAAGACAGCCGCTTTGCGGCTGTCTTTTGTTATATTCAGTTTTCAATGTCATTGAGTTTGATAATGTTGCCGCGTTGTATTTCTCCGTTGGGTTTAACCCAAACGTTAACAATCACGCCGTACTTTTCAGGATTCGGAACTACGGGCGACGCATTGCAGATATATCTTAAGTTTGTGCCTGCTACTACCTGCGACTGTACCAAAAGCGGTTCATAGTGAACACCCAATAAGTCTTTAAATGCCTCGTCGAAAATCCTTGTTGCCTCTACATCCAACTGCTTGAGTTCGCTGTAAGATCCTACCATTTTTATTTCCTCTTTGATTTTATTCAGACTATTTTTCGTCTGTAGTTTCATTCTAACATCCGAAAATTTCTTAGTCAATAGAAACAAAAATTTCACAAAATTTCACAGAAAAATACGTAACTTTTAATGACTTTTAATCGTCTTTATTATATTATCTCTTCTTTTTATCCTTAAGAAGTACAATTGCAATGTAAGCGCCAAGCAGAATTGCGCAAGTACCTAGAAGGATAACGTACATTGCCCAGAGCGGAATCTGCGTGCCGCCGACGTAAAGGTTGTTGTCGAAACCGTCCATTAGCGCTTTTTGTCCTTCTGCCGCCAAGCTGAGTTCACCCAGTTTTTCAACGTAGCCCGACATTACGTGATTTCTCAATATACCCACGCCGTACGTGCCGGGGAGAACGCATATGAAATTGCGCATACTTTCTGCGAACTGCGAAAGCGGCATATATGCGCCGCAGATAAATCCGTACATAGACGAAACAAGGGTTGAAACGGCGGAAAGCCCTCCCTGCGAGGAAATAAAACTTTCTATTACTCCCGCAAGCAAAGTGCCGAACAGAACGCAACAAATCAAATCCACAAATATCAAGAATACGTTGCCAACGGTAATATACCAGCCGACTGCGGCGAGATATATAAAACCTATAACCGTTACTACAAGCATAACTATCATCGTTACTATAAAGTTTGCAATAAAGTAGCTTACGGATACGGTTGTGCCCTTGACGCAGGAAATGCGCAAATCATTTATGCTACCGTCTATTTTATCGCTCACCATGACGGCGTTCGAGCAGATTGCGACTGTTACGGAGCATACTGCAAGCAACGAGGATAACAGCCATGAGCCGGCAAGTCCTTCCACCACTCTTTTACCGCTTTCGGGCACGGTAAAGCCTACTTCTTTAAAAATACCGTCAAAGGAGTCAATATATACGCTACGCAAAAAGGTTACAAAAAGTACAAGTAAAATAAGCGGAGTTATGAGCGATACAAAAAATAAAAATTTATCTTTAAAATAGCACTTAATATTGCGTTGAACAAGCGCACCGAGTTTTTTCAGTTCGGACATATTACACCTCCTTTAAATCCTTGCCCGTGACTTTAAGGAAAACGTTGTCCATATTTCCCTTAAGAACCTCGAAGTCCTCGAAAATTTCGGGATTTTTACTGATAAATTTTGCAATTTCCTCAGTACCCTTTATTTCGACTTCGAGGAAGTCTCGCTCACGCCTTATGGCGTAGCCGAGGGGCACAAACAGCTTTTCCGCCTCGTCAAGATGCTTATAGAATCGAATAAAGTCGATGGCGTACTTGGTTTTAAGGTCGTGAGGCGTGCCCTCGGCGACCTTTTTGCCGCCGTCGAGAATTACTACGTAGTCCGCAACGGCTGCCTCCTCCATGTAGTGAGTTGTTAAAAATACCGTAAGTCCTCGCTCTTTGCGGAGTTTTTCGATTGCGCTCCAAACGGTTATTCTGGTTTTGGGGTCAAGACCGGTGGTCGGTTCGTCCAGAATGAGCAGGTCGGGATTATGTATGAGCGCACGGGCGATATCCACCCTTCTCTTTTGTCCGCCCGAAAGCTTTGTGAGAGGGCGTTTTAAAATTTCATTTACTTCAAGTAGTTTGTCAAGCTCGGCAAGTCGAGCTTTAAAGTCGTTTCCGAAAATTCCGTACAGGGCAGCTCGGCTCTTTAAGTTATCGTAGGCGGAAAGCCGCTTGTCGAGTACGGAATTCTGAAATACTATGCCTATTTTGCTCTTGATTTTTTCGGGGTGCTCGTCGATGCTTTCACCGCACACTTTAACAGTGCCGCCGTCTTTGCCGAGAATGCCGCTTATAATATTGATTGTAGTGGACTTTCCCGCACCGTTTACGCCGAGAAAGGCAAATAACTCGCCCTCACGGACAGAAAAGGATACGTCGTCCACAGCTTTTACGTCCTTAAAATACTTTTTAAGGTGTTCGATTTCTATTATCATATTCTCTCCTTTTTATTTTTCTAAGTGACTTTTGATACCCATAAACGCATCGGTTAGCATATCACTGACGGTTTGCCATTCCCAATTCAGATAGCCCGTTGCATACATCGTTGCAATACCGTGTACCCACACCCACATATGGATATGAAGCTGATTTGCCAAATTACCTTTAATATTATAAAGATTTGTTAAAACCGACGTTTCGGTTTGGAATTCGGACTCCATTTCGTCGTATTTTTCTTCTGAACGGTTGCGCATAAACAGGTATTTGAAAAATTGGCTTTCTTCTTTTGCAAACCGAATATAACTCATTCCGACAGCTTTGAATTCGGGGTACGCGTTAAGAGCAATTTCTCTTTTGCGGTAATCACGGTAAATTTCTATAATACGCTTTTTTACTTCCGATTTGAGCTCGTCTGCGCCGTTGAAAGATAAATAAATGGGTTGAGTAGAACAGTTGCAAGCCTTGGCGAGAGTGCGCATATTCAGCCCTTCTATTCCCTCTTTGCGGACGATTCCAAGCGCCGCTTCGATGATGCTCTCTTTTGAAACTACTTTTTTTGCAGGCAAATTGACACCTCATAAATAACAACAGTTATTAATAACGATTGTTATATTATCATATAAAATTTATGCTGTCAAGCGGCTGAAAACAAAAGTTAAGCGGCGGCGCATAAATTTGCGCCGCCGCCTATAATAATTTGAGATTAATCTGTAAGCCGAGTTCTGTCGTGTACGGTCATCTATCTACGCTCGCAGTCGCCTGCGAGCTCAAGCGATATTAACGGACGTAAACGGGCGGGCAGCCCCTGCATTTAAACAAGCTTACGCCCCAATCTTGCATCGGGTGGGGTTTAATTGGCTTGCTCCGTTACCGGAGCAACGGTGAGCTCTTACCTCGCCATTCCAACCTTACCGCACGATACGATGTGCGGCGGTATATTTCTGTTCACTTTCCTTGAAGTCGCCTCCACCTGCCGTTAACAGGCACCCTTGCCCTGAGATGCTCGGACTTTCCTCACGCTGCATTGCAGCCCGCGACCGTATAATTAACTCAAATTACAGCTATTTTAACACCTTTTTTTAATTTTAGCCAACTATTTTTTTGATTTTTTAAAAATTTTATTTTAAAATAATGATTACTATGAAAACCGAAATTGTTTGCACTATCGGTCCGGCATGTGAAAATGAAGCCGTGATTTCAAAAATGATTGACGCAGGAATGGACGCCGTGAGGTTAAACCTTTCGCACGGGACTTACGCCGACCATGCGAAAAAGATTGCTATGATTAAAAAAATCAGGGAGCAAAAAGGCGTACCACTTCCCATTATGCTTGACACAAAGGGGCCGGAGTTCAGAATTAAGACCTTTGCCGACGGCAAAATTTATTTGAACGACGGCGATATATTCACCTTTACAACCGAAGATATAATCGGCGACAAAAACCGTGTTTCCGTAACCTTTGATGGTTTGTGCGAACAGATGCTCCCCGGCGATAAAATTCTTTTAAATACCGGACTTTTGGAGTTTGAAGTTGTGCGTGTGGAAAAGCCGGACGTTATATGCAAGACTGTTATCGGCGGCGAGCTTTCTGACAGAAAGAGCATGTACTTCCCAGACAAAGCGTTAAATTTGGTATACCTCTCCGAACAAGACAAGGAAGATATTAAATTCGGCGTTCGGCAGGGTGTGGAAATTTTTGCACTCTCGTTCGTATCGAAGGCGCAGGACGTATTAGACGTTAGAAATTGGATTAAAACGTGCGGTTCACCCGAAGGTGATATTGATCTTATTGCAAAGATTGAAAACCGAGAGGGCATAAAAAATATCGAAGAAATACTTGAAGTTGCCGACGGAATTATCGTTGCCCGAGGAGATTTGGGAGTTGAAGTGCCGTACGAGGAGCTGCCCGGTATACAGAAGAAGCTTATAAACATCTGCCGCAAACACGGCAAGCGCAGTTATATTGCAACGGAAATGCTGGAATCTATGATTTATAAGCCACGCCCCACCCGTGCGGAGGTTTCCGACGTGGCTAACGCCGTTTACGACGGTGCTTCGGCAATTATGCTAACCGGCGAGACCGCCGAGGGGGCGCACCCCGTGGAGGCTGTAAGGGCTATGGCTAAAATTGCACGGCAAGCAGAACGGGATATATGTACATAGAGCAAAATAATATTAAGCCCGAGCGACTTTAAGTCGCTCGGGCTTTTTAATTGCTAAAGTTTAAATTTTTTCCGAACGGAATACGAGTTCGCCGTCCTTCACTTCCACCGTTACCGTTTCGCCGTGAAGAATGTGACCTGCGAGGATTTCATCGGACAGCCTATCCTCAATGCGCTTTTGAATTGTACGCTTTAAGGGGCGGGCGCCGAACACTTCGGAGTAGCCCTCGTCTAAAATTTTATCCATTGCCTCATCGGAAATTACAAGCTTAATATTCCTGTCGGAAAGGCGGGCTGAGAGCCCTTCGATAATTTTATGGCATATTTTGCCCGCTTCCTCTTTGGTGAGCTTGCGGAAGATGATAATATCGTCTATTCTGTTCAAAAATTCGGGCTTGAACTGCTCACGCAGGGCTTCGTTAATGTTCTCTTTCATATTTTCGTAGCCGCCCTCTTCCTCTGTGGACGAGCTGAAACCGAAGTTTGACATCTTCTTAATCTGGCTTGCGCCCACGTTGGAGGTCATTATAATTATTGTGTTTTTGAAGTTGACCACCCTGCCCTTACTGTCGGTAAGTCTGCCGTCATCGAGAATTTGCAAGAGCATGTTGAACACGTCGGGATGAGCCTTTTCAACTTCGTCAAAAAGGACTACGCTGTAGGGCTTTCTTCTTACCCTTTCGGAGAGCTGCCCGCCGCTGTTATCGTCGTAGCCGATATATCCCGGAGGCGCACCGATGAGCTTGGATATCGAGTGCTTCTCCATAAACTCGGACATATCGAGCCTTATCATTAAACGCTCGTCGCCGAACATTGCTTCGGCAAGCGCTTTGGCGAGGTCGGTTTTACCTACGCCCGTAGGACCTACGAATATGAACGAGCCGATTGGTTTGTTGGGTTCGTTTAAACCTGCCCTTGCACGGCGGATTGCCTTTGAAACGGCGGAAACCGCCTCGTCCTGACCGATTATTCTCTTATGGAGATTTTCTTCGAGGTGCAGGAGTTTTTCGCTCTCCTGCTCGGTGAGCTTTACTACGGGTACACCCGTCCAGCCGCTGACTATATCGGCAATTTCGTTTGAACCGATTGTGGGGGAAGCCGTCTGCTTTTCGCCCTTCCACTCCGTTTTTAACTTGTTTATCTGCTCCTGAACGGAGTTGATTTCGTCTACTAATTTCTGAGCCTGCGAATAATTTTCGCCCTTTGCCGCCTTGTTCTTCTCTAAGTTCAGCCTCTTCAACTTTTCCTCCAGCTCCTTCACTTCGTCGGGGCTGTTGAGACTGTTTAGGCGGGCACGGGAAGCGGCTTCGTCAATGAGGTCGATTGCCTTGTCGGGCAAAAATCTGTCGGTTATATACCTGTCGGAAAGGGTTGCGGCGGCAATTATCGCCTCGTCGGTTATTACCACTTTGTGGTGCGCTTCGTACTTGTCGCGAAGCCCTCTTAGAATTGAAACGGTGTCCTCAACCGTGGGCTCGTTGACCTGCACGGGGGTGAAACGACGCTCGAGTGCGGAGTCCTTTTCGATATACTTTCTGTATTCCTCGATAGTCGTTGCGCCGATTGTTTGAAGTTCGCCGCGGGCGAGCATGGGCTTTAAAATGTTAGCCGCATCCATACTGCCCTCTGACGACGCACCTGCGCCGACAATCTGATGGATTTCGTCTATAAATAAAATTACGTTGCCGTTGCGCTTTATCGACTCGATTGCGTTTTTGAGCCTTTCCTCGAAGTCGCCACGGTACTTTGCTCCCGCAACCATGCCCGCAAGGTCGAGCGAGAATACAATTTTGTCTTTCAGAAGGTCTGGCACGGCGTTTTTGATTATTGCCTGAGCAAGTCCCTCCACCACCGCCGACTTACCCACGCCGGGCTCGCCGATTAATACGGGGTTGTTTTTTGTACGGCGGGAGAGAACCTGTATTATTTTGTCTATCTCCTCTTTTCTGCCGATTACGGGGTCGACTTTGCCCTCTCTTGCCTTTTGCGTGAGGTCGGTGCCGTAGCTCAACACCGATTTATCGAGGGCGGGCGATTGACGCTTTGCCTCGCTCTGCTTAGGGCTTTGGGGTTGAGGCATGCCGTTTGATTTATAGAGATTGCCGAATGAAGAGAACGGGTCGTTATGTTCCTCGGGATATACCTCGGAGAGATTACCCGTTATCGCAAGCTCGATTTTGCTTGCGAGGTTGGATATGTTGACGCCGAGGGCACGCAAAATGCGCATAGCAAGGCAGTCGGTTGAAGACATTATCGCAAGTAGCATATGCTCGGTGCCTGCGAGGGAGTCCTCGCCGTTGATATCTACGGAAAGCTCGAGGGCACGCTCTATCATGTGCTTGGTGCGGGGCGTGTAGCCCTGTATGTTTGATTGAGTATCTATGGAGCGTGCGAAGTACGCCCTGTAGTCTGCTTCCGTTATGTTGCAGGATGAAAGGACTTTATACGCCGTGCAATCGGGGCAGTTGAGCATAGCAAACACAAGGTGCTCGCTGCCGATATAGCTTGAATTATAGACTTTAGCCGCCTCCTCCGCTACGGAGATAACCTGCTGTAAGTTGTCGGTGAAATGGTTCATGTAAGGATAATCCACTGTTTTATTTTCCTCCTTCCGTTATTTGTTTGAGGTGTTTTGAAACGTATTCCGCTCTGTAGATATCACGCTCAACAGGGGTGAGTTGTCTGCTTGCGGCTGCCGTTATGTTGGCGGGGCGCATTTTTACGACGAGGTCGTCGATTTCGGATACGTCCTGTATATCAATATAGCCGAGGCAAGCGCCCAGTTTTACGTTTGCGGAAAGCTTTATAAGTTCGCTTGTTGTGAGCTTAAAGCAGTTGGTAAGTATGCCGTAGGCACGCATACAGTTGTCTTTGATATCAATCGCCGAGCTGCTCTTTCTTAAATTCAGCCTTTCGGCTTCCTCGAGCTCGGCAACCTTTTTTACCACGTCGCCGACCTGCTTTAAAATCTCTTCTTCGGTGACTCCCAAAGTCACTTCGTTACTTATCTGATACATATAGCCTTCGGCTTCGCTGCCCTCGCCGTATACCCCACGCACAGTGAGCCCTAAGCGGGATATTGAGCGGTAAACCTTGGGCATTACGCCGTTTATGGTGAGCGCAGGCAAAAACGCCATTACCGAAGCCCTAAGCCCCGTACCGAGGTTTGTGGGGCATGCGGTGAGATAGCCGAGCTGCTCATCGTAGGCAAACTTCATGGAGTTGGAAATTCTGGAATCGATTCTCGACATTGTATCGTATGCCTTTTCCAGCTCAAATCCCTTTAAGATGCACTGTTCCCTTAAATGGTCTTCCTCGTTTATCATTACCGAAACGCTTTCGTCGGTGTTTATTATCGCCGCAGAACAGCGGCTGTTTTTAATAAGATTGGGTGATATTAAATGGTTTTCCTTTAAAATCTGCGCTTCTTCTTCGGAGATGCTGTGCATGTAGTACACGTTGAACTGGTCGCTCTTAAAGCCTTCAAGGCGGGAAAGTCCGCTTGTGACAAGGCGGATTATTTCCCTTGCCTGCTTTTCGTCCTTAAGGTGCGAAGGAAACGGATATCCCTCTATATTTCGAGCGAGGCGTATGCGGGTGGAAACGACGGTCTTTGATAAATCAGTCATTACTACCTCCACCGTAGAGAGTTTTTGTTATTTCTTTAATCTGTTTATTGAGGCGGTTTGCTTCGGCGTAGCGGCGTTCTTTAATCGCCTGTTCAAGCTGCTCCTGCAAAGTTTTCAACCGCCTGTGCAAGCCGAAATCGTCGTGATTGTTCGTTGCCTTGCCGACGTGGTCAACTTTGCCCTGTATACGCTGAATTACGGGCATAAGCTCCTCTTTAAACATATCGTAACAGCTTGCGCAGCCCAAGAGCCCAGTGCGCTCGTAGTCTGAAAACTTTGTGCCGCACACGGAGCAGACCTTTTGTGCGGTAGTATTTACGCCGAACAAGTCCGCCCAGGCATCGTTATTTGACTTTGAATTGAGCTCGCCGCAGAGAACGGCATAGCACATTTCGCAGAGGTGACTTTCGAACCTGTCACCGTTAATTATTTCAACGTAGTTTACCGTTGCGGTATTTTTTTTACAGTGTTGACAAAGCATTAACCTACTCCTCACTTTAATTATACTACTTTTCTGCTCCCGATAAACAAAAATATTGATTAGGTAACAAAAAATTTTTCTGAAAAATAAAGCTTTCGTGTTGAAATGAATTTTAGGGTATGTTATAATGATTGATGGTAAAAATATAATCGGAGGAATTGTGATGCAATATTCAAAAGACGTTGAAAATATGATTTGCATTGCCAAGGGTGTTTCCGGCAGATTCGAGCACGGTCCCGCTCCCATTCCCGAGGAAGGTCAATGGGTTCAGGCAAAGGAAATCAAAGATATCAAAGGTTTTACACACGGTATCGGCTGGTGCGCACCTCAGCAGGGTGCATGCAAGCTGTCGCTTAACGTAAAGGACGGTATAATCGAGGAAGCTTTGATTGAAACGATAGGCTGTTCGGGTATGACCCACTCCGCCGCTATGGCTGCGGAAATTCTGCCCGGGAAGACCATTCTCGAAGCACTGAATACCGACCTTGTGTGCGATGCAATAAACACCGCTATGCGTGAGCTGTTTTTGCAGATAGTTTACGGCAGAACGCAGTCGGCGTTCTCCGAGGACGGACTTTCGGTTGGCGCAGGACTTGAAGACCTCGGCAAGGGACTTCGCTCTCAAGTGGGTACGATGTACGGCACTAAGCTCAAGGGCGTAAGATATCTTGAAATGGCCGAAGGCTACGTCGTGACTCTCGCTCTCGACAAGCACAACGAGGTTTGCGGCTATAAGTTCGTATCCCTCGGCAAGATGACCGACTTTATAAAGAAAGGTCTTTCACCCAACGAAGCGTACGAAAAGGCGCTCGGCACTTACGGAAGATATTCAAAGGAAGCCGGTGCGGTTAAGCATATTGACCCCAGAACGGATAAGGAGGTTGAAGCATAATGGCTCTTTTTGAAAGTTATGACAGACGCGAAGCCAAAATTTTGGGCGTTCTGAAGGAATACGGCATTAAATCTATAGAAGAATGCAAAGAAATCACACTTAAAAAGGGTATTGACGTAGATAAAATTGTGCGCGGCACACAGCCTA
>JAFLVN010000012.1 GCA_022508285.1 Clostridiales bacterium
CGTGCCGGAATTGACGTTATTGATAACTATATAGACAGAGCTTTAACCGCTAAAACAGACAATCGTCCGCAGTTCCAAAAGATGATAAAGGACAGTTATGAGCACGTCTTTGACTGCATTATTGTTTGGAAGTTAGACCGCTTTTCTCGTGATAGATATGACTCAGCTCACTATAAAAATCTACTCAAAAAGAACGGCGTGAAAGTTGTTTCTGCAAAAGAAAGTATTTCAGAAGGCTCGGAAGGCATACTCCTCGAATCTTTGCTTGAAGGTATGGCTGAATACTACTCTGCCGAGCTTGCGGAAAAGGTTGTGCGAGGTATGACCGAGAACGCCTTGAAAGGCATAAATAACGGCGGACAAATCACTTTTGGCTATCAAATGACCGCAGAACGGAAATTTGAGCCGCATGAAACCTACGCTCCTATCGTCCTTGAAATCTTTACTATGTATGCAGACGGAAAAACCGTAAAAGAAATAGTAGATTACCTTGATGAGAAAAACATAAAAAGCTATCGTGGCGGTAAAATGAATATCAACGCTGTTCAACGTATTTTATCTAACCGCAGATACATAGGCGAGTACAAGTTCAGAGAGGTTGTTGTGCCTGATTGTATTCCTCCTCTTGTTCCGAAAGAATTATTTGAGCGTGTTCAAAAGCTGTTGGTGAAGAATAAAAAAGCACCCGCACGGCGCAAGGCAGAGGACGATTACTTACTTTCATTGAAACTCTTTTGCGGAAAATGTGGTACGCACATGGTTGGCGAAAGCGGAAAAGGCACTTCACGCATCTACCGCTATTATAAATGCGCAAATACAAAGCGAGTTCACATTTGCGATAAAAAGCCTGTCAGAAAGGAATGGATTGAAGACAAAGTTATTCAAGTAGTACTTGAAATACTCAACGATGAAAACCTTGTTTCCTATCTCGTGGACAGAACTTATGACCTGCAAGGCGAGGAAAATCCGCGCATACCTATACTGAAATCACAGCTTGCAGATACTGAAAAGCGAATTGAGAATATAATGAACGCTATCGAGCAGGGCATCATAACTGACAGCACGAAAGACCGTTTGGCTCAACTTGAAAGCAAGAAGAAAGAATACGAAATCTCAATCTTACAAGAGAAAATAAAAAAGCCCTTTTTGACGAAAGAGCAAATCTTGTTTGGCATTGAAAAATACAAGAAGTTAGACTTGAACACTCTTGAAGGGAAACAACGGCTGATTGACGGCTTCGTGAACTCAATATACTTATATGACGACAAAATAACCTTTACTTTTAACTTCAAAGACGGAACGCGAACAATCTTCCTTCCTGAAATTGAAGCAGCAAAAAATTCGGATATTAATTGCTTAGGTGCACCAGAAAATGAGCAAAAACAATAAGTTTTTGCTCATTTTTGCTGTATTTTAGCCCATTTTTAAAACTATTCCCCAATCATTCCCCAAAATAAAAATTCAAAAAAATCACTGAATTTCAAAACACCTTCTGCTATCTAGTAAAGTCCCATGCAAATTAATTGCATGGGACTGATAATAATTTTAGAATTTAAAATAAATAAATTTCTATTTAGAACTTTCTAAAAAACTAAAAATATTAGATACAATTGTTTTAATAGTGTCATTATATTGCTGCGCTGTTGTGTCTATGATTGAATAATTTTCATCACCTTTAAGATATTTTTTAATTAAACACTTTAAAGCCTTATTATATTTACTAAG
Source organism: Clostridiales bacterium (assembly GCA_022508285.1). Taxonomy (GTDB): domain Bacteria; phylum Bacillota; class Clostridia; order Christensenellales; family Borkfalkiaceae; genus Coproplasma. The sequence goes on from JAFLVN010000012.1 coordinate 1,726, forward strand.
CACAATATTATTTACAATTTTACCTTCTTTCTCAATTAAGCCATTTGACTTTTCCCTTTCTATTGCCTCATTAACTTCACATTTTACTATTAATAGATATTTAAATAAATTCTGCCATATATCAAGAGAGTAAAAATTCAACAAAGCTTTAAATTGATTTAAATCAATCATCTTTTCTTCAAAATAAATCAGCGCCCAGCATATTGCATCGTAAATTCCTCTTTCACATACTATTACTTCAATACCGCTATCAATACTCTCAAGTACATTTTTTATGGTTTCGCATGCCGTCCAAAAATTGTATCTAGGCGAAAATTTATCTTTAATTGGGCAACCATTACCTGCTTCATAAAGTATCTTGTAATTATTTATATTAAAACGCCTTAATATTACTTCAAATTTATTTAATGATGTAGTTTTACCTGAATTAGGCGTACCCAATATTTCGATAATTACAGGCGCTTCCCTTCTTTGATTAAATATATTCTTTATTTGATTTTCAGAAAAGAAATGTACAGGATATTCTACTCTATTCATATTCTAACCCTCATACTGGTGTCCTAATAATGCTAATTAATTTATAATGTGCTAAATATGCATTACAAGTACTTTTATGCGCTTCTTCATTAAAATTATAACATTCAACCAAGTATTTATTTTTATTTGAATTATTCGTATGCTTTTTAACACTTTTTGAAGAAAAAACTTTGAAGTTCTGCGGACCGTTAAAAGCATCTGGGTCAGCCATAATACACCTCAATCCAACATCTTGTGAAAATTTGTATACTATTGCGCCAATCGCTTTTAGATTTGCAATTCTATTGTCAAATACTATCTTAGCCCCATTAGTAGCAGCATTATATTTTGATTCTGGAAATAAGACCTCAACCGTTTTATTGTTAAGGATTATTGCATGTAAGTCATCCAAGTAATCGTCAGTCCAGCTTAAATCTCCACCAAATAAAACCACCTTATCCATTGCATTATGAATTATATTTAATCCTAATTTTATTACCTTTTTACGCTTTACAAAATGTCGATCATATACCGTAAAAAATATGCTTAGAAATAAAAGAATAATAATAACGCCTAGAGATATTATTTTAAATAAATTCGGTATATGTGGTATTAGTTGAAGAATTACGCCTAAAATAGAAATAATGCTAGCTATAATCATAAAATAGTTACGTTTTAATTTTCTCATTTGTTGTGCTCCTTGCTTGTCCGATTGCAGGAATATCAGCTTGTTAGCTCTATTCCCAATTATTTGACGAATTAAATAGAAGATATGTTACACTTAAATGCAAAAGGTGCAGAAAAAATCTGCACCTTTTGCATCTTTTTACTAAGACTACCCATTAACTTTCTAGATTTGTCCAAAGAATAATACCTCTATTTTTGTTTAATTAATATCAGCAGAATTAACCACAATGCCAACCTTATGTCTTGAGCGTGTTAATGCCACATAGCATTTAGACTTTGTTAATTCTGCCTTGATATACGTAAAGTCATTATTTAATATAGCATCTTTAATGTCATTCGTTGGATAAATTAGTACATTTTCATATGTCGATCCTTTTGACTCACCAAAAGTTATAATTTTAGTTTTATGATTTTCTATCTTACTGAATAGGGTTGCGTTTTTTTATTTAATTTTGGAACTATCCTTAATAAATGCTTCAGCATTACAGCCACTGACTTGAAGATTATCAATATTGACTTTACCGCAGTCAAATATTTGAGTTGATTTGCCTTTAACTTTTCCGCCAAAAGTAAATTTACACCTAAATTCTGCGTTACAATGACCGCATACAAAACGATAGCCACCGCCGTCCTGCTTTATATATAAATCTTGCGGTTTACCACAAAAAACGCCGTCGGGCGTAACTTTCTGATAGTGTCGATATAGACCGCATTTAACCCTTTATTTTTGTATCCACCCGAAGAAATTTTTGAGTATTGCTATCGACAATTCCGTCATATTCGTGATAAAAACCACATTTAACGCATTGATATAACGATTTCTTTTTACCTGAAAAGTCAGCCGTCAAGCCTACACCACCTAAAAAAAACCCACCAATAACCGCATTTTTAGCATTAAAGCCTTTTTTAGTTGTGTTAATCAGCTTCCAATTATCTTTTTCGTCACATATCGATCAATTATTAGGTGCGTTCATTTTAGTCCTCTAAATTCATAAATTCGTTATTGACAGTAATAAAACTGCCGTTGCCTTGACTTCTATGGACAGTTGCAATACCAGCCCAAGCAAGTATGCCCGAAAAATAAGTAGAGCGCCTCATTGTCGAGCTACCAATCTTTGAGCCGTAAAATTCAGTAGAGATATAACCGTCAATAGTTGTAATAGGCAAATCTTCACTACCTATTTTTGCACCGTTTTGAGCGGCTACATCACCCCTATACATTTTACCACCGAGAGATATAGCCTTTTTAACTATTCCATCAAAGACTTCCCACTCAAAAATAAAACCTTTCAACCCCTCGCTTTCAAAGCCTGCTTGCGATGAAGAAAGCCAAAAAGGAACAGGCTCGCCTTTCAAAACGGGCATAAGTGCTTTACCGCCACACTCAACGATTTTATTTTTTAGTCTTTTTACAACTTTGCTATCTTCGGAAGATTGCGTTAAATTTTCTAAACTGATATTGCTTGCCATTGTTTTACCCCCTAATTTCTCATTGATTGTATTTAATTTGTATTTAATGGAATTATAAGTTTCATTATAACGCGCTTGCATTTTCGATAAATTCCCTTCCAAAAGCAAAAACTGCTTAACAAAATCAAGCTCATCTGCACTTAATTCTGCAAATCCGCCTACATTAAACTCGCCGTTAATTTTAATGCCACAACACTTGCAAGACAATTCAGAAATGATTAGTTCATTTCCGCAAGAAGGACAATTTTTTAACAAATTAGTATTCATATATTCGCTCCTTTGATTTTTTAACATAATACCATTAAATTTTATGTATGTCGACTATATTTTAATACTTTTTATGTTATGTATAAATATTTTTAATACATTATAGTTTAGCGAACAAATTTAACTCCATAAATACAAATCGTTAATTTTACTTTGGCACTGTGGCGTGTGCTTGATATAATTATTTAACGAGCGGCGCACCGCCTAATACGGTGCGCCGCTCTCTTTGGCTAATTTATAGCTTTTGTCAAGATAATTTAGTATTTCTTGAATCGGCACGGAGCCGTCTAAAAGCATTGTTAGCCAATGCTTTTTATTCATGTGATAGCCGGGGAAGTATCTTTCACCGTCCACCTTTTTGGGCAATTCATCTACGTTAAAGCGCAGATCGATTATCTCCGCAGGCTCTTTATCGTCAAGCCCGAGTTTGCTTTTAGGAATAGTCATAAACAATGCATACCACTTCTTGTTATCCTTTCTGCGCAACACCGCCGCATCGGGGTATCTCTCCCACAAAAATTCCAGCTCGTCACCGTACTTATTTTGTGCATACTCAACGACTTTTTTAGAGCATTGACCCCCGAATATGCTCGAATCAAAGCAGTTTTCGGCAATATCGTTCAGTACGCTTTCGTATTCCGAGCGCACTCTTCCTACAAACTCACCGCTCGCTTCGGCAACAAGGTGCAGAGTATAAACCTCTTCAGCCGCCAAATCGAAAAGCTCCGTTTCAACCTCGCCGCTTCCGTCAACTTTGACTGTCATTCTGAACTGATTATCAAAGATTCCCGTGGAATAAACATATCTATCCCCTACCTTCTCAAATCCGTATTTTATTAACTTCTCGCAATTAAGCGTTCTATTCTTGAATATCATTTGTCCCCCTTTCCTTTGCCAACGCAGTATACTTTTTTACAAACTCGCTCTTCGCGGCGGTGTAGCCGTCTCTGTCATACTCATATCTTTTCCATAGCTCAAGTTTAAGCGCTTCATAATCCTTTGCAACTTCGGGATGCGCAATCAGGTAATCGCGGAAATATATCTCATCGTTGTCGCCCACATAGCGCAAATGCAGGTGAAACACTTTCTCCGCAAATCCGCTTTCGGTGTAGCCTTTATTGAACGATATTCGCCTATTATTTTCGGACATTTTAATCCAACTGTTATCTTGCAGTGTTGCACTGATTTTTGATAAATCGACTGTTTCGTCAACTTCGACAAGAATATCTACTATCGGCTTAGCCCAAATGCCTTCTACCGCCGTACTACCGATATGATTTATTTCAGTGCCAATCGGCAAAATCTTTTTCAGTTTAGCCGCTTCCTCGGCGTAATACTTTTCCCAACAGTCATTGTGTTCGGTCAGAATTATGGGGAAGAGCTGCCAAAGCTCTTCAAGCGTCATTTCAGATAGTTTCTTACTCATAGTTGCGCCGTAATTTACTCTGCCATCCTTTAAGTTTTGTTAAATTCATTATACCATTATGTACGCAAGTTGACAATACTTTTGGCGTTTGTTATACTGTGTAGGCAATATTTTGGAGGCTTCTTATGTTTATTACTGACGACGTTAAATACGTGGGCGTGAACGACCACGAGATTGATTTATTTGAGGGACAATACGACGTTCCCAACGGCATGGCGTACAACTCTTATGTTGTACTTGACAATAAAATTGCCGTCTTTGATTCCGTTGACGCACGTTTCGGCGAGGAATGGTTGGGCAATATTAGGGGGGTAATCGGTAAAAAGGCTCCCTACTACCTCATAGTTCAGCACATGGAACCCGACCACTCTGCGAACATCGTAAACTTTATGACGGCATATCCGAAAGCCACGATTGTTTCTTCAAAGCAAGCTTTCGTTATGATGAATCAGTACTTCGGCACAGACTTTGCCGACCGCCGCATCATCGTTAAAGACGGCGACACACTCTCGCTCGGCAAGCATAATCTCACCTTTATCGGCGCTCCCATGGTGCATTGGCCGGAAGTCACGATGACGTACGACAGCACGGACAAGATACTCTTTTCTGCAGACGCATTCGGCAAGTTCGGTGCACTCGACGTTAACGAAGACTGGGCTTGCGAAGCTCGCAGATACTATTTCGGTATCGTCGGCAAATACGGAGTACAGGTACAGAATTTGCTCAAAAAGGCGGCTGTTCTTGACATCAAAACCATTTGCCCTCTGCACGGCCCCGTGCTCACGGATAACTTGGGTTACTATATAAATCTATATGATATTTGGTCGTCCTACGGCGTGGAAAGCGAAGGCGTTGTGATTGCCTACACCTCCGTTTACGGACACACCAAAAAGGCGGTTGAGTTGCTTGCCAAAAAGCTGAAAGAAAACGGCTGCCCCAAAGTTTCCGTCACCGACCTTGCACGTGACGACATGGCAGAGGCCGTTGAGGATGCGTTCAGATACGGCAAAATCGTACTCGCAACTACTACCTACAACGGCGACATTTTCCCGTTCATGCGTGAATTTATCACCCACCTCACTGAGCACAATTTCCAGAACAGGACTGTTGCCTTTATTGAAAACGGCAGTTGGTCTCCCTGGGCAACCAAAGTTATGATGGGCATGCTCGAAGGCTGCAAAAACCTGACCTTTGCAGAGAACAACGTGCGTATCCTCTCCGCACTCAACGCAGAATCTACTGCCAAAATTGAAAAACTTGCAGCTGAACTGTGCAAATAACAGATATTCATAAATTTATGGTATATGCCGAAGATTGAGTTAAAAGGCGGGAGCGAAAAACTTTCCCGAAATGAAATACTTTCTTTCAAAAAATTCAGAAGCGATTTTTACCGCGGCGACGCACTTTATGTCGCAACGGAAGAATTTGTGACGGACATGCTTTTGAAAAGAGCGTCTTCATTTGCAAAAAGTCTTAACACGTATATTATCTCCGCAACTGAAAACGGAAAGCGTGTTGCGCAATGCCTCTGCATTATTACACCCGATACAGAGTTTGCGCAAATTTCTCAATTCGACTGTCCGAAAGAGCGAAAAGACATAGCCGATGAGATGATACATACAGCCGAGCGCATTGCGGGCGAGTACGGTCTGAAAAGAATAGTTTCAGGGCTTTGCGGTCACCTAAGCTACGGCGTGGGCATTTTAACCGAAACGGAACTGAAAAATTCCTTCGACACAAATTACAACAAGATTTACACAGCGGAGTTTTTCAAACACTTTAAAACCGTCAACACTTTGAGCGCATACCGTTGTAAACTTGACGATGCCCGCAAACGTTTATATACCACAACCTGCGACATCGGTGACTTGTTCGTACGCGAGGCGAATTTTTCAAAGTTCAAAGACGAGTGCGAAACTCTGAGAAAGCTCTGCGATGCAACGATCGGTGATACCTACCTCTATGCAAAGACCACCGAGGGGCATTTCTATGAGCTGCTAAAAGACTTAAAACTACTGCTCTCCGAAAAAAATCTTATGTTTCTTATGCATGAGAACAAAGAAGTCGGATTTGTGTTTTGGCATCCCGATTTCAATTGTGCCGTTCCCGCAGGTCGTCCTTTATCAAAGGCGGACTTTGCACTAAGGTGCATTTTCAACAAAAAGAAAATCGATACGGTCAAGCTCAATGCCATAGGCGTTTTAAAAGGCTACAGGGGAAAGGGAACTATTGCGCTCTTACGCGCCCTTGAAGAACGCACGAGATCTTACGAATTTATAGAGACCAACTTCGTGTGGGATAATAATATCGAGAGTACGCTGGTCAATAGACGATTACTTGGCGGTGAATGCCGAAAGTTTTGCGTATTCGAGGAATATCTATGATTGTAAAGTACGAAAGAGCCGCCGAGCTCCCTCCCGAGTGGGACGAAGCGGCACGAGGAAACATATACCTCACTCGGGCGTTTTTAGCCTTTATGGAAAAGGCGGACGACCTCGAAAAGAAATATTACGGCGTATACGCAGACGGCAAGCTTGACACGATTTTTGAAACCGTATTGCAGCCCGAGTTCAACCTTGCGATGTTTATGGGAAAAGTGCATAAAATCAAGGCAACTATGGTTTACGTACCCCTTTCCGTGACGCGGGCGGGCATATCTTACGGAAACTGCCTTGCAGAAGCAACAGAGTTCATACGCAAGCTCCCGGGCTATAAGGTATTTTTGAACCTGCCCGACGTAAAAGTAAAGGGCTTTGCCAAGGGCTTCACCTGTCCCAAATGCATACTTGATATAAAATGGAAAACCTTTGACGAATACCTCCACTCCCTCCGCAGTAATTACCGCTACCGCTATAAAAAGGCGCTTGCAAAATCCGCACCGCTTTCTATACGTTACTTAGCGAGCGGCGATGAGTTTACCCCCCGAATATATGCGCTCTACGAGTATGTACACGGCAAATCGATGATTAGAGTAGAAAAACTCACCGAACGCTTTTTCCGAGGGAAGTTCTTCAAAATATTTGTATTTGAGGAGCACGGCGTTCCGAGAGGCTTTGTACAGCTTTTGGAAATCGGCGACGAGCTTGTGTTCGAGTTCGTCGGCGTAGACTACTCTGTAAACAATAAGTATGATATATACATTTCGATGCTACTCGAAATAATACGCTACGGCATTGATAACGGCTTTAAAACAATAGATTTCGGACAGACGGCAGACGATGCAAAACTCAAGCTCGGATGCCGCCATGTACCTCTGTATGCACTGCTCGGTCACAAAAATCCCATAATCAATTTCGCATGCAAGCTGTTAGCGCCCAAGCTACAATGCAAGCCGTTTTCGCAAAGTTTCGACGTATTTAAGGAAGAAAATTTATGAATGTACTTCTCGTGCGAGTAAAGCCGCACCCCGCCTCCATTAATCTTCAGAGTTTTATGGTATGTGAGCCGCTCGAGCTCGAATATTTGTACGCCGCCCTGACAAATCACGGGCACAAAGTTGACGTCCTCGACCTGATTATCGACAAGCGCAGCTTTGCTTCCGTTCTCAAATCAAAACCATATAACTTCGTATGCTTTACTGGATATATCGTTCACGTCGGCGTAATCAAAAAGCATGCAGCGCTCGTTAAAAAGCTCCAGCCTAACGCTAAAACTTTAGTCGGCGGCGTGCACGCCGAAGTCGTTCCTACCGACTTTATCGACCCATCGATAGACCATATAATATGGGCTAACGGCATACATACCACCTGCCGCATAGTTGACGGTTGCGACCCTGAAAGCGAGGCGGGGATATACGCCGAGGGAAAGACAAAGCCGGATATTATAAGGCTTGAGGACGAAATTTTCCCCGACAGAAAATGTACCGCACGCTACCGAGCACGTTACAACTACATATTTCATGACCGCTGCGCAACAATTAAGACCTCTTTCGGTTGCCCGTTTAAATGCAGATTCTGTTTTTGTACGAGAGTATGCGACTATGCCGTACGGCAGTTGGACAGAGTAATGGACGAGCTTGAAGAAATTGAGGAAAATAATGTTTTTATCGTTGACGACGACTTCACGGCGAGCGACTCACGTGTTCGTGCGTTCGTTGCCGCACTGGGCGAACGCGGCATAAAAAAACATTTTATTGCATTTTCACGTGCCGATTTCATCACCGCACACCCCGATACCGTAGAACTTTTATCAAAGAACGGCTTCGACGCATTCTTTATAGGCATCGAATCCTTTCGCACGGGCGAGCTTGACCGCTTTGACAAGCGCACAACCGTAGAGCAAAACAGTGCAGCCGTGCGCATAATAGAACAAAACGGAATGCAGTGCTACAGCGGACTCATTGTCGGCGAGGATTGGGACAAACGTGATTTCAATACCCTAATCGAATATCTCAACAGCTTCGACCACCCGCTTGTGAACATTCAACCCATAACACCCATGCCCGGCACTCCTCTTTTTGACGAATATCCTCGCAAAGTCATAGTACCGAGGGAAAGATATGAACTATGGGACATGGCGCACGCAGTGTTCCGCCCCGAAAAAATGTCACGGAGGAAATATTACTATCACATTGTCCGCGCCTACATAAAGACGAGTGCGAACAAAAAACAGCGCAAATTTATTTTACAAAGATACGACAAAAGCGTCTACCGCAGGGTTTGGTGGGGCGCCGCACACGTCTTCTTTCAATACGTTAAAAGAATTATAAGTCCGCAGTAATGCGGAGGAGATACCAATGAACAAAAAGATACTTTTTATTCAACCGACAATATACGACGACAAAGGCAAATTAGTTAAAAAGCGCAAGCAGTATTTTGTAGGGCTTGCGCACCCGCTACTTTCCGCGCTGTTGCCCGAGGGCTGGACCTCCGAGCTGTGCGTTGAACTTACGGAGAATATCCCTTACGACACGGACGCCGACGTAATAGGACTCGGCGGAGTAGGTCACGCTGCCAGAAGGGCGAAAGACATTGCAATAGAGTTCAAAAAACGTGGGAAGATAGTTTTTATGGGCGGACCTATGGTTTCGCTCATACCCGAGCTTGCCAAAGAATATTGCGATGCCGTAATGATAGGCGACAGCGAAGAGACCATAAAAGAGCTTTGCCTCGACATAGAGCGGGGTGAAATTAAACCGTTTTACGAAAAACCGCTCACGGCCCTCTCTATCCCACTACCGAGATACGAACTTATGCTGAAAAAGAGAATAGGCGATTTCCTTCCCGTTCAGGCAGGGCGTGGATGCCCGAATACCTGTTCCTTTTGCACTATTTCATGTCTGTTTAAAGGACGATATATAAGAAGGGACATAGACGAAGTTGTACGGGATATCGAATATATTAAATCGCTCGGGTTTAAAAAGTTTTTGCTCGTCGATGATAATATAGTCTCCGACCCCGCATATATGCTTGAGCTTTGCCGCAGAATAAAGCCTTTGAAAATGAAGTGGATGAGCCAATGCGCCATTCAGATTGCCGATAATCCCGAGCTTTTAAAGGCTGTTGCAGAGAGCGGTTGCTATGTGCTGAGCTTCGGACTCGAGAGTATTAATATAGACGCTCTGAAAGGAGTAAACAAAACCTGGTGCGACCCCAGCGACTATCCTAGAATTCTCAAAACCATGAATGATGCGGGGATTGAGATTGCAAGCGAGATGATAGTCGGTCTTGATACCGATACCCCCGAGTCGCTTAAATCAACGGCAGAATTCGTGGAGAAAAGCTCTATCATTGCTCCCAAGTTCTACTGCCTTACTCCCATTCCCGGAACGCCCCTTAATAAACAGATGCATGCGGCAGGGCGGATTGTTGACGACAATGTATTTGAATACAAGCCCTCCAAATCCGTGCTGAACACCCCGAACATGACTGCCGATCAGGTTACGGAAGAATATTGGAAGCTCTACGAACGCCTATACTCTATGCGTAACATATTAAAGCGAACGATATTCAACAAGAGAATGTTAAAACGCCCGGGGCAGACTCTGTTTTTCTTCGGCGTAAACATGATTTACCGTGCACACATAAAGCGCAGAGTTGCACCTAATATCTTATAACTATACTTTAAGCGTTTGGGTGGATTTTACTTTAAAAAAGTCTGCCCACGGGTCGGGCTTTTGCAGGCGGCGGAGGGCGGAACGGATATCAACCGAGTTGGGGGCGACTTTTGAAAGCTCCTCCCACGCTATTGGCATGGATACGGGCGCACCTTTTCGGGCACGAACGCTGTACGGCGCAACGCTCGTTGCCCCCGGACTATTGCGCTGCCAATCTATAAATATCTTGCCCTCCCGCACTTTTTTTGACATTGTGGAAGTGTAACGGTTCGGATAGGCCTCTTCCATTAATTGTGCTACTCTTTTTGAAAAGTCACGGAAGGCTTGACCCTCGATACCGCTTTTGAATGGCACTACAACATGATAGCCCTTGCCGCCGCTCGTCTTTAAAAAGGATTTGAGCCCGAGTCCGTCGAGTACATACTTCAATTCACGCACTCCCCTCCTGACGTCGCCAAGCGAAAGTTCTTCGTCGGGGTCGAGGTCGAAAATCATTATATCGGGGCGATAAGGAGAATTTTTCTTACTGCCCCATACGTGAAACTCGACGGCGTTATATTGCACCGAATTAATTATGCCTTTATCGCTTGCGGCATAAAAATACTCAGCGTCCTCGGCGGGCGCATTTTTTATTCCGACAAAGTTTCCTTCAAGGTGGCGGCGGAAGAACTTTTCGCCGTCAATCCCCGCAGGGCAGCATACAAGGCTCAAAAATCTGTCTTTTATATACGGCAACATTCGCTCTGAGGCGGCGGCGTAATACTTCGCAAGCTCAGATTTTGTAACGGTAGGGTCGGAAAACATCGCTTTTTCTGGGTGAGTGATTTTAATTCCACAAACCTGCACGTCCTCTTTTTTTACCGACTGCGATTTTTTTACCGCTTTAGGACGTTCACTGTCAATCTCCTTAACTTCTTTATCGCTACGTATACCCTTAAAACTTGCCTGCCTTAATAGCCCCGCAGAAGTGATTTCGGCAAAGTCTACCTGTGCGGCGAGGGCAGGTTTTACCCACACCGTATCCGCTTGAAACTCTTGGGGCACAGACGAAAAGGGCGGAGTTTTGCGCTTGAGCGCAGCAAGCCGCTTTTTAAGCTCACGGCGGGACTCATCGGTGAAGCCCGTACCAACGCGCCCTGCAAAGCTCAGCTTGCCGTCCTCATAAAAGCCGACGAGCAGCGACCTAAGCTCTCCGACTTCGGACAGCGTGTAGCCGCCGATTACAAACTCACGGGCGTTACGGAACTTCAGCTTTTGCCAGTCACCGTTTTTACCCGCAACGTACGCCGCATTTGCACGCTTGGCAACTATCCCCTCCATTCCACGGTTTTTAACCGCCTCGATATCCTTTTTAGTCATTCTCTCCGTATGCTCGCTGTACGACAGCACATAGGGAGCATTTTTAAGCAACGCCTTAAGTTTTTGCTTTCGTTCAATTAGCGGCAGCTCACGCAAGTCTTCGCCGTCAAGCGCAAGGAGGTCGAAAATAACGTAATTCAGCCCGCCTGTACTCTTGTTTTTTATATACGCCTGCAATGCGCCGAAGTCGGGTATGCCGCCCTCTCCCGCAACTACCATTTCACCGTCTACCACCGCTGCACGACCGTTGAGCATTTTTGAAAGCGCCTCCGCTGCCACGGAAAACGAAGAAGTGCAGTTGTGGCCGTTGCGGGTATAGAGTGTAGTTTTGCCGCCCTCGCAAAAGCCGAGAGTGCGGTGACCATCGTATTTGAGCTCGTAAATCCAACCCTTGCCCGTTGGCAGAGTTTCGCAGAGCTTGGCAAGCATAACGTCCGTTTGCTTGAAGGGATTTGAGGCCGCAGATTTTGCTATTTCCGCCATGCTCTTGCCCGAGCGCACACCTCGGGTAAAGCGGCTGATTCCCGCTGTGTTTTTGGCGTAACCGTCACGCTCCTTGATAAGTAACCATGGCTCGCCGCCGTCGGAATTTTTTATTTTTACAAGCGCCCAGTCGCCCTTTAAACGTTGGCCGTTTAAGTTGAACTTGAGCGAGCCCTCTTTAATACCCTTTTCGGGATCTACGTGGGGCGTCCACTCGCCTTCGTCCCAGAGCATGACCGTACCGCCTCCGTATTCGCCCTTGGGAATCGTTCCCTCGAAATCCATGTAGTCAATCGGGTGGTCTTCCACACGCATGGCAAGCCGCTTATCCGCCGTGCAGAATGACGGGCCCTTGGGCACTGCCCAGCTTAAGGCAACGCCGCCCAGCTCGAGCCGTAAATCGTAGTGGTCAGCCCTTGCCAAGTGGTGCTGAACAGAGAATTTGAGTTTGCGGCGGTTTGAACGCCCTACCCTGCCCTCGGGCTCGCTTGTTATATCGAAATTGCGCTTTGAATTATACTTTTTGAGTTTACTTTCTGACATAACCAAAGTATGTGAAAATATTAGTAATTTATCAATGGTAAAGGTATATTATAGGGGCAATCGGGAAAACTCAATGTATGGCAGTTATTCAGAAAGGTGCAATTTCCTTCGGATTGGTATATATTCCCGTGAGTCTCTACACGGCGACACAGGACAGCGACATAAGCTTTAATCAGCTTCACAAGGCGGATAAATCCCGTATACGCTATAAAAAAGTTTGCGCACACTGCGGCAAGGAAGTCGAGGCAAAGGACATTGTGCGGGGATTTCAGTACGCCAAGGACAAATACGTAGTAATAACGGACGAAGAAATTGAGAGTATTAAAACCGAAAAAGACCGCACTATTACCATTATGAGCTTTACCGCACTTGACGAGATTAGCCCCGTTTATTACGACAAGGCTTACCACGTCGTGCCCCAAAAGGGCGGCGGCAAGGCGCTTGAGCTTTTGCGCCGAGCCATGATGGAGACTCAGCGTGCGGCGCTCGGCAGAACGGTTTTCGGCAACTCCGAAAAGCTGCTTGTGATAATTCCCCGAGAGGACGGAATGCTTATTCAGACCCTACTATATCAGGACGACATAAAGGAAATTCCCGTAGCATACGAGCAGCCGAAAATTATGCAGGCTGAGCTCGATATGGCGGAAAAACTTATAAAGGGCATGGAAGAGCCGTTCACGCCCGAAAAATACAAGGACGAATTTCAGGAAAAGTTAAAGGCAATGATTGCCGATAAAATTGCGGGGAAAGCGGTCGATAAACCAAAAGACGAAAAGCATGGCAAGATAATCGACCTTATGGAAGCCTTAAAGGCAAGCGTTAAAAACACAACGGAAAAAAAGCCCGCCACGCAAAAAGTTACACGCCCCCGTTCAAAGCCCCGCAAACAGGCTTAAAATATAACGAATGTATTAAAAAACCCGCTTACGGCGAAATTGCCGTAAGCGGGTTTATGTTTATTGTATTTACTTATTTTATGTATCTTACGATAGGCTGACGAGCTGCTTTGACTTCATCAGGTCTGCCTATTTGCGCATGGTGGGGCGCAGCCTTCATGTATTCGGGGTCTTTGAACGCCTCCTCGTAGATTTCGCGCAGAGCGGCGATAACCTCGTCGAGCGTGCGCTTGTTCTCCGTTTCGGTGGGCTCGAACATGAGCGCCTCGTGGATAATCAGCGGGAAGTACATTGTGGGCGGGTGGTAGCCCCTGTCAATCATCGTCTTTGCGATATCCATTGCCGAAACGCCCGTCTTATCCTTCAAATCCTGCATACTTACAACGAACTCGTGCATGCAGTGTCTGCCCTTTTCGGTGGGATACAAGTCCTCGATATTTACTTTGAGGTAGTTTGCGTTGAGAACGGCGTGCTGTGCCGCAGACTTAATGCCCTCTGCGCCGAGAGTTACGATATATGCTAGTGCACGGACGTATACGCCGAAATTGCCGTAGAAGGAAGCAACCTTGCCTATGCTGTTTTTGCCGTTAGCAAATTTATAGCCTTTATCCGTTTTGACCACTGCGGGGTTGGGAAGGAAAGGCGCAAGCGCCTTTTTGCAGCCTACAGGGCCCGAACCGGGACCGCCGCCGCCGTGTGGTGTGGAGAAGGTCTTATGCAGGTTTAAGTGAACGACGTCGAAGCCCATGTCGCCGGGGCGAACAACGCCCATTACTGCGTTGAGGTTTGCTCCGTCATAGTACAAGAGACCGCCTGCATCGTGGATAATTTTGCTAATTTCCTTTATATTCTTTTCAAACAGACCGAGCGTCGTGGGATTGGTGAGCATGAGCGCCGCCGTATCGTCGCCGACAACCGCCTTTAAAGCCTCGATGTCCACTCCCTTTTTATCGTCCGAGGGAACGTTTATGATTTCAAAGCCAGCCATAACCGCACTTGCCGGGTTGGTGCCGTGAGCGCTGTCGGGAACTATAACCTTGGTTCTCTTGAAATCCTTTCTTGCAGCGTGATACTCGGCAATCAGTAAAAGTCCCGTGTACTCGCCGTGAGCGCCCGCATTGGGCTGAAGGGTAACGGCGTCCATGCCCGTGATTTCGGCAAGGTAGCCGCTGAGCGTTTCCATTACTTCGAGCGCACCCTGAACGGTGGATTCCGACTGCAAGGGGTGAATACGTGTGAAGCCCTCGAGTGCGGCGACCTCTTCGTTAATCTTGGGGTTATACTTCATAGTGCAAGAGCCGAGAGGATAGAATCCCGTATCAACGCCGAACGCCCTACGGGAGAGCGCCGTATAGTGCCTTGCAAAGTCAACTTCGCTGACTTCGGGCAGCTCGGGCTTTTGAGCACGCAGATACTTGTTATTGAGTTTTGCGTTCTTTACGTCGGGAGTTCTGATTGTGGCGCATCTTTTGCCCTGCTCTGAAATTTCGAAAATCAGATTCATTTTACCCTCCTTATAACTTCCACAGCCTTATCTATATCGGCTTTGGAGAGCGTTTCGGTAACGCACCACAAAATTTCGTTTTTGGAGAGCTTTAATCCTCCCAAAATTCCGGCTTTATCGAGCGCCTTGAGTATTTTATCGGCGGGGACTTCGCTTACGGTAACAAATTCGTGGAAGAACTCGCCCTTGTGCTTAATTTCAAAGCCAATACCTTTAAGCGATTCTGCAAGATAGTGCGCATAGGATACGCAAGCCTCTGCCACTTCCGCCATTCCGTCTGCGCCCATTGACGACATGTACATAGACGCAATGAGTGCACAGTATGCCTGATTGGAGCAGATATTGGAATACGCCTTTTCACGACGGATATGCTGTTCGCGAGCCTGAAGCGTCAACACGTATGCACGGTTGCCGTCGTGGTCGCAGGTTTCACCTACGATTCTGCCGGGAAGCTTACGCATTTCCTTTGTGGTGCAAGCCATATATCCTACGTAAGGTCCGCCGAATGACATGGGAAGACCTAAGGGCTGTGCGTCGCCGACTGCGATATCCGCACCGCACTCTGCGGGGGATTTAAGCACGGCAAGCGCAATGGGATTGCAACCCATTATAAACTTTGCGTTATTCTCGTGAGCGACTGCGCCGATTTTCTCCGCATCCTCGATAAGTCCGAAGTAGTTGGGCTGTTCGATATACACGCAAGCCGTGGTGTCGTTCATTTTTGCTTTAAGTGCAGATAAATCGCACACGCCGTCTTTTGCGGGGAGCACCTGCACGGTAACCCCACGGCGCTTTGCGTAGGTTTTTAAAACCTTTAAGGTGTCGGGGCGGATATTATCGAAAGTTACAAGCGTTTTGCGGTTTCTTTCGGCGCACATGAGCATTGCCTCGGCGGCGGCGTTTGCGCCGTTATATACGGAGGCATTGCTGACTTCCAACCCCGTGAGGTTGCAAATCATGCTCTGGTACTCGAATATAGCCTGCAAAATACCCTGGCTCATCTCCGCCTGATAGGGCGTGTAAGCAGTGATAAATTCCGAACGTGAAGAAAGATTTTTGACCATAGAAGGTATGTAGTGGTCATAGCTTCCCGCACCTCTCAAGATTACGTCATAGACCTTGTTCTTTTTGGACAAAGCCGTCATAATCTCCATTGTTTCCTGCTGGCTCTTGCCCTTGGGCAGATTGAGCTTTTTAACCTTTAAATCGTCGGGAATATCCTCGAAGAGTTCGTCAATCGACTTTACGCCGATTTTTCGGAGCATCTCCTCGGTCTCCCGCTCGGTGGTTGACAGATAATCTGACATTTTACTTTATAAACTCCTCGTAAGCGGCTTCGTCCATGAGGTCTGCGGGAGTGTCGGTTACTTCGATTTCGCAAATCCATGCGCCCATAGCGTCCTGATTGATGAGTTCGGGAGCATTTTCAAGCTCTTCGTTTACCTTAACTACCTTGCCGGATACGGGTGCGTACAGGTCGGAAACCGCCTTAACGGACTCAACGTCGCAAAGAACGTCGCCTGCTTTAACCGTTGCTCCGACTTCGGGAAGGTTGATGAATACGAGGTCGCCGAGCTCTTTCTGAGCGTGGTCGGAAATGCCGACCTTTGCGGTTTTGCCTTCGATTGCTGCCCATTCATGGGATTCTCTGAATAAAACTTTCATTGATAAATTCTCCATTTATTATTTTTTATTTTTATTTTTAAGATTTTTTATAGAAAGGAAGGGGTACTATTTCAAGCTTAAGTCTTCTGCCCCTTACGTCCGCCTCGAGGGGCTTATCTAAATATTCCTTCTTTAAGCGGAGCATTGCAAGGGGATAGCCGAAGTAAGGCGAGTGAGTACCCGAAGTAACGATACCTACTTTCTCGCCTCCGCAGTATACGTCGGTATGCTCTCTTGCTATACCTCTGTCGACTACCTTTGCGCCTACTCTCACGTACTCGGGCTCGTGCGCTTCAAGCGCCTTTTTGCCTATGAAGTCCTCTTTGCCCATTTTGATGCAGAAGCCCAAATCGACTTCGTTCACGGGATAATCGTCTGCAAGCTCGTGACCGTAGAGGGGCATAGCCGCCTCAAATCTAAGCGTATCGCGCGCACCGAGACCGCAGGGAAGTATTCCCTCGTCTTTTCCTACCTCTAATAAAAGCTCGAAGATTTTGGAAACGTCCTTATTACCGCAGTAAATCTCATAGCCGAACTCGCCCGTATAGCCTGTGCGGGAGATTAGGCACTTCATGCCCTTAACCATAACTTCCTTAACGAAGGTATAGTATTTTTTGGGTAAAAGTTCCTCGTCAACTATCTTAGTTAAAACGTTTTTGGCGAGCGGTCCTTGCAGAGCAACCTGCGAAACCTCAGCCGAAATATTTTCAAATTTCACGTCCTTGGGCAGGTGCGAAGAAATCCACGCCGCATCCTTTTCCAAATTACTTGCGTTTACTACTAAATAGAAGCACTCGCCGCTTATGCGGTAAACGAGAACGTCGTCCACTGCGCCGCCCTTTTCATTGGTCATAAGGGTATATTTTACCTGACCGTCGTACATGGTGCTTACGTCGTTTGTCATGAGCATGTTGACCGCCGCCTCGGCGTTCTTACCCTTTACAACCAATTCGCCCATGTGCGATACGTCGAAAAGACCTACCTTTGTGCGTACCGTCATATGCTCCGTCATAAGTCCGGCTTCGTACTGCACGGGAAGTTCGTATCCCGCAAACTCGACAATCTTGCCGCCGTGGGCTACGTGATTATCGTAAAGTGCCGTTCTTTTTGCCATGAAAATAACCTCCGAAATTTATATATATATTTATTTTTTATTTTCTTTTAGGTGACATGTGGGTGGAAAGCCCCTCGATATCCTCGTATGATTCGCCAACTGCTTCCATTACGGTGGGGTGCGGGTGAATTACCGAAGCCACCTCACAAAGCTTCATCTTGCGGGATATTGCAAGCGCAAGCTCGCCTATTATATCCGTGCCGCGAACGCAGAACAGCTCTGCACCGACTACTGTGTCGTTTTCGTCGGCAACTACCTTTACAAATCCCCTTCCTACTCCCTCTATCTGCGACTTACCGTTTGCCGCCATAAGGAATTTGCCGACCTTGGCGTTTTGCACTTCGTCCTCTTTCTTTCCGACGAATGCTATTTCGGGCTGAGTGTATATGCACGAGGGCACAACGTTCAAGTCCATGGAATGGGGCTTTTTAAGCATGCTCTCGACGGCGGTTATAGCCGAAGCCGCCGCAAAGTGTGCAAGCTGTATGCGCCCGACCGCATCGCCGCATGCGTAAATTCCCGCAACGCCCGTGTACATATTGTCGTCAACCTCTATGCGCCTTCCTGCGGTGATACCAACGCTGTCAAGTCCGAGGTTTGCAAAGTTTGCCGCTCTGCCGATTGAAACGATTACGTTATCGAACTTCTGCTCACTGTCGCCCTTTGCGGTAGAATATTTAACCGTGTGGTCGGGGAGAATTTCGTTTACCTTTGCGCCTGTGATAATCTTTACGCCCTTGCGCTTTAAGATAGATGCAAGCTGAACGCTCGTATCCTTGTTCATCATGGGAATTATGCGCTCCATGGGCTCGATGAGCGTAACGTTTCTGCCCACGTTTGAAAGGTAATCGGTAAATTCAACGCCTATAACGCCCGCACCGATAACGGCAATCTCCTGCCCCTCAACCTTTTGGGCAAGAATTTGGTCGGAGTTTAAAGCGTACTGCATGCCGGGGATGGGACGCCTTGCAGGGTCGCTGCCCACGGGCACAGAACCGGTAGCAATTAAAATATACTCAGTTTCGAGCACCTCGTCGCCCGCCTTAACGGTATGCGCACCCGTGATAGTGCCGTGAGTTTCGTACAGGTCGATTTGGTTTGCCTTGACAAGCGATTTTACGCCGTTTCTCAAATTCTCCACAATGGAGTTCTTGCGGCGGTATATTGCGTCCTCGTCTAAGGTGACGTTTTCGGCGGTTATGCCGAGCTCCGCCCAATCGCCACGTGAAGCGTAAACTTCTCCGCTATGTAACAAAGCCTTTGTGGGAATACAGCCTCTGTTAAGACATGTGCCGCCGAGATCCCTCTCCTCTATAAGCGCAGTTTTCATGCCGAGCTTTGCAGCCCTTATTGCGCCCGTGTAGCCGCCGGGACCGCCGCCTATTACAACTAAATCGTATTTCATTATTTTTCCGCTCCGATTGTTTCTATTATATCCTTTATACGTGGGTCAACGGACCTTGTGATATCCAACCCCGTCAATAATTTTTCCTTTAATTCCACCGCTTCCGTATCGAGAGTGTCGGAATATATCTTTGCCTTTTCGATTATATTTCCGTTGAACTCTAACCTTACGTCGGCAACTCCCCACTCGTAGCGGTGCTCGAACGCCGCATTATAGTGTATATCGTCGCCAAGTATATATGCTTGGTCGGCAAAGCGTTCTGTAAGCTCTTGCAATTTATCCTGCGGCAGGTCGCTCTCCTTCATAAATTCGCATTTCGCTTGGGGATATCTGCGCTGCAACGCACTAATGAGAGCTTTTGCAACCTCTTCCGAATTTATATCCGTGCGGTAATCGCTGAGATTTCCAACACGACTCACAACGCTTTTAACGCCCTTGGCGTTCAGCTTTACACGGCTTACGTTGAGATATTTTGCGATTGACTGATAGTTTGAATTTATTAAAATTGTACCGTGGTGCAGGCATGCGCCCTCGCTCTTATAGAAGGCGTTGCCCGAAAACTTTTTGCCGTCGATAACCACGTCGTTTCGCCCCGTGAGCTCTGCGTTGAAACCCAAAACCTTCATTGCACCCGTCATTACGGCGAACTGATTTTTTATATTGTAGTCCTCGCGGTGAGCAATAAAAGTGAAATTCAAGTTGCCCTTGTCGTGATAGACTGCGCCGCCTCCCGTAAACCTGCGGGCAACGAACCCGCCGTCCTCTGAAAGCTCGGTTATGCGGCACTCGGTATATGCGTTCTGATTTTTACCTATAAAAACCGTTTTATCGTTCGCCCAGAGATAGAGTATCATCTCGCCCTGTTTGCAGGTGTCGAGAAGGTATCTTTCAATGGCTTGGTTGCGGTGGGGATTGAGCCCCTCCGCACGGATTATTTTGAGATTAGTTATCATACGGTTATATAATTAAAAATATTATATCACGAATTAAAAAAAAGTAAAGAATTTTATCGCAGGTTAATTCCGAAAATATTTTTATCAAAAAGCCCGCAGAAGCTTCTGCGGGCTTAGCCACATTGAAACGCCCGAGGTGGGGAAAACCTCGGGCGGCATTATTTTTACCTTATTTACTGCAATTATGACTTTGAAAGAAATTCAATAGCGGAATGAACTGCAATATTGCCTTCGCCAACCGCCTTCGCATATTGATACGGTCTGCCCGTACAGTCGCCGGCGGCGAATATGCCGGGGATATTGGTGGAACAAGTGCGGTCAACGACTATATGCCCGTCTTTTACTTCAAGCCCGTGGACGAGGGTTGCGGGAGAAATTGCACTCTTTAATATAAACACTCCGTCTACGTCGATTTTGCCGTCCTTGAAATGAACCTGTCTAACCCGCATATCGCCCGTATATTTTGTGGGTGTTTTAAGCATAATTTGAGCGTTCTGCGCCTTGATTTCGTACCCATTATATAGCGGAAAAACTGCGCACGTATGCGCAACCCCGCATAAAAACTCTATTTCGTGCTCGAATGATTTGTCCATGCAGACCACGGCAATATTTTTGCCCTTATATAACATTCCGTCGCAGGTGGCGCAGTAGCTTATGCCTCTGCCCAAAAACTCCTCTTCGCCCTCAAAAGGCTTTGAAGTCTCGACGCCGAGGCATAGAATAACCGTCTTTGCCTCGTAGTCTTTATTGCCCGCCAGCAGAGTGAATTTACCGTCTGTATCGTACACGCCCGTAACAACTTCCTCTCTGAGCTCTATGCCCATACTTTCGGCATGGTTTTTAAGCGCCCAGGCAAGCTGACTGCCCGAAATATCGGGAAGCCCGGGGTAGTTTTTTACGAGTTCCGCCCTTTCAACCTTTTTGGAAGTGGAGCGGCTTGAAAACCATATAAAGGATTTATTAAGGATTTTTGCGTTGAGTGCGGCGGAAACTCCGGCGGGACCGCCGCCTATAATTGCTATATCGTACATATCTGCATTATTACCTATGTTCATAAATCAATCCATTTTTGAAAGCTCGGCAGCAAGGTCTTCAAGGTCCTTGGAGGGTATACCCCTTTGACTGTTCTTTACAGCCTGCACCACCGCAGCCTTTGCACGCTCGGGCGGAATAATAGTACCGACGCCGGCAACGCAGCCGCCGGGGCATGCCATGCCCTCTATCATATAGCCGTCGTATTTGCCCGCATTGCAGAGCTGCAAAGCCTTTCTGCAATCGGTGAGCCCCTCGGCGTGTTCTATTTTAATTTCCGTGCCGGGGTAGTACTCGTTTATGCACTTTGAAATCGCCTCCGATACTCCGCCCGAGCAGGCGTAGCCTCTGCCTGCGCCCGTTGCGGTGAAGTTTACGGGGAGTTCTTCCATTTCTTCAAGCACTAAATTCTTGGCGGCAAACATTCCGCCGAGCTCCTCGAAGGTTATCACAAAGTCCACAAAGCTCTTTACGTCGTGGCGGGAAGCCTCCAATTTTTTTGCGGCGCACGGGCCTATGAACACAACCCTTGCGTTGGGGCGGTTTACCTTTATCGAACGTGCCGTCGCCACCATGGGTGTAAGCTCGCGGGAAACCCGACTCGCAAGGTCGGGAAATTGAGTTTTTACGAGCACCGCCCAAGCGGGGCAGCAGCTTGTAAACAGAAATGGCAGGTTGCCCGTTTTAACCTCGTTCACGTAGTGGTGAGCCTCGGCAATACAGGCTACGTCTGCGCCTGTGGCAACTTCGTATACGTCCTTGAAGCCCAGCGCAAGCAGTGCCGACTGCAGTTTACCTGCGGTCACCTTAGGTCCGAACTGACCTATTATTGCGGGAGCGACGGCGGCAACTACCTCGTCGCCCTGCTTTATAGCCTGAATTAACTGGAAAATCTGCGATTTATCGGCAATAGCTCCGAAAGGACATGCCGACATGCACTGACCGCAGGCAACGCACCTGCCGGTGAGTATCAGCGCCCTGCCGTATTCATCGGAAGTGATTGCGTTCACGCCGCATGCCGAAGCGCAGGGGCGTTTGCGGTGGGCTATGGCGTCGTAAGGGCAGGACGCCTTGCATCTGCCGCACTTTATGCACTTGGACTGGTCTATGTGGGATTTTCCGTCAATCAATGAAACTGCGCCCGTGGGGCAGCTTTTAACGCAGGAGCGGGCCACGCAAGCTCGGCACTGGTCGGTAACAAAGTACTGGTTGTCGGGGCACTTGTCGCATGCAGAGGGTATGACCTGCATGAGCGGCGGCTCGTAGTATTTATCGGCAATGGTGCTTCTCGATATGCCCGAAGTGATATTTACGGGTTTGTTTTCTGGGCGAAGGGAGAGCCCCATGGCGAGGCGCACACGCTCGGAGGCTATCTGCCTTTCCCTGTAAATGCTTTCTCGGTATCTGGGCACTTCGTCGGGCGTGATTAAATACGGTATCTCCTCTAAATCCTTGGCAACGTGCTCTGATTCGTAAGCCACTCTTGCGACTTCGGTGAAAATCATTTTTCTTATGTCGGTCACAACGCTCTGCTGTTTCATAATTATAGCATAGGGAATAAAGAATTTCAATATACACTTTAAACATTTTATTTGGATAAAAAGTATATTGTTTATATCCGCAACTGAATATGTGTATACATAATTGCTTGTACACACGTACATTCGTATTGTAGCGGAGCAAATTGCAAATCGATTGAATTTTGATAAAATCTTATGTTGACTTTTTGTTTTGTTTAAACTAAAATATATTTATACGTGTGCTTTTAAACATATAAAACGCAACGCATATGAATTTTTTGCCGCCGTGGCGAAATTGGCAGACGCGCAGGACTTAGAATCCTGTGGGCGACCGTGCAGGTTCAAGTCCTGTCGGCGGCACCATAGATAAAGCGTGGGCTTTGCTTCAAGCAAAGCCCACGCTTTTTTGTACGTAAATCCAAAGTGCGGCACCGACTAAAAGTCGGCGCCGCACAGCGGGTAGGACACGCGTTTTCACACGTTTGTCGTTATTCTTCGTCGGGGAGCGGTCCGTCATAGGGGTCGTTAAAGCCGTCGTCATCCCCGACTGCGCTTTCAACGACTGCAGGCGTCTTCCTTCTGGTGACTATCAGAAGTACGACGAGTCCTAACAGGACAAGTATTGCTCCCGCAATTGCTATAATTTCCCAGGTGGAGAGTGCGAACTTAACAGGCGCTTTATAGCCGGTGATTTTTATATCTACCCTCTCCGAATTTGTGCCTACTAATTTGTAATTGACGTTGTCAATTGTAACGAGCAGAGTGTAATTTCCCGTCGTCATATCGCTGTTGCCGACCAAACTTACTACTACGTAGATAACGTCGCCGTTTGCAAGGATTATCTTATGTGTAGAGGGCTGACCGGAAGCGAGACCTGCAAGGTTGAGCTCAAACTGTTCGTTGCCAATCTTTACGGTTGCTACGGGAACGTGCTTTTCTCCGTCGTACTTGAAGGATATTTTATCCCATTCAACCGTAACTTCTCTGTGTACAATGTTTACCGCTACCATATCGCTGTGATTTGCAATTTCGTAGTTTGCATTGTCAATGGAAACGCGCAAATAATAGGTGCCAACGCCTGCAATATCACTGCTTCTGCTTACGAGCGATACCGTTATGCGGATAACGTCGCCGTTTGCAAGGGTTATAGTGTTGACGCCAAGCTGCAAGCCGGTTAACTCGTACTCTTCTCCGTCTACCAGCCCCGTAATCTTCGCTGCGGGAAGGTGAATTTGTCCGTCGTAGGTGAACTCATTATCCTTCCACTCGAAGGTTATAGGTCTGGGAGCTACTACGTACTTATCAAAGTTGGTATCCGAGTTAGGCTCGTTGGTATTGCTGTACTTGAACTCAAGGTAACCGTACTCTTCCATAGCCGCGGCACGTTCATTGAGCACGAGACGGATGCTGTATTTACCTATTATAGTGCCTCCGTTTACATAACCGTTGTCGCTTACGTCCTCGTATGCGTACGCATAAGCTATTTCCTTGAGCTCGTCAAGATATTGTACTGCGCCTTCTACCGATATATATCCACCGTCGATAAGCTCTCCGAGGATATCTATGGGATTACCGCTTGCATCTACTAACGATTCGCCGTAGGTTGCGACATAGGGCTTGAGGAAGTTAACTATAATATATCTGTCCTTAGGCTGGATAAGAACCTTCCATACGCCGTACTTGACCTCGTGGTTTTCCGCCTCTATGCGGTAGTAAATTACCCAGTTGCCTGCCTGCTTGATTTCAGGTGCAAACGTGCTTACCCCGCCGCCCAGTATTTGTGCAATCTGGCTTTCAGTCAAGTTGTCGTGTATTTTAGCGTCGTATCTCTCAAGGTTGGCGCCGTAGTAAATGATTGCCTTTTGTCCGCCCTTGAGCGTGATATATTGGTAATTGCCGTCATCGTCCGTTTTGTCAAGATTTACAAAGTAGTTCTGGTAACGGTCGATTACGCCGTCCTCATCGAACCAGGTGCTTTCGCTCTTGTTTACGGTTATATTAGCCTTACGAACCGTGTAAGTTGCCGCATGGCCGTTGTACTCGTCGTCGCCGTCCCAGCTGCCGCGGAATTCCACGTCGTAGTTTGTATTAGTCCAGTGTCCGATAATTGCATACTTGCCCGCATTTGCAAATTCATATTCATAAACTTCGCACGTGAACGAAATACCAAGCTCGTCGTTGCGTAATACGCTACCCTGAATAATGCTCCAGTCAAGTCTGCCCAAATCGCTCGTGGCTAATCCGTAAACGCTTGATGCGTCTTCGATGTAAACGGTTATATTCCTTGCCTTGATAGTGAACGTTATGGTTTCAAGTCCTTCGAAGTCGTAACCGCTGAGGTCTATGCTATCGTCCACAGGCTGAAGGTTAGTGACCGCCTCGTGCTCGCCGGCGCCGATTTGTGCGCCTTCTACTATGAGGAATACCTGCTCACCCGCTATCCAGACGTACGCTTGAGGCGCTTGCTCAAGGCCGTTGTAGGTAAGCGTGGTGTTAGCCCAGTAAATCTTAACGGTGAGGTTACCCGTTACGCTGAAGCTGTAAACCGATTCAAGTCCGGTGTAGTTATCGGTACCCGCAAGAGTTACCTTTGCGTAGTAGGTGCCGAAAGGAGCATCATTTTTGATGTAGTCTTCCGTTACTTCACGCGTGCAGTTCTCGTCACTGTAGTACTTGATTACGATATCGCCGTCGTCGCCGAACTTAGCCTTGGGAGAGGTTATCGACATTTCACCGCTACCTGCAGTTACAGAACCGCGGACTTCGAATTGCTCTACCCACTCGTTGGTTGCCTGAACGATAATGAATTCAAGGTAGTACTGCATGCTGCCGGTATCCGCCCACGTATAGTTGACGTAATCCTTAAGAAGGAGAATTACTGTGTAAACGCCGGCGTTAATTCCGCCCTGATTGAAGATAACTTCGTACTGGTCGGTGTCAAAGACGTCCGCCTGGAGAAGTTCGCCCGTATACTCCTTGGATAAAATTTCGGGAGCGGAGACAACGGCCTTTTCAACCACGTGCTTGCCGTCAATGAACGTTACGTTATAGTTGGCGGTATCACTGCATCTGCCGCTTATTACGTAAGTGCCTACGGGTAAAGTTTTGTCTGCATTGTAGACGGGATAGATAGGTGCGCCGTCAACGAAGTGAGCGCTACCTTCCGCATACTCCCACCAGTCGGTGAGCACGACACCTTCGCCGTAAACCGTACTTACGTCTTTAACGATTATCGTTATTCCACGTCTTTCAATAGTGAATTCATATTCGGCGTTCGTGTAATCCAAAGGCACGTTGCCGCTTATAAGCGACGCCACTGCGTGATAGGTGTTCGGGTACACGGCTTTTCCTTCCTTAACCGTTACGTTAAGGGAAACTCTTTCGCCGTTGGGTGTATAGTAGTAAGCTTTGGGAACTTGCTCTTCGCCGTTGTATACGAACTGGGTGCTTTCCCAAACTATTACATAAGCCTCGGGCATAATTTCAAAGAATACCGTAGCGCCGTCTTTAGGCAACTGGTAGTTGGAGTTGCTTATTGCGACTATGGTTGCAACGTAATTGATGCCCGGCTCCGTCTGTGCGCCGCTTACAGTAAGCTCTACTCTGTCGCCTGCAACAAGGTTGCCCGCCTCTGCATAGGGGAGATGCTCGTTGCCGTCAACGTTATATCTGAGCGTCTGAGAGTTCATTCTCTCATCGTTGTACCAAATAACCGTTATCGTGCGCTTGTTGACAGTTAACGTACCCGAAACGTAAGTTATCGAGTAGTTTTCGGAAATCAAGCCTTTGGGAGTTACGGTATAGTTACCTACGTTTCCGCCCTTGACATAGTTATATTCAAAGATGAGCGATCCGTCGAATACGTCTGCGTTGGGCTGGCCGTTTCCGTCCACATCGCAGGCCGCCAAGCCTTCGTATTTAACGCCTGCCGCAGCGGGTGCGTCGCCGTATATTATAGAGCTGTCGTTTGCCGTTACCGTCAAATCGGCTTTTCTGACCGTTATTGTGGTAATCATGTCGGCTATCGGTTCGTGGTTATCGTCGCCCTTGAAGGATACTGTTACGTCGTACGTGCCCGCATTGACAACACCGCCGTCATACAACCAATTGTTGCGCATGTAAGTTACGGTTACCGTTACGCCTTCGGGTAAGCCGTTCACGGTAATTTGATGAACTTCGCCGTCATAGACAACGTACGTGCCCGAGAAAGTTACCTTGCTCATATCGTAATTGGCTTTGTTTACGGTTAAAGTACCGTAAGCGCCGTTGTCCGCACCGGAGGTTGCCCAGCTGCCTTCTATGAATATTACGTTGTAGTTGTCGTTGCCTGCAAAATGTCCCGTGATGGGATATTTGCCTGCCGCGGTTATTTCAGGTACGCTGAACGTAAGAGTATAGCTGTCGCCGCTGATAAACTGATTTTTATCGTCATCGTCGTAGAGGTAAGTCCAGCTAACTTTGCTCATATCGGGAGTTTCGCCGAACTTGATCTGCATATCGCCGATTACGATATATACGTTGCGGGGAAGTATTGTGAACTCAAACTTCAAGTTCTTGAACGTATCCGTTTCGTCAATATACTCTGCCGTATACGTGCCTACGTTAACGGCTTGCTCAATTACGTTGCCTGCCTCGTCTTTTATTTCGAGGACAAGACCTGCCTCGCTTACCGACTTCCAGCCGTCGCCGTCGAAGTAGCGTGCGGAGGGAGCTTGAGCCGCTTTGTTGTAGTAGAGCGCATCATTGTCCCAAACGAGTTCAAACTCATGGTCCTGTGCGTCGTCATCGCTGTACTTAACGGTAAACTTAATAGTTACGTTTACGGGAAGAGCATAGTTGCCATTCGTTAAAGGCTGAACGGTTGCAACGTAGTTGTCGCCCGCGTCCTCGCGTTCAATCTTAACTACAAGCGTTAAGCTGTCGCCAACCTTCAAGCCCTCTGCTTTTGCAAAAGGAATGAACTGAGTGCCCTCTTCGTACTCGTACTCGATTACCTGATCATCCGTGTACTCCGTGCCGCCCTCATGGTCATACCATTTTATGGTGATTTCACGGGGAGTTACGGTCAGAGTGCCGTATACGTAAGTTATATTGTAGTTTTCGGCAGTTTCGTTGCCGTGAATTTCAATCGCGCCCTCGTACGTAGCAGCGTTGCCGTAGACGCCGTATTTAAAGGTTACGTTTCCTATAACGTCCTGTTCGCTGTCTACTTCTGCAAGACCCGTTACGGTGTAACCGTAGCCGTCGGGATCTGCCTCTTCGCCGTAGATTACCGAACCGTCGTCAGCCGTTACGGTGAGTTCAGCCTTATTTATAACAAGCGTTGCCCACAGTGCGGATATGCCGCTGCCGTCGTAGTTGGGGTCAAATTCAAACTCGGCTTTTACCTGGTAGGTGCCGGCATTGATTGCACCGCCCACAACTTCAACTTTACCGCTTGCGTCGTAATAGGTATACGTAACGCCGGTTACGCCGATTGCCTTGCCCGAAACAAGCATAATCTGAACTTCGCCGTTATAGGTTACCGTTTTGGTTGTTCCGTTGAAGATTACGTCGCTTAAATCCGCCTTTGCCTTATGAATTGTAAGGATTAAATCCTCTCCCTTCATGTCGGGAATAGGCTCGTAATTTACGGTATCCGAAATGGTGAATGAAATGGTTACGTTGTATATACCTGCATCTCTTACGCCGTTAGCACCGTAAATCTTGCCGTCCTTTTCGTAGGTTACGGTTGCGGTTACGCCTTCGGGCAAGCCACTGATTGAAATCGTATGATACGTTCCGTCGTACGTTGCCGTAAGGTTGCCGATAATGAGACTATCTATAGCGTCTTTATAGCTTGCCTTTTTAACGGTGAGAGTACCGTTTATAAACGTTACAGTATAGTTGCCGTTTGAGCAAGAGCCGATAATCTCGTATTCACCTACAGTAGAACCCACGCTGTACGTAGGGCAGAGGAAAGATATGGGAGCGCCGTCCGCTTCAATGAAACGGTTGCTGCCTTGCTCATATTCCCAACCGAGGCTGCCGAGGCTTAACGTCTTACCGTATTCGACCTCCGCATTGCCTATCCTTACCGTAACTGCTATAGGAAGAATTTCGTACGCTTGCGACGAAGTAGCGCCTTTGTAAACTACCGTTGCGGTATACAATCCGACGTTCTTATACTCGCTTTGAGCTACGCCGTTAACGTAAACTCTTACGTCGGGTATCTTCGTCCAGGTGCCGTCTTCTTCTACGTAGTATGCGTCAGGTTTGCGGTTTTCGCCGTTGTAGTAGATAGGTGCGTTATCCCAAATTATGGAGCGTGCAGGAGCAGGCATAATGCTGAACTTCTGTATCGTAGTTCCGTCTTCGGGAAGCTTATAGTTGGGGTTGGTAAGCTCGGCAACCGTTGCCTGGAAGTTAAATCCGGGAAGATCGGTTGCGCCAAGTACTTCAAGCTCTAAGCTGTCGCCTTCAAAGAGGTTGCCCGCAACCGCATAAGGTGCGTGGAACTTTTCGTCGTACGCGTAAGTGAAAGTAGCCGAGCTGAGCGTTTCATCGTCGTACCAGGTTATCGTTATCGTACGGGGTGCAACGGTGAGCGTACCTACTTTATAGAAAATTTCATAGTTTTCCGAGGTGAAGCCTGCGGGAATAATGTCGTACTCGCCTACTTTTCCGCCTAAGACGTAGCTGTACGTATACAAAAGCGCACCCATAAGGTCGTTAATTTCGTTGCCGTCCTCGTCCTTTGCAAATCCTGTGTAGGTTACGCCGTTTGCCGAAGGCTTGTCACCGTAAACTATAGTATTGTTGTTAGCCTTTATGGTCAGCGCCGCTTTCTTGATAGTGAGCGTTGCCGAAATATCGTCTAAGTCGCCGTAATTAGCGTCACCCTTGAATTTAACGGTTACGTCGTACGTGCCGGCGTTCTTCACGCCCTCTGCGCCGTAGCTGAATCCGTCCTTCACGTAGGTAATGCTTTCAATTTCTACGCCTTCGGGTAATCCGATTACCGTTACCGTATGATTCTTGCCGTCGAAGGTAAATTCCGTACCTACTACGGTGACCTTGCTCATGTCGTAGCTTGCCTTGATAACGGTAAGAATACCGAACTTCTTATTCTCTTCGGCCTTAGCGCTTGCCCAGTTACCTGTAAAGATTACTTCATAATTTTCGGCGTTGTCCGAAATGAACTGTGCGCTTATGGGATAAGTGCCTACGCCGCCGATTTGTCCGCAGTTGAAGGTAATGGTGAAAGCCTCTCCGCTTACGAACTGCTTACTTGCGTCCTCGGGGTAGAGGTATTGCCAGTTCACTGCGTTCATATCGGGTGTTTCGCCGTACTCAACAGTCATATCACCGATTACGATATATACGGGGCGGGCAAGAACGTAGAATTCCTTGCTCATATCGCCGCTGAGTTCAACTTCAATGCCGGCGAGTGAAACGGTTGCCGTATACTTACCTACGTTTTTGGAATCGCCGATTACCGTTACGGTAAGCTCGAAGCGCTCTCCGCCTTCTTCAAGGAAGTAGTAAGCCTTGGGCTTTAAGTTGCTGCCGTCATAGTACAGCGGTGTGTTATCCCAGATAATCGTGCCGGCCTTAGGTGCGGGAATTATATCGAAGATAACCTTCAGTCCTTCGGCAGGCAACATATAGTTAGCCGCGTATTCGCCTTCGATGCGGACTATTTTCGCCTCGTAGCCGTAGCCTGCGTTAATCTGTCCGCCTTCAACTACCAGGACTACCGTTTCGCCGTTGGAAAGCACTGCAACAGCGTAGGGCTGCTGAATAGTACCCGCTTTGTAGGTGTAAACGAACTTGTCGCCTTCCAAGGGGTTGCCGTCCTTTGCATCGTACCACTTAACGTTGTCCTCGGTGAGCACGTAAGGAGTAACGGTCAATTTACCCGTTTTATAAGTTATGTCGTAATTGTCGGACTGGCTGTTACCGGTTATGGTAATTGTGTAAACGCCGACTTTGGTTATATTTTCGTACGAGTATGTAAGATCGCCGAGTATGGTATCCAGATCGCCTGCGTCTTCGGATGCAAGACCTTCTGCGGTATAGCCGTAGCCGCTCTCTTCGGGAGTTTCGCCGTAAACGATAGTCGCGTCGTTTGCAGTTACCGTAAGGGCTGCACGCTTGATTTTGAGCTGTACGGGCTCAAGAGTCAATGCCACGTAGTTGTCGTTCTCAAGTACGATAATCGCCCTTACCCAATAGTCGCCGGCGTTCTTAACGCCGTTACCGCCTACGATATAAACGAAATCTTTGTCCGTTGCGTATTCGTAAGTTACTTGCTTAACGCCCGTCAAATTGCCCGTTACCTGTACGGTGTGGGTTTTGCCGTCGTAGGTGAACTCGTAAACGCTCTCGGCAAATTTAACGTCAAGCTCGGCTTTATTGATAGTGATTGTTACCGTGTATTCAGCCGTTATTTCTTCGTGGTTGCCGTCTACGGTGAAGTAAACCTTTAACAGATATTCACCGGCATTAACCACTTGGCTTGCGTCTATTTCTTTGCCGCCGAAATAATATTTGTAAGTAACGCCCGTTACACCGTCAGGCAGGTCAACGTCTATTTCGAACGTATGAGCCTGACCGTTGTAATCGAATTCAACGTTTTTGTGGTCCTCGAAGAATGCATCGAGAACGCTAGTATCAACGGGTGCTTTTACTATTTCAAGTGCGCCGATTACGAAGGTTACTATATAGTTGCCGTCTTCGCAAACAGCGGTTATTACGTAAGTACCTACTGCGGAGCTGTTGTTCACGTTGCAGGTGAGCGTAATGTTTGAGAAGTCAATGTCGTATTCGCCCTCGTACTTTTCACGAAGTGCGTCTATTATGCTTTGAAGAGCGCCTGCAAGTTTACCGTCCACGTCGCCGTAGGTAAGACTTGCACCTTCGATTTCAAGCGTTACGGACTGAGGCAAGATTTCATAAGTATAATCGTCGCCCGCATTAATGCCGTGAGGCACGCTCTCGCTGGGAACGTACGCATGGTATGTTCCCGCTTTGCTATATTGCTCTTCCCTTACCTTAACGGTAAGCTCTTTCAGCTTCTGCTCTTCTTCGTCGAAGTAGTAAGCCTTGGGCGCCTGATTTTGTCCGTTATAAATTAAGGGTTGGTTATCCCAGATTACTACGCCCTTTTGAATGACGTTGAACTTAACGCTAGCGTATTTCTCGTTTACGACGTAGTTGGAGTTACTTACGGAAACGATAGTTGCCGTGAAGTTAAGTCCCGCTTCCTTCGTTCCGCCGCTCACCACGAACGTTACCACGTCATTGCCGAGCATACCGCTTGCAACGGGGAACGGTTCGTGAGTTAATCCGTCGTAATCATAATTGAGATTAGTGGACGAAGTCGTTGAGTCGCTGTACCAGGTCACGGTAATTTCACGGGGTAATACCATTAAAGTACCGGGAACAAAGTTAATTTCGTAGTTATCCGACTGCAATCCGGCGGGGATAAGCTTGTATTTGCCTACGTTGCCTGCGTAGCCGTCTTCAACGGTTATGGTAAGCATGCCGCCAAGCTGTCCGTTAAGCTTATCGCTGTCAGCCTCGTACTCTACGCCGTTTATGGTGTAGGTAACGCCGTCCGTAGCAACCGAGTCGCCGTAGGTTATCTCGCTGTCGTTAGCTTTTACGGTGAGAGCCGCCTTTTTAATGATGAGCGTTACTTCCATATTGGCTATGGGCTCAAAGTTCGGATTACCCGTAAAGGTAACTATTACTCTGTAGACGCCTGCGTTGATTACGCCGTCGCCGCCGAGACTCCAGCCTTCAAGCTGGTAGTCCATTGAAGCAACCGTAACGCCTTCGGGAAGACCCATAACGCCCAGTACGTGGATTTCGCCGTCATAAGTAACTTCAGTACCGGTGAAGGTTACTTTGCTCATGTCGTACTCAACCGAGGTTACGGTAAGAGTACCGCACTTGCCGTTGTTTTCGGTATCGCCCGCTTTGTACCAGCTACCGGAGAATTCTACGATATAGTTATCCCCGTTGCTGCACGTAAACGTTGCGATTATAGGATAGGTTCCCTTATCTGTTATAGCGGGGCAGGAGAACGTGATTTTATAGTTTTCGCCTGCAACGAATTCCAGACTGCCTTCCGCATAGGTCCACTCAACGTCGCTCAAATCAGGAGTGCCGCCCGTGTAGCCCGTCGTAAAATCGCCGATTACGATATAAACCGTTCTCTTTTCGATTCTGAACTCTTGCGTGTACGTAACTCCGTTAAGCACTGTCTTTGCGGTGTAATTGCCCGCATTTACAGACTTTCTGTCAACGGTAACGGTAAGTTCCTTGGGAACGTTGTCCGTTTCGTTTTCAAAGTAGTAAGCCTTGGGCTTTTGTTCTTTTCCGTTATAATACAGGGTAGTGTAGTCCCAGAAGACTACGCCCGCCTTAGGATTATAGGGCAGAATATCGAAGTTTACAGTCAAACCTGCGGTAGGCAACGTGTAGTTAGGATTGTCAACATTAATTGCCTTAGCCTCGTAATTCATACCGACTTCAGACCTGCCGCCTTCAACGGTTACTTTAACGGTTTCGTTGTTAACCGCGTTGATAACCTCTGCGTAAGGGAGGAACGTGTCGCCCGAATAGTTATAGGTTAAATCCTGTTTCTGCATACTTGCATCGTTCCACCACCTGATTTGAATTTCACGGGGTTTAACGATGAGGTCGCCCTTTTCGTACGTAACGGTATAGTTGGTTGTGCTGAGTCCGCTTACCTCTATTGCATTTTCGTAAATATCTGCGTCACCGTAAATACTGTAGCCTACGAGTTTGAATGTAAGCGTTCCGAGCATAGCAGCCGTATCACCGCTTGCAAGTCCCTTGAAGGTTGCGGTGAAAGCTATAGCGTTGGGGTCGTCGCCGTAAATTATAGTTTTATCGTCAGCCTTGACCGTCAATTTAGCAGGCGTAATCGTCAGCTTTGCGGTCTTGGTCAAAACTTCGTCAGACGAGTAGTTGTCGGCTACCGTGAAGGTTACCCTTACCCAGTAGGAGCCCGCATCCTTAACGCCGTCAGTGCTTATGATATCGCTGAATCCTGCGTCGGTTGCGTATTCGTATGTGTATGTAACGCCCTCAATGCCGACAGCACTGCCGGAAACGAGAATTCTGTGAACGTTGCCGTCGTATTCTTCTTCTTTATTTTCAAATACTACGCCCGACAGGTCTACCTTCTGCTTGTTTACGGTAAGCTTTGCGGTCAGTTCGAACGTTTCAGCGCCGTTTATTAAAAGCCTGTAATTGTCTTTATCAGCCGCATTTTTGAAGGCAAACGTTGCCTTTACGGTGTACTCGCCAACCTCGGAAACGCCGTCCGCACCGTAAATTATGCCGTCTTTCTCGTAGGTTATCGTTACGGAAATCTGATCGTTGTCCCAAGTGCCGTTAAGCTCGTTTTTGAACTTATCGCCGGTGTAGTCTACCTGCTTGTTGTCAGACTCGAACGCAACGTCGGTAAGATTGACGTCGGCTTTGATAATTTCAAGTTCAACGTCTACGATATCGGCAATTGCATAGTAGTTGTCGTTGACGGTGAATTTAGCCGTAACCTTGTAGTTACCCACTTTGGTAACGCCGTTTGACGCAACTCCGTCATAGTAGAGAGTAACGGTTATGCCGTCGGGCATATTTGTGCAAGGTGCGCCGTTCATCGTGGCAGCCGACCAATCAACGGTAAGCTCGTGTGCGTTACCATTGTAAACGTTGCCCTTTGAAGACTCAAGCTTTACGCCCTCTATGGTTGCCTTGTCGATAGTGAAAGATATAGTCTTTGTCTTACTACCCGAACCGTCAAGGTCATCCCACCAGATGTAATTTTCGTTGAGCGTAAGCGTTATAGTATAGTTGCCTGCGTTTATCGCTCCGTCTTCTCCGACAGGAGTGCCGTCTGCATATTTGATTTCAATCGTTGTGCCGTCTTTGAGCTGTCCCTGACCTATTTCAACGTCCGAGCCGGAAACATTATAATAAATCTTGGGCTTTTTAGCCGAGCCGTCGTAAACGAGGTCACTCGTGTCCACGTACACTATTGTGTTCGTCGTGAAAATCGTGAACAGCTGATTCAAATCATCATAGTCAGCGCCTTCGATCGTGTAGTTATTGATAACGTCCGAGTCGCCGTTAAGTCCGGTAATTTTTGCGTTATATTCGCCGGGAGCCTTGGCGTCGACTTTTGAGCCATACTGAGTAATTTCGATAACCGGAGATATAGTTTTACCCTTATCTCTATCCACGAGGTTGGTTATCGTAGCGCTGGGTTTTTGTGCGCTGCCGTTCCACTCCAACTCCGTATCGCTCCACTGAATTTTTACAATACGTGCCGAAATTTCAACGTTTTGAATAACTATATCGCTCGACAATGCAAGCTCGTAGTTATCCGCATCTTCACCGCCGAGTACGAGCGAAGTGTAAGGGATAGTTACGTTATAAGTTCCCTTATCCACGCCGCCGAACTTACCCATATCAGTATAGGTCAGTCCTTCTGCCCAGGTTATATACAGATCGCCTTGTCTGCTGTCGCTGTTAAGCTCCTCAACCTCTTGTACGTAGCCGTCTATTACGGCGTCATCGAGGTGAACTTTCGCCTCGCCGCCGTTGTCGGGCTTAACGGAGTCTGTTAAATAATATTCCGAACCGTCGTAAACCTTGCCGTCCGCGGCAATATCGCTGACGGAGGTAACTCTTACGGGAGTAATTACAACTTCAACAGAGCCGAGTACGGGATTGTTGTTGTCGGCAGTTACCATCCAGTAATATGTTCCGCTGTCGGCAACGTCCCTTACCTGAGGCACAGACTGCGACCATCCGCTGTCGCCCGCCGCAAGTTGCGTATCGCTGTACCACCACAGCACTGCGTTTCCGTTAGTGGTGCTGGCAGCGGGGTCACCGGGAACAAATTCAACCGAGGCGTGATATCTGCCGTCGTAAACTTTGGAATATCCCGATATCTTTTCCGTACTTACCTTAATGCCGTCTGCCGGTATAATGTTGAAGGTAATTTCCTTCGTGCCGGTATAGTTGCCCTTACCGTTAACTACTACGGTAATTTCACCGACGTTTACTCGGTCGTCAGTCGTTCCTTCACTGCGATAATATGTAATATAGTAATCGCGGTCAGCCACGAGCTCTTCAAGGCGGCTCTTAAGCTGCTGTTGAACCATGAAATCGTCGTAATCTATCGTTTCGCCCGTATAAGTTTTGTCGTTAAGCGGTTTGCCGTCGTTCAGGATGCTGCCGCCGATATCTTTCTGGTCAATTTTAACCGTCACTCTGCCGCCCGCATCATTGTGATTGGGCGCAGTGACTTTATAGAATACGGTGTATTCGCCGGCATTCGTAAATTGAGGCATTACGTTAGCCTCGGACCAGCTACCGACACTATTCCAATCGCCGTCGAAGCTGTTCTCTTCGTCCCAGAAATAATACCAAGTAGCCGTGTTCTGTTCATCGTCGCTGCCGTTAACGGGCGTTGCGGTTTTGTCGGTCATAGCGTCGTGCGCATCGCCGTCGTAAGTACCCTCGTAACCGCTGGCGTCAACGCCACCGATAGTTGCGGGAGTGATTTCAAAGGTGAATTCCTTCGTGCCGGAATAGTTACCCTTACCGGTTACGATAATTTTCGCCGTACCAACCTTGATATTGTTTTCAAAAGTAATTCCGTATTCGGAATCCGCATCAAGCGTATGATAGCCGTCGAACTTTATCTGAATGTCAAAATCCGACTTTGACGTAACCGCGTTACCCGTATAAACAACGGAGCTCAATTCGGAAACCAATTCGGCATCCTTAACGTCTTTGGTGTTAATTTTAATCGTAGTATAACCGCCGTTATCCTCGTAGTTATCTGCGGTAACTTTATAGAATACGGTATACGTGTTCGCATTCGTAAACGTAACTGTAGATATGTCATCCGACCAGCTCTCTAAAGGAACTTCTTCCCAGCTTCCGTAGCTGCCCGTTGCGTAATACCACTTAACCGGGCTGCCGTCAATCGTGGTTGCCGATTCCGCCTTACCGAAATCGGTGTGAGTGTGACCCTTGCGGTCGTAAACGAAGCTGCACGCCGCAATCTCGGCAAGAGTAATACCTGCCAAAGCAATCTTAAACACTTTGCCTGTCGAGCCCGTGTCGCCGTCCGCGAGCGATGAGCTGAACTCAAAGTTCCTTTCGAAACCGTTCGCCAAAGTTGCGGTTACTTTGTAATCTCCGGCCGCCTTGCATGCGCTGTCGCCGTCTTTCGTAGGCGTGTAATCATAGCTGAACATATTGCTCAGATTAATTGCGCCGTCGGCAAGCTCGGAATTGTTATCAGTTGTAACTTCCGTAATAACGGGCTTGTGCTCGTCGCCGTCGTAACCGTACGACAGTTTATCCCACTCAACCGAGGAAATAACAGCTTTCTTAATTTCATAAGTCGCCTTAACGGTAGCCGTGCCCGTATAGTTGCCCATACCGGTTATAGTAACGGTAATCGTGCCCGCATTTATCGTGTCGTCGTCGCCGTCACTATTACTGTTGCTGTATGTAAGCGTGTAATCGGTATCGAAAACAAGCTTTGTATCGCTTGCGGAAAGAAGTCCAACCCAAACAGTCGGGTCAAGTTCCTGAGATTCGCCCGTGTAATAGACGTCACCGGGGTTATTCACCGTTGCACCTTCACCCACGGTCGCAGTGCCTGCAAGATTGAATTTATTAATCGTTGCAGTGCCGGTTGCCGTTACGGTAGGCGCAATGGAATAGTTGGACGCCTTGCCCGAACCGTCCCCAAGAGTAATCTGGGTTGCGGTTACGCTATGCAAGCCCCAATTTGCGGTATCAAATTCAATAGTGCCTGCCGAAAGAATTGTCAGCGTTTCACCTGTGACGATTCCGTCGTAAGTCGCATCGATATTGTTACCCTTAAGGGTTGCCTTTCTCGTTCCGTCGTAAGTTTTATCCTCAAACGAAACGTTGGTAATACCGGTTATCGTTCTGGTGGTAATCTCCAGTTTCTTGCTACCGATAATAGTATTATAGTTACCAAAAGTTATTTCATAATAAACGGTAATGTTCGTAACGTCCACTTTGACGATTTCGGCAGACGAATTGACAGAATTTGCCTCTGTGCCGTACAAAATCGTCTTGCCCAACGCATTCTCCCAGGTGTCGTTACCCTTGAATCCCGTTGCCGAAACGGTGATATTGTGTTCATCACCGTCGTATACGACGCTACACTCCGAAGATGCGTCCTCAAGCGTAGCCTTGCTTATGGTTACAGTAAAGCTACCCGTTTTTGCGCTATGGTTGGGCGCAGTTACCTGATAGTAAACGGTTACGTTGTTGCCGTCTGCAACGTTCAAGAACGTTAAATTGTTATCCGCATTAACCGAACTCCAGTCCGAAAGGTCACTCAAACTGAACTTCCACGTCTGAGTTTGTCCGTTGACTGTGGTAAGCGTAACTCCGATCTTCGTATAACTGTTGTCCGTTACGCTGAGATCGTTATTTATAACCTGATGCGTTTTGCCGTCATACTCCCAGCTTTGGTTTTCAACAGTGCCGGTAATAGTGGCGTTAGTGATTTGATAGGTAGTCGTAGTCGAACCGGTATAGTTACCCGTGCCCTCTATGGTTATGGTAACGGTGCCTACGTCTATAGCTGCGGTATACGTAAGATTGTAATCGGTCGCCTCAAGCGTTGTATCGCCCGCCGTTTTAAGTCCGACTTTAATTGACTTGGGTGCTTCCTCCTGCGTTTCGCCCGTGTACGTAACGTCATCGGGTGCAGTTACCGTTGAACCGCTACCAACCTTAGCCGTACCGGATATGTCAAACGCCTTGATGGTAATCGTTTTGCTACCTGTTATTGTG
>JAFLVN010000013.1 GCA_022508285.1 Clostridiales bacterium
CTACCCGTACCGTCGGCGCCCTTTATATTGCCGAGCAAGGTCCATTCGCCGCTTACCTTGTGCCATACGTCCCAGGTGCTGATATTGAGATAGAGGTCTCCGTCTTTACCGTCTACACTACGGGGGTCAATGCTGCCTACAAGCCAGGCGCTACCGTCTTTGCCGGCTGTACCGGGGTTGCCGGGCGCACCCGGGTTGCCCTGCGCACCGGGATCGCCGGGATCACCCTTGTCACCCTTTTCGCCTTTGAGCCACTCGAGGAAGTCGGCTTCGCTGCCCGTATGGCCGTTTTCAAGCCAGATATCGTATGCGGACTTGCCCTGTGAGCCGGACGACGAGCCCTTTAAGCTATCGAGCCACTCCTGCTCCGTGCCCTGAAAGCCGTTATCTACGGCGATTTCGTATGCTGATTTACCGGCTGCGCCATCGTCGCCCTTCTGGCATGCCGCTAACCCGAACACCGCTGTGAGCGATATAATGCCGCACACTGCGGCAACAAGAAATTTTTTTAATTTCATAACATATCTCCTTTAATAAAAATCTATTTCAATAAGAAGGAAGTTACATCGTAAACTGAGCAACTTCCTATCTTTTGTATTTAAATTAATTTTTGACGCAATCCTCCCAAATGCGGCATTCCGCATAGAGCGGAATGCCGTTTGTAGGAACTGAAATCAAGTTATCATTCAGCATACACGGGGATTACAACTACGGTGAACTCAACGTAAGTTTCTGCCAAATTGCTGAATTCAAGATTAACATAAGTGCCGTCTTCGGCAACTACGAAAGTACCTACCGTTTCGCCTGCGGAAACAACAGGCATCTCCGAAGTGCTTGCGTTAACCTGAACCTTTGCACCGTCGGGCAGAATGAGGCTTATCTGGTAAGTGCCTTCGGCAAGATCTTCAAGGTAGTACACAACGGAAGACTCGCCGGCAATGGAGATTTTCTTCTCTTCATAGAGACCAAGAGTGTAGTCGGGCATAGGAGTGTTGAGAGTAACGCCCGCGATGAAGCTTGCGGTGTAGTTTGTTGTGAAGTAGATGGAAGTTTCTTCGGTTATAGTAATCTGCGCATAGCCCCACTCGAGCTCAACAGCTTTTTCACCGAAGTGAGCGGTTACGGTGTAGCCGCCGAACATAATTTCGAAGGGAATATTTCCAAGGTTGAGGTCGTACGTGCCGGCAGCAACGCTCATAGCTATAGCTTGAGTGGTTTCTCCCTCTGCAGTTACGGGTACGTAAACGGTGTCCTTATCGAGCTCAAGCGTAGGCTTCTGCCATTTGGATATTTTAAACCATGCGTCTGCCGTTGCAGGGGACTCTTTATCCATTTCCCAAGGGGTACCGTTGTAGGCAACCGTGAGGTAATATGTAGTAAACCCTTTCAAATACACAGGATAGTCATTGCTCTCAAAGTTTACGCCCGACAAGTTGTTGGGGTCGGTGAGAAGCATATACGAGAACATCGCATTTTCAACGTTTGAATTGGCGCTGAACGTGTAGTAACCGGCGCTAGTTGATTCGAACTTAAAGGTCTGCTGTTCGTAGATTTTAAAGGTTTTAGCGTTTTTCTCAGAGGTAGGAAGCTTTTCGGTTACTTCAATATAGGGTCTGAGCGTTAAGGATACGGTTATAGTAGCCTCGTTGGTAGTGCTCAGCTTAAGGGTTTCGCCATTGGTTAAAGTGAAATCGCCGGCATAAGCGAAGTACATATCGGGGTTCAACGTAAGAGCTTCGCCGTTAAACATTATCGAAGCGCCCTCTTCCAAATCATACGTGCTGACTGCAACAATATATTCGCCGGTTGCGCCGCTGAAAGCTATTTCCTTGGTATCGTTTTTGGAAATGCGGATATCGTTCAGGAAATAATCGTTGAACTCACCGATTCCGAGGGGCATAAGATATGCCTGTACTTTAAGGGCATACTCCGAATAGGTACTGAGCGTTACGGTAGAACCTGCGTTTACCGTAATAACGCCCGTGAATGCGCCGAGAGCATCATTTTCGGAAAGGAATACCATTCTCGGATTTTTTTCTTCGTCCAAATCGTCGCTTACAGCTGCAGCTAAGTCGATCCAAAGTGCGCCCTCTTCAGGCGTAACCTTTGCAACGATTATGTACTGACCTGCAGGCACGTTGCTGAGCGTGAGGGTTGCGGGCTGTTCGGCGGTTACGTCAACCGTGGCGCTCTTTTCTGCGCCGATACCCATTTCACCCGTGCTGACATTGAGTGCATAATTTGAATATGTACCCGTAGCAGCGGAAGCAGTTCTGGAGGGGCTTGCAAGTTTTGCAATGCCTACTCCACCGAGAAGCATGACAGCGGACACAGCAAGAGCCGCAAACTGTCTGTTCATAGTCTTGTTCATAAATTTTCTCCTTTTTTAATATTATTTAAGTTATCCGTTTGCTTCAGCTTGTTCAATTGTTTCAGCTTGTCCAAGGTTGAAACTGCGGATAAACTTATTCCCTTGATTTGTTTCTTTGCCATGTATACTGTAAAAATGCCCCAATCGTACACCCTGTTTTTAAAAATTTTTTTGAAATTTTAAAATTTTTTATAAAAAAAGGGTTCGACTTGCGGTCGAACCCCTTGACTTTATTATATATATTAAGTTTTTTATCTGTTTGACAGCATAGACTCTACAAGGTCGAGTACGGAATCCTCAGCCATAGGATATCTCAGTTCAATAGAATACCTACGATTTAAGTATTCAAAGCATGCCGTTCCTTTATTATTTTTATATTTCCAGCTAACCTTAACAGAAGATATATACTCAACGTTTTCACAAGCTTTTTCCATGTCTTCAAATACATCAACTTGGGTATACAAATCAGTAATATACAAAATGACTATACTACCAATTTCTCCATTTACTATAGTTTCTTGCAGATAGACTACATCTTTATCATCATTGATATTT
This sequence comes from Clostridiales bacterium, assembly GCA_022508285.1. Classification (GTDB taxonomy): domain Bacteria; phylum Bacillota; class Clostridia; order Christensenellales; family Borkfalkiaceae; genus Coproplasma. The sequence goes on from JAFLVN010000013.1 coordinate 2,927, forward strand.
ACAAACAATAGCGTTTCTAATTCATCCGCAATGTTATACCAATCCACATATAGAAGAGACAAATTATTGCGCTCAGAATATTCTTTGATAGAGTAATCAATAGGGGTTTCTACACAATCTGCCGCATGGCAATAGCGCTCGCTCGGTAAGGCGGTATCCCTGTTGAGAACTATAGGGAGCACAATTGCAAGGCAGACTGCCGCCACCGCAGCCGAAACACCCGCAAAAATGCGGTAGAACCTTTTATAAGAAAAGGTCGGCTTTTTCTGAATTTGCTCGGCTTCGGTGGGGAGATTTACTCTCTCCATAACTTTTTTGCGCAGAGCGGCTTTACCTTCGGGATTCTTTTCTTCTATTAACTTGTGGATATTCTTTTTGTTCATAAAACTCCTAACTTACGTTAACAATATACGCAGACGATAAATTGTGCGGATTAACTTTATAAAGTGCTGTTTGAGGCACACTCAAGCCTGTAGCAACATCTAAATACATATCAGTTCTGAATAATTTATTATTACTGTCGTAATAGTTTATCTCATAATAGCCGTAAGCAACCATAATATGCGAACCCGCAATATTAATAGTGGTTACGGTGTCGTGGTCGCTATATTCTCCCAAATCGTACACGTCGCCGGCGTGGGATAAAAGTGCGATAACCTTATTATTATTAATTGCGTTTTTGCACGCCTGATAATCGATACTGCTGCCGCTGACAACGTTTTGCATGCTTACCGAATAGCCCTGACCGTTTATGTAAGCCTTTAACCCGTCAACAAATTCCTGCTCGCTGACGCCAACGTCTTTAACGTTCGTCTGCATTAAGTCGTACATCTCCCACATAACCGCAGGAACGTGTACAGAATCCTGCAAACGATACAACCCGCTGGCATAATAAGAATTCCAACCGGGAATCATATTATCATAATATTTGTCGTAAAAACCAACAATTGTAGTTCCGGCAACAGCTCCGCAAGCATTGGTCATCTCACTGACTTGCCTATAATTAGGTGCGCCTCCGGGCGTCTCCTTATAATCAACCGTTCGGTAATTATAATTAATTGTCGTGCTCGCGTACGTGGATATGAGCGGTGCGTCGGCATATCTTTCGGCGGTTTGAGCCTGTGCAGTTGTCCTGCCGCCGAAAATCAGTACGCTGATTAACGAGGCGGCTAAAAGTGAAAGTTTAAGTAGTTTTTTCATAGTATTTCTCCTAATTAAATTTTTTTGTAACTATACTATGAAAATCAGCCTATCGTACACCCTCTTCGATAAATTTTTTTAATTTATGTAAAATTCTGTCGATTCGTTTTTTTATCGCATTTTTTGTTACGTTATTCTCTTTTGCAAGTTCTCCGTAGCTATACTCGAAAAAGTAGTATTTGTATAGCAATTCACGGCTGAACGGGTCGAGCGTATCGAACGCCCTCGATAAATCCAGGTAGGCGTCGTCGAATCTCGAATCCGCTGCGGCTCGTTGCTTTAAATCGATTTCGGATATTGCAAGCTCTTTGGCGAATTGCTCGTTGTAGTCGTGCGCAACGTTTTCGGTTATCTTGCACATCCAATTATAACCGTCTTGATTCTCGTCGTAGGAATCGATATACCTAAATATACGCTCATAAGCTTCGGAAACGACGTCGTCGTGGTATGATTTGTCTATCAAATAGTATCTTGCAACGCCAACCAAGTGGTTGGCAGTACATTCAAATAATTGACCGAACTTTGTAGTATCGCCTCTTTTTATTGCCTTTAATAGCTTATTAACGTCTTTTTCATACTTCGACATTTGTTACCCCTAAGCTTTTTTCAATGTGAGCAAAATCAAAACTGCGCAATTCCTCTAAACAAATTTTATTTATAGACGATTTACACACACAAAATGTTACACAAAATTTAAAAATAATTTATAAAAGGATAAAATTTTTAAGTTGATACCGCTTTTTAATCCGATACCGCTTTTTTAATCTGATACCGCTTTTTTAATCTGATACCGCTTTTTTAATCTGATACCGCTTTTTTAATCTGATACCGCCGTCGGGGTTTTGCGGGAAAGCACGACCACCACTTCTGTGTGCTTTGTTTGAGGAAACATGTCGAACGGGGTGATTGATTTTATTTCGTATGCGGCGGCTTCGGGGTTGTCGGCTTGGGTGTTGCCGGATTTGATGTCGCCGGTTTTGATGTTGCCGGTTTTGATGTCGCCGGTTTTGATGTCGCCGGTTTTGATGTCGCCGGTTTTGATGTCGCCGGTTTTAATTAGCCCGCCGCCGCTGTCCTCTGTAAGCGTACCCGTCAAAATCCCCAAGTCTCGGGCGAGAGTTGCGGGGTTGCAGGAGACTAAGATTATTTTGTCTGCGCCCGACTCTTTTATTTTTTTTACGACCGAGCGCTCCATGCCCTTTCTCGGCGGGTCGCAGACGATTACACGCCTTTTCCCCTCGGTTGCGGCGAACACTTCGTCAAGTTTGTCCTCCACCTTGCCGCAGATATTGAACATTTTGCCCTGCAAGCCGTTTTTATCTCTTAGCTCGTTTGCGCAGCGGGAAGCCTCTTCCACAATCTCGACGCCGTACGCCACTCCGCATGATTTTGCAAGCATGGCGGTCAGCATACCCCCGCCCGAGTACAAATCGATTGCGACTGCGCCGTCCGATTTGGCTTCGGCAAGAACCTTTGCATACAGTTCGGCACGCACGCCGTCGTTTACTTGCAAAAAGGTATTTGCGCCCGCAGTGTACTTAATTCCCCCTTCTTCCGCCTCAAAAAAGCCTTCACCGCGGCATATATGCCACTCTTTTGAAAAAATCACGTTGGTATCGGACGAATTTATATTTAAAAGAAGAGTGAAATTTTCAAAGTGTTTTTCAAGCTCTTTTCGGAGAAATTCCGTATTTATTTTACGGGTTGCAACAAGCGCAATTATGAATTTACCCTTTATCTCACGCACGACGATATGGCGCAATGTATCGGCAATACCGAGGTTGTCGGCAAAAGATTTAACTGCTTGGATTATTGTTTTTACCCACTCGGACTGAATGAGGCAGTCGCTTACGGGCACTATTCTGTGGCTGTGCTGTGCGTAAAAGCCGAGCACCGTTTTGCCGCCGTCTACGCCTATGGGCAAGGCGAGCTTATTGCGGTATCTGAATTGGTTTTTGCAAGGCACAACCTCATTAACCGGGGCATATATGCCGCCCAATTTTTTTAATGCTCCCTCCACAAGCCCCTTTTTGAAGGCAAGTTGGGCGGGATAATTCATGTGCTGTATATCGCACCCGCCGCACTTTTTGAACACGGGGCAGGGCGGCTGTACTCTCTCGGGTGATGCAGACAAAATTTCTTCAACCTTGCCGTAGGCGATATTGTCTTTGACTTTGAGCGCCTTAAAGCGCACCCTTTCGCCGACAAGACAAAAAGGCACAAACGCCGTTGTGCCTTCTAATTTTATTATTCCCTCGCCCTCTGTGCCGAGGGCGCAGACTTCGCCCACATATTCGCAATTCTTCTGCATGGTCATTTTCTTATCCTGTAAACCAGCGAATTTATCATTATCTGACATCTGAAAATGAGATAGTCGTAAACAAAAAAGAAGAGTGCACCTGCTAAGGGAATGATAATATATATGTAGTTTTTTATGGATTGATAGAACTGTGTATTTAAAATTGCTCCGCCTATCACTCCGTAAACCATCATAAAGTATCCCGCAAACAGCGTGCCGATAAACCACACCGCCTTTACGGCAAGCGCAAGCCACCTGTTTATTTTAAAGCGTATCTGCAATGAGTTTACAAGGGGGTGCAGCCCGAAAAACATTATAAAGGGCACTAAATCCCAAAACTTTGCCGCCGCACCTAAAACGAAAGTAAGAATACACGTGCCCGCATACGCTAAAAATCCGCCGAGGTAAAACTGTTTGGATATGGGCACCATAAGCGCAAGTATGCCAACAAGATACCCGAGCGCCAAAAGATATCCGCTTAAAATGCCGAGCGCAAGAAACGCCGAAGCGACGGCGCAGGATATCGCAGATAATGCTATCTGGAAGGACCTGGAGTACTTGCCCTTCATAATTTATCTGCAACAGCCGTTGCAAAGACAGCTCACGCACATATAGGTATAGCAACAGTTTATACAGTTTTCGCAAAAACCGCCGCCCATCTGGTCCTGACGAGGGTCGCTATCCATTGTTTGACCCCGATACTGACTGTCGTAACCGTTTTGATTTTGGTTTGCATTAAAATTTATTTTATCGTTGAGCTTGCGGTAGGCTTCCTTATATTTATCGTTATCGGGCTCGAGCTGAATTGCTATTTCAAGCTGCTTTTTGCTCTCGTTTATCCAGTTTTTGCGATAAAATATTACGCTCTGCAAGTAGTGCCAGTAAGCGGTGCGTTCGTTGAATGAGTCCATAATGCGCTGCGCTTCCTGAAGATCGCCCGCCTTTAAAAGCTCCTCTACACGTGCAAACGACGCTCCGCCGTCCTCCGCCGCCGCATCCTCGTTGAACTCGGTCATAAGCTCGTTATATGCAACTTCGATTTTGGTGAGCATCTTTGCCGCATTGTTGCCCGCTTCGCCCTCAAGAAATCTGTCTTCGAGATACTTTGCCCTTAAAGCTTCGTACGCCGATTTAATTTCCTCCGCCGAAGCGTTCTCGGAAAGCCCCAAAAGTTCAAGATTCTTTTTGTTCATTACAAGCTCCTTTACAATTGCCGCATTTTGCGTAAATTTCCCTCGATTTCAAGGGAATACCCCGCAGAATTATATTGTCGGTCAAGTCGTGATTGAAGTGAAATTTTATGTTTGCAAGGCACTCCCGCATATCTGCAAAGAGCATATCGAAGATAAACTTTATCTCCCCGCCATTTGATTTAACGGCTTCCGCCTTGCTGTTTTGCCCGCACGTATTGAAAATTACGTTGTATCTGCCCTTCTTTACGTCCTTATCGTAGTCGTCGAGGGCGTCAATTAAATATACCCATTTACCTATGCTGTAAAACAGTTTATCGGTATACGCCGTGGCAACCCCGCCCAAAAGTATGCGGGAAACGCTCCGCATCATCAGCGCAGTGGGCTCAGCCGCCTCGTCGATTATCTTGCAGCCCGCCGCCTCCAGCTCCGCCTGCTCACGCATGTATTCGCCTATTATTCCCTTTATTTCGGGAAAACGCTTTATTGCCCGCTTATACCCTTTTTTATATAAATGCCGCAGAACGGCTTTTTTGTCGCCGTCCCGCTTGTCGTCGCACAGTTTATTGTATGCGAGAGCCGTGTTCACACAGCCGAGGGCAACCGTCAAATCGTCCGTTTTTGCTATGGGGCGGCGCTTAAACCAATGAAGTACACACCGCTTTTTTTCTATAATTACGTCCTCGCCCCGAATATTATGAATGAGCGCAGAAACGAACGCCATATCGTATGTGAGCGCCGTGCGAGCCCGCTGCCCGCAACCCTTGCCTATACTTTTGCACAGTCCGCAGTAGACCGCCTGATACAGCTTTTCGTCCTTTTTGAAGAGATACGGCGTATCCGGAGCAATGTAACCGAACATATTTACTCCCTTTTAGATTTGGTAAAAGCCTATCTTTTTATACACTTTTGAGAGTGTCCTGCCCGCCGTTTTCATGGCACGTTCTGCGCCCTTTTTTAATACCGTGTTGAGATATTCTTTATCGGCAAGCAGTTTTGCCTGTTCGGCCTGCACGGGCGCAAGTCTGTCTGCAACCGTCTCGCCCACGGCAAGCTTGAAATCGCCGTAGCCCACACCGTTAAATTCACTCTCCGCCTCGGCAATGCTTTTATCGGCAAATACCGAATATATGGACAAAAGGTTTGAAACGCCGGGCTTTGACATGGGGTCGTACTTAATTTCCGAGCCGCTGTCTGTCACCGCGCGCTTGAATTTGCGGATAATAGTATCCCTGTCGTCCGTGAGGAATATCGAGCCGTTGGGGTTTTCCGCCGACTTGGACATTTTTTTAGAAGGGTCCTGTAAATCGTTTATCTTTGCGCCCACCTTCATGAAGAGCCCCTCGGGCACGGTGAACGTGGGCGTGAGAGCGTTATTGAAGCGCTGGGCAATATCACGGGCGATTTCAAGGTGTTGCCGCTGGTCCTCGCCGACGGGAACATACTGCGCCTGATACAAAAGAATATCCGCAGCCATTAAAACGGGGTAATCCATAAGTCCCATATTTATATTTTCGGCGTGACGCAGTGACTTATCTTTAAACTGCGTCATTCTCTCCATTTCGCCGACGTAGGTAAAGGTATTCAGAACCCAGCACAGCTCGGCGTGTGCGGGCACGTGCGATTGAACGTACAGACAGCACTTTTCGGGGTCGATGCCGCATGCGATATAGAGCGCTAAGAGCGCAAGCGTTTTTTGCCTGAGCTCGGCGGGGTTCTGACGCACGGTTATGGCGTGCATGTTTGCAATCGAAAAATAGCAGTCGTAATTTTCTTGCAGGTTGAGCCAGTTTTTGATTGCCCCCACATAGTTGCCTATCGTAAGATTATTTGTCGGCTGGATTGCCGAATATAATACCTTTTTATCTTCCATACATTTAAACCCGCAGCCGCATAGAATAAATGCAGCTAAAATTACTTCAATTTAATAATAACATACGGAAACGAAAAAAGCAAAGTTTTTTAAAGCGACTTTACCCTAATCACCCCACTTTGCCCAACTTTTCACCTTAAAATCACAAATATATAGAGCGGCGCACCATTTCGGGTGCGCCGCTTTGGTTATAAATATTTTTTGATTACTTTACAAATTCCAGAACTTCGGCAAACAGCTTTTTAGGGTCAACTGTCTTTGTGAAGCGGGCGGGCATGTCCCTGAGTGCAGAAATGCACTTGGGCACTTTCATTGCCGTTGCCGCATGCAGGCGTTTTACGCCCTTGAAACTGTCTTTTACATCGTTACCCGTTACGGCGTACAGCACGTCCTGCGGAAACTTGTAGGGATTCGCCGTGGAGACGATAACCATATTCGTTTCGTCTTTTTTGTTCTTTTCGAACCAGTCCTGCGCCACCTTCATTGCGCAACCGGTGTTGGTATCCATCGTATAGCCGACGTCGATAAACACGTCGTACATAGCCTCGACAGAGGTCTCCTCGCTTGCAAAGCCGCCGTCGAAAGTCTTTTGGATTTCCGCAAGCTCGGAGGGCGTGATTTCGTACTTTAAGTCGTCCTTTAAAGACTTCATTCTCTCTGCCGTGAGAGCGGCGTCTCTGCCCGAAATTTCGAATATAAGCCTCTCTATATCGTAAGCTATGAGCATGTCCATAGAGGGCGAAGTGGTTTTTACTAATTCACGGTGAATATCGTACACTCCCGTGGATAAAAAGTCGGCGAGGGTATTGTTGAAATTGCTTGCGCAGTGTATTCTTCTTATAGGCAGACCCATTCTCTTAGCGTAGTATGCGGCAATCACGTTGCCGAAATTGCCTGCGGGCACGGTGAAGTCAATTTCCTCACCCATCTCTATCTGACCGCCCGAAACGAGGTCGAGATATGCCGAAAAATAGTATGCAATCTGCGGAGCAATTCTACCGAAGTTTATCGAGTTTGCCGTGGAGAGTATTACGCCCTGCTTTTTGAGCTCTGCGGCGCCGTTTACCAAAATATCCTTAACCGCCGACTGGCAGTCGTCGAAGCTGCCCCGCACTGCCACCACGTTTAAGTTGTCGCCGTCCTGTACGGTAAGCTGGAGCTTCTGCATTTTTGAAACGCCTTCGGCGGGATAGAACACCAAAACCTTTACGCCTTCAACATCCTTAAAGCTTTCAAGCGCAGCTTTGCCCGTATCGCCCGAAGTTGCTACAAGTATTAAAATCTGCTCCTTCACGCCGCACGTTTCCGCACTCTTCTTAAGCAAATAAGGGAATATTGCAAGCGGAATATCCTGATAACCTAAGGTGGGACCGTGCCAGAGCTCAAGCATATAAATACCGTCGTCAAGGCGGACGAGGGGCGCAGGGTCTTCCCCGAAATCAGCGTAAACCTTTTCGCACTCTTTGATAAGCTCCTCTTCGTCCAAGCCGTCGAGGTATTTCATCAATATTTTTGCTGTGCGGTCGGAATAGCTTGTTTCGAGCATGGCTTCAAGCTCCCCAAGCGATACCTCGGGGAATTTTTCGGGCACGAACAATCCTCCGTTTTCGGCAAGCCCTTTTAATATGGCTTGGGCAGCCGTAACCTTTTCACCGCCCCTTGTACTTACAAAATTCACTATAAACCTCTCCTTCGGATACATTTTCAAAAATGCTAATGCCGAAAAACGTAGCCCGAATTCACTTCGGGCGTTAAGCGTTTTACGACCGCAGCAACCTCGCTGCAAATTGCTTGCAATTTGAGCGAAATATAATAATGGGCGGCACGGAAATCCGTGCCGCCGTAAAGTTTAAACTTTATACGTATTTTTTAACGAAATCGGGAAACTCCGACAGCTCGCAACTGCACGTAATATAAATTGTTATATCGTTTTCGCCCGCAACTTTATCGAGCATATAGAAAATCCCGCCAAGCTCGCCCAAAGGCTTACCGGTTATACGGGCTACGCCGTCCAGATATATGTATTCGTGGTCGCTGTTGCACGCCGCAACTCCCTTAATGAATCCGCAGAGTGCGTCCTCCCCTACAACCTGATAATCCTGAGTGTCGATAAAACGCACGTTGCGCTTTAAGTCGTACATGCACCTCTTGTTATCGGTGATAAATACGCTCAGCCCCTTGGCGTCCTGCGAGTTGGCGTTAGCTACGTCGATGAGTTGTTTGGTCTTGCCCGTCCCTTTGGGGCCGTAAATAATTTTAATCATGAATATCCTCCATATAAGTATTATACTTACGTTTAGCCACGCCCCAAAACCTTATGTTGTTCGGTTCTTGTGTGGCTATATATATTTTAACAGCAAACGGAAGGAATTTCAAGACCTATTATAAAATTTCTTAAAAAATATATTAATTACTTTATTTCGGCGAAGAATTCGGCTATGTGGTTGAGTCCTTCCACCATATCCTCGAGCGAAAGGGCATACGAAAGGCGGATTGACGAGTCGTCGCCGAAGCATATGCTGGGGGTAACGGCAACTTTCTTTTCGGTAAGGAGCAGGTCGGCGATATCCATACTGCCGTTCAACTTTCTGCCCTTATACGTTTTGCCGTAGAAATGGTCGCATACCAGCATAACGTAGAATGCGCCGTCGGGCTTAACGTAGGATATTCCGTACTTTTTGAAATCCTCGAGCATTTCAAGCATCTTGAGGCGGCGTGCGGCAAATGCGGAAAGCATATCGTTCAAGGGCTTTTTATCGCCCTCGAGAGCGGCAATAGTCGCATACTGAGTCATAGTGTTTACGTTGGACGTCGTGTGGCTCTGGAAAGAGGATATTGCCTTAGCAATAGCAACGGGTGCCGCAAGGTAGCCCAAACGCCAGCCCGTCATTGCAAACGCCTTGGAGACGCCGTTAATAACTATTGTAAGCTCTTTCATTTCGGGGGAAACCTGAGCTATGGAATAGTGCTTTTGTCCGCCGTAGATGAGTTTTTCGTAAATCTCGTCGGAAATGACCATTATGCCGTGCTTTAAGCAGACTTTGGCTAATTCTTTAATTTCTTTCTCGGTGTACACCGCACCCGTAGGGTTGGAAGGCGAGTTGAATATCAGCGCCTTGGTTTTGGGAGTGATAGCCGCTTCGAGCTGCTCGGGAGACATCTTGTATGCGTTCTGGCGGGTGGTATGTACGTACACGGGAACGCCGCCGCAAATTTTAACGAGTTCGGGATAGGACAGCCAGTAGGGCACGGGAATTATAACCTCGTCACCCTCCTCGATTATAGCATAGAATGCGTTGAAAAGAGCGTGCTTGCCGCCGTTGGAAACGACTATCTGCGAGGGCTCGTAGTCGAGATTGTTGTCGTCCTTGAGCTTTTTGCAGATTGCCTTTTTCAGTGCGGGCAGACCTGCCGCCGCAACGTATTTGGTATAGCCCTTGTCAAGAGCGTCTTTAGCCGCCTGAATAATGTGCTCGGGGGTGTTGAAGTCGGGTTCGCCGACGCCGAAGTTGATAACACGCTCTCCCGCAGCTTTAAGCTCGTTCGCCTTTGCAGAAATTGCAAGTGTCAGGCTGGGTGCGATAGACGCCACTTTTTTGGAAACTTTAATCATAAAATTATGCTCCTTACCGCTTAGCGGTTAAACCTTTTTAATGCGGTTAGATTATAACATAATTTGCAATTAATTTGCAACGGTTTGACGTCAGTTTATTTTATAACCTGAAAATATAATTTTTATAACAGCACGGTACAAAAATACGATTTGACCATACCAAGCAAAAAGCCGCCGCGCGGAACTCCGCGCGGCGGCAATTAGATTTTAACTAATCATGCAATTCTGCGGTGCGAAGATGCGAGCAGAACGAGGAGAACGAGTATTTCTGAGGGGAGCGTACAAAGAAGTACGTGACCTGAAGAAAACGGAGTTCGACAAAGTTATGCGAAGTATATACGCACCGCAACTAAAACTTCTTTGCGAAACCGTTGCCGAGTATTTCATTGGCGTCTGTAATAATCGTGAACGCAGTGGGGTCTTCCTTTGATAGCTTTTCCTTAAGGCGGATTGCCTGCGAGCGCTGCAACACCGTTATGATTATCGTTTTTTCTTCGCCCGTAAAGCCGCCCTCGGCTTTGTACTTGGTGTAGCCCCGGTTGATATTGTTGACTATTATGCCTGCGGCAATCTCCGGTTTGGAAGTAATTATCGTTACGTATTTGGTCTTTGCAATGTTTTCGATAATTCCGTCTATAGCGAACGCTCTGATTGTTACGCCTAAAATGGAGAGCATGCCTATTTTTATGCCGAACCCGGGGTCAAAATACGAGAAAAACGACAACGTGGCTACAGCAACGTCAATGGCGATAATTGCAAAACTTATGTTGATTTTTCTATACTTTTTTATTATAAGTGCAATTATATCCGTTCCGCCCGAGGATGCGCCGCAGTAGAAGATTATCGCCTGTCCAACACCGGCAGTTACGCACGCAAAAATTGCCTCAAGAAAGGGTTCGCCGGTAATCGTAGGGTTAGTGGGTGGAGTATAAATCAACCCGAGCAGCCATACTTCTAACGAGTACATAAGCGCACAGTATACCGTTTTTATTCCTATTCCTTTACCAAGGAATATAAAGCCGATAATGACGATTATAACGTTGATGGTCCATAAGTACACGGCAGGAGTCAGCCACGACACAGGAACGACTCTTGAAAGGAAAATTGCAATTGCGCTGACGCCGCCCATGAGGAAATTATTGGGGTTCTCGAAAAAATACACGCTGAACGACAATAAAAATATACCTATGTTCAGCACAACCCAATATCTGATACCGCCGATAACTTTCTTTTTACGACTGACGGTGTTCATTTGTTTTGCACCGTCCGCCGTAACCGTTTCCGATGACTCGGGCACTATTGCCTTGCTGAGCTCTTCGGGGATTTCAATGTTAAGTTGTTCGGCGGTTGCGGGTGTTTCTATTTTTTGAGATTTTTTATGAGCCATACGTACCTCTCAAATATTATATTATCATAAAATCCATATTCTGTCAATGAGTTTTATACAAATATGCACAGTATGCAAAAAAGTTAATAAATATACGCCGTGCGGTAATCCGCACGGCGTCACTCTACAATTATATGTTATCAAACTTTATCGAAACTTTTTATAGCTTTTCCGCAAAGCCTCTGCCCACAATCTCTTTTGCGTCCGTTATAATGACGAATGCGGTGGGATCAACCTCGTGCAGCTTTGCCTTTAAGTGTGCAGCCTGCGAACGGCGGCAAACAGTAATAATAACCGTGCGGGGGTCGCCGGTGAAGCCGCCAGCGCCATCCAATTTGGTGAAGCCGCGGTGTATGTAGTCCCTTATGACCTCCGAAACGACATCGGGGTTTACCGTAATTATGGTAACGTATTTTGTCTTAGTGATATTTTCGATTACGCCGTCGATGACGAACGACTTGGCAAACACGCCGAGCATTGAATACAGCGCAATTTCGGGCGTAGCCCACTTAGTAAAGAAAGGTACGCACGCAATGATAATATCAACGGCAAACAGAGCAAAACCTATGTTAGCTTTTGAGAATTTTTTGATTATCAACGCAATAATATCCGTACCGCCGGAAGATGCGCGGCAGTTGAACACTATTGCCTGACCGAGGCCGCTTATAAGTACGCCGAAGCACAGCTCCAAAAACATGTGATTACCGCCCGTCAAACCAAAACCGCCTTTAAAAACAGCGCCCATTGGAATAAAGCCGAGAGCAATGTTCATTGCAGACAGCATTACGGTGCAATATATAGTTTTAAGGGTGAGCGACTTGCCAAGGAATATTAAGCCGAATATTAAAAGAATAATGTTAAAAATCGTAAATATGCCGTAGTAGCTGAATATATATTCGCCAACCCATCCGCCTACTACACTCTGCAATGCCTCCGAGAGAACGACGGAGATACCGCCTACGCCACCCACGGCAAAGCTGTTGGGCGCAAGGAACATCCACAGACTGAACGCAACCAAAAATAATCCCAGGTTAAGTATTGCCCAATACGCAACCTGACCGAGAATTTTTTTGGACTTTTTTTCGGAACTGCCCACGTTTTTCGGGGAAACTTCTTTTATCATATTATTAACTCCTCTAATTCAAACGCTAACTATCTTAACACCGCCCATTTTAAAAGTCAACAAATTATTAAATAATTTTTTTAAAGTATAAATATGATATTTTTTAACGAATTTTAAGGGCGGCTGTCTCAAATTTTAAGACAGCCGCCCTGTAATATTTTTAATTCAAAAGCTTATCAAGCTCTTCCACTTTCAAACCCCAGCAGCGGTGCTTTTTTACAAGCTCCCTGTCGAAATTCTTCCATAAGTTCTGCACGTGGTCGTTGTAGTCCAGCTCAGGTCCGGTTTCAACGTATTTTACGCCAAGCTCTTTTACTCCCTTAAGACAGCTTGCGATAATCATTGCCACAGAGCCTTTGTTTTTGTGCTCTTGGGTGACGCCTATGCTCATCATATCTGCCACTTTCACGTTTTTCATCGCACGTATGTACGGCAGTATGCCGGAGGGAAATATCTTTCCCCTGCCCTTTTGCAGCACTTCGTTCATCGACGGCATCATAAATCCGTAAGAAACTACTTTGCCGTCCTTTACTACGATTGCGGCAAGCTCGGGCTTTAAAGCCATATATACCGTTTTCATCTCCCGAGCCTTTTGCTTTTCGGAGAGCGGACTCGTGCCGTAGAGCTCGGCGAACGCCTCGTCTAAAACGGTGAGGCACTCCAAAATGTATTTGCTGAGCTGTTTTTTATCGTGCTTTAAAAGATACTTTATATTCAAAAGCTCGTAGCCGTTGCGCTTTGCTATCATATCGGCAAGCTTTAAATATCTCTCGTCAATTTTGTCGGGAACACGCAGCACATAGCAGTTCCAGTCCGCCGCCTTATATGCGCCGAGCTTTTGCATGTGCTCAACGTAGTACGGGTAGTTGTATATTTCGATATAGGTCGAGGGCTTATCGAATCCTTCAATCAGCATACCCTGCTCGTTGAGGTCGGAAAAGCTTATAGGCCCGATAATTTCGTCCATACCGAGCTCTTTCGCCCACTTTAAAAGTTCGCAAAAAAGCGCTTTTGTCACTTCGAAGTCGTCAATGACGTCGAAACGGGTGAACCTCAATTGCTTTAAGCCGAACTTCTCGTTCGCACCTCTGTGCCATATGCCGGCAACCCTGCCTGCGATTTTGCCGTTCTTATAAGCCAAAAACATTTTGCAGTCGCAAAAACGAAAGGCGTCATTGATTTCGGGGTCGAACTCGGCGAACTCGTCCATGTAAAGATTGGGCGCAGCATACTCGTTGCCCCTGTACAAATCAATTAAAAACTTAAAAAATTTCTTCTTATCCCTCTTGGAGGAAATCTGTTTTACCGTAATCATAATGTTTATGTGATAGCATGTGTGTCGTATTTTGTCAATTCTTCCCGTCTTCGGGCTTTATTTCGACGGAGCGGACTTGCGGTTGTTTTTCGGCGACGGTGTCGGAAAGCCCCACCACGTTTTCTACCGCCATCGAGAATGCTATTCCCTGACCTGCGGTCTTCAAGCCCGCAGAATTGTACACGGCGTGCAGCACGGCGTCTTTGATTTTTTCCGGAACTAAAATCATTACTATCTCTTTATCGGGCTGAATTATAATGTGGAAAAACTCCTCCGCCTCTTTATTTGCCGTGCCCCTCGCATTGATTACAGTGCCGCCCCGTGCGCCGACTTCCCTTGCCGCGTCCATAACCAGTTCGGAAAAGCCTGCGTTTACTATACAAAAAATAACTTCGTATTTGGTTTCCATTTATTTGCCCTCCTGAACGGTCATTTTGTTGTTGCTTAAAAACCCGAAGATAAGTTTGCCTATCACGCTTGTCAGCGGAACGGTGAAAGCTATGCCTTTTCCGCCTTTTATGGTTTTGAACTTTTCTTCGAGCACGCTCATTGCATTCGGAATTTTATTTTGCTGAATGACGCTGAATATTACGACTTTTTCCGAGTCGGTAAGTCCCAAAAGACTCAACATCCTTTCGTTTGCCGTACCCGTCGCATGCGTCACAATCTGCATATTTATTTCAAAGGACTGCATTAAATCGACGTAGTACTCCGCCTTGTTGCGGCTGACGACAGTTATGAGCATTTCAAGCCTGTTGGAAGTCACCGTATTGGAGTTTCGCCTGCCCCTTAAAGCGGTCTCATTTTCAGATTTAACAGCTTTTTCGGATTTTCTCACTATACCCGCCTCCTACTTGAAATAAATAATTTGTTCGTCGTCCGCCGAAAGAATACGTTTCATCATAATCTTGGAACGCACCTTTGCGGAAGTTACGGCTTTGAAGCCGAGAACCTGTATTGTTATCAGCGGCGTCATGGCAACCATTGCAACGACGCCGAACGCATCGCTGAAAACCAAATCCGAGCCGCCGTTCAGCGCCACGCATGCACCTATGGCGAGCGGCAAAATAAAGCTAGAAGTGAGCGGACCGCTTGCAACGCCGCCCGAGTCGAACGCAATTGCAGTATACAGCTTAGGTACGAAAAACGAAAGCCCCAAAGAAATTAAATAGCCGGGAATCAGATAGTACAGAATGGAAAATTTGAAAATCATTCTGATAAGCGAAAGCGCAATGGAAACGCCCACCGCAAGGCAGAGCGCTATGAGCATTTCTATTTTTTTAACTCCGCCTCCCGTTATATCCTCTACCTGTTTGTTGAGAACGTGAATGGCAGGCTCTGCAAGCACGACAACCAATCCCAAAACAAAGCCGAATATAACCAAAAGAACTTCGTTATCCGCCAACTGCCGACCGATTTTGTAGCCTATGGGCATAAATCCTACTTTGACCGCAGTCAAAAAGATAATCAGCCCTACAAAAGTGTAAACTATGCCGATTATTATCTGAATTATTTTTTGTTTGGGGAGCTTTAAAATTGTAAACTGCAATATCCCGAAGAACACAACAATAAGCCCCAATGCAAGCCCCACGTCTTTTATGTTTTCAAGAATTACCCAACCGATTTTAGAAACTGCGATTGAATACTGCTCCGTATCGTATACGTCAAGACTGCCCTTCGTGGTCAACGAAAGCGCCATCACGGCGATTACCGGACCTATGGAGCAGAGCGCAATCAGACCGAAGCTGTTTTCTTTGGAATCTTTGCCGCCTATCGTGGTTGCAATGCCCACGCCGAGCGCCATTATAAAGGGCACCGTTATCGGACCGGTAGTCACACCGCCGGAATCGAAAGAGAGCGGAAAGAGCTCTGATTTGCCGGTCTCGGGCAGAGCGGCGACTGCGCACAGCGCAAACAGCAGAAGATAAAAAAACATTAAAAGAGCCGAGAGCGTTTTACGGAAAACTATCTTTAATATTGCTATAACCAGAAAAATTCCTACGCCCAGCCCCACGGTGATTATGAGAATCCATCTGCTTACTTCCCCCTCGCCCGGCATTATGTCCTTTACCTGTTCTGCAAGCACGGAAAGATCGGGTTCGGCTACCGTAATCAACAGCCCCATAAGAAAGCATACAGAAATTAAAACAATCAGCTTTTTAGACTTGGTTAAGCCCGAACCGACGTGTTCGCCCATGGGCGTCATGGCAAGGTCCGCTCCGAGGTTGAATAGTCCGATGCCGAGTATAAGAAAGACCGCAGATACGGCAAAAGCCACTGTCTCGGTAACGGTTAAGCTGAGCAGTGGCGTAAATGATAATATAAGCACGATTGCCGTCACGGGAAGCACGGAAATCAGCGATTCTTTAAGTTTTGAAAACAGTATTTTGAGCATATCCGTATATATACTATCACATATGACCGCTTTTTGCAATCATTTATATAATTTAGATACGCCCGTATCTATGGCGGCTTGCGCCACTGCCTTTGCTACGGCTTCGTGCGCGCGCTTATCCCACGCTTTGGGAAGTATGTACTCGCGTGAAAGCTCTCCGTCCGTTACGCAGCTTGCAATTCCCATTGCCGCCGCAATCATCATTTCTTTATTTACGGTGTTAGCCCGCACGTCCAAAGCCCCGCGGAAAAGTCCGGGGAAAACAAGCACGTTGTTTATCTGGTTGGGATGTTCGGAAGAGCCCGTGCCTACGATAAATGCGCCCGCCGCTTTTGCGTCTTCGGGTTCGATTTCGGGTACGGGGTTTGCACAGGTGAATAAAATGGATTTATCCGCCATCGAAGCAACCATTTCTTTGGTTATACAGTGGGGACCGGAAACACCTATAAGCACGTCTGCGCCCCGCATAGCGTCGGCAAGCGTGCCCTGTTTATGTGACCTGTTAGTAATTTTTGCAATCTCTTGCTGGGCGGGGTTGAGCCAGTCGTTGCCCTCGCAGATAATGCCCTTTTTGTCGCACATGGTTAAATCTTTTACGCCGAAAGTTATTAAAAATTTAGCAATGGCTATGCCCGCCGCACCTGCGCCGTTTATAACGAGTTTTATTCCGTCTATTTTCTTGCCGGCAAGCTTTAATGCGTTTAAAAGCGCCGCCGACGAGACGATTGCAGTGCCGTGCTGGTCGTCGTGGAATACGGGTATATCAAGCTCTTCTTTGAGCCTTGTTTCTATTTCAAAACAGCGGGGTGCGGAAATATCCTCAAGGTTTATTCCGCCGAAAGAGCCCGAGATGAGCTTTATAGTATTTATGATATCCTCTGTATCCTTTGAGCCTATGCAGATGGGGAAAGCGTCTACGTCGCCAAACGCCTTAAACAGGGCGCACTTGCCTTCCATAACGGGCATGCCCGCTTCCGGACCGATATCGCCCAATCCCAAAACTGCCGTGCCGTCCGTAATTACGGGAACGGTGTTCCAACGGCGAGTGAGTTCAAAGCTCTTATTTTTGTCTTTATTTATTGCAAGGCAGGGTTCGGCAACGCCGGGGGTGTAGGCAAGCGATAAATCCTCTCTGCACCCTACGGGCACTCTGACTTTGGTTTCAATCTTGCCCCTCCATTCGCCGTGTCTTTTTAAAGATTCCTTTCTGTAATCCATATTTTCCTCCGATTTGTAATGATAATACTATCAAATTATAATATTTTCTTTTATTCACATTATACTATATTTATGATAAAGCAACGCTCATATTTTAATTCAAAAAAACAATCAGCAAAGTTGCACCGACCCCGATAAGCATAAGCGCGGGCACAACGTATTTGGCAATCAATTTATCTAATATGCCGTTAGCCGATATGATTGCCTTCCTTACCAATATTGCGGGAATAACTAACACCATCACTATGCCCAAAATACCCAATATCCAATAAATCGAAAATAAAAATACGGTTACGGCTAAAAGTCCCCAAAAAAGTAAAACCGACAAAATACTGAATAATAACGACTTCCAACTCATAATGACCTCCTAACTACTAATAACATATTATCATATTTTTTGCGATTTTCAAGCCCTCAGATAAAATAAAGATGATCAATATTGACTTTTATTAGAAATATGCTATACTATTACGGTAGACGGTTCGCTGGATACTTTTAATGCAGATTAAAATTTAAGGAGTTAAGAATGAAAAAGACAATTTTAGGCGTTATACTTGCTTTGGTTACCGTCTTTGCGGGAGCAATCGGCTTGGCGGCGTGCAATGGAGGCGGCGACGATGAGCAGTATATTGAGGCGCAAGCATCCATTAATCTTAATTGCGACTTTGAAACTTCCGATTATATTTCGTCATTCAGGTTGAACTTCGTTGGCTGCGTCACCAGTTGCGACGGTTCTTCCGTTATTGGAGGACAGTACGAGCTCACCACATGGCCTACACAGACGTCTAAAAAGGAGGACGCCGTTCTCAGAATAACCTTAAAACAGGGCTATGCTCCCGAAACGCTGGGCATAGTAGAGCAGAACGGCAAAGCCTTCACAAAGAGCACTACAACCGAACTTGGCAAAGGCGTTGTAATTGTTACAATACCTTTTGCCGAGAATATCGAATACGACTTCACATTCACCGCACCCGAGCCCCTTTATAACAATGTCGGGTTCAGAATTGAAGATGCAACCGTTTTGGAACAGGTGGAGACAGGAGCGCTTCTCGACCTTTTAACCGGCACTCAGGTTTGGGTGGAAAATGCAGACGGCGATAATCCCGGATTTGTCGATATAACCAAAGACGACGAGCAAAATCCCGGCGACAAAATATTCACTCTCAGCAGTTATGCCATTAAAGCAGACTTGTCCAAGTCCAATTTCCCCGTGTACGTCAGATTTGACAAGACCAATCCCGCAAGAGTTATATACAACGACTATTACAAGGACTTGTTCACCTTTACTTTCGTAGGCGAAACGGCACATAACGTACAATATACCCAGATTCCAGGAACTGACGAGTACGCATACGCATTCAATTTCAGCACGTCAAGTTTAAGTAATGTTGATACTCCCGTATTAACTCTGTATTGGGATAGGCTTGACGAATATCTCGGTTATAGAGAGAGCACTGTAAATAAAACTTTCTCCGTAACTACCTATAAAGAAGACAACAGCGGACTTCAGTATAACTATAAATTCGAACTTGTGTCCTATCAAGTAGGCAGCGGAGAGGAGCAAACCACAATTCCTTCAACTCTCACAAAAGAGTATGGCAATACCTTAACCTTAAAATATCAATTTAAGGGAATCGAAGTAAAGAACAATTCAGACTATATTGAAATTGATAAGGAAAACAGGGCTCGGGTGCTTGAAGAGAACACCGACTTTGCGCAGATTAAACTTACCGTAAACGGTGAGGTAATTACGGGCTACTTCGACAGTGCAACCAAAATTTACACCCGCACGATAGGCGCAACCAAAATTCCTTACGATTACAATAAGAGTTCCGACGACAGCTTTCGGTTCGGTGCTGACGTAACGAGCTTTAAAGTTGTAGCCACCAACAAAAACGTTATTACCCAAACGGTTTCCAAAGGAGTAGATAATAGATACTACAACAATACGGACGAAAAATTTGTTTTCAGCCGGTACGAAACGGATACGGATACGGTAATGATTGTAATCGACGAAAATAAAAATACCGTAATTGGCAGCGCTATACCCCTTGCCGATTATCCCAAATTCCAATTAAAGCTCACTCTAAACGGAGCAGAGCGCTTAAATGAAACGTTTACTGCGGGTGAAGACTTCTACGTACCCGTATCGGATAAAACGGGCTACGAAGCTTTCGGCAATGCAATTGCGGTTAATAATACCGAATATAGATATATTGTAGGCTCCGAGTTGACCAAAACTTATCTCTATATTCAATTCAGTCAAGATTACTTGGGAATAAATCTGTGCGACGAGGGCAACACGGATACGCAAACCGATTTCAAGGTTGAAGTAACCAAACTTGAAAACAGCAATCAAATAACCTTTGAAGT
Organism: Clostridiales bacterium; assembly: GCA_022508285.1. GTDB lineage: Bacteria > Bacillota > Clostridia > Christensenellales > Borkfalkiaceae > Coproplasma. The sequence continues at coordinate 22,913 of JAFLVN010000013.1, forward strand.
CGCAGGTAGCGTATACGAGGGCAGCTTTACTTTAGACGGCGAGCAAACTACTACCGTAAGTCTTGGTAAAGAATACGCCGTTGCTATTCCGTTAAGCGATTTTAGTCTTATCGAAAACAATTATTATTTTGAGTGCTATTCAAACGGAGTGCTTATAGCTACTACCGCTAATCAATGGAACGGAAACTCTGCAATTGATAATTACATGTTCTATATGCCGCAGTACCACGGTGGCTCTTTTAGTTACAACGGCTTAGACGGTTTAACGTTCACTTTGAATATCAAATCGAAGTACTGCACCTTCACTTCTTACGGAGATATCGGTGAGGATAAAGTATCGACAGCCATAATAGCAATAGATAAAATTGTATTAAGAATTGGTAATTAAGTTTTTGCATAACAAATTATAAACAAATATCCGCCGCATACGGCGGATATTTTTATGCAAAAAATTATTAATGCACGCTTGACAAATACCCCATAGGGGTATATTATAAAGATATGGAAAACGAAGAAATTAAAACGTGTTGTTGTAAGAAAACCGAACGCGGAGAGGAAGAACGCAAAAAACTAATAAACCGACTCAACCGCATAGAGGGGCAAATAAGAGGTATCAGAGCAATGGTTGAAAAAGACGCCTACTGCCCCGATATTTTAGTGCAGTCCGCCGCAGTCAATGCCGCAGTCAATTCCTTCAATAAAGACTTGATTGCAAGCCATATCCGCCACTGCGTTGTGCGGGATATACGGGAGGGCAACGACGAAGTTATATCGGAGCTTGTTGAAACGCTCCAAAAGCTTATGAAGTGACGCCGATTTTTAGAAAATTGAGGTAAAATAAATATATGGAACAATATTCGGTAACGGGCATGAGCTGTGCCGCATGCAGCGCACACGTGGAAAAAGCCGTTTCAAAGGTTGCGGGGGTCACTTCCTGTACAGTCAGCCTTCTTACAAATTCAATGAGCGTCGAAGGCACTGCGACTCCGGCGGAAATTATTGCCGCCGTTAAGGGAGCAGGTTACGGCGCAGAACTCAAAGGTGCAAAGGGCGAAAGCGGCAAAACGGATTCGGACGACGATTTAAAAGACAGGGAAACGCCCAAGCTTTTGGTGCGCTTTATAGCCTCACTCGTATTTTTGTTGCCCCTTATGTATATAACGATGGGGCACATGATGCTGGATTGGCCTCTGCCCCCCTTCTTTGACGGCAACCATGTTGCAATGGGGCTTGTACAGCTATTTTTGTGCGTGATAATAATGGTTATCAACCAAAAATTCTTTGTGAGCGGCTTTAAGAGCTTGTGGCGGCGTGCGCCGAATATGGACGCACTGGTGGCTTTGGGCGCTTCCGCCGCCTTTATTTACAGCATAGTTGCACTGTTTTTAATGACGGACGCACAGGTGCACGGCGGCGCTATGGCGGCTATGCCGTATATGGACGAATTTTATTTCGAGTCCGCAGCAACCATATTAACGCTCATTACTCTCGGAAAACTGCTTGAGGCCCGTTCAAAAGGCAAAACTACCGATGCGCTGAAAGGACTTATGAAACTTGCGCCCAAAACGGCGGTAATCGTGCGGAACGGGCAGGAAATGACTGTGCCCGTCGGGCAAGTCAAAAAGGGTGATATATTCGTCGTTCGTCCGGGTGAGAATATTCCCGTAGACGGAGTTGTTTTAGACGGCAACAGCGCAGTGGACGAATCCACGCTGACCGGCGAAAGTATTCCGGTAGACAAGACGGTTGGAAGCGCCGTTTCGGCAGGTACTTTAAATCAGTCGGGCTTTATCCGCTGTGAAGCTACCCGTGTGGGCGAGGACACTACCCTTTCGCAGATAATTCAGATGGTAGAGGGCGCCGCGGCAACGAAAGCGCCGATTGCCAAGGTTGCAGATAAGGTTTCGGGCGTGTTTGTTCCTGCAGTAATGGGAATTGCCCTCGTAACCTTTGTGGTTTGGCTGTTCGCAGGGCAATATGCCGTAGGCTATGCTCTTGCACGTGCTATATCCGTACTCGTAATCAGTTGTCCGTGTGCGCTGGGATTGGCTACCCCCGTCGCCGTAATGGTGGGCAACGGCAAGGGTGCGAGAAACGGCATTTTATTCAAGACCGCCGCCTCGCTTGAAATCTGCGGCAAGGCGCAGTACGTTGTTTTGGATAAGACGGGCACTATCACTAAAGGAACGCCGCAGGTCACGGATATTATTCCGTCAAACGGCATAACGGAAAGCCAGCTTTTAAGCCTTGCCTATTCCCTCGAGCGCAAGAGCGAGCATCCGCTGGCAAAGGCGATTATCAAAAAAGCCGAAGGGGACAATATTCCGTTTGACGAGGTATCTTCTTTTAAAGCGTTACCAGGCAACGGACTTTGCGCCACTATCGGCGAAAGCGTTATATGCGGCGGAAACTTAATATATATTACTTCACAAGTATCCGTTCCCGAGGAAATGAAAGCAAAAGCCGAACGGCTCTCGGAAGAGGGAAAAACTCCGCTGTTTTTCGCACACGGCGGGAAGCTCAGCGGTATTATTGCCGTTGCGGACGTAATAAAAGAGGATAGTCCGCAGGCCATTCGCGAGCTGCAAAATATGGGCATACGGGTTATTATGCTTACGGGCGATAACAAGCGCACGGCAAAGGCGATAGCAGATAAAGTGGGCGTTGACCAGGTGATAGCAGGCGTTCTGCCCGACGGCAAGGAGAGCGTTGTAAGCGGGTTGAAAAGCAAAGGCAAGGTTATAATGGTGGGCGACGGCATAAACGACGCACCTGCCTTAACAAGCGCAGATATCGGCATTGCAATAGGTGCGGGAACGGACGTGGCGATAGACGCTGCGGACGTGGTGTTGATGAAAAACCGGCTTTCAGACGTGCCTGCGGCAATACGCTTGAGCCGGGCAACGCTCAAAAATATTCACGAAAACTTGTTCTGGGCGTTCATTTACAATACTCTTCTCATTCCCTTTGCGGCAGGAGTATTCATTCCGCTTGCTAGATTTACCCCCGATTTCAGCTGGCAGTTAGACCCGATGTTCGGGGCGGCGGCAATGAGCCTTTCCAGCTTCTGCGTGGTTATGAACGCTCTGAGGCTCAACCTGTTCAATCCTCATAACAGTAAAAGAGACCGTAAGGTCAAACAAAATAATAAAAATATAATAAAAAAGGAGCAAAATGAAATGCAAAAAACGTTAAAAATCGAAGGTATGATGTGCGGACACTGCGAGGCAAGCGTTAAAAAGGCTTTGGAGGCGATTCCCGGCGTAATCTCTGCAGAAGTAAGCCACACGAGTGGTACGGCAGTGGTAACTTTGAAAACCGCCGTTGCCGACGATATTTTAAAGCAGGCGGTTGAGGCTCACGATTACAAGGTTATTGAAATCGCATAAATTTTTAAAACAGCAGCCCTCACAATTTTATAAAAAATGGATTTTCCTATTGATATATTGTTTAGAATATGTTATAATATGGAATAACCAAATAAATATAAAAAAGAGGACAAAGAATGAAACGTAAATTTCTTATTTTACTTTTATCCTTAGTGACGGCAATTTGCTGTGTATTCGGCTTGACCGCATGCACGGATATAAACAGTAGTACCGGTTCGAACAACGGCAACAACACGGGCGGCAACGAACCCGAAGGGCCCAAGGAACCCGAACTTGAATTGCCGCCCAGTAAGGCTGAAACCCTGCTTGACTACAAAACGGAAACCGAAATCTTAACAGACGAAAAAGGTGAAACCTTAAAAGATGAAAACAACCAACCCGTTACCGAAAGCTATATCGTAATTACCGGCATAGGTAAGGAAACGAAAACCGACATAGTTATACCCGCAACGATTAACAAAACGCCCGTTAAAGCAATTGCAGACGGAGCTTTCACCGGTAAAAAGAATTTAACGTCGGTCACCTTTGCCAAAGACAGCAACCTTACTACAATCGGCGAAAACGCATTTACCAACTGCAATGGAATAACTACCATCTCCCTCCCCGCCACCTTGACCACGGTAGGGACGTCGGCATTCAGGAACTGCACCAAGCTTGTAAGCGTGGATTTCGGCGAAAAGCCGGCAGTAAAAGTTGAACCCGAAGAAGGTAAAGATGAACCCGAGGCATTAGAAGGCGAACCCGAGGAAGGGCAAGGTGAATCCGGGGCAGTAAAATCCAAACTTACAGCCATTTCCGTATCAATGTTTGAGGGCTGCTCCAAGCTTACAAGCATAACTATTCCCGAAAGCGTTAAAACTATCGGCGAAGATGCTTTCACTTCGTGCATCGCACTTACTGACGTAGAGCTCGGTATCGGCGTGCAAACGTTAGGTAAGAGAGCGTTCAGAGGCTGCACAGCCCTTAAGACCCTTGATTTGACGAGCGCCACGAGTTTAACGAATATAAACGACCGCGCGTTTGAAGGAAACACCGCACTCGATAAAATAATTATTCCCAACTCCGTACAGAATATCGGCAAGAACCAGCTTGCAGGATGCACGGCATTAAATTATATTTCCGTTCCCTTCCTTGGCAGTTCGAGAGCTTCTGCGAATGACGCTTGCTTCGGCTATCTGTTCGGCGCAGAAAATTACAGCGACAACAACGACGTACTCAGAGATTTAGCAGGCAAATCCATTACCGTGAAAGTTTCCGACGTCACCGATGAAGCTCCCATACGCTTCGGCGCATTCTATAATGTTAAAGGAGTTGCAACGATAATAGTTGAAGGCACAATGACCACGTTGAAAGAAAAAGCGTTCGGTGTCGCCCCTGATGGAGTAAGCTACGTATTGCCTGAAACGCTCACCAGAATAGAAGCTGGCGCTTTTGCGATGACCACTATCGGAAAAATCTTCTTTGCAGGAGCTCAATTACGTTGGAATTCAGCCGTATCGTCAGCGGGATCAGATAACGCTAACTTATCCAGCGTAACGGCATACTGCTCCGGTAGTTGGCACTACGACGAATACGGTAATCCCAAAGCTAATTAATTTGAATTAAGATTTAAATTTACGTAGCCCGCCCCACGTACGTGGGGCGGGCTTTAAAAACAAATTTAAAGCCACCCGCTTGCGGGTGGCTTTGCTAAATTCGTTTAATCTGCGAATTAAGCAGTTCTCTTGGGGTGTACCCAGAAGGATACGACGGGATGCCTGCCGATGCTGCTGCCAGAGAATATTATTTCTACTTTCACTTCTTCATTGGCTTTAAAATCTATATAGGCAATGTTTGCGTACATATGGCAGGTTTCGCAATACTCTGCATTGGCATCAAGGTGAGCACCGCATGTAGTGCAGGTTTTATACGTCGCAAAACCTTTACATTGGCCGCAAATACCGATTTTAAGGAAGTTTGCAGACGTGCTGTGGCAATCGGGGTTGGGACACTCTGTTGCATCTTTTCCTACTTCGGTTTCGCAGTCAGCGCAATAGTACTTGAACGTATCCTCTACTTTACTGTCGCAACCGCTGCAATACAGCTGGGGAGCGCTTGTATCAATCATAGAGCCGAATAACACGGAATATTCCTTGCCGTTAATTTTAACCGTTACGTTTGTATATTGTCCGAGCGTCGCGTATGAGAAGAAAATCGTAAGCCCCTGATTTTTATCCGACTTGATATAGCGTGTGCAGGAATCGATAATTTGATTTGTTTTAGCCTGCTGCTCTAAATCCTGGTCACAACCTGCTTCACCGGGTTTAGGATGTTCGGGGTCTTCGGGCAATTCAAATTCGTTGGCGTAGGGCTGTGAAAGAACTTCAAGGTATTTCTTTTGTTCTTGTTCTTCTTTTTCTATTTTGACATTATACGTAGACTCGATTTTTTGTACATCTTGATACGTTTCAAATACAAATGTTAAGATAATATATTTGCCGCTTCCTAAGGTGAAGTTGCCTGAGCTGAAGTTGAAGTTTGCAGTCTCCGAGCCGTCTTCAGAGCCTATCAGGGAGATGGGGGCGTCAACTATTTTTACATTGTTTGCAGATATTGTAACCCTTTTAGTGGTATCGACATCCATCGCCGTTACGGTATAAACGCCGTCTGCTTCTGACTTGAATATAAGTTCTTTGGTGACTGTCACCGTTCTTTCCGAACCCGCATCGAGTTGCGGATCACCGGGGAAAGTCACTTCTATCGGGGTCGTGCCGAGTTTAATGGAATTTCCTTCAGTCACTTCGATAACCGTAATGGTGCCAAAGCGGTTTACTCTTAATACGGTAGTCTGTGTTGAAAAATAGTTTTCGGGAAGTCCATCCAGTTCTACCGTATAGGTATCAACGGGAACAATCACTCTTATCGCAGAAGTATAATCGGTGATTTCAACTTCTTTGTCGGTAGTTCCGTTTGAGAGAACCACTTTAACATTCTCGTGATTAAAGCCTTCGGGAACGTTTACCGTGATTTCTGCAATCAGGGGTGCGTCGTAGATATAATCGGCTTCCGAATCGGCATAGTATACCGACTCGCATAATGCCTTAACGGTATATCCCGCTTCGCCAGGGTCCTGAGAGATTACGTACGAATGCTCCCCGCCCGTCTCGGTTGTCTTTATCAGACTATCGTTAAAGTACAATTCGTACTTTTGTGCGTTATCAACTTCCGTCCAGGTGAGAATTGCGGTTGCTTCGTTAACCGAAATTTGGGGTACGTCAAGTGCCTCAACGGTGAAGGTTTCTGTTTCTGTCGGCTCACTTTCGGTATACAGATAGTTTGCGCTGACCGCCGTTACTTTGTAAACGTAATTGCCTGCCTTAGCCTTTTTGGTTATGGTGTAAGACGTTTTAGTTGACTTCTGAACGGGTGTGGTACTGTCGTTTTCGTATACCCAATAGCCGGAAGCGTTATCCACCGGATCCCAGGTTATTTCCGTGCCGTCAAGAGAGAAATTTTCAGGAGTTTCAAGCTGCTCGGTTACCAGATATCTCTGCTCGTTGGAGAAAGTACCGGTATATTTTTCATCCGAAGTTACCGCCTTTACCTTGTAGACGATATCGCACGGAGTTTGCTCAGTTATCGTGTAGGTAGTTTCGGTTGTGTCGGTTATCTTATTATTGATATTACCGTTGACTGTGTACACCTCGTAGCCTTCGGCGTGCGCTACTTCGTTCCAGCTGAGCTCGTTGCCCGATAATTCAAGCTCCGGTGCTGCAAGCGGGGTGGGCTGATTCGTTTCGCCGCCGTTATTATTGCCGCCACCGCCATTCTTTTCGGTGCAGGCGGCAAAGCCGACAGCAAAGCATACGGCACAGACCGCTATGAAGAACGCAACAAACAGTTTTCTGAAATGCTTTTTCATTATATCTCCTTATATAAAGATTTTTTTCTTAAAAACAAAATTTATGCAAGCTGTAATATGAGTTGTATACGGCGGCAGGATTGCCGCCGTATTATCGGTTGTTATAGATAGTAGCCGCAGAGGACGAGGAACATGTAGTCGTTATAAGTTCCTACCTTATTGTCTCCCGATCCCGTGCCGTCGTAGAAGTACTGGTTGGCAACCAAAAGGAACTGAAGCGCCTCTATAATTTCCTGGTTTACGGGGTGAACATAAGCTCCTGTGGAGTCCCTTTTACTATAACTCTTATAAGTTTTCAAGAAACCCGAATAATCTCTCTTGTCGTTCTCGGAGATAAATACCATAGTTTGATTGACGTTGTCGTGTTTGAAACCGGTACCGTCCCACATCCTTGCCCAGAGCAGAGGTCCCCAGCCTCCGTTGTCTGCGTACTTGACTTCGTCGTACCAGTAATAGAATCCGTCGCCGGTGCACAAGCCGCACACGCCGTCGTTATTATCATCCCACCACTCGTCGCCTTCGTCAAATTCGCCGTTACCGTTGGTATCCCACCACTGGTCACCTACGACAAATTTACCGTCTCCGTTGAGGTCTACCCACTCGTCGCCGTCGTCGAACACGCCGTTACCGTTGGTATCTTTCCAAGGTTCGCCTTTGTCAAATTCGCCGTTACCGTTGGTATCTATCCAGGCATCGCCTATGTCGGGCTTGCCGTTACCGTTGGTGTCGTTCCGCCACTCCATAGGAAGCCATTTTTCGCCTTTTGCCAATTCACTGCCGTCCCAATTAAAACCTTTCAGCTTAAAGCGCATGGGAATACCGTTCGTTCCGTCCGTTATATAGGTACCGTTGCCCAGATCGTTGCCGTTCTCTTTATTATGGTAGCTCCATTCCCATGTTCCCGAAGGGGCGCTGCCCGTATAGAAGGGGCCGTTTGCTTTTACCGTTTTATATTCTTCGTAAGCGCCTAAGTAGGTAATTCTGAAAAGTATCTCAATGGGTTTGCTCTTGTTGAAGGAGTGTACGGATGTTCCCTGTACTTTGAACACGAATACGTTACCGAGATAATTTTCGTCGATAGTGAATTTGACTCGGAAATTTTTGGTGGTCGTGTTGGATGAGCCGCCGTCGGTAACCTTTTCCGCCGTTAAAGCCCAATTCTTATAAGCCTTGTTACCGGCCTTAATTACCCATGCGTAGGGGTCGACCTCGTTGACCGAAGTATCTACCATGGATTCGAGCAGAATCTCGCCGGGCGTTTTGGGTTCATATTCGTAAACAACAAAATCGTTAGGGCTGTAGAGAGTTGCCTTGTATGCGCCGAACTCTTTTATGGAAATGCATTCCGGTGCGTAATCACCCCTGCCTGCCTTCCAGTTGCTTGCGGCGCCCGTGTCGATCGAATGCATGGGCATAAGCTCGATGATAATATCGGGATTATCGTTGCTGACCTCGTTGCCGTTGGGGTCGTAAGCGTAGTTGCCGGGCAAGCCGGAAAGTGACACCGAGTAGTCGCCGTCTAAGCCTTTCGCCGTTGCCACACCGGTAGCGTCGAACGGTGCGCTATAAGGAGATCCGTTCGAAGCTTTCCAAATAGCAAGCAACTCCATATCGGGGTCGGGATAAAAGTTACGAACGTCACCCTCCTCGTTTCTGTATCTGAGAGTTACTGTAAATACAAGGGGCTCATCCCCGGGGTCGTCGGGGTTGTTGGGGTCGTCGGGGTCGTCGGGGTTGTTGGGGTCGTCGGGTTTGCCCGGTTCACCTGGCCCGGGGAAAAAGTAATCGCCATCATCTGTGTACTTGGGAGGGGTCCACTTGCTGAACATGCCGCATCCGGCAAAGAACACCGTGAGTACAAGAGATAGTAATATGATTAAATACTTTTTCATGATTTTTCTCCTCTTGATTTTTTGAATCCGCCGAAGAAGCTTACTATATCTTCCCACTTGAGCTTACGTACCACAATATCGATTAAGAACAGCGCTACCGCTATAAGCAGCAGGAAGAAGGTTAAATCCTGGGTATATACACCCGTATCGTTTTTATCGTTTTCTATTTTCAGTTTGCCCGATAGAACAACCTGACCTCTGCCGTTTATTGCCCTGTACAGCGGAGAAACTTCGAATGTGGCAAACTCGTCGTACTCGTTCGGGTAGGATATGTTGAGATAAGATTTAGACTCGTAACTGTACTCGCCGTACGAATAGTCTACTGTTATTTCGTATCTGCCTACTTCCACCGAGGTGAACTCATAGGTAAAATTACTGCCTTGCCACCTTTGAGTTTGGTCTACCGATTTGCCGTCAGGCGTCGATATGCGTATTCTTACAACGGCGTCGTAGTGCAGGTCGCTCTCGGCGGGTGTAAGACTTACAGTTGTTGAGCTACCGTTTTTAGTGACTTCGAACTTATACGGATATGCGGCTTTTTTGTTGGGAGTGCAGACTTCCATAATGTTGCTGAAGAAGATTGAGTCTATCCCCGCTTCTTCCCAATAACGTATCCAATCGCCCGCAAATGCCCCTGCGAACGAGGCGACCTTTCCGTCGCCGCAAGTCCAATATGAGAACAGCGGTATATTGATGGGTTTTCTGTTTTCCCTCTTGTGTTCTACCTGCAAAACGGTAGTGGCACTAGCCCTCGGGGAGCTGGTTATATACCAGGAAACCTGGGGAAGTCCGCTTGTGGGCAAACCTTCGAGAACGTCGTCGGTAACTCTGTTTACCACGACGTTGGCGTCCTGTTTAAACAGCTTGTTACCCTCTATCTCCGCTACCTCGCCGAACGTTGCTTCGTCAAGGGGTTTACCGGGGGCATTTAGGAAATAGTTGCCGTGACCTGCGTCAGCTAAATCCTTTAGATACTTTCCGTATTTGCTACTGTTAGCACCGTTATTAGGATCGTTCAGATCCCAGCCCATGTTGTAAACGGAAGTAACAAAGCCGTCGTTGTAGATATCGCTAACAAAGCTAATTGCATTGCTGCGCTCGGTTGCATTATGGTCGCCGCCGTCGGTTATAATCATTATCTGCTTATCGCTGAATCCGCCGGACAAGCCTTTTTCAACCTCTAAAACTTCATTGTAAACAGTCCGTAGCGGCGCCAATATACTTGTACCCTGCTTGGTTTCAAGCTGATCAATCCTTGCCAAAATAGTATCGGGATCGGTTAAAGGAGCTACATTCTGAAGAATATATTGCTCGTTCCAGAAAGCAATTACGGATACGTAGCACGAATCGTCTAAAAGTCCTACAAGCCTTTTTGCTGCGTCCTTGGCAACTAAAAACCTATCGTTTTGTATTAAACTGAACGACTGGTCTATTACGATTGTGTAGGACTTGGGAGCAGCGTCTGATCTGCCGAAACGCACGGGAAGCATGCCGTCAAGCTTTTGCAATACTGTGTTGGTGGTTTCGTCTTGAATATAGGTGTTACCTAAAGTTATAAGACTTTTGCCGTACGAGCTGACTACGGTATTGAGACCCGTCATAAAGCGGTCTCCGAGTCCGCCCAAAGTTCTTGCATCGAAATCGGCAAGCACTATTTCATCGTAAAGGCTGAGCTCTTCTGTAATGTAGGGCACGGCTTTTATATTTATACCGTACTCTGCCGCACCGTCTTTATCAATGGACGTATCGAAACAGTAGATATTTATTTTGGGGTCGTTTGCATACTTAGCGTAAAATCCGATCTTATCCGTGGTGGTCAATTCGGTGTACTCATAGAGGTCGATAGTAGCACTGTTTTTGTACCGCTCGATGAGAGGCTCACAGTCGTCCCAGCTGTTGGTAAGCATGAGCACTTTGAGCTCGCTGGCAACGGTCTGTGTGAAGGAATAGCTGTTGTTGTATTCGCTGGTATCGTTATTCCCCAGCTCCTCAAGACGGATTTCGTAGTTGAAAGTACCGCCCACGCTCGTGTCGAGATCCAAATTTACCTGATTGACGCCCTCAGAGAGCGTAGGAACGTCGAAAGCGCTCAAAATACCGTTTTTATAGAGCGCTACTTTGCACGTAACGTTTTTGCGGCTGGATTCCACCGTGACGGATACAATTTCTTCGTGGCGGAGGAACGTAGACTCCGTGAAGTTTGCCGAAGATATCTGAACTTCGGGCTTGCCGGAGTTCGAATTGCTGTCAAGGAAGTATGCGTCTACCTTTACGTGCTGCCGCTCCAACTGGTCAACGGCAAGGCGCATTGCGCTTTTGTTGACCTCGTCGGTCTGCTTGGCGTCGGTTATGAGCACTATGCGCTTAATAACGTCTTCTCTGAACAGACTGCCCGCATAGGTCAATGCCTCGGCTATGTTGGTTTCGCTGTCGTCAACCTTGGATTTTTTAACGCTCTTCACGTCTCTCTGCCTACCGAGGTCGCACAAAAGCTCATAGTCCTTGCCGAACGTTACAACGCCGATTTTGGAATTGGCGGGCAGTTCAATCCTGTTTTTTATTATGTTGTCGATTGTACTAAGGTTTTTGTTTGTCGAATACGAGACGTCCGCAACCACGTATACGTCCGTTTCGGTAAGCACGGTATCTATGGTTGTTCCCGCAGCGGCGAGACCTATAATACCTGCCAAAACAATGTGCATAACCATTGAAGCAATGTTATGCCCGTTCCTATTATCCTTTCTTATAGCGATAGCAAACGGTATCGTAAACAGTACGACAAGCGGTACGGCTATAAGCAGGAGATAGGGATTATCGAAGTTGATATTGCTCATAACAGTACACCCCAAAGTCTGCCACCGCAATGACAGCTAATATTATAAATATTACAAGTAAATTATCGTATTTGCCCGGAAGCTTTTCGTTTTTGGCTTCGCCCATGATGACGAATGCCTCATCCTGAACCTTAAGCTCACGCTCCTCAACGGGCAATGCCGAGTACACGTAGAATACTTTATCGTCGGGAATATCCTTTATGGTCATAGTCACGGTATAAACGCCGACCTCGGTCAATGAATATTCCGAAGTAGCCGTGCTTATATCGGGATATTCGGTATGCCCGAGAGGCGTATCGATCCTGACGTTTTCACAGCCGTTGAGTATATTTATCACCAAAGTATCGCCGCTCATGAAGGAAGTTTTTTCCACGACCGAGGGGAAAGAATACTTCAACATGTTGCTTACAATCGTAGGACAGTTTACCGACAATACAAACTGAGCCGAAGCTCTGAAATCGAATGCAAAAATTACCTCGCGGTTGCCGTAGGCGTTGCTGCCCACTAAAATCAAGGGATTTTTGTCGCATTCTGCAAGTACTTGAAAATCACCGCCGCTCTTTCCTATCTTTGCATAATAGTCGAGCTCAAAGTTGCTTTTAACAATGCCTTCAAGCCTGCTCTGCAAAGACGTGTCGGTGTTTGTGGAATATTTTGCAGCGCCCGATGCACGCACCTCGCCCTGGAAGTTGAAGTTGCTGCCTTCTACGCTTGCCGTGGGATTTATAAACCACACGACGCCGTCTTTGGGCATTTCGTCGGGAACACAGTTTTGGAAAATGTAGAGCCCGTACCCCGAGTATTCCTTGGGGTTGTACTCGGTGTCTTTGATAATTTTCAATTGATTCTGACCTAAACGTGCGGAAACGAGCGCCCACTCAACTAAATCAGGGGCGACATACGAAGTTTCCAACGGCGTTCTTTTTGTTATGGTTTTGCCGTACACGAGAAGGGTGTCTTCGTAGGTGGAGTGAGCCACGTTGAAAACTATCGCCTCATTATCGAGAGCAAGGGAATCCTTTTGACGTATGACAACCTTGAAAGATTCGAAATCCTTAAGATCGTTCGTATAAGTGAAGGTTTTTTGAACTTCCACATCTTCGCCTTCCGCACTCTCCAGCTCGGCAAGATAATCCTCGTACGAAGGCACCGAAACTTGTTGTGTGCCGTACCGGGTTTTAGAACCGTCGAAATAGAAATCAATATTGAGGGTTGCGGCACTGCCGTAGGAGATGACGTTACCGGTAATTACAAGATTGCCGTTTAAATCATAATCGTACTCGACGTCTGAAATGCCGTAGTTCACGTTTGCCGAATTCAGGTTTATAACCTTTAAATTCCCCGTTTCGGCATACGTTCTGTCGGTGATAAGATAGGTCTTAACCGAAGGATGCTCATTAAAGTAAGTTTGTGCTTTCTCTAACGCTGCGGAGGGAGAAACGTTCGAATAGGAAACGTTATACATGTCACTCGACAGCGCATCGAGCGCACTGTCTTTATCGGTGAAAGACTCGCTGAAAACTTCGTCACCCGCAAATATCAGGGTGTAGGTACTGCCGTTCATAGAGTCTTTTATCATCTCGCTAATCTTCTTTTTACCCTCTTCGAAGCGTGTGCTGCCGCCCTGCGCAATATTCATACTGCCCGAACCGTCGAGGATAAAGCAATATTCCATCGCTCCGTCCTTTATTGACAGCACGGGATGGGCAAGAATTACGGATATGAGTGCCACAGCCAAAATCTGCAGAATCAGACTTAAAAGACCGGTAATCCTGTTGATGGGTATGCGGCGGCGAATGAATTTTTCACTCAGCGTCCAAAGATACGTTGAGGCAACGGTCTGCTCTGTGTACCTGTTTTTAATGATATATATAAATACCAGTACGGGAATGGCGATTAGCGCCAAAAACCCTAAGGGATATAAAAATGTCATTTCAGTACCCCCTGAGCAATCATATTATCAAAGAACACCTTATCCAGGGGATCCTGTGCGGAAACAAGAATATACTCGCCCCCACGCGACATGCAGTGGTCGCGTATTCTGCCCGTTGCATATTCAACGGCAAGCTTATA
>JAFLVN010000014.1 GCA_022508285.1 Clostridiales bacterium
ACCTTACGGTGAATACTGCCTACTTTTATCGGTTAATTAAAGGGTGTATACTCCGAAAACAAGTAGGGATAATGATGCCGAAAATTTTCAAGGGCGGATTCATTTCGCCCGTTAAGAAAATTTACGACCTTAACAATCTCACGGAAAATCGAGCTGCTGCACGATTTTCGTGAACTCTTTTTCTTACTTCTTGGGCTTCTTTGCGCCGTAGCGGGAACGAGCCTGCATACGCTTGGATACGCCTGCCGTATCGAGCGCACCACGGATAATGTGGTAACGAACGCCGGGCAAATCCTTAACTCTTCCGCCACGGATGAGGACGGACGAGTGCTCCTGCAAATTGTGACCTTCACCGGGAATGTATACGGTACCTTCCTGCTTGTTGGTGAGGCGCACCCTTGCAATCTTTCTTATAGCCGAGTTAGGCTTTTTAGGCGTAGTCGTCGTAACCGAAAGGCACACGCCGCGCTTCTGAGGGCAGTTGTCCAAAATGGGCGACTTGCTCTTGTAAACCTGCTTTTCTCTGCCGTTTCTTATAAGCTGGTTGATTGTAGGCATTTTATTTCCTCCTTGTTTTACTCGGGAATAACCCTGTGGAATATATCACCCCTTGCCGCATACCCTTAAAGCGGAGGAGAAATAGCGAATTTCGTCACTGATTATTTATAAATAATAGTGAAATCGGAAATCAGCGATTTGCGACAGTTCACCACAATAATCAGTAAGCGATATTTTAACAAAGTAAAATACGTTTGTCAAACAATTTTTAAAGATTTTCCAAATCCTACCGCTTTTTATTCAAAAATTGAACCGCCGAGGGCTCAACTGCCCTCGGCGGCGACACATAATTTTAAAATTAATCGGCAAGCAGACCGGAAATTATCTCAATGCGCAGTTTCATATAATCGACCACCCAGTCGTAGTACTCGTCAAAATCAGTGAATTGTCCCGTTTTGTTCTGTTCCCACCTGATTGCATTGCGCTTTGCAACGGCTTCTATCTCCGGTTTAAAAGCGACCAGCTCGTCAACCGTTTCAAGCAAAAGACTTGTTATTTCATCCCATCTGGCGATTACTTTTTCTTTGAACCAGTCCACCTTTAACATATAGGCAAACCAGTTTGTTGAAGAGCGCCACTTTTGCACCACGGTTTTACCTTGATAATCTACACCCCCGAAACGACCGATAGGACCGCCGGCACCCCAGTCGAAATCCCATAAGGGACCCATTACGAGTTTTCCGCCGACTGCCCTGCTCATAAATACAGATTTCTTGTTGACTTCACCGTTACTCATTACTTCCTGAATGAGATAATAATCTATAAATGCCGGCAAGTCTATCCACTCTTCAAATTCTGCCTGCGTGACGTCGGGATTGCGGCAGATGTCGTTTACGGTTATTATATAATTTTTAATATATTCAAACTGTTCCTGCGTGTAGTTGTATCCGTCGTCAAACTCGGGATATTTTACGTTATAGTAGCTGGTTATATCGCTGTTTTCAATCTTGAACCAGACTTCGTCTTCGGGTCCCTCTTTAGGCGAATACTCATCCCATTCCACAAGGAAGGGCACTTCCACGCTGTCCGTATCGAAGAAGTCCTCGTCCTCAACGTTCGTTCTGCCTTTATGTTCACTGACTTGGTCGGTAAAGAGATAGAGCCCCTGATATGTGCCGTTGAGATAAACTTCAACGTGCTGCGCATTGGGCACGAATGCCTCCGTTCCTATTGCGTTCGCGAAGACACGGGCGGCATAATCTTTAATGTTGGAATAGTCAAGGTACAGCGCAAGCAGAACCCAGCTCTTGTTCTTTTCCCAGCCGAAGGGTGACTGCTTCTTGTCGAATTTAATTCTGTATGGCTTTTTAGACAGATTAAAAGTACTGTTGCCGCGCAGTCTTATACCCGCGACAAGCTCGTCTAAAAGATATTCGTCGTCAACGTTCAGTAAGGATACCGTGCAATCAACGTAATCTTCTTTGGAAGTTATTGCCTTGCCGTCGGTGTCTATGCTGATGACGGGCAGATTGATGAAATCCATTTCAAAGATTGCCTCGATTGTCTGACCGTCTTTTGTGTAGTCGTCCGTCCTTGTGGGCGCGGTCACGCCGTCGCTCCAGCCGACGAATTTATAGCCCAGCACGGGCTCAACGGTAATACTCGTTGTTTCGCCGTGCTTGACGGTGTATTCGTCGGGCTCGGTGAGATTGCACGCAAGGTAGTTGTTGCTCGTATAGGTGACGCTCCAGTACTCTTTTGCAAACAGCGCGGTCACGGTTAAATCTTCACTTATTTCCCCGTCTTGGCGCTCGGCAGTCTCGACTCCGTCGCTCCAGCCGGTGAAGATATACCCCTCGCTCGACACAGCCGTAACTGCGGTACAATCCTTTCCGCTCTCTACGACTTGTTCTGTTTCACCGTCAATATATCCACCTTCGCCCGCAACATATTCAACGGTAAAATATTTAACGCTTTTGCCGCTATTACAAGCGGTAATAGCGGATAAAATCAACACCGCACAGACCGCCGCGAGCAGCAGCAACAAAGCGTGTCTCAAATTAAAATTCACTTTACGCATACAATTACTTCTTCATAAGTATTAGGATTTTTTATCAATTATTCAAAATTATTACGCCAATGAGATTTTGTCCGAAACGCTACGGATTAAAATTCCACGGCGGACGCCCTCGTCTATGCATGACTGCACCATATTCTGAAGCCTTTCGGTGGCTCGGGGAACTTTAAGCTCTTTTAATACCGCCGGAATGAGCTCGTCTGCATACATGCTTACCTTGTTCAGAAGTATGCCTCGAACGAGGGATATCACATCGTAGGGAGCGTAATCGCTCTCCTGAGAGCGGACGGGCGAGCCCTCCTCCACACGGTATCTGTCGAACTGCGAGAACTTGTCGGCTTTCATATAGTACTTGCCGCCGGCAATTTCCTGAACTTCGAAGCCGCATAAATCTATAAGCTGGGTCAATTTGCCCTCGAGCTTTACGCCGTACTTTGAAATACCGAAGGCGGCAAGCGTGCGTTTCATTAAAAACTGCGCCGATATAGGTTCTTCCGCCGCCACGACAGCCTTTATTATGCGGGTGACTTCGGCGTCGTTTTCGCCGCTTAAAATATACTGCGGCTCAACCTCTTTAACCTCGAATTTCGCATACCTGTACGGCTTTTTAAAGGATATAGTTGCGGGCTTGCCGTCCGAAGTAAGCCTATCCAAAAAGTCCTTTATCTTCTTTATTTCACGCTTGGGGTTATTGAAGAAGTTTATAGAGTACAGCCTTACGACGTTCCAATTGTTGCGCTTTAAGGTCTGCACCTGCATGACAGAGCGGTCCTTTACGGAGAACTGCTGCGTGCCGTCGCACAGGACTGCAAGAATAAAGTTGTGACGGTTTTTGGGGTCTACGACCGCAACGTCTATCTTGAAGTCGGAAACGCCCACGTCGCAGCGGCAATCGTAGCCGTAAGATGACAGCTCCTCGGCAATATACTTGCCTATACCCTGTCTGTTTATGATTATATCGTCGCTCTTTACGGAGATATTCGCCCTGCCCTTTTCGGCAAACTCAAGGAAGGCTTTGAGTCCTGCAACGCCTCTTGATGTTGTGCGGGACATATCTATCATCGAATAGCGCATGGACGAAAACACTATCATCTCTTCCCTTGCACGGGAGACTGCAACGTTGAGTCTGCGCCAACCGCCGAACTGGTTCAACGGTCCGAAGTTTAAGGATATTCTGCCGTTTATGTCCGGTCCGTAGCAAACCGAGAATAAAATAACGTCCCTCTCGTCGCCCTGCACGTTTTCGAGATTTTTTATGAACAGCGGTTCCTCACGCTCGTAGGCGTACTCCTCCAGATTGTACTTTGCTATAGCCTTATTTAAAAGTTTTTCCACGTAAATCTGCTGGGGCGTGGAGAAAGTGACTATACCCATGCTTAACGAGCGGAGTCTTTCGTCTTTGAGCCTGCGGACGACCTCGGCAACGAGCGCCTCGGCTTCAAGCTTATTGCACTTGCTCGCTCCTCTGTCGTATACGCCGTTTTCGATATAGTGAAGCTTAACCCTGCTGTCCAGCGCATCGGGCGAAGGGAAGGTGCACAGTCTTGACGAGTAGTAGTTGATATTTGAGAAAGCTATAAGGCTTTCGTGCTTGGATCGGTAGTGCCATATGAGGTGTTTTTCGGGAATACCGAGGGCGAGGCAGTCCTCCAATACGCTCTCCAAATCCTCCGTTTCGGGCGTTTCGTCGTCGCCCGAGGCGGTAGAGAAGAAGGTCGTGGGGGGCATCTGCCGGGGGTCGCCGACGATAACAGCACTCTTTGCCCTTGCCAAAGAGGGAACAGCCTCGCATGTGGGAATCTGCGATGCCTCGTCGAATATCACTATATCGAAGAGCTCGGGGTCGGGCGGCAGGAACTGCGATACGGTAATTGGGCTCATCAGCATACAGGGCGCTACCACCTTTAAAAGCTCGGGAATTTCGGCAAACAGCGTGCGTAAGTTCAGCGAGCGGATATTTCCCTTTATCTGACGCTGGAACGCCATAAGCTCGAGCGCCAAAGGTCCTTCCGTGTCGTTTGCTGGCAGACGGGATATGAGGTCTGAACGTATCTTTTCACGGGTAAGAGAGGAAAATTCCTCTAAAATCTGCGAAAATGAAGCAGCGTTTTCATCGAGAACGCTTGCCGAGAATACCGCAAGGTCTTCGTCTGCGGGTATGTTCGTTTGAATAAAGTTGCGGTACACGTTTTTTCTGAACGAGGACAGCACCTGTCTGCCGCTTATGCGCCCGCGCTCCATTGCGTCGGTCATAAAGGTAAGTCCGCTGTCGTTCAGCTTCTTTGCCGTCGCCTTGTATTCGCACCAGGCGGGCAGCATATCGATATTATCAATGAGCGCCGAGCACTTCTGTAAGTAAATTTCGAATATGTCGGCATCTTCGAACGCCGATTTATCGGCTTGTACGGTGTTTATATAGTGCTCTGCGCTGTCTACGAAAGCCTGAGCCGCCGAGATATATCCCTGCAAAAGGGGCTTTAATACTCCGCCCGAGGTACTTGCGCACACACTGTTGAATGCGTCGGCGTTGTAATCCATAAAGGTCTGGGCACAAAGCGAATGGAGATTGTAGAGCGGAGATAAAATTTCCGACCTCTTTCTGTCGTTTATGCCGCCGAAGCCCAAGAACTTTTCGGAGAGCTTTGTGTTTGAAAGCAGCATACGCTTTGCCTTTTCGAGCTCGCAGGCGTGCTTTATCCATTCCAGCTCCTCGCTCTCTTTTAACTCTCCCTTGCCGCAGTGGTTTATGCGTTTTATCACCTGCAAAAGCGTGCGGGACGAGCGGTAATTTTCTCCCCATATTTCAAGCTCACGCTCGATATCGGGCGCGAATTTTTCTATATCGGGCAGTGTTTTGAAATATTTGAGCCAGTGCTTTAACTCACTGTCGTATCTGAGGTTTGCGTTATAGAAGCGGTAGAACTCCCCTTCGTCGCACTCGAAGAACTCCTTTAACCCGTCGTCGTTTAAAATGTTTGCGATACTTATTGAGTTTTTCAGCTTTTTAAGGGTGAATTGCGACACCTTCTGATTGAAGATTTCAAGCATCAGCCCGAGGTAATTTTTGAGGTGCTTGAGCTCTGCGAGTACCACTTCGGCGGCGCATAGTACCGACTTTTTGACCTTTTTGTCGCAGTTGGTTAAGCGCACTTCGGCGAACGGCGAGCGGTACACTCCGCCGCACTCTTTTGCCGCCGCCTGCGCCGTGGACAGCGTCACCTCGTACTCTTCCAGCTTCTGACGGGTCAAACCGTCGTAGAAGGTGGTCTCTATATTCATGAGCTCGGGAGCGGACTTGTTCTGAAGATAGTATACTATGCCCTCGTAAACGGAAACGCCAAGCCGCCTCTTTTTATGCAGTGCGGCAAGGGGGGCACGCAGTTTTTCCCGCACGTCTTTGATTTTTGACGCAGTTTCCGTAAATTTTTCTTTGTCTACCGTGCCCTTTAATGCGAGAGTATTCTCTAATTTTCTTATAATTTCAGCCTTGTCGTAAGACTTGCCCGAGTGCAGCTCCAAGCAGAAATCGCCTATGCCTATTTCAGAAAGACGCTTTTGCACAACCTGCAACGCCGCCTGCTTTTCGGCGACGAACAATACCCGCTTGCCCGAGTCTACGGCGTTTGCGATTATGTTTGTTATCGTCTGGCTCTTGCCCGTGCCCGGGGGACCGTGCAGAACGAAGGTCGTGCCCTTAGCAGACTCCGCTACGGCGGCGTACTGCGTACTGTCGCAGGGCAGGGGCGTGAGTACTTCGGCAGGGTCGCCGCTATCCTCGTCTACTCCCGAAAGCTTGTTTTCGGCAAGCTTGTTCTTGTTGGATAAAAGGCTGTCGATAAGCGCGTTTTGCCGATACGTTTTTACGTTTTCTTTCACGTCCGCCCACATGGCGTAGCGGGCAAAGGTGAACTGTGCAAGGTAAATATCGCCGTACACCACCCAGTCCTTCATGTTGGCGGTCTTTGAGCGGAAAATAGCCGCAATCTCGGAGGGGGAGAGCCCCTTGCCCTCCACTCCGCGGACGTCTATGCCGAACTCCTGCTTTAAAAATTCAAGCAGGGTTGTATTGACTTCGTAGCCCTCGCCCACTTCGAGAATGAAGGCTCGGTTTTTCTGCCTCTTTAAATTTACGGGGAGCAGAGCTAACGGAGCGTACTTTTCCTCTTTCTCCTCGCCGTACTTCCACTTTAAAAAGCCGATTGCAAGATAAAGAGTCTTTGCGCCCGCCTCCTCCTCTGCCGCGCGAACCTTTCTTGCGAGGGTTGCGGCAACTTCTATAAGATCCTCCTGATCGGCTATTACTCTAAGCTTGCCGGCGTTCATTTCAAGCGAAATGAGCTCTCCGAGAGGAGCGGCGGATTTTTCCATGCCGAAAGGTAAGAATTTAGAGGAGCTTTCGGTATTGGGCAAGATTGAAAACTTATCCCGTTTTTCCAGATGTGCGCAGAACGCCCCGCCGTCCGCCGCAAGCACGTGCAGGCAGTCCCTGGTGTGGCGGAAATTCAATAGGTTGTTCTTTAAGGATAAATCCAAAAGCCGCCTCTGCCAGCTTCCGTCCTTAGATGCCGACTTATTATACTCGTAGCGGGATAAATCGATTACGTCCTCGGGTTTTTGATCATAGGCAAACTGCCTGTCGCCTAAGAGCTCGTAGCCCGAATGGGTTTTTACTTTGAGGGGCAGGGGATAAATTCCGCCTATACGGCAACGCTTTACGTCGATTAAGGCTTCGAATTTGCCGTTTTGCAGCGACCTTAAAAGGTGGGATTCGGCGGTGGAATAGCTTGCGTTTTTATGTGCAAACAAGTCGTCGGCGTCCACTATCGTAAGATTGTTTACGCCAACGGAAAGATACTTTTCAACGAGCTGCATATCGTCTTGCACGGGCGAGGAAAAACAGCTTTCATACAGCCATATTCCCACACCAACCGAATTTTTGCCGAGCAGGATTACGGGATTTAAGCGGATAGCTTCGAGGCAGCTTGCGCAAAATAACGCAAGTTCTAAGGGGGTTGCCCGCTTGCTACCCGTTATCGAGGAGATATCGCCTGCGCAGTTTACGCCTGAAATATCCCCGCCGTCCTCCCGCTGAACGTTCAGGCGGCGCACAGCCGAAAAGATTGATGCGGCGGCGCTTCTGAGAGCGTTTTTATCGTTTGCGGCATAGCCCGAAAATTCCGACGAATAACCCCACGTTTTAAGCTGGAGTCCCGCTTCGGCTAAAATCTTCTGGCAATCGGCAAGTTTGGGACGGACGAAGGAGGCAAGCATTTCGGCGTTGCCCGAAAGCCCCGACCAATAATTTATGGGCATGGCGGAAACGTGCGCTTCGAGCGTGCATATTACCGTTTTTGCGCATTTCACCGTGACGTGCACAGCGCACTCCGCAGGTTCGTCGAGGTCGGCGAGATACTTGGGGTTTAAAAGATTTTCGGGTACGACCTCCACGCTGCTCTCGTGCGGGATATTCTCTATCTCTATATCCTGCGGCAAAATGAGCGGGGTTGAACCCGTGACTGAGACCGTCACCGAATCAACGTTCTGTTCGCCCCGGTTGAAAATTTTGAAGGACGTGAAAAGCCGCAACCCGAGGTAATAGGTTGCGTAGGAAACTTCGTTTAAAAGTTCGCCGTCGATTTCGATATCGTCGACGGGTTTTTTCGTCTTTGCGTTCATATAATCCCCTAATTAAAGATACAATTCTATTATATCATTTTAAATCCGTTCTGGCAAGAGCGCAAAACGGATTTAAGGAAATTATTGACAGTTTTAATTATTTTAAGTTGCCATTTTGCAGAAACTTAAAAGTCGGGGGGATAACGTTGACAATTTATCGTTTCGGTTGTATAATACTAAATATAAAATATTACAGAGAGTTGCGATTATTTTGTCTACCGTAAGCGTAAAAACAAAAAAAGAAAGCACGACAAAATGGCTGTTGAACAGGGCGTTCGGCTCAAGAGTTTTCCCTTTTGTGACCGCAGCCGTTATGCTTGCATGCTATTATACCGGCATGGATCTTTTTGCGTTTTATTACGTTGCCGTGACCGGTATAATTATTTTAACGCTGTGCGACGATTTAACTCCCTTTATCACTTTGCTTACGTTTCTGACCGTAATAATTTCACATAAACATTCGCCTTCGGTAGCTTCGGGCAATTCCGGCTATCTGTTCCAACCGGCGGTTTTGGCGCAGGTTATAACGCTTGTCGTTCTGCTTGTATCGGCGGGGATTGTAAGAATTATAATAATGTTCTGTCAGCGGAAATTTAAATTCACGCCCATGTTCTTCGGGCTGTGTGCGCTGTCGGTTGCATTTCTTTTAAACGGGCTATTCAGCAAAGGATATACCCCTATGAACTTGCTCTACGGCATATTCCAAGCTTTAATCTATTTGGGTATATTCGTACTGCTCAAAGACAACTTAAAAATAAACGGCAAGACCTTTAAATACATTGCAACCGTATTCTTAGCCCTCAGCATATTGCTTGTTGCGGAACTGTTTATAACGTACTTCACCACCGAAGGAATTTACGTTAACGGCGAACTTCACCGCAGCAAACTATCCTTTGGCTGGGGCGTTTACAATACTATGGGTATGCTGCTTTTGCTGTGCATTCCCTCCGTTACGTACCTTGCAAGCTTATATAAACACGGTTGGATTTTAACTGTGTATTCCGTTGTACTCGTTTTATCGTGCATACTTTCTTTGAGCCGCTCGGCAATGCTCGGCGCTGTAGTAATTTACCCCTTAAGCCTTATATATCTGATTGTAAAAACAAAGCAAAGACTTGTAAACGGTTTGATTATCGGCGGGGCGGCAATAGTAGCAATTATCGTTGTTGCCATAAAGTGGGACAGCGTTGCAAATTCGTTTTCACAGATATTTGAAAACGTTATAGTTAACGGACAACTCAACGGCAGCGGCAGAATGAAACTGTATAAAACGGCTTGGGAGGAATTTTTAAAGGCGCCCGTGTTCGGCACGGGATTTTTCAGCGGCAGTCTCGAAGGTTCGGCGGCATATAATGCCTCGGGTTTAGATATAATACCTCTGTTCTACCACAACACGCTGTTTCAGATGGCGGCGTCCTGCGGTATTGTAGGACTTGCGGCATATCTTGTTCACCGCTGTCAGACGGTATTCAGTTTTTTGGGCAACGTGACAGTAGAGCGCACATATCTGGCAGTTTCGATTCTTACTATTCTGTTTTTAAGCCTATTGGACGTGCACATGTTCGATATCCTGCCTACTATGCTGTATATATGTTTCCTTTCGGTGTTTGTGGCAACCGAAAAGAAAAAGACGGGAAGTCCGGAAAATCCGCCGCTGTTTATAATTGAAGTTTAAAATAAAGTAGTAAATATCCACCCGCATAGCGGGTGGCTTTACTTTTTCGGGCATAGCCCTTTTCTACTTACCTTTCAAATATCCCATAAACCCCGAAACGCTCATTTTGGGCGGTATTGTTACTAACATATGTATATGGTCTGGACAGATTTCTCCTTCTAATATTTCCACCCCTTCCCACTGGCATAGTTTTCTCAATATTTCTCGTATATCTGCTCTTTGTTGTTCATAGAATATTTTTCTTCGGTACTTTGGTGCAAAAACTATATGATACTTGCAATTCCATTTTGTATGTGCTAAACTATCTGTGATGTTATTCATCTTAATGTCCTCCGATTGTGTTCTGTTTGACTGGCGGGTCAACAGCTCTATTTTACACAATCGGAGTTTTTATTTCAATCCTCATCGGTAAACCTATTTTGAACCCCGCGACTATCGCGTGATTTTCGTTTGCACAAAAAAGTCCGACGGGAAACCCGTCGGACTTTTTCTATTACTATTTGTTTTTATGCAGCTTCTGTTTTATCCTTCCAAACAGTATTCCGAAATAGTGTTTGAAGTCCCTGTCTAAAAGAACGACGACAAGTCCGACCAAAACGGCAATCCCCACGGCGATTGAGCCGTTTATGAGCAACGCTATCCACTGACTGCCCGAATAGTCCACCATTGCGAAATTCAAGCCTACGAGAGCAGCTGCAAATACCGCAACATAAATATAGTTTTTCAGATAATAATTTTTTGCTTTAGCGCCGAAAGCATACTTGAATAATACGCGTGGCTCAACTACGTGACAGATAGTCAAATTGGTTATAATCGTGGCAACAATAACGCCGACCACGGCAAAGTCCTCATCGAATAGACCGAACAGATATACAAAGCCGATTGACAGTGCGACGTTGAGTAATCCCTCAAACAGCGGCTTCCACCTGTCGTTATAAAAAGTTCCCGTCGCGTCCCTGAAAAGCAACGCAGCCTGCCGCATAAACTGGATAAAGTAGTTGAGCGTGATAATAAAGGAAATAGTTTTCGGTAACAACCTATCTTCGCCGGACAACCAAATAGTTACCACGTTATCTATTACTGCATAATAGCCGAGAAAGAAAATAATTCCGATAATAAAATTAAACGTGTGGAAAAAGTTAAAATATTTTTTAACTTTTTCAGTATCTTCTGCCACACACATGTGTCCGATTACGGAAGTAAGTGGTGAGAAAAACAATGTCAAAACGCCCGTCATTGCAGTCATTATTAAGGTATAGTTGGTATATTTACCTAAAATTAAAGCACCGATAAATGCAGAAATTATAATACTGTCGGCAGTGTTGACAAGCACTCCGCCTATCTTGTGCATGAACATAGCTTTTACGTTCTGCGTAACCTGTTTTTTAGTGTCGCCGTCTACCTTCTGCTTATTCTTAATTATGGCTTTATGCTTTAAACGGGCAACCAGTTCCGTTGCGCTCCATTGCACTGCAACGGCTATTATATGGCAAACCAGATACCAAACGAAAGACTGAGTGCAAATAAGCACAACCATTTGTAGCCCGTACTGCAAAACCATTCCTAATGAATGGATTGTCGTAGTTATATAATTATTTTTATAAGCGTTGATTAAAGAAGTTTTCGAGCTGAATAAATATCCCAAAACTACCGATACCAACATCAGAAAAAATGTTAAATATACATTTTGGTTGACATTCTGATAGTCGGCAATCAAATACGGCAAGAGTGGAATTATGATGCAGCCTGCCACTAAAATAAATGCGCCGATTAAGAGATACAGCTTTGTAAACAGATGATAGAGTGCAGAGACCTTATCGTTTTCTCCGTTGACGATGGGCTTGTACATACAAAAAGTTATTGCACTTCCCACACCGAGCTCCGCAACGGCAAGAAAACCGATAATGCTTACGTATAACGAATTAAGTCCGTTAACCTGATCACCGGTATATTTAATTAAAAATCTTCTTGCGAGTAGCGACATCACAAGAACGATTATTTTAAATACTATTGAAACGGCAATGTTCAATAGTCCGCGTTTTTTATCCATTTAAGTTTTCTGTTTTTTCATTTTTATTAATGTATTTAGACGCCGTTTTCTTTTCACAGCTGTTACTGATAAATACGAATGCCGCCAATATAGCAACATACCACGGATAGAAAAAGTTTGTTTCGGCAAAATTCATTATCAGTATTGACACAATAAAAATAATCGGCAACCTGTATGTTGTTTTCTTTTTACACTTTTCGTTTACCACACATGATTGGGAAACTAAATATGCAAAGACTAAACTGAATATCACAAACGCTATAACGCCGAACGATGTTATTATGCCCAAAGATTGGTTATGGGTATTTAACAGTGCTTTATTATTCCAAATAACTGCCAAATCTTCATTAAAATGTGAACCTACACCAAACCAAATGTGCTTTTCTATGGATTCAAATGCCAATTTCCAAATATTCGGTCTGCCTGTAAATAAATCCTTTTTTATTACGCTTTCTTGTCCGAGCCCCATAAGATACTGCACATACAAATATGCAAAAAGCACACTTAACAAACTTAAAAACAGTATCAAAATGCACGCAGATTTAGTTGAACAATACTGCCTCCTGCCCCAAATTAACATCAAAATTATAAAACAGAAACAACCGACAATAGCCGTTCGTGATTGATAATAAAATTGGAGCCCGAAACTTAATAGTATTAGTATAAGATCCAACAACCCTTTTGTATTACGGTATCTGACAATGCTCATACAAAATAGCAGCATAAGCAATAAGCCGCACGTATTGGGATTTACTTTATCTTCAGACATCATGTCTTTTGTTGTTCCCCCCATCAACAGTATAATGGTCATAATGACAAAAAGCCAATAAATCCTCGTTTTTTCGCGGTCTGTTAACTTATATTGCTTAAATACCAATAGAGCTAACAATATCGAACATATATACAGCTCGTAAACAAAACCGGAAAATAAAATTAAATATAATGCCGCAAAGTAAAATATGCATAATAAACCGGCTAATAACAAGTTACCGTACTTGTAACGTCTATAAATAAGCAAGACGTAAAGCTGATAAATTATCATTGCCGTTATCGAAACAACCGTAAATGTTAAATCGACAGAAGTGTTTTTAAAAATATTTTCAAGTAATTTATGTCCGCACGCATACAACATTCCACCAACAGCAAGAATATACGAGGGACTATGTGCCTTTTTCGTCTTGCTTGCCTGTGGTGTTTGTTGATAACTTATTGAAGTTTTTTGTGTTACTTCTTGCATGCTTTTTGTCCAAAGATCAGTATATTAATGACAATAATTTATAACGTTTAAATTTTAACAAGCTAAAAACCAATTTACGTTTAAACGGCATGTGCGGTTTTGAAGAACGTAGCAATAAGTTTGCTTTTTCGCTGTCGCCAATAATTTTATACGCTTCGGCTCTTTTTTTACGCGGTAATTTTGAAGCTCTTACCTTGCCTAAACATAGATGATATAAAAGCGCCAAAGCAACATCGTCAAAATTATCCAATTTAAACCCAAATTCGCTTGCCGCCGTTGGCAGAATATCTATAACGGTTTCCCAATTTTTTATGTAGCGAGCGTCAAACGAGTGCACAATCGAGCCTGTCCTCTGCACATAGTAATACAAACACTCATCCACGTACGCTACTCTTTTCGACGAAAACAGCATGGCATATACCATAGCTGTATCCTCGCCCACTTTCAACCCGTGCGGTCTGCAAAAGCTGTTGTTTAAAAGTTGCTCGCGCTTGAATAACTTATTCCAGCGCGCGTATGACATAAATTGCTTGCCGCTCATCCCCGGCAAAAAATCTACAGGAAAAGTGCCGTCGATTTTATCGAATACTGTCTTTTGAGACAAATTCAATCTGTACGAAGATAATAAATTATCGTTTTCATCTACACGGTTGTAACCGCAAACAACCATGTCCGCATTGGTCAGGTTAATTGTGTCGTACAATTTTTTAAACATCGACGGGTCAATATAATCGTCTCCGTCTACAAACCCGATATATTCGCCTTTTGCGGCGGCTATGCCGACGTAAACTGTCGCTTCTACGCCTTTATTTTCCTGATTGATAACCCTTATTTTTTCATATTTTGCGGCATATTCTTCGCATATTTTTAAGCTATCGTCCGTACTGCCGTCATTTACTAAAATTATCTCGTCAACGCAAGCGTCTTGCGCACATACGCTGTTTAAGCATTTGCGCAAATATTTTTCCAAGTTGTAAACGGGGATAACTATACTCACTCTCATAATGTCAATTCTTTTTATTCACAATATCCTTTTTAATTTGAGTAGTTGATATTTCAGGCGTTCTCGGCAAATAAACAACCTCGCAATGTTTATCTAGGAAGTCAAACTTGCCCTTCCAATCATCGCCCATAACAAAAACGTCTACTTTAAATTCACGAATGTCAGACTCTTTCTGTGCCCAGCAGTTTTCGGGTATTACCAGATCCACACATCTGAGCGCTTCAAGCATTTTACGTCTTTCATCATAAGGGAAATAACATTGCTTGCCCTTAACCGCATTAAATTCATCGGTGGACAGCCCGACTATCAAGTAGTCGCCCAATGCTTTAGCGCGTTGCAAAAGATTAATATGACCGTAATGCAACAGGTCGAATGTTCCGTACGTCAAGATTTTTTTCATTTTATTATCCCAACAAAATCGAGAATCTTTTTACTGAATTCAAAGCTTTGATCAAAGTTGACCAAATCGTTAATTTTATGCCGCTCTTCCGCCCAACCGTCGTTGCCGGACAGTAAATTATTTAAAAATATTTTGAGTTCTTCGATATCCTTTATTTTTTCACCCGGCATGTAATCGAGAGGATTTTCAACAACAAAACCCCTCTTGCCTGAATAGTCGTTGATATCGTCGATAATAAACCCTATCGGTTTTTGTGTTAAAAGAAAGTCAAAATATATAGACGAGTAATCGGTTAAAAGCGCATCTGCCTGTCCGACCAAAGAATAAAGCATAATGTTTTTGGATAGCAACCCGGAATTTTTAATCACTTTAACGTTGGAAAAGTTTCCGTTTAAAATGCCGATATTATCCTGTGCCGGATGAGGTTTGATAATAAACAGAATATTTTTTTCTACTAAATACTTATCGAATTCCGCAAGCGTTTGCCCGTTAAACAGCGGGAAATCAACCGTCGAATCGTCATATCCGAATTGCTCCGCCTTTCGGAACGTAGGCATATATAAAACCACTTTTGTATACCTTGTTTTGTCAATATCAAACTTTTGCAAAATATCCGTCTTGTCGATAAGTTGCTCACACCTCGGATATCCGCAGATAAAGAACTGCTCGTCGGAATATCCGAAACACTTTTTAAAGGATTTTTTGGAAAATTCGCTCGCCGCGAGCATATACGACGACCGCCTTGCATAATCGCTTTTTGCACCGCTCCCAAGGGTCTTTAACGTCGTTCCGTGCCATATGTCGAACACCGTTTGCCGCTGCGGAATATGTGACGCCATTGCGCCCATTCCGAAGCAATGGAATACGTATTTGGCAGTAAGTGTATGATATGCGCCCGATACTGCGCCTTTGACAGGATATAAGTTTTTTATATCGCTGTAAAAGGATAAATCGTCTTCGTTGCTCACTACAAGATATAATTTATACTTGTCGGTGTAACCGTTTTTAATCATGTACTGAATAAGTGCATGGTGATTGCTGTCATATCTGCTTCTGCCGTAAAACACGACTTTGTTTTTATATTTCGGCATCACTTTATTAAAAGCAGTTATTATTGCTTTGTTCATTCGTTTTAACCCTATAGCCTATTATTGAATACCTGCGATGTCCTTATATTCGGCAATAATTTCGTTCGCTATGTTATTCCAACAATAGTATTTTTCAATTGCCGCTATTGCATTTTTCGATTTTTCGGCGAAAAGGGTGCGCTCCCCCACCGCCTTTACTATAGTTTCGGCAATTGCCGTAACGTCGGTAGCACACGCCCAACCTGCGTTTTGTTCGGCGATAAATTCCGATAAACTTGTCCCTTCCGTCAAAATACACGGCAGTCCATAGCTAAGTGCGCAGAGAACGCCGGTAGGGGTTGTATCCGTTCTTGAAGTTTGAATAAAAATATCGGCGCCAAGCAGTGCATTTTCTTTTTCTTCGCCGAATATTGCGGGCTGTAAAATAACTATATCCCCCACTCCGTTTTCGGAAATCAAATCTTGCACCTGCTTATATCTTCCCTTGTGGTCTGGACCATATATGTACAGCTTGGTATTTTCGGTTCGGAGAAAATCGGCCACTGTTTTTATTGCCTCAATCATCATATCCAAACCTTTGATTTTGACATCAAGTCTGCCTATATACAGGAATTTAAGCCCGGTTTGCGAAAAACCCTGTTTTGTTACACGAGGCAATACAGTGCCGTTTGTGCCGATTTTTCGCACGTTTTCGCATTTGGTTTTTTCCGCTTCGCTCACCGACAGACACTGCACTACTGCCGCTCTACGTATGAATCTATTGAATAACAAAAGGTTCGCTACTTTCTTTTTGAGCCATTTATTTTTTAGCGCTTGCTTTGTCAGCCCGCCGTGCGGCACTATTACATAAGGGATATTTCTGCTTATAAGCGTCTTATAAATCTTGAGATATTGAGGACGATATACTTCGTGGAAAACGACTAAATCGGGCATGTTAAAGGGTTTGGGCAGAGCGGATAAATCAAAGGGCTTCTTATACTCGAAAGTATTTTCCACTCCGACATCTACATTCGATAAATTGACAAGTCCCACCGTTGCCAAAACCTGCTGCGCTTTGATATGCTGAGGGACTACAACGCAGACCCCGTTTGCCTTATTCAGCTTTAATGATGCTATGTGCAAAATTACCATTTTATTTTTGAACCTCACTTCATGAGCTCAACAAATCTGTTCAATTCCTCTCCAGAGAAAGCATATTTTATTGTTTTTTCTGGCAAAGACTTTATCTTAGCTTTAACAGCATATACGTCTATATTTTTGTCTGACAGCGCTTTTATGATTTCGGCAATCTTATCGAGAACTTCGTCATTCCAGTCATATCTTGCAATCTCCTGCGTTCCCAATCTTATGCCGTAGCCCATAAACAAATTTTTATGCTTTTTGTTCAGAGTTACTTCACACTTATATGCGTTATCGTAAATTGTGTCCATTTCTTCCTTGCTGCAACGGATAAATATTTGGTGCGTAGCTGAAATACGACCGTTAATATCAGCTATATCATACCCGAGCTCTCTCAACTTTGCTCCCAAATAGTTAGAACAATGAACAACATGACTCATGTATTCTGCGCCATATTTTTCAAACTCGATTAAAGCAAACAGCAAACTGATTTTCTGGTGCATCTGCGGATTGCGCAAAAGCTTGGGGTTAATTTCCGTCTCCATTGCATCGTGCAGATATTTCTCGTTAGTCATAATCAAACCCGAGGCGGGACCGGGGAAAGTCTTATGGGTGCCACCGAACATTATTATGTTCTTCATGGTTTTCAACGGGTTATTGCAAACTCCGGCAGCAATCATGCCCAAAAGCTGTGAGCAATCCCAAAGAAGTACGCAGTTCTCCGTATTGATTTTCTCCACAGCCAGCGGCTTAATAAGGTCTGAAGGTGCAAGCAGGATATACTTAATACCTTCTTTTTTTACTATAGAGTTTACTTTGTCATATTCTAGGTCGTTTTCACTCAAGTCGTACGGTGCGGGATATACCTTTATGCCTAGGCGTTCAACAACGGGTTTAACCGAGGCGTGTCCACCATATTCTTTGTCTAATATCATCATTTTATCGCCAGGCTTGCAAACTGTCTTAA
Organism: Clostridiales bacterium; assembly: GCA_022508285.1. Taxonomy (GTDB): domain Bacteria; phylum Bacillota; class Clostridia; order Christensenellales; family Borkfalkiaceae; genus Coproplasma. The sequence continues at coordinate 17,791 of JAFLVN010000014.1, forward strand.
CAATCATATCAATGCAGTGCATACCAGTAAACGGGCGTGCATCGGTATACTTTGCACCAAAGATGCGTGAGCAAGTCTCCGAAAGCATTTGGTAGAACGGAAATAATTTTTCACAACCAATAAAGTTATCATCCATATTGAATGAATAGGTGTTATTCATTATATATCTTTCCTGAAAACCAAAACTGAGCGGCAGGTTTGCAAACGGTGAAATAGCGTTTTCTGCGGCGCAAAGAGGTAAAGCCCTTTCGTGATAACTCTTGAACTCACTGGAAAAATTGTATAATTTGTTGAGCTCGTTAGCAGTATCAATTTTATTATTTCCACCGATTTTGACTGACTTATCCATTTTATAAAGCTTAATGGAGTCGTTTTTGAAATCCCTGCACTGATAATAGCTCCTGCCTCTTAAATATAGTTTCTCGGTTTCGTCGGGCTCTACATCGCAGATATAAACATCACCCCTGCAACGGAACTTGAACATGCTCATTTTGAGGTCCTTCATAGATTCGATGGCGGTAATATTTCTTTCCTCCACGCCAAGGCGCTTGCATATCTGCTTGAGAACGGTTGAACCAGAGTCAACAAGATACTTTTCGTCAAATTCGCGCAACTCTTCCAACGAGTCGAACTCAAATATTATGTCCTCGGGACATCTCTTTGCGTACATATACAATTTGTCGATATGCCTATCTTGGATATCAGCCCAAAATAAACCTGCGGATTCAGGAGTCAGATAGTTTTGCTCAATCAATTCTATAATATTTTGCGAGAAATCTTTAGAGAAGAAAGCGTGACCGAGCGTAACCCAAATATCGTAACATCTGTCACCGTAGAACGTGTCGATAATTTTGTCATCGTCATCCGTTTCTATGCCACGCTCTGCTGTCTTCCCCGGTATATAAATTGTGCAGTAATAAGAGTCGTAGGCATATGTCTGAAAAATATTCTGCTCGAAGTAGAGGTCAGACGAAGTAATAATTGTATTTTTCAGATATTTACGAGCAGCATAAACGCTTGCGTAATTATTTTTTTCCTTATAATCGATTGCCTCTATTAAGATTACATTATACTTTTTAGTCAGATACTCGAATTTCTCCTTCATATATCCAACGACAATAATGATTTCGGTTATGCCTTTTTCATTTAACTGCCTAATCTGCCTCTCTATCAAAGTCTCCCCTTTTACGACCAACAATCCTTTAGGCAAATCGTAATTTAACGGAACAAAGCGGGAGGACATACCAGCAGCAAGTATAACGGCATTGTTAACCTTGTGCTTATTAAGCAACTGCCCGCCTTTTACCGTTATGTGGTTGTTTTCCAGATACCCGGCGTTTGTCAACTCCTTTACAGCAAGATTTATCTGGTCGGGAGTGCGGAACAGTTCTCTGCTTAACTCGTCCACATCTACCGAGCCGTATTCATGCGCAAGGCGTAAAACATCAAATTGAATCTTATTCATTTAAATTTTCTCCTAATTAAACCTTTTATAGGCTTTGAATGTATGATGTGTAACTCTCTTTTCTGGAGGTGGAAGCTTCATATAGTCGCCATAGAGATTTGTCAAAAATTCATCGTACCGTTCAAGAATAGCAAATTGTTCGTTCTCGAATTCAACCTCGATAATATTTTTAAATATTGAGTAATCCATTATTTCCTTATCGTCGTACAAGCCGCAAACAACCCCTACTTTTTCAGAGCCTTCATAAGGAATATCTTTATAAATTTTTTCTATCTTGTGAACTAGCTTTGCAGGATTAGTCAACCGACTTAAAATAAAGAATAAAAACCGTACAGGCTCAACATACCATTTTCGGGTCTTACTTTTAAAATAGCTCCTCCAGTTTGCCGCTTTAAGCAAACTTCTTTTAAATCGAGATTTATGCAAAAGTTTAAGCGCTTGTTTCTGAGAGTTGCCAAGTCCGTCTAAAGGAAATATATCAACATAAACTCCGTATTCAGCCCTGCTACGGTTAACATAAATTTCCTCGCAAATCGTATCTCTGTCATAAGCTTTGGCATACAGTTCAGTAAACCTGAAATCAGTCTGATGACTTGCAAGCCCGAACGGTGTGTAATGATTTTTACAGTATTCAATAAATCTGTTATAATCTGGACGAGGCATACAGATATCAATATCATCGTCCCAGGGAATAAATCCCCCGTGTCTTATTGCACCGAGTAAAGTACCGCCGTCCAGAAAATACTTTATGTTTTGTTCATTACATATTTCACGTATCTGGCACAAGACATTTAATTCAATTCTTTTAAGCTCTTCAAGCCCGATTTCGTTAGCCATTCAGTTCTTTCTCCTCTTAACGTAAAACAGTTTTTTGAGCGTGCCGTAAAAGAGATGCTTCAGCGTATAGAAGCAGGAAACGAATTTACTGCGCCCCTCGCTTAAACGCATTAAATCGTAGTGGGTGCGCACAAGCCTGAGCTTTTTGCCGTGCGAGAGCGAACTCGTACGCACACGGTAGAGCGCAAGCACCTCGTCGTAATAATAACATTTTTCTCGCTTGACCGCTTTTAGCCATAGAGCATAGTCGTTGCGCCCGTTGCCTATTTCGGGGTTTACTTGAAGTACGCCGATTGCCTCTGCATCGTACATTACGGTTAAGCACCCCAAATAGTTGTAGCGGAACATTTTACGCTTGCCTATAACCTTGGGGCTTGTGACGACCTTATTAAGAGGCTTTGAATTTTCGTCTATATGCGCATATTTTGTGCAGCTGAATTTGTAGCCGTTAGCGTTCATAAAGTCAATCTGCTTTTCGAGTTTTGCGGGAAGCCACTTATCGTCGCTGTCTAAAAAGGCAATCCACTTGCCCTTTGCCTGGAGCAAGGCTACATTTCTTGCCTGCGCCGCACCGCTGTTTTTTTCACCGGTTATCAACTTTATGCGGCTGTCTTTTTCGGCATAAGAATTGATAATATTTACGGAATTATCGGTGGAACAGTCGTCCGCTATAATCAATTCCCAATTCGGATAAGTCTGAGCAAGTACAGACTCTATAGTTTGGGCAATATATTTTTCGCCGTTGTAGTTCGGCATTATAATTGAAACTAATTGGTCCATGATTACCTCTTAAGTGAGCGGAAAACTCTATTATATCCCGCAATTATGTATTCTCTTCGGAGCTGTTATCCGATTGGTCGCTTGCGGTGTCGTTTTCGTTATCGGCGTTGTTTTCGCCGTCTTTGAGCACGGCGTCGCCTTCGACAATTCCCTCGCTTTTGAATACTTGACCTATAGTCTTAAAGAATATCTTCGTGTCCTTAGCGAAGGTTATTTTTTTGCAATATTCGCCGTCGAACCACGCCTTCTTTTCAACGTTGCTTGCAAGAACGTCCCGTCCGTTGACCTGCGCAAGTCCCGTAAGCCCGGGGCGAACGCCGTTGGCGTTATATTTTTCCCTTGCGGAAATTAAGTCTTCCTCAGAAAGTCCTGCGGGGCGGGGACCTATAATCGACATACTGCCCACGAATATGCAAAATAGTTGGGGCAACTCGTCTAAACTCGTCTTTCTTAAAAATGCGCCCACCTTCGTGATATAGTCTTCGCTCTTTAAAAGTCTGGGAGCAACGTCCTTGGGCGCGTCGGTGCGCATGCTCCTGAATTTATAGAATTTAAAGGGCTTGCAGTTTTTGCCTACACGCTGAGTTTTGAACAGCGCAGGTCCCTTACTGTCGCAACGGACTGCGATGGCTATGATTATCATAGGCAGCGCAAACACCACGATGCCGAAAAAGCTCAATACGATATCAAAAAATCTTTTAAAAAAATGACGATACATATCTTCCTCTACTGTGGGTACAAATTAACCTGACGCTTTAAAAAAACATAAAATATATAAAATGCAAAATACTATCACAAGGGGGGAAAATTATGATAGGTTTAGGAATAGGCATAGGTTGCGTTGTGGGCGGAGTTATCGGCGTAGCTTTTATGGCGCTTTTCAAGCACAATAAAAACTGACTGTCACTCCACCGTTACGCTCTTGGCAAGATTCCTCGGTTTATCCACGTCGTTGCCCCTCAAAACGCTGACGTAATATGCGAAGAGCTGAAGGGGCACAACGGCAAGGCTTGCGGCAAAGTACGGGTTGACCTGCGGAATGGTAAATTTCACGTCGCCCGTAATTTTTCTTGAACCGAACGACAAGGTTGCAACGTTTGCTCCACGGGTTTTGGTCTCCTCGAGATTGCTTGCGGTTTTTTCAATCGTGTCGGGTTGTGTAAGCACGCCGATAACCAAAGTGCCGTCTTCGATAAGACTTATAGTGCCGTGCTTCAATTCGCCTGCGGCGTACGCCTCGGAGTGAATATAGCTTATTTCTTTGAGTTTTAAACTACCTTCAAGGCATATGGCATAGTCCACGCCTCTGCCTATGAAGAACACGTCCTTTTTGCCTGCCATGGAAGAGGCAAAACGCTGCATGCTGTTCTTTTTATCGAGAATGGACTGAACCTTTTCAGGCAAGCCGCTGAGCTCGGCGACCAGTGATTTGAGTTCCTCTTTTGACGCCGTTTTCCTAACCCTCGCAAAGCGCAATGCGAGAACATAGCCTGCAATAAGCTGTGCGGAATACGCCTTTGTGGTCGCGACGGAAATTTCGGGCCCAGCCTTCGTATAGAGGACTTTGTTCGCCTCCCTTGCTATTGTCGAGCCGAGCACGTTGACGATTGCAAGAGTTGAAAGACCCGCAGACTTCGCAAGTCTCAACGCCGCAAGGCTGTCCGCTGTTTCCCCCGACTGGCTGATAACTATAAACAGCTGCGATTTGTTCATTACAGGGTTGCGGTAGCGGAACTCCGAAGCAAGCTCCACCCGCACGGGGATGCGCACTAGGCTTTCGAATACATACTGCATAACCACGCCCACGTGGTATGCCGAACCGCACGCCGCAATCACTATCCCCGAGTACTTTTTAATCTCTTTGTTGGTGAGCCCGACTTCTGAAAGATTGATTTCGCCGTTCTTTATAAAGCAGTTCAAGGTGTCGCTTATAACTTTGGGCTGCTCGTGAATTTCCTTTAACATGAAGTGCGGATAACCGCCCTTTTCCGCCTTTTCGGCATCCCAGGTTATATTGGAAATCTGCTTTTGGATTTTTTCGCCGTCAAGATTGAAAAAGTCTGCCTGTCCCTTTTTAAGACATACTATTTCCTCGTTGCCGACATAGTAGACCTTGCGGGTGTAGTTGAGTATGGCAGGCACGTCGGAAGCCAAAAAACTCTCGCTTTCGGTGACACCGATAATCATCGGATTGTCCTTGCGGACGGCGTATATTTCGTCGGGGTGGTCGGAAAACATTACGGCAAGCGCATACGAGCCCCGCACCTTTAAAATGAAGTTGGAAATAGCTTTAAGAGGATCGCCGTACTTTTTGTAGTAGTAGTCCACAATCTTTGTGGCGACCTCGGTATCTGTGTCCGAATAAAAGGTATACCCGAGCCTTGTGAGCTTGGACTTCTGTTGTATATAATTTTCAATTATGCCGTTGTGGACGGCGACTATCGTGCCGCCCTCGTTGCGATGGGGATGGGCGTTTAATTCCGAGGGCTCGCCGTGAGTCGCCCAGCGGGTGTGACCTATTCCGCACGTGCCTGCTACGTTTTTGCCTCCATCCGTTTTTTCCGCAAGACAGGAGAGCTTGCCCTTTGCTTTTACAATGTTTATATCGCCCCCGTCGAGCACGGCAACTCCTGCGGAATCGTATCCCCTGTATTCAAGTTTTGAAAGGCTCTCCAAAAGTATCGGAGCGGCCTGTTTTTCACCTATATAACCAACTATACCGCACATAAAAATTCCTTTTCGCTCAAATTGCAAACAATTTTCAGCGAGTTTGCTTTTGTACGCCTTTCGGCGTCATTTATTTTAAATAATGCCCTTTGGCTTTTATAACTTTTACTATTTTAGACACCGCTTCCTTGCAAGCTTTTACGGTTTTTGCTTCCGCCATAACTCTTATAAGCGGCTCGGTGCCCGACTGCCTTACCAAAACTCTGCCTGAATTTCCGAGAGCTTGCTCCGCTTCTTTAATGGCGTTCTGCACGTCGGTATCGTCCATTACCGCAAGCTTGTCTTTGACCTTTACGTTTTCAAGCACCTGAGGGTAAATTTTCAACGGCGCACACAGCTTTGAAAGGGTTGTCTTTTTTGCCATTATAACTTCCATAACCTTCAGGCTCGTGAGAATTCCGTCGCCCGTTGCCGCATACTTTGAAAAGATTATGTGCCCCGACTGCTCTCCGCCGAGACGGTTGCCGTGAGCGGACATATATTCGTAAACGTGCTTGTCCCCAACCGCCGTCTGAACGTAGTCTATGCCGAGTTCGTCGAGCGCCTTGTAGAGCCCTAAGTTAGACATTACCGTGGTAACCACAGTGTTGGTTATCAGCTTGCCCCTCTCCTTCATGTATTTTGCGTAGATATAGAGAATTTTATCACCGTTGACAACCTCGCCGTTTTCGTCCACGGCGATACATCTGTCTGCGTCGCCATCATAGGCAAAGCCTACGTCAAGCTTTTTATTCTTTACAAGCTGCTGCAATCCCTCAATATGGGTGGAGCCGGCGTTTTCGTTTATATTCAATCCGTTGGGTGAGGCGTTGATGAGATATACCTTTGCGCCCAGCGCCTCGAACACCGACTTTGCTATATTCCACGAAGATCCGTTCGCGCAGTCTAAACCCACCTTTTTACCGCGGAAGGAATATACGCCGAGAGAGATGAGATATCCGGTATACCTTCTTCTGCCCTCCTCGTAGTCCACCGTCCTGCCTATTTTATCCTTCTTCGCATACGGCACTTCCGTGTATTTTGTGCCGAACGCCTCCACTTCTCCGTCGAGATAGTCCTCTATGAGCGCGACGGTCTGCTCGTCCATCTTTTCGCCTTGACCGTTCAAAAGCTTTATGCCGTTGTCAACGTATGGGTTGTGGCTTGCGGATATCATTATTCCGCAGTCAAAGTCGTCTACCCTCGTGATATACGAAACGGAGGGTGTCGTGGTCACGTGCAACATATAGGCGTCTGCGCCCGAGGCGATGAGCCCCGCAATCAGCGAAAACTCCAGCATGTAACTCGAGCGGCGGGTATCCTTGCCGATTACTACCTTAGGGGTCTCGGAAATGCCCTTGCGGCGCTTGACCTCGCCCAAATACCAGCCGAGGAATCTGCCCACCTTGAATGCGTTGTCAGCGGTCAGCCCCACGTTGGCTTCGCCGCGGTAGCCGTCCGTACCGAAATATTTTCCCATAAGATTACCTTAGTGTTTCCTTTTTACAATTTTATCCGCAGATTTTACTATACTGTCCGAGGGATAAACCCCGCGGGCGGATATGAGTGGATAGACCGATGTGTTTCTGCCTATCACCGTGCCGGGGTTCAATACGCAGTTGCAGCCGATTTCGGCAAAGTCGCCGAGGATTGCGCCGAATTTCTTCAACCCGGTCTCAATTCTTTCATCGCCGCACTTGACCCAAACGGGAGTTCTGTCCGCCTTTACGTTTGAAGTTATCGAGCCTGCGCCCATGTGCGCCTTGTAGCCGAGAACGCTGTCGCCCACATAGTTGTAGTGGGGCACCTGCACGCCGTCGAAAAGTATTACGTTTTTGAGTTCGGCAGAATTGCCTACCACGCACCCCTCGCCGACGAGCGCCGAGCCTCGGATAAAGGCGCAGTGCCTGACCTCCGTGCCGCCGCCGATTATGGCGGGTGCGCCTATATACGCCGTAGGCGCAATCTTCGCATTCTCATGAACCCAAACGTTAGGACTTATTTCCATATACTCGGGCGGAAGGGATGCACCGAGCTTTAAAATAAACTCCTTTAAACCGCTAAGAGCCTGCCAGGGGTATTTGAACGAATTCAGATATTCCCACGCAAGCGTATGCGATAAATCGAGCAAGTTATCTAAACCTTCCAAATCGTACCGTCCTCAATCCGCATTATATGCGCATTATATAACATTCTAATTTTACCACGTATAAGTTCGATTGTCAAATTTTTATATTATAAATAATATAATCCGTTCGACATATAATTTAATCTTACGCCCCTTTATCCGTTGCCATAAAAAAATTTTTGTGATAGAATAAACTCTGTATTATATTTTTATTTGGAGGCTGTGAGATGAAAAAACTTTTAACACTGCTACTTACGTTCGTCAGCGTAATCTGCCTTGCTTTCGGGCTTGTTGCTTGCGGCGGCAAGGGCGGCAGCAGCTCCGGCGGTGGCGGAAACGGCGGCGGCACGGGCGTAACCGTAAAAGGAACGTATTACTATTGCGAAAACGACGTTCTCGACGATTCGCTCTATATCACATTCAAAGACGGAAATTGGACCGACGACGAAGACCAATCGGGCGACTATACCCTTTCCGGAAATGCGATAACGCTGTTTATTACAATAGCAAACGAAAAAGACGAGTATGCAAGCGGCACCGTAAGCGGCGACGATATAACGCTGAATATTATGGGCGAAGAGTGGCTGTACCGTAAGGGTGAAGATTTCGACCCTACAAAACCGAAAGCCAAAACACTCGACTTCGAGTTGAGCTCCGACAGAACTTATTATACCGTCAAGGGCATAGGCGGACTTGAGGGCGATATCACTGTGCCCGACGAATACAAGAAAAAACCCGTTACGGAGATAGCCGAAAACGCCTTTGCAAACTGCAATGACCTGACAAGTATCGTAATAGGCAACAACGTGACTACCGTCGGCAAAAAAGCCTTTTATAAGTGCGCCAATCTTACAGACGCAACTTTGGGCGAAAGCGTGACTGCGATAGCCGAAAGCACCTTTGAAGAATGCAGAAAGCTTGAAAGCATCACCATTCCCGCAAGCGTTGAGAGCATTGACAAAAAAGCTTTTTATTTCTGCCTTGCATTAGAAGATATTCATTATACGGGTACGGCTTCCGAGTGGGCTGAGATTGATTTCTATTACTATAAAGGCTACAACACAATCGAAATCAGCAACCCGTTGAGCGATAACAATATCTATATCGTGGGCAACAATACCGCAAACGCAGACCATACGAGCCGCAACTTATACGTTGACGGCGAGCTGTTGACCGATGCGGAGCTTACCCAAGGCAAGAGCCTCTCACCCTTTGCATTTTACGGGTACGCCGCTCTTGAAAGCATAACTGTAGGCGGCACTGTTACGGAAATAGGCGAATACGCTTTTTATAAGTGCCCCTCTCTCACCTCTCTGCAATTCAGCGGTGCAAATCTTAAAAAAATCTGCCAAAGCGCATTTGAGTCCTGTGAAAAATTACAGTCCGTGACGCTGCCGAGCAGCGTGAAGAGGATAGAAGACTCGGCGTTTAATTTGTGCAGCGAATTGACGACAGTAAACACCGGCAGCGGTGTTTCGTATATCGGCTACGGCGCATTTATGAGCTGTGAAGAGCTGTCCTCTCTTACTCTCGGAAGCTCGGTTACGGAAATATGCGAAGCGGCGTTCTATGCTTGCAGGGCGCTGACGAGCGTTTCTATTCCCACATCCGTAATATTCATAGGCAAAGACGCATTTTTCGCCACGTCGCTCACAAGCGCAACCTTTGCCAAAAAGACCGGCTGGACCGTAAATAAGGACGTCCCCCTTGAAAGCGAGCAATTGGAGGACGAGGCAAACGCCGCCTCTCTTTTAATCAATTCGATACTTATGCAAGGTTATGCCGACACCGACTGGGAACAGCAGACCCTGCAATATACGTTAAGTACAGACGGAACGTATTACACCGTCAACAACGTCGGCTCTGCGTGCCGTTCGGAGATAGTAATTCCGGCAACGTATAAGGAAAAACCCGTGCGCGAGTTGGCAAATTATGCGTTCAGCGGTTGCGGCGGACTTATTAGCATAACAATCCCCGACAGCGTGACGACTATCGGCAATGAAGCATTTTATTATTGCACGTCGCTTACAAGTATAGTAATCCCCGACAGCGTAACGAGTATCGGCAGTTATGCATTCGGTTCTTGCAGTGCACTTACAAACATAACTATTGGCAACAGTGTTACGAGTATCGGCAATTATGCGTTCAGCAGTACTCATTTAAAGAATATTTACTATACGGGCGACGTTGCCGGCTGGTGCCAGATTACGGGACTCAATTATTTAATAAACTACTCGACAGACACGACGCTTTATATAGGCGGAAATGAAATAACCGGACACTTGACTATTCCCGACGGTGTAACTTCCATTCCCTCGTATGCGTTTTACTGTTGCAGCGGCGTCACGAGCGTAACCCTTCCGAGTAGCTTAACGAGTATCGAAAGTTCTGCGTTCAACAGCGATACCCATATAAATAATATTTACTTCACGGGCGACGTTACGGGCTGGTGCAAAATTACGGGACTTGAATATTTAATGAAATACTCGACAGATAAGACGCTCAATATAAACGGAAAAGAATTAACGGGGCAGTTGACTATTCCCGACGGTGTAACTTCCATTCCCTCGTATGCGTTTTACTACTGCGCCGGCATTACGGGCGTAACAATAGGCAACAACGTTACGAGTGTAGGTGATTATTCATTCGAAGGTTGCAGAAATATTTTAAGCGTAACCATCGGCGCCAACGTTCAAAGTATCGGCAATTATGCGTTCAAAGATTGCAGTAGCCTTGCGGGCATTACAATTCCCGATAGCGTAACGAGTATCGGCCAGTGGGCGTTCTATAACTGCACCGGTATTACGAGCGTAACTATGGGAAACGGAGTGACGACTATCGACTATGGCGCATTCAATGATTGCAACATTACAAACGGCGTCCACTATAAGGGCGGCGTTGCCGACTGGTGCAAAATTACGGGACTCGATTATTTAATGCCCTATTCAAAATGCCTTTATATAGACGGAAAAGAATTGACGGGACAGCTAACTATTCCCGACGGTGTAACTTCCGTTCCTTCGTATGCGTTTTATAATTGCACCGGCATTACGGGCGTAACCGTTCCGAACAGCGTAACAAGTATCGGCGATTATGCGTTCCACGGTTGCAGCGGACTTATAAGCGTAGCTACGGGCAACAACGTGGAGAGTATCGGCTCTTACGCATTTAATAATTGCACGTCGCTTACAAGCATAACACTGCCCGACAGCGTAACGAGTATAGGCTATTCTGCGTTCAGCGGTTGCACTTCTTTGACGGGCATTACAATCCCCGACGGCGTAACAGACATTCCTGCTGATGCGTTCCGTGGTTGTAGTAGCCTTGCGAGCGTAACGCTGGGTAATAACGTTACGAGTATCGGTCAGTACGCATTCGCCGGCTGCACTTCTCTTAAAGGCATTACAATCCCCGCCGGTGTAACAAGTATAGGCTATTTTGCGTTCGACGATTGCACTTCTTTAACGAGCATAATAATTCCCGACAACGTAACGAGTATCGGCGGTTTTGCTTTCGACGGTTGCACCGCCCTTACGAGCTTAGTTTTAGGCAACAGTGTTAAGAGTATCGGTGAGTATGCGTTCCGTGGTTGCAGTGTACTTACGAGCGTAATAATACCCGACAGCGTAACAAGCATAGGCAACTATGCGTTCCAATATTGCTATGCGCTTGAAAGCGTAACAATCGGTAGCGGCGTGACGAGTATCGGCTATGGTGCGTTTATGGGTTGCAACGGCATTACGAGCGTAACCATTCCGAAAAG
>JAFLVN010000015.1 GCA_022508285.1 Clostridiales bacterium
ATAATGCCAATAATGCCTACGGTTTGACGCCTGCCGGTGTCATTGTCAATCCGGCGGTTTCTGATGCGTACGCTGTGCGGCCCGCGCTTCACTCGCTTGCAAAGGATAAAGCAAGTAGATTTCCGGTACTCGGTTTATTCAAGGATAATCGGGCAGATAAGAATGAGTTGAAGGGAACTTTCGTCCTGCCCGCGCCATACGGCAACGGTAAAACAAACTCAACCTTGACTTAACGGAGCAGATTGAATTCTGCCTTTTAAGCCATGAACTGTTAAACAGTGGTTGAGTTCTTTTTTTTGTGGAAAATTAAAAAAACCGGGCTATTTACGGGTTTTAGCTCGGTTTTTTTGCTTTTATTTGGGTAAAAATTAAAAATTAAAAAGTTCATCTATTAGCATAATAGATGAACTTTTTTTGTCGAATTTTGTTAACATTTTTGGCAAATTATGCCAATTAACAAGAATTTTGATAATTTTTTTAATAATTTGTTGACTTTGAAATATAATAGTGATACTATAAAGACAGTGCAGTTCATCTATTATGCTATTAGATGAACTTTTCGCGCATAAAAAATGAAAAATTTTATCACATATTGGATTTAAAAAGGTAGGTGTAAATTTTATGAAACTACGTAACGGAAAAAGACTTAGCTTAGCTACAAAGCTTGCTACCGTTATGCTGAGTGCGCTTTTAATATTGAGCGCAGCTTTCGGTATTGCGGGGTTGGGCTCTAAAGGCAAAGTTGCAAGTGCAAAAACCGACGTTGCGGTAATCAAGCTTGACAACGGCAACGGCGGCTTCAGTGCTACGGGTCTGTCCGATCTTATGAAAAAAATCGGCAGCTCCGTCACCGGAACTTATGACGCGTTAGACTCCGTATTCGGCAACGATTTTACCTCGGGATCGGGCAAAAAACAACCTGGTGGTACTGCCAGAAAGGATGCGAGTGCTTTGAACACGACGGTAACGCTCGGCGGTTACAAGTGGAACGTTGTGCTTGTTTCGCGTGCGCTGTACGGCAAAAGTGACTTATCGGATAAGGTAAATTATAATTACGGCTCTAACGCAGTCGGCGATAAAGACGATATTATTGTTACTCTTTGGCTTGCCGATACAACCGTGGCTGAAGCCGGTATAGATACTGCGAACTATAACTGGTCTGCGGGCGGCTGGTCTTATAAGGTTGAAACCATTCAAACTGCCAACGGACTGCATTATCCCACCAACATGTATAGCTCGAGCTATATCCGCGCCCTTTTAAACGGCACTAACTATGCAGACTACGGTATAGCTTTGGGTACGTCTGAACAGGTTGCTAAAGGCGCAACTAAAGCTAACCCTTTTAATAGTGTGGTAATAAGGGACGGCTCTTCACTTCAAAAGGATGAGTGGAAAACTTTAATTTCGACCTACGGCGACTACATAGCAACTCCTGCGCAAATCAAGTGGCAGCAGGAACAGCACGAAAGCGAGACCGACTGCACGGGTAATAGCTGGGTAGCCTGGGGTGGTGACGCGCCTAACAGCGGCTTGGTCGGCACCGACAACAATTGGTATCAGGCTGTATATGATAATGAAAAAGCTGACGGATATACGGGTACGGCAACTGCTCCCGGCTACGTCGGCGAGTCTTATCAGAATTATCCTACCTTCGGTAACGTACACGACGGTACAAACTACAGCGCTTGGGGTAACGATAAAATCTGGCTTCCCAGCCTGTTTGAAACGGGATATAACGAAAGTTCAACTGGAAACCCTTATAACCGTGTCGGCTTATGGGATACTACTAAAGATCAGCGCTCTCACACCGGTGCCCAGAACGTCTGGCTGCGCTCCGGCGTCAATGCCGACGCTAACTATGCTGGCGTTTTGACGCCTGCCGGTGTGGCTGGTGGTGCCTACGTATCGGTCTCGTACGCTGTGCGGCCCGCGCTTCATTTAAATCTTAAATCTGCCGCGCAAGCGGCTGGGGGCGCTTCGGCTCCGGCAAAGACGGGTAATGCGGTATTAACTTACAACGGTAACGAACAAGACGGAATAAAGTTTGACGCACAGAAGAGCTATATAAATAAGGTAGAATATACCGATAAAACCGGCAACAAAACGGTTGCGGAATACAAAGTAAACGTTGCGAGCGGTGAAGTTACCTTGGCAAAGGTAACTTATACCGCGAGCGGGGGTGCCGAGGTTGCGGTTCGTTCCGCCGACTGGGCAAAATACACCTCCGCATGGAAAATAAATAACAACGAAGGAATAGTAAGCGGTGTCAACGCGGGTACATATAAGGTGTCCGCGGGCCTTCGCGCGCCCATTTGGGACGGTTCAACCAAAGACACTAACGGCTTGCCGTCCTCGGGAGTCGGCGGAGACAGTCATGCACCCAATTACTGGGACAACGGCGGTGGAAATTATTCAACCGGACTGAAAGAAGCAAGCTTTGAAATAACTCAAGCCAACGTTAGCAGTGCGTCGATTACAGGCATTAACGAAACTTATTCATATGCAGGCGCACCGATTGAACCGAAGCCTGTCGTTGCGGTACAGCTTGGTTCAGACAGCCTTAGAACTATGCTTTTAGAAGGCGTTGACTATACCGTATCGTACTCACCCGACCATACACATGCGGGTAGCCAGGTTACCGTTACCGTCACAGGTATTGGCGACTTTACCGGAACGACTTCAGTACAATTTAGTATAACAAAGGCAAAGCCTACGGTTACAGACGTCAAGGTTGCTCCGGGCGCAGGTCCTCTGTACGACGGAGCGTATGCGCCCGCACTTACCTGCTTTGCATACTTCACACCCGAGGGCTCGACCGTTGCCTTAAACGTTGCAGGTAAAATCGAGCTCGACGACGAAAAGGTGTACAAGAGTAAAACGACTTACAATTGGACCTTTACTCCTTCGGATACTACCGACCTCGACGTGGTTACAGGTACGACTACCATTACCGTAACTGACGCGGTTGTTGTGGAGCTTTCCGCAAGCTTAAAGGACGCTAACTATATAATCTACACGGATACTACGCTTGAAACGCTGAAAGAACAGCTTACCGTAACAGCGCATTACAGCAACGGCGGGGCGAAGACCACTACCGATTTTGAACTTAGATTGAGTAGCGGCACAAAGTTCAGCGCAGGAACTCAAACCGTTTACGTTCAATATAACGGAACTGACAAAGACGGAAACTTACATGCGTTTGAGCTGACCGTCACCGTTGTCAAGCACGAAACTGTACTTAACGTTGCAAGCGTTAAAACCGAATATGAATATAACGGCTATGACCAGTCGATTAACAGCGGCGCGCTGATTACCTCCGGTAACAGCAGTGATAACATTACCTATAAAATAGGCGCAGCCTCGAGCGCGGTAGTACATAACGCGGGCGTATACGAGCTCGTTATATCCGTTGCGGAATCGGATGATTACTACGGCGCATCGGTTACGCTCACCGTTACCGTAAACAAGGCTACGCTTACGCTGACGGCTAATAACAAGACCATATACTACGGCGACAAGCCTACAAACGACGGTTATACGCAGGGTAATTATAAAGGTAGCGATAATTTCGGAAACCTTAGCGGTGTAATTAGCTATTCCTATAATTATTCGCAGTACGCCGCGGTCGGCGACTATACAATCACAATCAGCGGCGTATATTCGGATAACTACGACATAACCTTCATTCCCGGTAAGCTTACCGTAGAAAAGAAGCAGGTTAACGTTGAGTGGGAGGGCGACAAGTTCATTGCCGACGGCAATGCTCACGCACCCGTTGCAACGTTTGTAAACGTGTTCGGTGAAAGGGTTACCCTTACCGTAACGATTAGTGGTACTACAGTTAATAGCGGTAAGGCTATTGTAGCCGGCAGCTATAGCGCAGAGGTTACCAACAATCACCCTAACTACAATTTGCAGAATACAACTCACAATTTTGAAATTGAAGAGAAAGAGGTAGAAGTCGTAAAGCAGGAAACCAAGATTACGTTCACCGCAGGCAACTACGTCTATACCGGTAGCGAGCAAACAATCAATAGCGGTGCAACAACCAACCGCAATGACGGTAACGCAGGTATTATATATTCAATTAACGGCGGTGAACCGAAATTTACAAACGCCGGAACGTATACCCTTACCATAAGCGTTGCAGCGTCGGAAACGTACGAAGCCGCAACGATAACGGTTACAATTACCGTTAAAAAAGCTCCGCTTACGCTGACTGCTAAAAATGCTACAATAACCTATGGTGATGAGCCCAAAAATGACGGATTCAATCATGACTCATCGCAAGTATTAGGCAGTGATGACATTAACACCATTACCGCCGGTCTCACCTATTCCTATAACTACGCTCAGTACGGCGCAGTCGGCAAATATTCGATTATTCTCAGTGGAGTAACTTCTGAAAACTACGAAATAACCTTTGTTCCCGGAACACTTACCGTAAATAAAAAGGAAGTGAGCGTTGTTTGGGACGGTGACACATTTGCCGCCGACGGCAAAGCTCATGCCCCCGTAGCATGGTTTACCAACGTTTACGGCGAAATGGTTATTTTAACGGTAACGGTTAGCGGTACTAATGCTTCCGACGGCAAGGCAATCCAAGCAGGCGACTATACCGCAGAGGTTGCCAACACTCACCCGAACTATACGTTTAAAGCAGAAACCTTAACTCATTCGTTCAAAATCGAAGAGCAAAAGGTAGACACAAAGAAAGATACGATAATTACGTTTACCGGCACTACCGAGTATACTTATAACGGCAGTGAGCAGGAAATTACCAGCGGTGCTACAACTAACCGTGATGATGACAACGCAGGAATTTCCTATAAAATAAACGGCGGTGACGCTAAGTTCACCAACGCCGGAACGTATACTCTTACCATAAGTGTTGATTCAAATGAAGAGTATAATGCTGCAACGATAACGGTTACCATTACCGTCAAAAAAGCTCCGCTTACGCTGACGGCTAAAGATGCAACAATAACTTACGGCGACGCTCCCACTAATAACGGTTATACGGATAGCACGGATTATAAAGGTTCTGATAGTTTCTCTGACCTGGAAGGCGAGATTATCTATTCCTATAACTATTCGCAGTATGCCGCAGTTGGCAAATACACAATCACAATCAGCGGTGTATATTCGGATAACTACGATATAACCTTTGAAACCGGTGTGCTGACCGTAAATAAAAAGGAAGTAAGCGTTGAGTGGGATGGCGATAAATTCGTTGCCGACGGTAACGCTCACGCGCCTGTAGCAACGTTTGTAAACGTATTCGGCGAAAAGGTTACCCTCACAGTAACGATTAGCGGTGAAAAAGCTGAAGATGGCAAGGCTATCAAGGCGGGTAGTTATACCGCAACGGTTTCCAATACTCACCCGAACTACGAATTGAAATCAGACACTTTAACTCATTCGTTTGAAATCGAAGAGCAGAAGGTAGCCACAAAGAAAGATACGATAATCACGTTCACCGGCGAAACCGAATACACTTATAACGGCAGTGAGCAGGAAATCAACAGCGGTGCAACGACTAACCGTGACGATGATAACGAGGGTATTTCCTATAAAATCAACGGTAAAGAAGCAAAGTTCACCAACGCAGGTACGTATACCCTTACAATAAGCGTTGAACCGAGTGATACGCATAACGGCGCGTCGATAACGGTTACTATTACCGTTAAGAAGGCTAAGCTCACGCTGACGGCTAAAGACGCTACAATAACCTTCGGCGAAGATCCCAAAAATAACGGACTTGACACTGACAAATCGAGTGGTAACGTTGGTAGCGATACCATTGAAGATCTTACCAAAACGATTACGTTTACGTATGATTATAAAAAGTACGGCAACGTTGGCGAATATTCGATTATTCCCGGCGGCGTAACCTCGGATAACTACGATATAACCTTTGTTCCCGGCAAGCTTACCGTAAACAAAAAAGACATGACCGTTGAGTGGACGGTAGAAAAATATATTACGGACGGTAAAACCGCTCACGCTCCTGTGGGCTGGTTCAGAAACGTGTACGGCGAAATAGTTATCCTTACGATAACGATTACCGGTGAGAATGTTACTGACGGCAAGGCTATCAAAGCTGGCGAATATACCGCAAGGGTTACCAGTTTGCACCCCAACTATAATTTGCAAAATGATTCGACGTCGTTCACGGTTGACGACGCAGTCGTAGAACGCCTTACCGCAAAATTGAAGGATGGCAGCACGAAAATCTACACGACCGACACACTTGACACCCTGAAGGACCTTATCACCGTAACCGCTTATTACAGTGACGGCGATCAGCAAGTGATTAGCTCCGACTTCGAGCTTAAATGGCCCGAAGGAAACCTTGAACAGAAGTTTAGAGCAGGCACGGCGGTAGTTTTGGTTAACTACACCAAAGAGGACAGCAGAGCAGACGGTTTTGAGCCGTTTGAAATGACTGTCGGCGTTATAAAGAGGGATACGGTTATTACGTATAGCGGCGAAACCGAATATACCTATGACGGTCAGGAGCATACGTTAGACAGCGGCGCAAAGACCGACCGTTTAAACCCTAACGAAGGCATTACCTATAAAATAGGCAAAGATGAAGCTAAGTTCACCGGCGCAGGCAAGTATACGCTTGTTATATCCGTAGCAGAAACGGATGATTATAATGCGGCGGAGCTTAAAGTTACGATTATAGTAAATAAAGCGGATTACAGCCTGGACGGTATCACTTTCGAGGACTCATCCGAAATCTACGACGGCACCGAGAAATCAATAGAAATAAGCGGTTCTGCATCGGGAATAACTCTGAAAAGATATATTTATGAAAACGTTAACGGCGGCGCAAGCTCAAGCACGGGCGCTACAGATGCGGGAACCTACAAGGTAACCGTTGAGTTCAACCAAACGGATTATGATAACTATAACCCCGTTCCCACTTTGACGGCTATGCTCGTTATTGAAAAGGCTGAAGCTGTAATTAATGTGAGCGGAATTGCAAAAGAGCTTGGCTACACCGGTGAAGAACAGGTAGTAAAGTCGGGCGCAACAATTGTTAAAGCAGACGAAGATGCGGTTATAGTTTATAGCAATAATACCTTTACAAACGTGCCCGAAGGCGGCATTCTTTGGGTGGAAGTTACCGTTGAGGAGGGCAAGAACTATAAGGCGTTCAGCAAAGTGGTTGCGGTTACTATCAACAAAGTAACGTTAACGCTTACTGCTCAAAACGGTAGCATTAACTACGGCGAGGAGCCCGCAGCAGACGGATACGGCTTTAAAGATAGCGGCTTTGTACAGGGCGAAAGTATTGACGATCTTGACGGCACGCTTACCTATACGTATAGCTACTCGCAGTACGGCAATATCGGCGTATACGATATCACGCTCGGCGGAGTTAGTTCAAATAACTATAACATTGTTTTCCGTAAAGGGCAATTGACCGTAAGCGCAGTGACTGCGGAAGTTGATTGGCATCTGGAGAAATACGTTTACAACACCCAGGCCCACAGTCCTACTGCAACATTTACCGATGTGTACGGTGAGAATGTTAACTTAAAGGTAACCGTTTCAGGTAGCAATTTAACCGGTAACGAGGCAATCAAAGTCGGTCAGTATAAGGCTACGGCTTCTACTACTAACAATAACTATACTTTAACCGGCGATACTACCAAAGATTTCCAAATCGTCGAGGACGAAAATAACTGGATTAAGTTTGAGTTTATAAAGGACTATACCGTAATCTACGGCGCAGTTCCCACGGATCTTGAAAAGTTGGTTGAAACGCTTCTTACCGAAGCAAACGGTTACGTAAAAGTTACGTTCAACAGCCACGATCATAAGATTGAAAGCATAGAAGATATTATTAAAATTCTGACCGTTCGTCTTGAAACGGGCGACGGCAAGACTGTAACTGCAACAACCGGCGTCGGCAGATACAATATTGTATTTGAGTTAAAAGCAGATAAGGCTGGCGAGTACGCTACGTACGAGTTGGACGCTAAAAACACTAACGTCGGCAGATTCGTAATCGAAAAGAAATCTCTGACTTTGAGCTGGGACAGCACGCATTTCGAATATGACGGCTACGCGCACCTGCCTACGGCGAGTGTCAGCGGTTTTGTTGGCGAAAGCGATTCCGCAACCATTAATGTGACGGCTGCAGGCGGCATAGTGAGCGTTGAGGTCGGCGGGGTTACGGTTAAGTTTAACTTGACTGTTAACGGCGATTTCAAGTCCGTTGGCGGACATTCGGTTTCCATCACGGTGGAAGACGGCAATTACATTATAAATAATCCTTACGCTACAATTTCGATTAGCGGTGCGGTTAGTTCGAGTGGCGTAGTTAACCCCGGAAATCCGTCTAATGACAGCAGATCTAGCGGTGGTTCGGTCGTTACTTGGGGAGTTATCGCAGCTATTGCCTTTGTGGGTTTGATTGCCCTGATTGCTCTTATCGTTGGCTTAAAACGTAAGGCTGTCGTAATAAACAACGACGAGGAAGGCTTCGCCGATCCTTATTACGATGACAACGAGGATGAGGAATAAGCGATAAGTTTATAAGTTGGTTCTCCCCGTTTTATCGGGGTTCCATACCGTAACCTTATGCCCGAACCGGAATGCATGCTCAATAAAAAAGTTAAATAATGTGGTAATTATTTTCTAATAAGGCGTTTTGGAACGGGCATAGGGATTTCGGAAGAATATGCCCAAAACGCACCTAAAAAGTGTGTTTAACCTACCCTATGGACGAGGCGGAGCTCAGGCTCCGCCTCGTCTTAATGCATAAGAAAAAATAACATCCTAGCCCTGTTACAAAGCTCTGGAAAATAAAAATAGCTGATAGAAATTTTTCTATCAGCTATTTTTGGTTGAGGTGACGGGACTTGAATATCTCAGAGAGTTCCAAAAAGAAATAGATTTTGATTACATTTTAAAATTGTTATGTAAAAAGGATACCGTGAGTATCCTTTTGTTTAATTAATTATATAAAGAATTTAAAAATAATTGTTACAAATATAAAATATAAACCGTCTATATAATGAGATTAAGTTAAGAGCATTGCTTTTATGCTTTTACATATTTTGTGTTGACTTAAATGTCATTTTATCTATAATAATAATTATATTATAGTTTTGAGAGGTGTCTATGCGAAAGTCTATTGTAATTTTAATCTCACTTTTTATTTCAGCTTTGGTGTTGAGTATGTTGGTGGCTTGTGAACCTAGAACTAAGACAGAGCTTAAACATGAGCCGCAATTCTTCACGATTGAATTCCTTGCATTAAATGGCGGTAGAATTGAAGGTGTAAGAATCCAAACCGTCAAAGAAGGCGAAAACACTGAAATGGTTGCTGCTGTTGCTGATACAGGCTACTATTTTATAGGTTGGTCAGGTCAGGGAATTATTCAAGAGGATGAATCGATAAAAAGAGACGAGCTGGTGGTTGAGAATGTTAGCGAAAGCCGTATATATGTTGCAAATTTCAAAAAAATAACGCTTTCAATTACTTACATTGCAGGCGAACACGGAAGTATACAAGGAGAAACATATCAAAGTTTAAAATATAAAGACAACGCAACCAGTGTAACCGCACTGCCTGACGTGGGATACAAATTTGTTAAGTGGTCAGACGGAGTTGAAACGGCAACAAGACAAGATATAGGTGTAACAGAAAGTAAAAGTTTAACTGCGATTTTTGAGCTTATTACTAATACTTATTTATATAACTACAAATTTGCTACAGAAAACTGTGATAACGAAAGTGTAACCTTAACTTATGGACAGTTAGATAATGTGCAGTTAGCAACTCCAATGCGTGAGCATTGCGTTTTCGGCGGTTGGTATGCAGATAGATATTTAACAGTGCAAATTGCTGATTCAAACGGCAAAATTATTATTGACGATGAGCTGTTCTACAGTGATTGTACTGAATTTTACGCAAAATGGATTAACGATAATGAAAATGAATACAAAATCCTAATTGTATATGTAACAGAACTTAATGCTGAACTTATGACACTGCACGGATATGGTAAAAAACAAGTTAATTATAAGATGACGGAAACTGAAAAGAAAATTAGCCAGATGATAACGGAAAAAGTCAGATTTGAGCTAAATGATTTAGCTGTTACAAATTTTCGGGTTGACGAATACTTTACAACGATACCGTTGACAACTGATAACGTTGAGGAAGAACTTGTCTATAGAATTGCACAGAAACGACATGTTTATGAGCACCATATATGGGCGTATGATATACCTGAAGTGTCCATGTTTTTAAATGATTATGACAGCGTGTTGGTATCCTTCAGCATGGAGGACTATTCGGATAATATGTGTATTAATGATGGTGGTCTAGCAACGGCAAAATATGCAAGCATTCATCTTGACCATTGTTTAGAACAATTATTACTATACCACGAATCATTTGAGAATCTATTGGATCCGTTACATTATTATTGGGATCATATTTTGGATACTTTTCTTCATGAATTTGTGCACACAGTCGAGTCGCAAATTGAGTTGCAAATTGAAGATTTTGGCTCATTTCATGAAGCCGTGGGGGCATATCTATGGGATAATACGGATAGGTTGATAGCCCATAAGCTGTATTTGCTGAATCGAGCGTTGGTGAACGGTAAAATAACTGGCATTCCCTATGAGTTTTGGGAAGGTAAGATGACGACGTATAAACATATAGAAAAAATAGTCAATCAATATGGCTTTAAATTTGAAAATAAATTGGAGGTATATTATGATAAAAACAAACAAATTAAAGTTATTGTTGGTGTTGATTGCAATACTGATTTTGGTAGTAATCGGAAGAGTTGCTCTATCGAATAAAGCTGTTGTAAAAGCAGATGGAATAGAGAGTGCCGAAAGCTATACGTATAGTATTGTAACCAACAGTAAAGGCGAGGAATCCTATAGCGTTGCAATCAAGTCAACTGCTAAACCTTCAGTAGAGATAGTGGTGATCCCTGAAACTCATGAGGGCTTAAAAGTTACGGAAATTGCAAATAACGGATTCATGTCATGTGCAAACTTAAAAAAGGTTATACTCCCTACGACCATTGAGAAAATAGGGAACAACGCTTTTATGAATTGTGCTAAACTTGAAAGAATAAGTTTACCGAGTGTTGAAAGTATTGGAATGAATGCTTTTGCAATGTGTCCATTATTGGATAGGATGTATATACCGAGTTCCGTAAAGACGGTTGGCGCTAATATACTGCGTAATAATGCAAACACACTCTATATTCAAAGCAGTGAAGAAAAAGTTAATTCAGAATGGCAGACGACTTGGAATAACTATTTTACAGGAGACATTAAATACGATTTTACACCTGAAGCAACGATTCAATATCGCGAGATATTAGATGAATCGGAAGATAAGGTAATTGGGTACGAATTAGCAGAAAATCAATTTATTAACGCCGCTACACTTGATCTAGTAATTTATAACTCTTTTAGACCTGACGAGAGTTCAGAGTATCTTCCTGTATATAATATTTGTTCGGATGCTTTTACTTTTTCACTGCTTAATTCAATTACAATAAAAGACAGGAGGGTAGATGATCTCACTGCGCCTTCATATACACACAAAATCAATGTCATGAGTAACGCTTTTTATATGTCCTTTGTGAATGAAGTTTCATTTGAAATTGGCGTCACCTTTGATCATACGGCTAAATCAACTATGTCAGAGAATTCAGGCATTGAAATTGTAGGGGATAAGAACAATAACTCAACTAAAATATTTGAAGGTTCAGAAATTCATGTTGTTAAATTACCTGCCGGTATAAATTTTATACCTGACAGAATGTTTTGCGATTGTACGTATCTTGATACCATTATTTGTGGTGGACAAGCAAATAACGAAATCAATATTTTAAATTCTATTAGGCGAATAGGAGATTGCGCATTCAGTGCATGTATAAATTTAGCCGAGTTAACAATTCCTTCTTCTGTAGAAGAAGTCGGAGAATCTGTGTTTTATGAATGGGGAAACGGAGAAAATCCCCAAATTATTAATATAAATGATTTCTATGAAGGATTTCTTCCCGAAGGCTGGGCAGAGAATTGGTTTGAAGGAAACGAGTTAAAAACTACTATCAACTATAAAAACCCGACGTATATTGCAGTTGACTATCAAGATGACATTGGTACTACCATATCAATTGGTGTAAAGCCAGGGCTGGAGATGCCTGCATTAGAAAAGCCTATACGTAAAGGATATATATTTAAAGGCATTTATTCAAAAATGGATTCGGGATTGCAATATTATACTGATGATATGACTGTCAACCGTAATTGGGAAGAAGGCGATCCCACAACAATTTATGTTCATTGGGAAAAAGAAATATATAATATTACATACACAACAGATGTGAGCAATCTACCTTACTATTACCCTAAAACATATTCTGTTACAGATGAAATTTTTCTAGAATCTGTTGACTATGAAGGTTATAGATATACTTTTACTCCCGACTATATCCCCGTTGGCTCAACTGATAATATAGAAATTACGGTTAGCAAAATTAAGCTTAAATTACTTATAAAATATGATTTGGATGATTGGAAAGGATGTACAAACCCTAATCCTGAAACATACGACGCAACACAGGAAGTTGTATTTATAAATTTGGAACATGAAGGTTATACATTCACTTGGTCTCCTGCCTCTATTCCTGTCGGTACAACAGAAGAAGAGTTTGTTGTAAAGGGAACTTGGACTCCTATCAAATATAATATTACATATAAAACACACGGAAATACTACTCATCAAAATCCTTCAGAATATCCCTATAGTGAATATAATGATTTTGTATTATCTGCGCCGGTTTGCGGAGGTTATTTTGCATCGTGGGATAAGGATAGAATTCCGGCAGGAACAATAGGCGATATTACTATTACGGCAATTTACATTGAAAAAACGCTTAATCAATGTTACAACAATGGCGTTTATGAAATATGGACAAACAATCAGTTTCAACAATTAGCCGATCAGCCTAATGGTGGATTTAATCAAACATATTTGTTATGCGATGACATATGGTCTGGGGGCATTTCCGGAGCAATGCCTTTTAATTCGATTCCTGAATTTAAGGGTACACTGGACGGAAATGGTCATAAGGCATACCAATATTCATTAGATACTTCCGAAGGCGGCAATATTGGTTTTTGTAAAGAAAATTATGGAGAAATTAGAAATTTGACCTTAGCATTCACTTATTATGTAAGTGAAGATCTAAAAAATGTTAACATAGGTGTTTTTGCAGGAACTAACTATGGAATAATTTCTAATTGTAGTGTATCAATAACAGGCAATAGACCATCAATGCAGTGCTACGCAAAAGGGGACTCCTATGCTGGGTGTTTTGTGGGAGTTAATAAAAATATCATAGAATACTGTTATGGCGGTGAGTGGTTACATGGAAGCTGCAATATGGGTGTTATTGCTGGCTTGAATTCCGGTTCTATTAGTCATTGTGAAGTCGGTAATCAGATACATGAGATTATATTCAAATATCGTGATTATAATGCTTGCGTGGGTGGCATAGCAGGAAAGCAAATTGCTGATGGGTTGATATTTAGTTGCAGTTATCTGGGAAGGATAGGGTGGTCGAGTGATTACAAGTCATCGAAATACAGTAATTGGAATGAAAATAGGGAAATGCAACCTTGCATTGGTATAATGTTAGGATACATTGAGGGAGGACTCATTAAAGGCAGTTCGTGGAAATCAGCAGGTATTCTTGGTTCTACCGTTGTGTATGCGCAAACGCCCCCCGTTAAAGTTACATGGAAACAATCCGGCAAGACACAAACTCATGACCAAGGATTATATTTCAAAAACGAGGAATGTGGAAGAATCGCCTAACTGATTTATAGTAATAATTAGAACGAGGGACTGTCGCAAAGATTGCGGTAGTCCCTTCACAAAACTCTGTATCATAAAAGCCTTGCGAGGACAAAAGTCCTCGCAAGGCTTTTGGTTGAGGTGACGGGACTTGAACCTATCCGAGCAGCTCAAAAAACAGCAAAAATGAGACAATTTCAGGTATTTTTGGCTCAAAAACAGCCAATTTCCAGACTTGTGCCCCGCCTATGCCCCAAAATATTCAATAAAAAAATAATTCAATCGGAACTCTTCAAAGCCTAAACTAACCTCTCTCGACAGAATCACAATCTGCCGAGAGAATTTTATTTGATGTACAAGGAAAAGTTGTTGATTGCTTGCTTGTTTGTTTGCGTTTATGCCTTGCTTTAATAGCCGAAAAAATATATTAAATTAAAAATTTTCTTAATTTTGGTTAACGATAACGGAAAATAGACCGTAGAAGATTATAGAGGGTTCTTGTGCAGTCAAGGTATAAATCAACAAAAATTACACTTCGAATTAAAGTTTACTTGAGTATTTACATACCTTCTGTTTTATACTAAAATAAAACAGAGTGCTACAATCAATGAATTATAAGCATTATTAACTAATTTTACTCAAAAAGAGAAAAATGGGAGCTACTAATGTCGATATGCGCAAAAGAAGTAAATGAATATCTTTGTGCGATAAAACAGGGTGATAAAGCAAAGTTCAAACAGTTGTTCGAGCTGATTTCACGCCGTATTTTAGGTGTAGCCCGATATTACTTGGTGGACAAGTCCTATTGCGAGGACGTCGTGAGCGAAGTTTTCCAAAAAGTATATTTGTACATTGACTCCTACGACGAGAGCAAGGACGGTTACAACTGGATTTGTCGCATAGCCGAAAATACCGCGTACGACTTTAATTTTAAATCTTCCCAAAATTCTGACAATACTGATCCTGTTCCTGCTCTCCCAGAGTCTGAATTGTTGGAAGATGCCGAAAAGCGGGTGGACCTGTTCCGAGCAATCGACAAACTCGATCCCGAAAGCCGTGAGCTTATAAATCTACATTACTTCTTGGGTGACAGTTATAGTGAAATAGGTAAAAAGTTTCATATTAGCAAGGTAGCGGTAAAAAAGAAGATAGACAAAATCCTTTCAAAACTAAAAATATATATAGAAAATAAACTTTAAAAACTATGAAATCCAAAGAATTTGAAAAAATTATAGATAGTAGCTATAACAAAGAAATGCAAGCTATCTACGACAATTTGAAAAAGAAGTTAAACGTTCCCGACGACTCCGTTTCCGCACCCGCCGAAATCCGGAACACCGAAAGCCCGAGTGCTGTCACTGCCGCCGCAAAGCAAGCCGCAAAGCCTGCCCAAAAGCCCGCAAGCAAACGGCGCCAATCTTTCAAAAACTTCTTCAAACAGCCCGCCCGCCTTGCCGCCTGCGTCTCTGCGGCAGTGGCGATAGTCTGCGTTGCAATAATGTTGCCCTTCACGCTGAAGGGCGGCAATGGTTTGCAAGCTACGACTCCTTCAACTTCGGATAATCCTTCAATTACGGACGACCGCTTTTGTGCAGCGGCAACATGCAAAGAAATCGAACTCAGTTATTCTCTTAAGGAGTATTCCGCCCGCAACAACCTTTCTCTTTTATACGTTGACTGGTACGACAAAGCCGAAATAAAGACTTCTCTGCACGTAAATAAAGAAGATTCAAACGATATCGTTTACTATGAGGAAATATTGAAACACAAGAGCAGGGGCAGCATAGTTGAATTATATATAACCGATACACGTACTCGAGTTGATAAAGTTGAATTTTATAAAAAAGACTGTAGGTATGTATATTTTACAAAGCGTCCCAACGTCTTTGTTGCCTGGGGCTACGATACAAATGAAAAGGGTGAACATGACACCTATACGGCAATTCTGCCGTACGGCAATCGCATATACGTCCTTGTATTGAGATATCCCATTTACGAAAACGATATTTTTGAATTGATAGATTCAATGTTGCCGAAAATTTGAAAATAAATTCATAAGCTGAAAAGAGTTCGGTTTAAAAAATCGGACTCTTTTTAAAAAAAATTTTTTAAAATTTGGTTAACGATGGTATACAAAATTCCGTAGAAGAATATGAAGGGCAAAATATCGCCAAATTTTAATGGAGGAAGAAAATGACAAAATTCCACAAAAAACTGCTTGTGTTTTTGAGTGTACTGGTTTGCACGCTCTGCTTATGTTTCGGCTTGGCAGCCTGCAATCCCTCAAACGACGACAACACAAACGAAGATGACGGACACACCCACAACTTTGCCGGCGCATGGCTGTACGACGGTGCAGAAGGTCACTATCAGCTTGCTACCTGCCACCCCACGGTAAAGAGCGAACTTCAAGACCACTTTGACGACGACGAAAACGGCAAGTGCGACGCCTGCGGCTTCGATATGAGCAGCGAAGACGACGAACACCAACACACCTATAAAGATGAGTGGTCTTTCAACGAAAAGAAACACTGGCACGACGCATCTTGCGACCACTTCATAGAACGCAGCGAATATAACGACCACGACTTTGTAGCAGGCGTTTGCGAGTGCGGCGTCAAGGAAAGCCAAGTAAAGGTCTACGACCTATACAGAAACAGCCCCGAATACGACCTTGAATTTGTCGATTGGCTCGATTGGCTGAAAGACAACGGCATAATTTCCGTTGAATTTACCGCAAGCGGCGACGGCATTTACCACTACGAAGACGGAAGTAGCGAAGTCCGTTTCCTTGGCGAAAGAACGGTAAAGGTAAAGGCGGTAGTGGACGGCGATCCCCTTACCGACGTCTGGTTTATGGTAGCCATGTATCAGACCGCGGAAGAAGGGTATTACGAAAATAAGGGCACCATAGCTCTCGGCATAGCAAAGACGGACGCAACCGGCGTTGCCGAAATCACCTTCCGTCCCGCAGGCGGCTATTCTTCCGAAGCAATAGAATACCGCATAAGAATAGCCGAAAAAAAGGATATCGCCGTTTTTGAAAGCGTAACCGAAGAAAATGCGTCTCTGCCTTTCCCTAACAGATATTTAGTAAAAGGCGGCAACGAAGGCTTTGAATATAAACCCTACGAAGTTTCCGAAAACGCAACGAGCGATGACATAGCCGCAACAATAGAGTTTGTCTATTCCAAAGGCTGGAACGCCTACAACACAATCTATCTGCCCTATCGTAGATATTGGACTGACCAGTTGAACGGCACGGATATACAGGAAGTTGGCACAACCTACAATTTCACAAGCTCGGGCGACAACCTTTTCGATTATCTCTATTTCAGCCCCCAGCAATACGATTATAAGCAGGGCGGCACCGAAGAAAAGAATTTGCAGATTGTCGAAAACGCAAAAATCGCATGTTCCGGCGTATATACGATTACCTTCACCGTAGATAGAAACGCCAACGCCGAACTGTATTATTGGAACGAAGAAGGCGTTAATCTCGGCGCATTCCACTATACCAATCCCGACGGCACTCCTTCAAATATGTACCTGACCGAAAAGTCGGGCGAAAATAACTTCGTAACCGTTACAATCAGCACAGCAGAAGGCTTACGCTACTATCAGTTGGGCATTAAAACGGATATCGAATGCAACGTGACTATGACCGTTGAAAGAACGGGTGACATAGGATTTGACGGAACTTTTGAATGGGATACCCAAACAAATAAAAGCCAAATTACCGTTGATATTCGCCAAGATGATACAATGACCTTTGATCTCAACGGTGTTCCCGAAGGTACCTATGTGTTGGAAGTTTCTGTGCGTGCTTTTAATAGCTATACAACTAGATATTATACATGGACTGATGATGACGAACAGAAAATCTATGTTTGGGCGCCGAAAACATTTAATGATCGTTACGGAGTACCCCAAGGCATTATCAGAATAACAGAAGATACAAACTTTATCTTCTTACAAAATAAAATGGAACAATATAAAGGAGCAACTATTACTCTTGAAAAGTATGAGCTTCCCACGGTAGAGCTTGACGAGTTTGTTACTGCACCCGTTACTCCTGCAACGTACGATATTTCTTATACGTTACCCCTTTCCATTTCAGCAGGCAGCTATAATTTGGGCGTTTATATTTGCGGTTGGGCAAACCGCGGTGCAGATATTCCTCTGTCCGTTTATATAGGTGAAACGAAATATGAATTAACCGAGCCTGTAGTCTATATAGCAAGCGGTACTTATTACTACACTTATACCGGCACTGTAGAAATAGGAGAACAGGATACAACTTTTTCAATCAGATGTGTCACTACTGAATATTTGTTCACAGCCGGCGTTGAAATTAAGCAAATAGAAGAGCCTGAACCCGAAGACGACTTAATTCACGAGTTTGAAGGCTTTACAATTTCCGCCGGTGCAACAATAGACTTGACTTATCTTTATTTTGTGAATTATGTTAAAGGCTATGCCTATCTTGTAGCTGAAACGGATACTACGCCCGAAAACGGCAAACTGGTTTTCAAGTATACTACCACTCTGTATGATGACGCTCCGTACGATATGTTTATGCCGGTTGTAAATCAATTTAAAGTGCGTTTTGATACTTCAAAATATGTAAAATTAAAATTACAAAACACTTCCGGTTCGGATATTGTAATTACAAGTTTAAAGTTAATGAAGTATGAAGAGCCTACTATCGAAGCCGGTGTGGATTGTGTTATTCAATCTATTGACTCTATGTATTTAGTAAGTATGGAACGTATAAATTTCAGTCCTGAATTGATAGGGAAAAAAGTAACTATAACAATTTCTAACTGGGCTACAGATGCAACCTTTCCCCCTGAAATTTATCGCGGTAAAAGGGATGATGATTTCGTTTACTTTACCGAAGACGATAAAATTGCCGATGGCGTTTATCAGGTTACAGTAACAATTCCTGCCGGTGAAACGGTATTGAAATTCGAAAATTTTAATGAACATTTCAGAAATATAGTAGTCAGGTTTGACATTGTAGAAAGTTAATCATTTTTTTCCTCATTCTTTTTAAAATGCCCGACCTGCGTTTATGCAGGTCGGGCAAAAAAAGGACTTTTAACTATGAAACTCAAAAAATTATCTTTAATTATTATATCTTTTATACTCGCTGTATGTATGGCGTTGCCGCTCGTTGCATGCGAAGATAACGGCTCGTCAAATAACAACCCCGACAGCGGCACGCAAGAGCCCGACACCGACCCCGTTCAGCTAATTGCCCCCGTAATATCCCTTAATCAAAGTACGGGCGTAATCTCTTGGAACGCAGTAGACAATGCCAACTATTACGAGGTGTACGAAAACGGCAAGGTTGCCGTCCGCAATACTTCAACTACGTACACGATAACCAAAACGGCAGTCGGCACTTACAACTACACCGTCAAAGCGTTAAGTATAAGCGAAGCATACACCGAAAGCGAGTTCTCCAACACCGTAACCTACGTGGTTGACCCCCAGGTATTGCCTGCCGAACCGCTTTCCGCACCCGTTATCACTTTAAAGGATAACCAAATCAATTGGTCTGCGGTAGAACACGCAACAGCTTACGAAATCTACGAAAACGGCGAAAAGCTGACGCAGGTTGCAACCGCTTCTTACACAATCACAAACACCGTTGCAGGCGAGTGGGTGTATGCGGTTAAGGCAATAAGCTCCGACACCAAACATTATTCACCGAGTGCGCTTTCAAACACCGTAACCTATTCTGTGGCGGCTGAGGAAGTCGGTTTTACCGTTACAATCACCGCACCGACAAGCTTTTCAAGTACCGTTTACGTTGCGCTGTACAAAGACGGCAAATTAACCGGAGGAACCAAATCCGTAACCCTTTCAGGTGGTAAGGGCATAGTTACCTTTGAAAGTGACAACTCCGGAAACTATTCGGCTACAATAGTTAACTTGCCTTCGGGCTATGCCGCAACTACCGTAAGGTTTTCGCCCTCTAATAAAGAGGCTGAAATAAAGATAATTTCTCTCAACTCCTCGAGTGTGTTTAAGATCGGTTCAAACACTGTTGCGGTTTCAGAGCAGCAGACGGGCGCAGACAAAATTTTCTATTTCCTGCCCCAAAAAGAGGGCTTTTACACGCTTGATGCTTCAAATGAAGGTAAGGATATGTATATATCCGTTGACCGCACATTGTATATCGACACGGCAAGCGATATGGATATTGCTTCGTTCCGTGCCACGGCGGGCGAGCTGATGGAAATAACTGTTGTCGGCTTTGAAAGCGGCACGTTTATCTTCAAAATACTGGAGGGCGAGGTAAAGCAGGATTTGCGCATAGGCATAGGCTGGGGCAACAAAGCAAACTATATCTTCGGCGACTGCACAAGAAATCTCGAAATTTCAAGCCCCGACTACTACGTATTCGAGTTCGGCTTTGCAGGTCTCGCAAACAGGCTTATAACGCTTACAATCGACGGAAAGGACTACGTATTCGGCGAGTACAACGAGGATACGGACGAGGTTACAAACTGGCTTGTAATTCCCCTGGACAAAGGCAGCCACGAAGTGACGATAACGACCACGGGCTTCAACCCCGGCGACGAATTCGGGTTCTGCGTGCTCTGTATCTATCAGGGCAAAGAACTGCGGTCGGTAAATTAACATCTTCATTCTTTTCACTCTTTTATATTGGCGTTGGGCGGCGGCACAATCACCGCCACCCGATTGCCGGAAATTATGAGCTAATACTATTAACTCGTGACTTATATTACAGCTCACACCGTATAGCTGATTGCGGCTATACATTCTTCTCCAAAAAAAGGAACGGCGGGGCATCGTCAGATGCCCCGCCGTTTCATTTATATTTCGATACCGCTATCAAAAAAAATTTTTTAATAAATTTTATAATTTTGGTTAACATATTTAAAAAATGCAAGGTTAATATTGTAGGAAAGTTGCTGTTTACATAACGTTCGGCTTATGCTAAAATTAAACAAAGGCTGCAATATTGACTATACTCAAAAAGAAGAATGGGAGCGACGAATGTCGATATATGCAAAAGAAGTAAACAAATATCTTGTAGGACTCCAAAACGGCGATATCACGCAATTCAAGCCGTTATACGAGTCTATGCAAACCCACGTCATGGGTGTTGCAAGGTATTATTTAGTGGATAAATCTTATTGCGAAGACGTAACGAGCGAAGTATTCCAAAAGATATTTTTATACGTCAATTCCTCTTATACCGAGGGCACCGACGGCTACAATTGGATATGTCGCATAACCGAAAACGTCGCCTACAACTATAATAACCGCATGCCTCCACCGGTTAAAGACCTTGATAAAGCCGAACATTTTGTTCAGGAGCTTGCCGTATCGGACGACACCGAGGAAAAGCTCGACCTTTTCCGTGCGATAGACAGTCTGGAACCCGACAGCCGTGAGCTTATATATTTGCGCTACTTTATGGGCAACACATTTCAGGAAATTGGCGAAAAGCTCCACATCAGCAAGGTGGCAGTAAAAAAGAAGATAGACAAAATACTTTCCAGATTAAAAATATTTATCGAAACGGGGAAACGCTAAGAATATGAAAGATAAACAGTTTCGTAACTTAATAGAACATACTTATCCCGCACAAAAGCAAGCAATGTACGAAGACCTTAAAAAAGCGCTCAACCTTCCCGACGACGACCTCGCCACCGCCGCCCGAAAGAAAGCCACCCCAAAGCCTGCAGGCAAATGGCGCAATTTTTTCAAACAGCCTGCCCGCCTTGCCGCCTGCGTATCAGCGGCGGTGGCGGTAGCCTGCCTTGCAATAATACTGCCCTTCACGCTTAAGGGTGGCAGCGGTCCGCAAACTGCGACTACAAATCCGTCCGCAACTCCCGAAGACCGTTTTTGCAAAGCAGCGGCGTGCAAAGAAATTAAACTTAACCAAACCCTTAAAGATTATTCCGAGCTCAACAATCTTTCTCTTTTGTATGTTGATTGGTACGACAAAGCCGAAGTCAGAACTTCGCTGCACGTAGATAATGAAGATCAAACCGATATCGTTTTTTACGAGGAAATAATGATGCACAAGAGCAGGGGCAGCATAGTAGAATTATATATAACCGATTGGCACACGAAGGTTGATAAAGTTGAAGATTATAAAAAAAGATGCAAATATGTATATGTTACAACACTTCCTAGTCTTAAGATTGCAGTTCGTTGGGGCTGTGTTAAGACTGAAAACGGTGAGCATTACGAATGTACGGCAAGTTTCATATACGTAAATTACATTTATACCCTTGTATTGAGGTATCCTATTTACAAGGAAGATATTTTTGAGTTGATAGATTCGATGTTGCCGAAACTAAATATTCAATAAATATGTAAAAAGCCCGATAAAAAAATCGGACTTTTTTCAATTCTCGGTTAACAAAACATAAAATTTGAGGTTGATATATACGAAAAGGCATAATAATGCCATCTGTAAGGAGGAGGAAAATGAAAAAACTACACAAAAAACTGCTTGTGTTTTTGTCTGTTTTGGTTTGCTCGCTCTGCCTGGTTTTCGGCTTGGCGGCGTGCAATAACACTAACGGCGACAACACAAACAAACCCGATGACGATGAACACACCCACACCTTCGGCGGCGTATGGCTGTACGACGGTGCAGAAGGTCACTACCGGCTTGCAACCTGTCACCCCGACGAAAAAAGCGATCTCGAGCCGCACGTTGACGGGAACGAAAACGGAAAGTGCGACGTCTGCGACTACCCTATGGCCGCAGAGGAAGACGAACACAAACACGACTTTGAAGAGAAGTGGACTTTCAACGAAAAGAAACATTGGCACAATGCCATTTGCGAAGAACACTTCACCGATAGAGACGGCTACGCCGACCACAGCTTTAAAGAAGGCGTTTGCGAGTGCGGCGTTAAGGAGAGCGAAGTAAAGGTCTACGACCTCTACAGAAACAGCCCCGAATACGACCTCGAGTTTGTCGATTGGCTTGAATGGCTTGCCGACAACAACGTTGTTGAAGTCGAATACACCGAAAGCGGCGACGGCGTTTACCACTACCAAGACGGCACCGAGGAAGTCCGTTTCCTCGGCGAAAGAACGGTAAAAGTAATGGCGCAAAGTGACGGCGACCCCGTTGCAAACGTATGGTTTATGGTAGCTATGTACAATAGCGAAGAACAAGGCTATTACGAAAGTAAGGGCACTATAGCTTTGGGTATAGCAAAGACGGACGCAACCGGCGTTGCCGAAATTACTTTCAGACCTGTTGGCGGATATTCTTCCGCAACAATAAAATACCGGATAAGGCTTGCCGAAAGAAAGGATATTGCCGTTTTTGAAGGCGTTACCGAGGAAAATGCGTCTTTGCCATTCCCCAACCGCTACGAGGTAAAGGGCGGCGCGAAAGGCTTTGAGTTTGAACCCTACGAAGTTTCCGAAAACGTAAACAGCGACGATATCGCCGCAACGATAGAGTTCAACTATTCCAAAGGCTGGAATACTTACAATAAAATTTATCTTCCCTATCGCCGTTACTATGGGGATCTTATCAACGGTGAAAATTTAAAGGAAGAGGGCACAACCTACAATTTCAAAAGCTCGGGCGAAGATCTTTTCGATTACTTCTATTTCAGCCCTGCAAAATACTCTTTCGCGGGCGTCGATTCGGTTGAAGATAAAGCAAAGATAGAAGAAAACGCAAAAATTGCGTCTTCCGGCGTATATAAAATATCTTTCACGGTAGATAGAAACGCCAACGCAGAGCTTTTCTTCTGGGACGAGCAGGGCGTTATGTTCGACGCAGCCCACAATACAAATCTTGACGGCACGCCTTCAAATATGTATATAACGGCAAGGTCCGGCGGTACGGCAGGCAGCGGTAAATATACCGGCGGTGACTATGTTGAAGTAAAAATAAGACCTTCAACCGGATTAAGGCTCTATCAGCTCGGCATTAAAACGGATATCGAGTGCAACGTAACGATTACCGTTGAAAGGACGGCTAATTTAGGCGTCGGCACGGCAGCCACTTTCGTATGGGACGAAGACAGCCAAAAGAGCGAGATAAGAGTACCTTTCTACGCAGACGAGATCGTGCAGACCGAAATGGAAGGGGTTACCGCAGGCGCTTATACGTTAACTTTTAAAAATTGGGGTACAGATGATAAATCTACCAGATTTTATGCCTGGACTGATACGGACGAACGGAAAGTCTGTATATATTCGCCAAGCGGCGGTTCGGTTGATGATGTTTACATTAGCAGTGAACTCAAAGGTGTAATCACGATTGCCGAAGATACAAAGTATATTTATTTGCAAGATATGTTGTACGCTACGGGTGGTATAACTATCACTTTGGAAAAATATACTACCGATACTCCGGTAACTCTTAATCAACCTGCCCATATACCCGTTACGCCCCAAACTTCCGATATATCCTATACTTTACCCCTTTCCGTTCCGGCAGGAACCTATGAGTTGGTGGTTAAGTTTTACAACAAGGTAAACTTACACAGTACAAATATTTTACCCGTGTATATCGGCGGAACCAAACACGAATTGACCGACCCGTCATTTAATAGTAACAAAACTTCCTTTACTTATACCGAAACAATCGATATAGGCGAAAGCGACAACACGATTTCCATAAGGTGCTTAACCGAATATTATTTCACTGCATCTGTTCATATTAAGGAAATAGTGGAGGAACCCGAACCCGAATTTGAAGAAATTGAAGTAGGTACGTTTACTATTTCTGCCGGAGCAACTCAGAAAATATTTGATTATGGTGAAATAAAAATATCAGGTGGCTACTTAGTATATGTTGAAACGGATACAGAGGCAAAAATTGGCGTGTTGACTCTTAATAGTGAAATTAAAAGTGCAGACTACTCCTGCGATATGTATATGCCTGTATCAAACAAATTCGGTGCTTATTTTAATGCAGACCTTTCAGACAAGCTTAGTATATCAAATATTTCAGATGCCGAAATCACAATAACTGTAAAGATGATAACGTATGAAGCGCCCGCAATTATTGAAGCAGATAAAGAATATGATATTCCTTCTAATCACAAACAAGCAGGTGATATTCCGATAAATATTGACCCTTCATTGACAGGAAAGACCGTTAAAATTACCATTTTGAATTGGGCTTTTGTAGGATCCTTTCAACTACATCCCTTAATTGTTGACGGTTCAAATGGTAGCACAAAGTTATTCAACTTTACTGCTGATAATGTAGTCGAAGACGGCGCATATGCAATGACCGTAACAATTCCCGAGGGTAAGACTTCACTAATTTTCCGGAATAATAATCCAGGCGGAATGAGAAACATTGTCGTAAAAATCGAAATTGTAGAAAGTTAAGCATTTTTTCCTCATTCTTTTTAAAGTACCCGCCGTGCTTTCGCACGGCGGGTATAAAAAGGACTTTTATCTATGAAACTTAAAAAATTATCTTTAATTATCATATCTTTGCTTTTGGCGGTATGTATGGCGTTGCCACTCGTAGCCTGTAACCCCGACAGCGGCACAAACAACCACGACGACGAGGGCGGCAACAACACGCCGTCCGACCCCGTTCAGCTTATTGCCCCCCAAATATCTCTTAACCAAAGTACGGGCGTAATCTCTTGGTCTGCCGTTTTAAACGCCAACTATTACGAGGTTTACGAGGGCGAAAAGGTCGTAGCCAAACAGACTGCAACTTCCTACACAATCACTAAAACGGCAGTCGGCAGCTACACCTACGCCGTTAAAGCATTTAGCGTAAGCGAGGCGTACACCGCAAGCGAATATTCTAACGCCGTAACCTACGTTGTTAAACCCGAGGGCGTTGAACCGCTTTCCGCGCCTGTCATCACTTTAAAAGACAATAAAATTACATGGACGGCTATCGAACACGCAACCGCATACGAAATCTACGAAGACGGCGAAAAGCTGACGCAGGTCACCGATACGGAGTTTAATATCGAACGCACGCTGGCAGGCGTGTATATTTATAAAGTCCGCGCAATCAGCGACGATACCGTACACTTTGAGTCGAGTGAGTTTTCCAACTCCGTTACGTATTCCGTATCGGTTAGGGCGGTAGGCTTTAAAGTTACGGTTACAGTTCCGTCGGGCTATCCTGCTCTCGTGCAGGTTGCTCTGTATAAGGACGGCGAAACTACGCCCGTGGCAACAAAGGCTGTCAGCTTTACAGGTACACGAGGCAGCGTTGAGTTTTTCAATAGCAACGAATACAACTATAGGGCGTCAATCGTTTTTGTGGCAAAGGGATATATGGCTACTTCCGTAAGGCTTTCGGCTTCCAATAATGAAGGTGAGATTATGATAATCTCGCTGGGCGGCTCGGAAATGTTAAAGGTGGGCACAAACACCTTTAAAGTCAACAATATCGACCAAACGGGTGCAGACCAGATATATTATTTCATGCCCGAAAAGGACGGCATGTATACGCTCGACGCCTCGCTTGAAAGCAAAGATATGTATATCTCCGTTGACCGCAGTCTGTATATCGACACGGCAGGCGATCTGAATATCGCTTCATTTCGTGCCGAGGCAGGCGTGCCTGTGGAAATCACCGTCGTAGGCTTTGAAATCGGCACTTTCAGTTTCAAAATAGTAGAGGGGGAATTGGAGCAAAGCCTGAAAATCGGCATAGGCTGGGGCAATAGAGCAAACTATATATTCGGCGACTGCACGAGAACTCTGGAAATCGCAAGCCCCGACCACTACGTATTCGAGTTCGGCTTTGCCGGTCTCGGCGGCAGAATGATAACGCTGACTATCGACGGCAAGGACTACGTATTCGGCAGATATGACGAAGAAACGACCGACGTGGAAAATTGGCTTGTTATTCCCTTGAACAAAGGCACTCACGAGGTCACAATCACCACAGTTGGCTTCAACTCCGACAACGAATTTGGCTATTGCGTACTCTGCATCTATCAGGGCGAAGAACTGCGGTCGGCAAATTAACATTTTCATTCTTTTCACTCTTTTATATTGGCGTTGGGCGGCGGCACAATCACCGCCACCCGATTGCCGGACATTATGAGC
>JAFLVN010000016.1 GCA_022508285.1 Clostridiales bacterium
AACGACTGCCGCGTGAGAGGTCTGTCCGCCGCGAACGGTCAAGAAACCCTGAGCGTACTTCATACCCTCGATATCTTCGGGTGAAGTTTCAAGGCGCACAAGCACAACCTTCTTGCCCTTCTTGCCTTGAATAACCGCATCCTCTGCGGTGAAAACTATCTGACCTGCGGCTGCGCCGGGGGAAGCGGCTATACCCTTGCCGACTACGTTTTTCTTGTCGGCTTCCTTCAAAGCCTTGGGGTCGAACTGAGGGTGAAGGAGCATGTCGAGAGACTTTGCGTCAATCTGCATGAGAGCCTGCTGTTCGGTAATCATGCCCTCGTCGATGAGGTCGCATGCAATCTTTATTGCGGCGGCAGCCGTACGCTTGCCGTTACGGGTCTGAAGCATATAGAGCTTTTCGTTTTCTACGGTGAACTCCATATCCTGCATGTCGCGGTAGTGGTTTTCAAGAATTTTGCAAACTTCCTGGA
Source organism: Clostridiales bacterium (assembly GCA_022508285.1). Lineage (GTDB taxonomy): Bacteria > Bacillota > Clostridia > Christensenellales > Borkfalkiaceae > Coproplasma. The sequence goes on from JAFLVN010000016.1 coordinate 474, forward strand.
ACTGCTCGTATACGGCGGGGAACACCTTTTTCATCTGCTCGATGGGCATAGGAGTTCTTACGCCTGCAACGACGTCTTCGCCCTGTGCATTGGTGAGGAATTCGCCCATAAGACCCTTTTCGCCGGTTGCGGGGTTACGGGTGAAAGCTACGCCCGTGCCGCAGTTGTCGCCCATGTTGCCGAACGCCATCATCTGTACGTTTACGGCAGTACCCCAGCTGTAGGGGATATCGTGGTCCATTCTGTATATGTTAGCACGGGGGTTGTCCCACGAACGGAATACGGCTTTAACAGCCTCGAAAAGCTGTTCCTTGGGATCGGTGGGGAAGTCTTTGCCGATTTGCTTTTTATATTCCGCCTTGAATTGGTTAGCGAGTTTTTTAAGGTCGTCTGCGGTGAGTTCAACGTCCTGAGTTACGCCCTTCTTCTCCTTCATATCGTCGATGAGTTTTTCGAAGTACTTTTTGCCGACTTCCATAACTACGTCTGAGAACATCTGAATGAAGCGGCGATAGCAGTCGTAAGCCCAGCGGGGATTGCCAGACTTTGTTGCAAGCACTTCAACAACTTCCTCGTTTAAGCCGAGGTTTAAGATTGTATCCATCATGCCGGGCATGGAAGCTCTTGCGCCCGAGCGCACGGAAACGAGAAGGGGATTTTCCTTATCGCCGAACTTCTTGCCGGTAATCTTTTCCATTTTGTCGATATATTCGAGAATTTCTTTCTGAATTCCGTCGTTGATTCTGCGACCGTCCTCATAATACTGTGTGCAAGCCTCTGTGCTTATGGTGAAGCCCTGCGGTACGGGAAGACCGATTTTGGTCATCTCTGCAAGGTTTGCGCCCTTGCCGCCGAGCAGCTCGCGCATGTTTGCGTTACCTTCGGAAAAGAGGTAGCAATACTTTTTAGCCATATTAATAATTCCTCCAATGAATTTTTTCTTAACTATTATTAACTATAATATTGTAATATAAACGGCAAAAATTGGCAAGCGTTTGAGCCTGAATTTTGCATAAATGTAAGCGGCGTACGCAAAAATTTGCGTACGCCGCTTTTAATCAATATTCGTCGGTTAATCCGAGAAAATAATCGGCAGTAATATTAAATGCCTGTGCCATAGCACGCAGGGTATCATAACCCGGTTTAGATTTTCCGTAAAGCCACTCACTGACCTGTCCCTGCTTTACCCCTATCCTCTTTGCAAACTCTACCTGCGTGAGATTGTTTTCACTTAAAAACTCTTTCAATATTTCCTTAAACTCAATTCCCATACAATTAATATTATAGAATATTCTATAATTTTTAATTGACATATAGGATTTCCTATACTACAATTATGTATAGAAAATTCTATAGGAGAAATACTGTTATGACTTGCAGTGAAATTATTTCAAAGTTAAAAATGCTTAAGAAAAATATTAACTTTTTCGAACAGCGCAAAAACGACAAACGCAGAGTTTACAAAAAACTTTACAACGATAAAACTATAGAGAGGTTTATGTTAGCTCTTGAAGAAAGTTACGGCAATATACTCCCACGTCCGTATTGGGATAAAATAGACTGCATTATCGAGAAATTAAAAGACCCCGACCTTGAGGAGCTCGGGGCTATTCCGTTCAAAAAAGAATTTCTTGCTAACCTATAACATTCTAATATACTCTGAAAGAGCTTTGAATTGGTTGTCGGTTTTATATACGAAATACTCGCGTATAAGGCGCAGGGCACGCTTCTGCCCGTCGGGGGTTATAAAGTCCTCTTCGTAAGATTTGCCCGCAACCTTGCGGAGGACGTTGTAGGTAACTCTGCTTGCGCCCAACCCCTCGCCGCAGTCGCCGCAGGTGAATGCCCCTGCCGCCATATCGAAACGCAGTTTATCCTCGCCCGTAAGGGATTTTCCGCAAAGCGGGCAGCGTTCGGCGGATATAGCGTAGCCCGACCGCTCTAATGCATATGTTAAAAATTTTATGAGTGCGAAACACTCGTCACCCGAGCACATATCCGAATACGTATTGACTATTTGATAGAAAATTTCCCGACACTCGTCACCCTCGAATGTGAGTGCGAGTGCGGCTTCCGCCGCGGCGGAAGCCGCATAAAATTTCATTATGTCAGTACGCAGGTCGTAAAAGCTCTCCGTTTCGCAGCAGCCTATAACGGTATACTTATCCCCCCGCTTTGCAAGCATATATTCGGCAAAACAAAAAGGCTGGGCGGCAAATTTCAACTTTGCCCCCGCCTTTTTTACGCCCTTTATACCCGCCGTAATCTTTCCGAGCTCGGCAGTTAAAAGGGTTAATATTTTATCGTTTTCGTTGTAGTCAACCGCCCTGAGCATCAGGGCGTTCACCTTTTGTTCCATTAATCCTGTCCGTTCAATTTCTTGTATAACATGTAATAGCTTACACTTCCTGTTTTTTCAAACATTTTCCAGGCAAGTTCGGCTGCGTCTCTGTCTTTACTCATACTTACCCCCTTGAAGGCAGTATGCGCAATTAAGTCTAATTTATTAATTGTAAATTTGAAACATTAAACCGCAGAGATGCGAGCAAGACAAGGCGCCTGCGGATTTTCAAGGGGAGTTTACTAATCCGTAAATGACCCGAAGAAAAACGCAAAGGCAACACAATATTGCGAAGCATATATGCGGTTTACAATATTACCATGTCTTTAATTAGGTTCATTTTATTGCGCCAGTCTTCCTCAACACGCACGTATGTGGTCAGAAAGACTTTTGCGGCGAGGAACTTTTCCATGCTCTCACGGGCGAAGGACGAAACTTCCTTTATCGCCTTGCCGCCCTTGCCGATTAAAATGGCTTTGTGGTTGGCTTTTTCGCATACTATGTCTAAATTAATATCGTATACGCCGTTCTCACCACGCTCAAATTTGTTTATAACTATAGCTATGCCGTGGGGCACTTCGTCGTCGAACTTTAAAAGGATTTTTTCACGCATGATTTCGGCAATCATAAATTTTTCGCTCTTGTCCGAAATTATGTCATCGGAAATAACTTTATCGCCCTCGGGCATGCAGTCGGCAAGGAATTTTTCAAGCTTCTTTATATTTGTGCCCTTGCGTGCCGAAACGGGGAATATATCCGCCTGAATGCCGTTTTCGTATAAATCCTTTACGTCGGCGGCAATCCGCTCCTTGGGCATTATGTCTATTTTTGTGTAGGCAATCGCCGCAGGAATTTTGCCCCCGACATACTTTTTCATAAGCGAAATATCCGTATCCGAAATTCCGCCGTGTCCGTCGTGCACGTACAAAATAAAGTCCACGTCTTTTGAGGCGTCCTCAGTGGATTTCATCATTATATCGGTCAGCCTGTTTGCGCTTTTATAGAGCCCAGGGGTATCCACAAACACGAGCTGATAGTTTTCTTTTGTGAGAACGCCCATTATGGAGTTGCGTGTGGTTTGGGGCTTGGGGGAAACTATTGCAACCTTTTCGCCGACGAGCACGTTTACAAGCGTAGACTTGCCGGCGTTCGCCCTGCCGATTACGGCTATAAATCCGCTCCTCATACGCCTTCCCTCGTAAGGTTAATTTTTTTGAGCACACGCTCTTCCCTTTGCCGCATTTCCTGCTTGTCCTCTTCCGTCATATGGTCGTAGCCGAGAAGATGAAAAATTCCATGCGTCACAAGATAGCCCATCTCCCGCTCGAACGAGTGCCCGTACTCCTCCGCCTGCTCCTTTGCTTTCGCCTCGCAGACGGCAATACTGCCTATGAATAAATTGCCGTCCTCGTCGCAGTCGGCAGGATATTGCTTTTTTAAAAGAGCCTTGCCCCGTATGCCGTCGAGCGAGGGAAAACTCAACACGTCCGTAACTTTGTCGATATTTCTTATCTCCGAATTGAGGCGGCGTATCTCTTCTTCGTCAACGATAACGACCTCTGACGAGAGGTCGCAATCGGCTATATATTCGCCCTCGAACGCCGCAGCGAGAGAGTCGAAATTGAGTTGTTCGCACTGAATTTTTAACATATCCGGTTAATTACTTTTTTTAGTTATCGTAAGTTTAGGGTATTGTACTCTCGAGTGATAAACGCCCGAAAGCTGAGTTGCTACGGTGACGGCTATAATTGATAACTCACGCATAGTTATGTCGCAATCGGCAAATTGGTCGAGGTTCATACGCTCTTCGATGAGGCTCTTTACGAGAGCTTCGACCTTTTCGGGAGAGCGGTCGGTAAGCGAGCGTGTAGCCGCTTCGGACGAGTCGGCTATCATTACGATTGCGGCAATTTTTGACGTGGGCGTAGGTCCGTTATAGGAATAGACGCCTATGGGGAGCTCGCCGTCGCTCATTTTGAGCGCCTTGGCGTAGAAATATTTTATGGGCATTGTGCCGTGGTGCTCGACGGCAACGTCGGCAAGAAACTCGGGCAGGTGATGCCTCTTTATAAGCTTTGCGCCGTCGCGGGTGTGCGAACGGATTATATCAGCCGAAAGCTCGGGAGTGAGCTGCTGGTGAAGGTTGACTTCGCTTTGGTTTTCGGCAAACATATCGGGGCTCTTTAACTTTCCGACGTCGTGATAGTACGCCGCCGTGCGGGCAAGCTCGGGATCTTCGCCTATCGCCGCTGCGCAGGCTTCGGCAAGCTGCGCAACCACAACAGAATGATTGTAAGTGCCGAGAGCGTTCTTCTTTAAAAGCTTTATTATCTTTGCGTTATCGCTTGTAAGCTCCCTTAAACGGAAGGGCGTGAGATGGGCAAACACAAATTCGAACACGGGCAACAAAACGAAGAATGCCAGCACCGAGAAAATGCAGTCCAATGCGCTGTACAACAGGAAGTCTACAAGGATATATTCGGTACTTATTGCGTCTGTGGTGGTAAGCAGTATAGCGCCGTTTATTGCGAGAACGGGCACGAGCAGGACAAGTCCCGCCAAAACGCTGCCTAATCTCGTTTTGATATTTTTGAAGAGGAATATTGCCACAATTCCCGAACAGAAAGTCGCAAGGAAGCTTGCGTAGCTCACGTAAATACTAAACGCCTGCCCCGCCTGCTCGTTGGCGTATCTGTCGATAACGAGCATTATAATTGCATAAACACTGTTGAGGAATATGGAGTCGCGCCTGCCCGACACCATAACAAGCATCATCGCCACAAAGCTTGCGGGACGTGCCACGGGGCTTATGAACCTCGCAACAACCGCATAACCCGCCGCCGATATGCTGAACAGAATAAAAATTTCGAGAATCTGCGAGGGCTTTGACAGCACGGTTTTGTTCTCAAACCAAAAATAGACAAACGTGAGTGCTGTCAGCACGGCTATCGTGACGGCGACCGTAACAAAATTATGCACGTGGTCGCCTATATAGCCGAACACGTTGCCGCCTTCGTTTAAAGTGAGCGTTGAAAATACTATGAGCATGAACAGCACCATGCCCAAAATAAAGACTATTATGCTGAGCGCAATTTCCTTATTCGTCAGTTTTTTCTTCAAGGTTATCCCTCCTTCTGCCGTCCGCCTCGTACGCTCTCACTATTCTCATTACGAGAGGATTGCGGACGACGTCCTTATCGTTTAACCGTACAATTCCTATTCCGTCTACGTCTTTAAGCACAGACGCCGCATGCTCGAGCCCGCTCTTTTTGCCGTCGGGCAAGTCTATCTGAGTTACGTCGCCGGTGATTACCATTTTACTGCCGTCGCCGAGGCGGGTTAAAAACATTTTCATCTGCTCCCGGGTGGAGTTTTGCGCCTCGTCTAATATTATGAATGCGTTGGAGAGCGTTCTGCCCCGCATATACGCAAGCGGCGCAATCTCTATTGAACCCCGCTCCATAAGCTTTGTATACGTTTCAAGCCCGAGCATTTCCTGCAATGCGTCGTACAGCGGACGGAGATAGGGGTCTACTTTCGTTTGCAAATCTCCGGGGAGAAAGCCGAGCTTTTCGCCCGCTTCCACGGCGGGGCGGGTGAGGATTATTTTATCCACCTGCTTCTGCTTCATTGCCTGTACGGCAAGGCACACGGCAAGATATGTTTTACCCGTACCCGCAGGACCTATACCGAAGACCACGGAGTTTTGCCTTATGCTGTCAACGTATCGCTTTTGTCCTACAGTCTTGCACTTTACTGGCTTACCGCGGGAAGTAATTGCCACCACGCCCGACGAGAGCTTTGTTATATCCCCCGCCTTGCCCTCTTTGGCAAGCTCTATGCAGTAAGCCACTCTGCCCTTATCCAAACTTTCGCCGTTATCGGCGAGGATAAACAGATTTTCAAGCACGGAAGCCGCCTGCAAAACCTTGTCCTCCGTGCCGCTGACAACCACGGTCACACCGTCCACCCTGAGGCTTACGCTAAGCTCGCTCATTATTAAGTTTAAATTTTCGTCGAAAGTGCCCAAAACTCTTTGAAGCTTGTCCGCACTGCCCGCCGAAATTTTGCGTATACTGTTGTTCATTTGATTTAAGTTAGGTTTATAGAAATTCTGTGCAAATACGTCACCGACAATTCTATCCGTACACCGCCGTCTACGTGAGACAGTTTGTGGCTTGCCGAAATTATTTCTTCTTCGATAAAAAGTGAAGCGTACGCTTCCTTTATACTCTCTTCCGAGTCGTCCGGCGCCAAGTATTCCCCGGTGCGCAAGCACTCTATTTCGGCATAGCCTACCGCAATGCTTTCTACCCTGTTTTCGCCCACTTGCATATCTGCATAGATTAATACGTCACCCCGTGAAACGGTGTCGCCCGGTATAACCGCCGCAGTGCCGCAGATGGCGACTATATTTTTAACCGTGCCCGAAACGTCGGACACGAGCGGCTCACGCGCTGCGCTTTCGGTGTATGCCTCGTCCACTTCAACGTCGATTACAAGTACGCTGCCACGCTTTTGAATGTTGCAGAAGGTGACTTGGGGCAAGGATAAAATTCTGCCGCACGCCACGGGCTTATCGAGCGCCGAAAAGGGCTTCCACTCGCCTGCGCCTTCCTCTGTGACAATTTCTCTTACGATACTTTCGAGGTAGCCGCCGCTTCCGTTGACCTCTATCTTTAAAACGTAGTAGTCGGATATAAACGCAACAACTACGAAAATTATTGCGCCGACAATTAGTCCCGCTCTGAGAACGAGGTTCTTTAAAAATCTGTTTTTGCGGCTTGCGCTCTCTATACAGATATTATAACACGGCTTCGCAAAAATTGCAAAAACTTTTTTAATATCTTTGTCTTTTACGCAAAATATAAAATTTGCGCCCTCTTTTTTGCAGTTGTACACGGGTATTTGCGCCTTTTGCAACTTCTTTATTGCGCTTTCGGCTGTAGAAACTATACTGATACGGGTTAATTCAGTCAATTTTTATCCCCTTTATATCGCCGTTGACCAAGAGGTCGCCCTCGAAAAATTCACCCAAGAGCATATCCGAGCCCTCCAGCGTCACCCTCTTTTTCCCCACGGCAAGCACTATGCGCTCGGCTGAAAAGTCAACAACCGATTTCACGCTCCTTAAATAACAGCAAGTGCCGGGAACGAGGGTGATACTCTTTAAGGTGTCGGCGCCCATTTCGTTTAATATTTGTTCAAGCAGCTTCATACGGGTATTCAACCTCAAAAGATACATTTTTGCGGGCAAAACAACGGTCTATACCCCCAAACCACCACTCGGCGTGTGTCCAACACGCTTTCGTGTCGTTTCGTGCGTCTATCCTCGCTGTTTTGCTCCGAAAAAACGCAAAGCGCCTGAAACGGTTGGTTTTGCGTGATTTTACAAGGCAAACGAGCGAAATTGTAGTGCGTGCTACTATGAGCGAGTTTAACGCAGTAAAAACCCAAAACAAATCGCTATCAGGTGTATCGTTTGGGGGTCGACTACCCGTAGGTATTTTATGCTGCGTTTTACCGCAATATATTTATTTTTTAACAAAAACAGCGGTAATCCGCAGGAGAAAATAATTTATAATTTCCGAAAAAAGGAGCTTTTATGGCAAAAAAAATTTATATTGGGAGTCTGAAGGGCGGCACGGGTGCGACAACGGTATGCGTGGGGTTGGGGCTCGCTCTTGCCGATTCGGGCGAACGAACCCTGATTGTTGACGGCGACAGCATGAGCGCAGGCGGAATGATTGTGGCGGGGCTCGGCAACATGCAGGTATATACGCTTGCCGACTACTCAAAAGCGGCATGCCGAGCAAAGCAGGCGGCGTGCGCTCATCCAAAGGCGGAAAATCTGCACATAATGCCCACTCTCGGGCTGAAGGAAAAGTCGGTTATAGGCAAAGCTGTAAGCGAAGTCGAAGGGCTGTACGACTACATACTTTTAGACCGTACGGCGGCGGAAATATGCGACGAAGCTATTATCGTAACCGAACCGTATCTCCCCTCCGTCAAGTCCGCCGATTGCAGTAAAGCCGTACTGTGCGACGGCGGAATTAAGGATATATCGCTTATAGTAAATAAGCTGAACGGCGGACAAGTGGCAAACGGCGAAGTTTTTTCCGCCGAACAGATTGCGAAAATTTTACGCCTTAAACTTGTTGCAGTTATTCCCGAAGACCCCACCATATCCATCGGCAAATGGAGAAAACAGACGGTAAACGCATTCAAAGTTGCCGCCCAAACGCTTTCGGGGAAAAATGGCGACCTGTATAACGTTTTACGGGGATATACGGGATTGAGCGGAATAATAAAACGGAAAATGAGGGCAAAAATATGAATGCGGTTACAAAGCTTTTGTCGCTTGACAGGGAGGACATGACCGATTTGGAGCGGGAGCTGTTTTTAAAGGATTTCAAGCGCATTGCCGAAGAATACTTCGAAGTGGACGGCTCGTGCGATTTGGAGGTCACGAGGTCGGAAGACGGCTTTCTGGTGTGCATAATATTTAACGCTCACCGCATAAAAAACATCAGACGACCCATATAAAAAAGCGTGGCGGCACGAATTACGTGCCGCCACGCTTTTTACCGTTTTGCGGATATATAATCAGTTTTACGCCCTGTCGGCGATAATTTTGGATATCACCGCCTCAAGCTCGTCGTCGTAGCCGACGTTGACTATCGTGTCAGATGCGGGCGCAACACTGCAACCGTCCTCAACCGTAAGCCCCTTGTCGTGAATTGTAACGGGGTTGCCGTTCGCATCATTCATCGCCCAATATATGCCGGCTACGGTCAGTTTTAAAACGTCACCCGTCCTGTGTGTGAAGGTGCTCTGCATTATTCCCTTGCCGTAGCTTTTGGCAACTTCGCCCTCGTATTTGGAAAGGAATATATTTTCGTACTTCGCTATTTTATAACTTACGAGAACGCCTATAAGAGCCTCGGATGCGCTTGCCGTGTTATTGTTTGCCATAACGTACACCGAAGTTCCCGCGGGAACGGTGTCCTCGGAATAATTATAGCAATACGACGTTTCCTGCCTACCGCTCTTATATATGGCTTTCATGGCTATGGCGTTGCCTTGCACAACTCCGGAGGTGAATCTGCCCCCTATCCTCGCCATTAAATCCACGTATCCGCCTCCGTCGTCCCGCAAGTCGAGAATGAGAGTACTACATTCGAGCGCATTGAATTTATTTATCATCTGCGCCATTTCTTCCGCCGCACCGCCGTAGAATTGAGAGAGGTATATATACGCCGTATCCTCGGGCAGTTGCGGTATTCCGCCGTCGTACTCTTTAAGCGTGCGGTTGCCGTTCTCATATTCTATTTCGTAAACACGGTCGCTCGTGTACATACTCACGTAGCTTGCGGTGTAACTCGCCTTTGCAAGAGTGACATTTGAGCCGTCTTTGAGATTTAGCGTAAAATCTTCGCCCGTGGTGCGGGCGTTGATAAAATCGGAAAAGTCGTTCGACGAAGCAAACTGCACGGTATGCTCTCCCGCCGAAGCGGAAAGGAGTATATCGCCAGCCTTGAGCCCTGCCTTTTTGGCAGGCGAATTGCCGACAACAGAGTGCAGTATGATGCCGTTACCCCCCGAATATGTGTAAGTTACGCCTATCCCGCTACGGCTTCCGGCATTTTCGGCAATCACAGCCGCATACTCTTCTTTGGTGTAATATGCGCTGTATCTATCCAGCTTTTCGACCATCTGCTCTATTGAAAGCCCCTTAAGGTTCGAGAGTGAAGAATAGTCGCCGTCAAAGCGGTAATAATTCTGCTCTATCGTAGTTCTCGCCCAATCTTCCGGAGATGCGCACCCCGAAAACAGCGCCGCAGAAAATGCGCACAGCGCCGCCAAAATACATATAAAACCAAATACCCTTATCTTTTTACGCTTCATACAGACCTCACCGCAAAGCATATACAGTATGCAGAATTTTAAACGTCACCGCCATATCGAAGTCTTTTAAATCCAGACCCGTAAGTCTTTTTATCGAGCCCAACTTATACATAAGCGTATTGCGGTGCATATACAGTATTCTCGCCGTACGGGATACGTTCATTCCGTTTTTCAAAAACACGTCTATCGTATTCATAATTCCGGCATCGTTGAATACCTTTTCGAGATTTTTCACGTTGTAACCTGCAACAAGCTTTTCACGCTGAGTTTTTGAAAGCTGAGACAGGACGCAAGAAAAATCAATCGGGTTCATCTCGGAATATCCATTATTATTTTGACTTTCGGAAAACATCATAATCACGCCACCTCAATCTAAATTATAGCAAATCAGCCAATATTTTGCAATATAATTTACAATTGATTTAATTTGTTGCGATATTGCGCACAATATTTTTGGATTATGATTAAATTTAAAACCAAATATGCCCGATTTAACGCATATTAGCTCGAAAATTAGCTCGAAAAATTCTTGACAACGCACGCACTATGTATTAGAATGGTATTAATATATTTATAAAATAATGAAATACTTCGCTAATTAAAGCGTTTAATAAATTCCCGGAGATAAATCAATGGTAAAAAATCAACAAAATTCACGTCAAAGCAAATTCCCCGCTATGATAACCTATATTATAGCGGTGCTTGTGCTCGTTTGCGGGCTCGTGATACCGCTTAACCCGTTGTTCACGGGCGGCAAAATAGACTGGAACGATATGCCCATACTTCAAGTTACGGGCGCAGTTCAGGCATTGCTGGCGAATTTCGGCGTAAAGTTTAAATTGCCGTTCGGCAATCCGCTTACGTCTTATTCGGCAACCATTTCATTTTTCGGTCTGACAAAGATTGACTTTGGAGCTCTTTTATTAATCCTGTATACGCTCGCAACGCTTATTGCAGTAATTCTGCTTATACCCGTATGCGCAATGGGCAGAAGAAAGGCACGCCCCCGCGTGATAGCTATGGTCGGCGAAATCATCGCTTTAATCTTCTTGCTGTTCTTCATACTGTTCGACCTTACGGCACGTTCGAGGGTTGCAATCGGTACGGTGAATTTCAACATTTATATCCCGTTCGGCGTAACTCTGCTTATGCTGATTTTGCAGAGTTTAATTTACTTTAAAGGCTCGGGCTTTATTAAAACTGTCGGCTTTATTTTAGCCGCCCTTGCCGTTTTGTTCGGAATATTCAACGTAGCCTTAATTATTCCCAAGCTCGGTAAACCTATAAGCTCACTCGCTGATTTTGTAGGCGGCAAGAAAGAACCTTTCGTAGGTCTGGCCGCTCTGTTCGCTTTGGGCGGTGGAGCATATTTAGGCGGAGATTTGATTTTATTACTTTTCACGGATTTTGATGCATTTATTAAGGCTGCAATCACCGAGCCCTTAAAGTCAAATCCCGGAATAATGATTGCGAATATCATAGTCTTAATTCTTGGATTTATAATTCTTTTGGATTTGATTCTTTGCATGTGCGGACTCGGCAAGCGCACAAAAAAGAGCATGCTGATATCCAACCTGTTAAGATATATATTCGAACTGTTATTTATCATCGGACTTTTCATTATCCTGTTCACATGCAAGGGCAACATCGGCTTATACTTATACCTTCTCACTTTCATCGTTCTTATACAGCTTATTATTGCCATTGCACGCCTCGCTCATTTCCGCAAAGCAAAGAAGAAAGGCGCCAAGTCTGATCCCGTCGCTGCACAGCCCGCTCCCGCTCCCAAGAGCGCACCGAGCAAAGTAAACGATACCGTTTCATCCGAAACTGCGGTAGCAGTAGCACCTGCAACGGTTACGGCTTTTGAGCCGGTAAAGACCGAAGTCGTTGAGAAAAATATCGTTTACAACGTAAATACCGTATACAACGGTCCTTTGGATAAATTTATAGTTAAGCTGACAAACGAAGAAAAGGTTGAATTTGCAAAGATATTCCTTGAGCGTAACTACAACAGCCTTTCCAACCTTCCCGAATACGTTGTCGGCGGCGACAACTCCAAATTCTTCTCTGCCGTATTCATATATCTTGCGCGCGTGCGCAGCCTTGTTTCCGACGGGCTTATGAACAAGATGTTCGAGGAAGTTAACCTCTTATAATTTAATACAGCATTACAAAAAAACGGCGGCGAGTAAAACTCGCCGCCGTTTTTTTGAATATTTAAAAGCAATTCAACAGTGCGTAGATGCACTGTTATTTTGTTCTTTTAATAAAGACTCTCAGCTCTCCCTCTTCGCCACGCTCAATTCCGTTCATACTTACTGCGTTTATAATGTACAGTCCCCTGCCCCCCTCCGAAAACACGTCGGGCATTGCGGGATTGAGATTTATATTTGCCTGGCTGCGGGCGGTGACCGTTATGGAAATTTTATCGCCCAACAGCTCGCCCTTAAACACGGCGCAGTCTCCGCCGTGTCGGATCACGTTTGAAATCAGCTCGCACGAAACAAGACGGCTTAAAAACACGTCTTCATCGGCAAGCTGCTGCGCCCTCAAAAAGTCGGCAAACGCACCAAGCTGCACGTTCATATTTTTTAAGTTGTCTACCTTAAACGTAATCAAAGCAGAGCTTCCTTCAACTTTTCAACAATTTTTCTTTCTGCACGAGAAACAAACATCTGGCTCACGCCCAAAATCTTACCCACTTCCGACTGCGACTTGCCCTGTAAAAAGCGAAGGGATACCACCTTTTGCTCGGTGGGGTCAAGCTTACTTATTTCCGCCTTGATAGATTCGGAGTCCTCAAAGCTTTCAAAGGCGTTGCCGCCGTCGCTTATCACCTCGTACAGCGGAGCGTCGTCCTCGCCGTCGGGGCTCGAAACTCCCATATCAAGGCTTACGGGCGCACGGCACTCAAGAGCTTCTATTATAAGCTCTTCGCCGTAGCCGGTGATTGAGGCAAGCTGTTTTACCGTAGGCTTCACACCGTTTTCACGAAAGTAGTTATCCGTTGCCTCTCGCACCTTTGCCGCAACCGAATAAATTCTTCTCGGCAGGCGTATTGTGCGGGAGTAGTCTCTGAAATAATTTTTTATATTACCGGTTATGGTTGGGGTTATGTAGGTAGTGAAGCGGTTGCCTAAATCGGGGTCGAATTTTTCCACCCCCGAAATGAGCGACTCGCTTGCGACCTGCAAAAGGTCGTCGTACTCAACGCCCCTGCCCGAAAACTTTTTGGCAAGTATTTCGGCAATATAAAAATAGTGTTCGACTATCCTGTTCCGAAGAGAGATGTCACCCGTTCTTCTGTATTCTTTGAACAGTCCGTCGATGTCCTTTTCTTCCGTCATATTTTAAGCGAAACTCTCTCGATAATTTCTCCCCGCTTTGCTATGGCGCACTCGCCGACGAGCGCTGAAATGAGTGCAAGCGAAAATTCGTTCTGGCTCTCTTTGGGACTACCGCCCCCTCCTTCAACCGTACACGAAACGCCGTCGCCGCCACGGAAGGTCACCGTTGCCGTCTCAAAACCGCAGTTCTTTAAAATGATAGCGCTCTCGGTTACGCAGACTTTGAAGTCCTCCGACGTATCTACGTCGATATCGTGAGCCGAGCACACAGCGCCCGCCACCAGCCGAAGCGCCGTGATATACGCACTGTCGGAAAGATAAAATTTTACGCACATGTCTTTCATGAACGTATCTCCATTAAAGTATTGAGAGCGCAGATATCGAACAGCTTTTTCACGTTTGCACGCACGTGTTCGAGCGCCATGTTAAATCCGTCGGCTTTCAGCTTTTTAAAAATTTTAACGAACGTGCCCAGCGTGGTGCTGTCGATAAATGTGAGTGCGGCGCAGTCGAACAGCACGTCCTTTTTATCGTGCTCGTATGCCGCCGAAACCTGTGCGTAGAAGTCCTCGCTCGTGGCGGCGTCAATTTCACCCGAAAGGGAAAATTTAAGCTCGTTTTCGGCGGAAATCAATTTTACTTGTTGCATAAAATACTCCTTATATTTATATAAACGTAAAAGTTACCAAAAAAACATATTATAAAATAATTAAGTCGCCACCCAAAACCACGCTTTTGGGTGAGCAGACAGTAGTGCATCAATTTCGTGAGGACTTCAATGACAGGGCTTGTCCGCTCTCAACGCAAAAGCCGTTGAGGTATGAAAGCACGCCCGAAAGGGCGGTAAACTCTAAACGCTTGGACAATAGACATTGCCTTGACAAGCCGTATTTTTTATTGAGCGACTCGTCGCCGTACTTGTTGTCGCCGAGCACGGGGCAGCCGATATGCGCCATGTGGGCACGAATCTGATGCGTTCTGCCTGTGTGCAAAGTCACGGTTATAAACCCAAGCTCTTCCGTCTTTTGCTCCACTTTGTATTCGGTAATAATTTTTTGTGCGCCGTCCGTGGGTTTGTCGTACACTTTGACGAGCGCATTTTTTTCGTCCTTTTTGATATATGCGGCAAGTGTCCCGCCGTCCGACTTAAAGCAGTTTTTGCAGATTGCCGTATATGTCTTTTTTACTTCGTGCTCTTTAAACGCCTTTAACAGAGCTTCCTCCGCTCCGTGCGTCTTTGCATATACAATCAGCCCGCAGGTGTTTCTATCCAAACGGTGAACGGGAAAATAAGTGCCGTGCGCATTGAGTTCCGCCAAAAGCCCCTCGGTGGAAACCCCCGAAAGCTTGTCCGCAATGTATATGTTGCCGTCCTCAAAAACCTTATTGTGTGTGGGCATACTTTCCTGCTTTTCGGTCGTATAATATACGATTTTATCGCCCGTCCGTAGCCCGATATTTTTATTGACCCGAACGCCGTTCACCTTTATATCCTTTGCACGGAGAAGCTGTGCAAAGCAAAAGCTTCCCTGCGGAAAGTTTGCGTCGGTGAAGTCTTTTAAGGTCTGAGGTTGTGAGCACTTGAAAGTTTTCATAATAAAAACAGAAAGTTAATTATATATCCGCCTGCAAGAGAAAGCGCAAATTGAGCGAAAAAGCACTTTAACGTAAATTTCAGCCCCGCCTCCTTGCACGAAGCGGAAAAGGCGGATACACATGCGGGACAGAGCAGTACGAAGGTGCATATGCCCATTGTTGCCGCAAGCGTGAGCCCCGTACCCGCAGGGCAGAGAAGGGCAATGGTTGCGGCGATATTCTCCTTGGCTATAAATCCGCACAGCGCCGCATAGGCAATGCGCCAGTCGGTAACGCCCATCGGCATAAATAGCGGCAGAGTAAGCCGTGAGATTGCGGCAAGCATACTGCTCTCCACTTCCACGTAAGTAAACGTAAACGAGAAGTGCGACAGTAGCCAGGATATTAAGCAGAACAGCATAACTGTTCCCGATACCTTAATTATAAACCCTTTCAGATAAAAACACAACTTAATTGCAACCGTTTTAGGTGAAGGCAGGCTGAGGGGCGCAACTTCAGACAGCATGCCCTCCCCCGCCCCTTTAATCAACATGGAGGCAATTAAAGATATCAGAACGCCGGCAAAATAAAAGCAGGTGATTGCGGGAAAGGGATTTGAAAACAAAGGAGATAAAAAAGTTAAAAATACGGGCAATTTTGCGCCGCACGGAATAAAGGGAAGTATTGCGATAGTGCGCTTTTGTGCAGACTGCGTTGAGTAGCCGCGGGTTGTGAGTATTGCCGCCGCCGTGCAGCCAAAGCCGGATATAAGCGAAAACGCCGCCCTGCCTGAAAGCTTAACCTTTTCAAACACTCCGTCCGTGGTGAACGAAAGTGCTGACATAACTCCGCTTTCATCGAGAAAAGTCAATACAAGGTACAATATTGCTATCTGCGGAATGAAGGAGAGCACGCCCCCCGCACCGCCGAAAACGCCTTCTTCCAGCAGCGAAATTACAACTGCGTTCTGCATTTTCGAAGTGATTAAATTGCATAACTTTACGCATATCAGCTCTTCGGTCAGCCCTTTGAGGTATGCCCCCGGCATCAGCGGGTGGAAAGCCAAAAAGAACATCAAAGTTATTGCCGCAACAAAGAAAAAAAGTGAAAAAATATTGTTGTAAAACAACCTGTCCGCACGGGAAATTTTGAAATCGCCCCCGTAATATGCTTCGTTCAACAATATTTTATCGCTCTTTTCAACCTTAAAATTTATTCCGCTCTGCAACTCTTTTTTCAGTTTTTTAGGCGGACAGTCGTATACGGGCACGCCGAGGTACGCCGATAATTTTTTTGTATCCACCCTGCCGCCCCTGCGCTTTAATTGTGTGCTCTTCGTGAGATAGAGTGCGGTGTTTTTATTTTTTGAAGTTATTTTGCGAGTCAAATTCAGACTGTTTTCCAAAGTCAAACAGTCCACTACGTTTATTATTACGTCGGCGGAGTTAATCTCTTCAACCGCACTGCGCTCCTCCATGGAATATGGCGAAAAGTTGTACGCCCCAGGCACGTCAACATAGGTTATGCCCTTTACCGTCTTTTTTGCGGGCGAGGTGGTAACGCCGTGAAAGTTACCCGTTCTTAAACTACTGCCCGTCAGCGCATTGAATAGGGTGGTTTTGCCCGCATTGGGATTGCCTGCAAGCACTACTTTCATTTTTGCACCTCTAACTTTTGAGCGAGAGCTTTTCTTATTCCCACCCTCACCGCACCGAAAGATAAAAGCACTGCGCTTTTAAACAGCGAAAAGCTTAAAACCTGCACATATGTGCCTGTTTTTAAGCCCAAAGCCGAAAGCCTTGCAGCCGCTCCGCCATCCAATTTTATTGCCGTAATACGGGCGCTTTCTCCACTTTTTAAATCAAAAACGGTCATAGTTTAAACTATGACCGTTTAAGTTTGATTATGAATTTTTAAGCTTTAACAACCGTCAGCGTTACCTGTTCTCCATTCACACTTTGTGTTTTGGTGAAGCCCTGGGGCTCGCCCTCGGTTATGCAGTTTGCAAGCACGTCGGCGGCAAATGCGCCCTTTTGCAAAACTTCCAAAGCCTTGCCTTCCGCCTTGTAGAAAACTTCTATACGGTCGGTAACTTCAAAGCCCGCTTCCTTTCTCATATTCTGGATTTTGGAGACAAGCTCACGCTCGATTCCCTCGAAAATCAGCTCGTCGGTGAGTACGGAGTTCAACGCAACCGTAATTCCCTTATCCTCGGCGGCAATGTAGCCGTTCGCACTCTCGGTGAAAATCTGCAAGTCCTCTTGCTTTAAGAATACGCCCTCGCCGGCAATCTCGTAAACTCCTCCGCCACGGACTGCCTCAACAACCTCTTTGGCGTTGCAGTTTGCAAGGAATGCAGAGATTGCGCCCAGCTGTTTGCCGTACTTTGGTCCTAAAGTTTTGAGCTGCGGTTTGAGCTTGTAGGAGATATATTTTTCGGCGTTATCCGCAATAGCGTATTTTTTGACGTTGAGTTCCTCTAAAACGATTGAAATTTCCTCGGGCGAAAGCTCAACCTTTCTCTCGGAAACCACAACCATTTCGGAAAGCGGCTGACGGTTTTTAAGATTTCCCGCATTCCTTGCCGCTCTGCCGAGGATTACTATGTCGAGCACCTCGTCCATACCCGCTTCGAGGCGTGTATCAATCAACTTTTCGTTGCATACGGGGAATGAGCACAGGTGCACGGACTTGGGTTCTTTTTTGAAGAAAGCGGGCACAAGGTTCTGATACATCATTTCGGCAACGAAAGGCGTATAGGGCGCTGTGAGCTTTGCAAGCGCAACCAAAACGGTGTACAGCGTGGTGTACGCAGCCGCTTTGTCGTCCGTCATTTCAGGTCCCCAATACCTCTCGCGACCTCTGCGCACATACCAGTTGGAGAGCACGTCTACAAACTCCTGCAAGGCACGGGCTGTGTCGGTAATTTCGTATTTTGCAAGCCCTTTATCCACCGTCTTTATAAGCGTGTTCAATTTGGATAAAATCCACTTATCCATTACGGACAGCTTGCATTTTTCAAGCTTGAACTTCGAAGGGTCGTAGCCGTCGATTTCTGCATACAGGCAGAAGAATGCGTAGGTATTCCACAGCGTGCCCATGTACTTGCGCTGTGCTTCGGATACTGCGTCCTCGTAAAATCTTGAGGGCAGCCAAGGCGCCGACGAGGTGTAGAAATACCATCTTACCGCATCCGCACCCTGCTTATCGAGCACCGACCACGGGTCAACCACGTTGCCCTTGTGCTTGGACATTTTTACGCCGTTTTTATCGTTGACGTGCCCCAAAACAATGCAGTTTTTAAAGGGCGACTTGCCGAACAGAATTGTATTTATAACGAGAAGCGTGTAGAACCAGCCACGGGTCTGGTCAACCGCTTCGGAGATGAAGTCGGCGGGGAAGGTCTTTTCAAACACGTCCTTGTTTTCAAAGGGATAGTGATACTGTGCAAAAGGCATTGAACCCGAGTCGAACCAGCAGTCGATAACCTCGGGAGTTCTGCTCATTTTGCCGCCGCACTTAGGGCACTTGCAGGTTAATTTATCAAGGTACGGGCGGTGAAGCTCTATCTCACCCTTGACTCCGCACTTTTCTTTGAGTTCTTGTTTAGAGCCCATAACCTCGATTTCGCCGCAGTCGGGGCAAATCCACACTGGCAGGGGCGTACCCCAATACCTGTCGCGGGAGAGTCCCCAGTCGATGACGTTTTCAAGGAAGTTGCCCATTCTGCCCTCTTTTATATTGTCGGGCATCCAGTTTACAGAGCGGTTAGCGGCGATAATATCCTTTTTAACCTTGGTAACTTCGATGAACCAGCTCGACCTTGCATAGTATAAAAGGGGCGTATCGCACCGCCAGCAGTGGGGATAATCGTGCTCGAAAGGAACGACTCTGAACAACAGCCCTGCCTGCTCTAAAAGTTCAAGTACGATTTTATCGGCTTTCTTTGCAAACAATCCGTTGAGGCGGGCAAAGCGCTCGTCAAAGCAGCCTCTTTCGTTTATAAGTTGGACGACGGGCAGATTATAACGCTTGCCGACCTTGTAGTCGTCCTCGCCGAATGCGGGAGCAATGTGCACGACGCCCGTGCCGTCGCCCATGGTGACGTAGGTATCGCAGACGATATAGTGCGCCTTTAAGGGCGAACTTGCGGGAGAAATGCGCTTAATTTCGGTTGTGGTTTCGTTGAACAGAGGCTCGTACTCAAGCCCCTCCCACTCCTTGCCGAGCTTGCGCTCGATGACCTTATAGTCTTCAAAGAAATTGTTTACAAGCGACTCGGCAAGAATGTAGCGAGCCGCATCCGTCTCTATTTCAACGTAGGGCTCATTGGGGTTTACGCAGAGCGCAACGTTTGAAGGCAGAGTCCAAGGCGTTGTTGTCCAGGCGAGAATATAGCGGTTTTTGCAGTCCTTTACTTTAAAGCGGGCGACTGCCGAATTTTCTTTTACGAGCTTATAGCCCTGCGCAACTTCGTGCGACGAGAGCGCAGTGCCGCAGCGGGGGCAATAGGGCACGATTTTGTGGCCCTTGTACAAGAGCCCTTTTTTGTGCATTTCCTTTAAAGCCCACCACTCGGACTCGATATAGTTGTCGTCGTAAGTTACGTAGGGGTTGTCCATATCCACCCAGTAACCTACCCTGTCGCTCATTTCCTCCCATGCGCTCTTGTATTTCCAGACAGACTGCTTGCAGCTTTTTATAAAAGGCTCTATGCCGTAGCTTTCAATCTGCGGCTTGCCGTCAAGCCCCAAAGACTTTTCCACTTCGAGTTCAACGGGCAGACCGTGGGTATCCCAGCCCGCTTTACGCAAAACGTGCTTGCCCTTCATGGTTTGATAGCGGGGGATGAGGTCTTTCATTACACGGGTTAAAATGTGACCTATATGCGGCTTTCCGTTAGCCGTGGGGGGACCGTCGTAAAAGGAAAACTCCTCTCCGCCCTCGCTTTTTTCAATGCTTTCGGCAAAGACGTTATTCTTTTTCCAGAAGTCTATAACTTCCTTTTCTCTCTCTACAAAATTTAAAGATGTGTCAACCTTTTTATACATAAAAACACCGTTTCGAGTAAAATTAATATCAATAAAAATAGCAATTCAAAACTGCGCAGATGCAAGCAAGACAAGGAAAGCGAGCATTGACAAGGGAAGCGTACATAGACGTACGTGACCCGCAGGCAAGCGGAGCTTGACGCCGTATTGCGAAGTATATACGCAGTTTAATCGGACCATTTGTGCTTTTCGAGCACTCTATCCTTGATATCGTCGTAATATTCAAAGTACTTGCGGCGGATATCCTCGGGCGAGTCGGTATCCTCCACAAGCCCCAAAAGCTCGTCTAACTCCTCGGGGGAAAAGTCGGAAAGACAGAACTCCCCTTCGAACGCCTGTGCTAGCTTCATTAAATCCCAACTTGTAGCTTTCATAATTACTTAGTTAAAAACGCTTTAACTTGCGGTATCATAGTGACAGCGTCCATTATAAGATTTATGCCGAACACTATTATGTGGAAATTATGGATTTCGTGGTTTTGCGGGTTGTACAGCAACATGAACGCCACCACAAGCTCTAAAATTCCACGGATCAAAAAGTACACGCACCGCTCGGAGTTTGAAATGCGCTTGAACGCATGGTTGAGCGCATGCGCACCCTCAAACAGTCCTAAAATGCCCCAAACGATTGAAATAAAGGTGATTGCCGAATTGTTATCCGGCAAAATTTGCTGCACGATTATCATTATGCCGAGGGCGGTGACTATCAGCGAGGATGCCGTTTGATTTGTTTTTAAGTGTCTGTACTCTCGGTTTATAAGCGCAATTATAAAGCGGGTTGCGCCGATAAGCACCATCATTCCTCCCACCATATAGGGCAGAATTTCGGCAATTTCGTTTGTAATCGCAACGCAAAGGACGCCAACCGTAAGATATGCGAACGCAATTATATATATTGCGATATGCTCGGGAAGGCGGGTTATTTTTGACATGCGAAAAACGTTTGTCTCGGCAGAAAAGCCATCTAAAATGGCGTCAACGAAGCTTTCGGTGCGTTCTTCCCCGTCGGTAAAATCTTCTTCCGGTACTTCAATAGGGTTTAAAGGTTCAAGCTCCTCGTCGTTCATAAATATTTATACTTCATTAATCACGGGCTTGTATTCCACACCGTATTCCTTAGCCGTTACGGCGTAGTATAAAGCGTCGTACTCCTTGCCCTGCTGAGTAGTATATTTGCCCTCTGCAACCTGTTTTAATCCACGTGACAGCAAAACTTTTTTAGCCGAATCGTTGCCTTTGAAGTGAGCACAGGTTACTGCGTCGAGGTGCAGAACGTAGAAAGCATAGCTTAAAATTCCGCGCACTATTTCGTTTGCATAGCCCATACCCCAGTATTTCTGCCCCAAAACGTAGCCGATATTGTATACGTTTTCGCCGAGCCCCAAATCATTATAAATTTCCGAACAGGGCTCGAAGCCTATCGAGCCGATAACTTTTCCGCTCTCCTTTTCGGCTACCGCAAAGGTGCGTTTGCCCGCGATAATCGCCTTAACGACGGCTGCGCTCTGCTTTTTTGTTTCGTGATGGTTCCAACCCGCAGCTTCGCCGACGCCTGGAACTTGAGTGTACTCGTAGAAGTCGTCGGTATCCTTTTCTTCAAAAGGGCGAAGAATAAGGCGGGCAGTTTCGATTTTTGTTTCAGTGATATTGATATCCTCGATTTTCATATTACACCTTCTTTAAACAAAAAGTTTTTTATATTATAACACGAAACATAAAAAATTGCAATAGTTATAATAAAATATAAAAGACCTTTCCCTCGGGAAAGGTCTTTTATATTATTCGATATTGCTTTTGCTTCTACGCAAAAAGATTAAGAAACTCTTATTTGAGGCTGAAGACTAGTACTGTTGTTAGTTACGTTAACGCTATCAAACATAACTATAACAGCGGAAACCGTTGACACGTCTACCGTGTACGATGCTGAAGCCAAATAACCGCTATTAGCAGTTATAGGAGCGTCCTGCTTAACCCACTCACCGTTAATCTTCAAATAAACAGTAAATGAATTGCCGGCACTATAACTGCCCCTCCCAATCCTATTTGAACAGTCAGTGTATTACCCGTAAAATTACAGCTTGAAATATCCATACCGATTATTTCGGTGCCATATGCAGCATTGGGAAAAGCCGCCGCTGTTGCGGTTGTTTGCGTGGGTTGGTCGAGCGCTATCGCATCGAGATTAGGACCTTCGGGAGCTAAGTCGATAATAAATATCACGTCGTCGCCACTGTAATTTGAAACGGTGAAATAGACTATGCCGTTAGAAGCAAGTTCAAATTCCACGCTGCCACCTTCGGATGCAGAAAGCGAGCCTGACTCGGTTTCGAATGAATGGTCGTTACCGTAAAGGATAATACCGACGTCGCCTGCATATTCTTCTTTAAACGAAATTGTATATTTTACGGTTTCATCCGACTCGTTGAAGTAGCTATAGTACAGTTCGTTGCCGTTGGGAACGGTGTTTTCGCCGAAGTTAGCTTCTCTGGGAATATCTTTCGTGCCGTCGGTAGGGCCTTGAGTGCCGCCATCCTCCTTTTCGATTGTGAAAGAGATAGCCGTGCCGGGGGTTACAACGGTTACACGGAGAAAAGTATTACTTATTGCGCTGACTTCAAGCGTATCATCGCAGTAAAGAGTTTTTGAACCGCCTATTAAATAAACTTCTTCTACGGTAAGCCCATCATCAAATGTGATTGTATAGGTTGCATTCTCTTCGCCGAAAGGAAGCTTGAAGTATGCCACCTGCAAATCTTGGGCGCTGTGCGTGCCCTCGACGGTTAAACACTCTATGGGATTAGTAAGCGAGCTACCCGCATTTCCGGCGTCGCCCGTCGATGCAGTCAGTTTAAGAAAGAAATCATACGTGCCGTTGCCCTGAGGCGCAAGCTTTAAACCGAAAGACTTGTTTGCGGTTATCGTTACGGTTTGCACAGTCCAATCCGAAAGAGTAAGCTCTTCATACGTTTCTTCGTCATAGTAAACGTAAACGGTTACGCCCTCGTTTACCTGCACGCTGAGCGTATATTCTTCGCCGCTTTCAACAGACTCGCCGAAAGCTATTTCAACCTCCGTATAACCTTCAACGCCGAAAATTTCAACTTCGCTATTATCGGCTTCGATTGTGTAGTCTGATACTATTTCTGTGAGAGTTAACTCAACGTTTATAGCCTTATCACCGTTTTGGGTGAATACGAGACCGGATTGAATATCCGTAAAGCCTTTAATTTTTACAGTATTATCCGCCTCAAAGCTTCCGCCGCACGTGCCGATAACGTCGCCGAAATTCGATACGGTAACAACCGTGTCGGCTAATGCAGAAGAGTCTTCACCGATACCGTAGATAGCAAGCTCGTACGTGCCGTCCCATGAAACGGTATTGCCGAGGTGCACCGTTATTGAGCCGCCTGTTGCAGGAATAACGATTTGTTTAGGAGTATCCACTTGAAGATTATCGCTTTCATCGGGGTCATCGGGGTCATCGGGGTTGTCAGGATCGTCGGGATCATCGGGATCGTCGGGATCGTCGGGGTCATCGGGATCATCGGGATCGTCGGGATCGTCTTGTTCTTGGTTCTGATTGCCGTTGTTATTATTGTTGCCCTTGTCGCCGCAAGCCGAAAAGACTACGCTGCAAAGAAGAGCGAAAACAACAACAAACAGAAGCAAATACTTTTTGATTGTTTTTAACATATTTCTCCTCCAAAATATATTATACTTCTTTTTCCATAAAAGATTTTATCTATTATACAGCATTTTAACGTGAAATGCAATTTATTTATCAAAAAAATAAGAGCTGCCCAATTGGCGGCTCTTATTTTTTGAAATCCGGCAATTTCCTTTCTCAAACGGCGCAAAGACAACGCCGTTTTCGGTCACGATTGTGGCGCACATATGCCGCAACCTTATCTCGCGCGGCAAAACAGCGCACTGTGCTGTTTTGAGAAATCCACGCTCGTCCTCCCAGAGTTAAAACCCAAGTACTTTCAGCAACGTAGAGCTTAACGGGACGTGTAAAGCCGCCCACGCATTTTGCGTGGGCGGCTTGCCCCAGAAGTTAAGCTGTTAACCACATTAAAAACAAAACAGCCCACCCAAAGTGGACTGTCCTGTTTTTGAAATCCGGCAATTTCCTATCCTCCCAGCCTTAAAAGGCAAGTACTTTCGGCAACGTAGAGCTTAACTTCTGTGTTCGGAATGGGAACAGGTGGATCCTCTACTTCATTATCACCGGAATTGTTATATAAACGGCTTTCCCGCCGGATATATACAAAGTTTTTAAGGCTATCGAAGCCTAACAACTGCACA
>JAFLVN010000017.1 GCA_022508285.1 Clostridiales bacterium
CTGAGCTAATGGGCCAAGAGTGGCTGGGGTAGCTGGATTTGAACCAACGAATGCGGGAATCAAAATCCCGTGCCTTACCGCTTGGCGATACCCCAACGCTTGTCCGCTTTATGCGGAAAAGATAAGTGGGGCGGGCGACAAGTTTCGAACTTGCTGCCTCCAGAGCCACAATCTGGCGCTCTACCGATTGAGCTACGCCCGCCATACTTTTTGGCGCGCCTGGAGAGACTCGAACCCCCGACACACGGCTTAGAAGGCCGTTGCTCTATCCTGCTGAGCTACAGGCGCATAAGTCGCATTGAGGCACGCGCTAAGCCTAAAAAGCTTTGGAGCGGGTGATGGGAATCGGACCCACGCAACCAGCTTGGAAGGCTAGTGTTCTACCATTGAACTACACCCGCATTGTTCGTTCACACAACGCACGAGCGGTCTGTACGACTCAATGCTAAAAAATTATATCAAATCAAAATAGCACTGTCAACTCATTTTCAAATACTTTTAACACAATTTTTATAAAGAAAAATCAAGCCCGCAGAGCTTCAAGCACTGCGGGCTTTTAATTAATATTTATTTTATTTATCTTTCGGAGACTTATCGTTTAAATCTATTTCTTCGCCGTTTTTATTGTTTACGGCTTTGCGCTTGCCCGAGGTGCTGATCCAGGTGAGGTAGCCTACGGCGGTCAGCGCCAGAGCAATAACCAATATTACAAGTATAACTATCTTTACAGAATTTTCGTAAGCGGGAGCAGAGGATATATCGTTAGACTGACTTTCATTTACGGGCGGCTGATTAAAATTTAAATACTCTGCAACGACGTAGCCCTGCTCGCCGTCGGAGTTTTGGATAAGATAATAGTCGTGTGCAAAAATTCCCGCGGTATCTTTGGGAAATTTGTAGAGCACTCTCACTTCTTCGTTGTGAGCAATTTCAAAAGTTCGTGTTGCGTTGCTCATATAAGGGAGTGAGTGTGCATATTCGCTAAATCCGTTGAAGGTTGCTTTGGTGCCCACGTCAACGAATTCCAACTCTTGGGGAGCGGTCGTGCAGTCTGCTTTCACAATATAAGCACTTTTGCCGTATGAAACTATGCGCACGTTGCCCGCTTCGCAGAGGAGCAGAGCCGTTTTCCCTCTCAATTCGGCGTGTGTGTTGTTCGGCTCGATTACGGAAAAATACGGATTACCGTCTCTGCCGTAGCTGACGAGATAATTTATGTTGAGTTCGGTTATAAAAGCGTTATTCTCAATTTGCACGAATCGGATATTGTTCTCAGATGCTGTCGCTTTGAGTTTTTCTGGAACGTCGCCCACCGATATTTCGGTAAGCTTATTGTAGTTTGAATAGGTGATTTTAACCGCGTTTGAGATATTGCCTGTTATCTTATGGAAATAGGTGTCGCCTGCAGAAGTTTTAATCGAGCCGTACAGCTTGCCGTTGTAAACTTTGACTTTAATAAAATTGCCGAGCTCCGACGTCGTATTTTCGACTTCGTCAAGAACAAATAAAGCCCTTATTTCTTCACCGTTGTTGGTGTAGTAATAGTGATATCCTTCAAACACGTTTATTTCGTCTTCTGTGGGATAGACGTGCTTATCGGGCTCGGGGTTTTCGGGAAGCTTGTCCCCGACAGGGTTGGGAAGAGTATAGCTCGTTTCGCCGCCGTCCAAAGAATAATAAAAAGTTCCGTCTTTATAGTCAACGTCCGTCACCGAAGATTCAAGAGTGAAAACGGTTTTGATTTGATTTTCCCAATAAATAAGTGCGCCGTCGTCGGCAAACAGCATTTGGTTATCGCTTGCAACGGCAAAATCGGTGAGATTTTTAAATGAAAGCGGGTATTCGAATATGTCTTCGGGATATTCGGGCATGGCGAGCTCCTCTGCCGCAGACACGGAGAGGGGAGCTATTGCCGCCGCAGCAGCAAGACATATTGAAATGAACGCAAACAAAACTTTTTTCATTACGAAAATTATAGCACACCTTTAATTTATTTGTAAACTGTTTGTTTTAAATAAAAAAACAAATTAGTTACCTAAAATACTCAAAAAAATTTAAAAAATAATTTAAAAAAATTTTTAAACATGCGTTTATTGTCAGGTTTGACGGTTATAATGTAAACACAATAAGTAAACAAACGTTTGCTTTAGACAACTTTGGTGAGCTTGAAATGATTAAAAGTAAACGGCTATTGCGCTTCTACTTCAACGCCGACGGGCTTGAAGGTGCGCTTGACAATTTAATAGTTACGTATGCCTGTCGCTCTGCCGACTGCGCAAAGGGCGGGGAATACTGTGCGGAGCGGATTATCTCGCTGATAGAAGCTAAAAAAACGCTTTCGGCTCTGTGGGGCTACCTTGACGGGGTGCTTTCGGCTTTTAAGCCGGATGAGTGTGAGGCGCTTAAATATTATGCGCTATTGCGGTGCGGCATAAAGCGACTGGGCGAGGCAAGACAGCGTGAGATAAAGAGGGTGCTGATAAAGTTTACCCGTCACGTGCGGGCGTTGGACAGGTTTGCCGAGGGCGTCCGTTTGGTAGGGGAATATTACTGCCTTATGTGACTTTGAGGGCAGATCATTTAATTACTTTTTTGCTCTTGCCTGTGAAAAGCAGTACGGCTATTGCGACGGCGGCAAGTGCAACGATTATAACAGCGGTAATCGCCTTTGCGCTACTTTCGTTGCGGGCTTTGGAAGTCGTTTGCGAAAAGGTGGGAGCGGAGGGAAGCTCGTTGGTTTCATAGTCGCTGATTTCCCCTTCTATGTACTTGAATTCGCCTTTGTAAAGAACGCACTTGTATTTGGTTGCACCACTGTAATAATTGCCGTAGAACGGAACGGTGACGATTTCTTCCAAGCCGGGCTTCTGTCCGTTAGTACGTGACCTTGGTTGAAGTAAGACGTCTAAAGGATAATAAAGGTACGTGTTCTGCGGGGGAGTATCCACCACAATCAGTCCGGATTTTTTGCAGTAGCCACTCACGGCGCTATATATTCCTTCGTCCCTCGCATAGCTCACAAAGTACCATTCGTCGTACTCGGCTTTAATTTCCACGCAATAGGAATACGGTATGGCAAAGCAGTCGCTGTCCGAATTCATCTCTTCGCACAAGTATACGTCGGGCGAGGCGGCTATAGCGTATTTTTTGCCGCTTGCGGCGTGTGCGGAGAGAGTGTTTACCGGAAGTGACAGCGTAATGGCAATAATAAGGCACAGCATTGCCTTCAACACTTTCATAACGACAATTATATATAGCCGCAAGTACGCTATTTAAGAGGTTTTGTCAGAAAATGTCTATGCAGAGAGAAGAAATATTAAAACGTATCGCCGAAATAGATGGCGAACTGAAAAAGAGAAGGCAAGCCAACCGCCTCAATTTTTACAACGCGGGCAGAAAAAAACATAAAAAGCAGATAGCGTTCCATAAATGCAAAAAGCGCAACCGCTGGGTGTTCGGCGGCAACCGCTCGGGCAAAACGGAGTGCGGAGCGGTGGAGTGCCTTTGGATGCTGCGGGGGATACACCCCTACCGCAAAAACAGGCGGGATATTTTCGGGTGGTGCGTGTCCCTTTCACAGCAGGTTCAACGAGACGTTGCGCAGGCTAAAATTCTGCACTATCTGCCCAAGAGCTGGATTGCCGATATCGTGATGCTGTCGGGGCGGAGAGACAGCCCTTCGGGCGGGGTCATCGACCAGATAAAAATAAAGAATATATTCGGCGGAATTTCCACACTCGGGTTCAAAAGCTGCGACCAGGGCCGGGAAAAATTTCAGGGTTCAAGCCTCGACTTCGTGTGGTTCGACGAGGAGCCGCCACGGGATATCTACGAGGAATGCGTTATGCGCATAATGGACAAGCGGGGGGATATCTTCGGAACAATGACCCCGCTCAAGGGCAAGACGTTTATCTATAGCGAAATCTACCTCAACATACGCAAAAACCCCGAAATATGGCACGAATTTATGACTTGGGAAGACAATCCCTTTCTCGCAAAAAAGGAAATTGAACTGCTTGAAAACTCGTTGGATAAGAGCGCTCTCGACTCCCGCAGGTACGGCAGATTTTCCGAGGGACAGGGGCTTGTATATCCCGAATTCGACGAGAATGTGCACGTAATAGAACCCTTTGACGTGCCCAAGGAGTGGCAGGACACAATTTCAATCGACCCGGGGCTTAATAATCCGCTCTCGGCACACTGGTACTGCGTGGACTGGGACGGCAACGTGTACGTGGTGGCGGAACACTTTGCAGCAGGTAAGGATGTGGATTTTCACGCTCAGGCAATACACGGTATCAGTTCCCGCCTCGGCTGGAAGGCGGACTCAAAGGGCAGATTGCGAGCTCTCATAGACAGCGCGGCAAACCAGCGCACGCTCGCTTCGGTGAAGTCGGTAACCGAACTCTTTTCCGAACGGGGGATACTCGTAAATCCTAGCGTTAATAAGGACATATTCGCAGGGATATCACGTGTTAAAAGCTTTTTAAAACAAGGCAACGGCGAGGGCAATCTGTATATATTTTCAAACTGCGTGAACATGATTGAGGAGTTCAAGGGATATTTCTGGGCTGGCGGCGATACGCCCGTGAAGCGGGACGACCACTGCATGGACGAGCTGAGATATTACATAATGACCCGCCCCGTGCCGCCGCAAAAGGAGAGGGAAGTTACGGCGGTTGAGAGGGATAAATTGAACCGTATTAAACGGCTTAAAAACAAACGCATTTATGAATAAGTGCGCATATATGTTGAGTTTACTAAATTTTAATGTGGAGGTACAAACAAATAAACGGCAACGACAATAACGTAAAAAAGGCGCTTTTAAAGTGCGCTACGGGGCTTTCTGCAAGCGAAACGGTGGAGGAGTTCGCCGTTCAGGACGGGGAGCTGAAGCTGGTAAAAAAGAAGGTGACAAAGCGGGAAATTCCGCCCGACATAAAGGCGGTAAAACTGCTTATGGAAGGCAGAGACGAACTCACGGACGAGGAGCTCGAAGCCGAAAAACAAAAACTCATGGATATGTTAGAGGAGGATTAAATGGAAAAAGGACAAGAGCTTACTGCGGAAGAGCTGCTCTGCAAAGAGGTGGAGGAACAGTTCAAAAGGCTTCAAAAGGAGCGTAAGTCACTTGAAAGGGGCTGGGAGCTCAATCTCAATTTTGTAAACGGCAACCAGTACTGCACGGTTGCGGCGGGCGAAATCACTTCGGTCGATAAAACCTACGACTGGGAACAAAGGAGAGTATTCAACCATATTGCGCCTATTGTGGATACAAGGCTTTCAAAGCTCTCCCGCATACGCCCTGCGCTGGCTGTGCGTGCGGCTTCGGACGAGGAGGACGATAGAAAGGCGTCCTCTCTTGCATCGGCAATTCTTTCGGCGGTGCAGGAGGAGTGCGATTTAGACGGCGTCATGTCGGAAGCCACCATGTGGTCGGAGATTTGCGGAACGGCGTTCTATAAAATAGTTTGGAATTCGGGAGGCGGAAAACAGGTCGGAGCAACGGAGAGCGGAACTGCGGTAAAGGACGGCGAGGTGAAGATATGCGCCGTATCGCCCTTTGAAATTTATCCCGCGTCACTATCTGAGGAAAGTCTTGAAAATCAAACGGCGTTGATTCATGCCAAAATCTTGCCCGTAGCAAGTATCGCGGATATGTACGGTGTGGAGCTTGCCGGGCGGGATATCTCCGAGTTCAGACAGCCCTGCGCCCATTCGAAATCTACTGTGACGGACGAAAGACTCAACATGGGCAGCAATTACGAGCTCGTTTTAGAGAGATATATGCGCTCTTCGTCGGCAAAGCCCGAAGGGAGGCTAACCGTCGTCGCAGGCGGAAAACTGTTATATGACGGCGCTCTGCCGTACGTGAACGGTGCGGACGGTATGCGCTGTTATCCCTTCGTAAAGCAGACTTCCCTGCCTTCGGCGGGCAGCTTTTTCGGCTCGAGCGTGGTTGAAAGGCTTATACCCCTTCAGCGTGCCTACAATGCGGTAAAGAACCGCAGGCACGAGTATTTAAACCGCATCTCTATGGGTACGGTCGCCGTGGAGGACGGTTCGGTGGACGTGGACGAGCTTACGGACGGCGGGCTTGCCCCCGGCAAGGTTATAATCTATCGTCAGGGCGGCACTCCGCCCGAAATGCTCACCCTCGGCAATGTGCCCGACGAGTTCTGGAAGGAGGAGGAAAGTCTGCTAGCTGAATTTACAAAGATATCGGGCACGGGCGACCTCTCGGAAAACGCCGACAGCTTTGCGGGGGTAACCTCGGCAACTGGCTTGCAGCTCATACTCGAGCAGGACGACGCCCGCCTCAATATGGCATATCAGAGTCTTAAAAGGGCGGTAAAGAACATCGGGCGGCAGATATTGCGGCTCTACAGGCAGTTTGCGACCGACGTAAGGCTGATGCGCTACGCCGGTAAAGACGGGCGCTCGCAGATGATATTTTTCAAGGGCAGCGACATTTCGGGCGACGACGTGGTGCTCGACGCCGATACAGACCTGAATATGACCCCGGCACAGCGAAAAGCGGTAATATACGAGTTGATTGACAGGGGGCTGTTTTCGGATGAAAACGGCAAAATGAGCGCCCGTGCAAAGACAAAAATTTTAGAGGCTTTGGGGTATGCGTCTTTTGTAAACGTGATCCCCGAAGACGGCGCAGTAGAGGAGGAAAAAGATAAAAATGACAACTGAAAACTCAACATATATCGAAAATTCGGCACAGAAAACGGCGACGGAGGACAACTTTGACAAAAAATTGACGGAGACGGCGGAACCCGCAGAGGCGGAAAATATGCAAAATGCCGCGCCCGACACCGGAAAATTCAAAAGCGTCGAAGCCCTTATGTCGGCGTACCTCGCTCTGGAGGCGGAGTTCACCCGGCGCAGCCAGAGGCTCAAAGAGCTGGAGGAGAGCAAGGCGGCAGAGGCGCCCTCTCCCGAGTGCCTTGACAAGGAAAAGCTCTTGTCCGCAGCCCTTGCCAGCAGCTCCGTAAGGGAAGCCGTGGTGGGGGAATACCTTAAAACAGTGTTCAGTGGAAAGAGCGTTCCGCTGATTATCGGCGGCGTATCTTGCGCCGCCCCGCAGAGCTCGCCCAAGTCTGTAAAAGAGGCGGCAGCTCTCGCAAAACAGTTTTTAAAAAATTAAAAGGAGACAATTAATTGATTACAATCGAAAACGCAGATAAGGCGTTAAAAGACTACTATCTTCAGGCTGTTACGGCACAGCTCAACGACAACATATCCCCTTTCTTTTCGGCTATCGAAAAGACTTCAAGCAACGTGTACGGCAAGGACGTAAAGGTGTCGGTAGTCCGTGGGAATACCGATGGCGTTAAGGCATGCGCAGAGGACGCCGACCTGCCCGCTCCCTATAAGAACAGGTACATTGAAATTTCCGTTCCGCTCAAAAATATTTACGGCACGATAGAGATAAGCGATAAGGCAATGCGTGCTTCCCGTGATAGCTCGGGTGCGTTCGTAAACCTTGTGAACGCCGAAATGGAGGGGCTCATTGCAGGCGCAAAGTACAACTTCCAGCGCATGCTCTACGGCGACGGCAGCGACGGCGTAGAGCTTACCGGCCTTAGCGCAATTTTCGGGGAGGACGACCTGTACGGCTACGACAAGGATGAGGAAAACTACTTCAAACCCTACTCCAAGTCCGTTTCGGGAAGTCTCACCGAGAACGACCTCACCGACGTGCTCGACTATGTGGAGGAAAACTTCAACAACAGGATAAATATAATACTCTGCTCGTATGCGACGAGGAGAAAGATTGCCGACCTTATCGCCGACAAAAAGCTCGTCGTCAACTCCACGGACGTGAACACGGGCTTCGGTGCAATCACCGTAAACGGCGTGCCCGTATATGCCGATAAATTCTGCCCCGACGGCGTAATTTACTTTTTGAACACCGACGACTTTATGCTCTGCCAGCTCTGCGACTGGGAGTGGCTTGAGGACGAGGACGGCAAAATCTTAAAGCAGATTCCCGGTAAAGCGGCTTACAATGCGACTCTCGTAAAATATGCAGAGCTCATCTGTAAAAAGCCGTGCGCACAGGCGATGCTGAAGCTTTCGTGAGGGTGTATGTCAATTCGGGACATTTTATACAGCGCTTTGCGGCGCATAGGGAGAGAGGATATTGCGATTGATATGGAGGGCGGCAGCGAGCCCGAGGGCGAAGCCGCCGAAGTTGTGCAGACTTTGATATACTGCATCAACGCCACCGAAGACGAGCTTGCAAGATACTACTTCCCCTTAAAGTGCACCGAAACGCTGTACTCTTCGGAAAACAAAATTTTTTACTTTGCCGATTTTTTGCACACGCCCGTAAGAATACTCAACGTTAAATCGGGTGGGAAGGAAATACCTTACGAGCTTCAAACCAACTGCATTGCGGCAGATGCGCAGAAAATAGAAATCACTTATTTTTATACCCCGAAAAAAAAGACTTTAGAGGACGAAAGCCAATTCGGTGAAACGGGTGACGGATACATAACTGCACTGGGCGCAGCGGCGGAATATTGCCTCATCTGCGGCGAAGCCTCTATGGCTGAAGTGTGGGAGACCCGCTACCGAGAGGCAATCGACCGGGCACGGAAAAAGTCGGACGCAGGCGCATATATTCCCCCTCGGAGGTGGATTTAGTGGGCACATATCCTCGATATAAGGTTAAACGGCAAGACCTTGTAAAAACTTTCGGACTTCAGCCCTTCGGCGCATTTATAAAAGACGGAAGTATTATCCCCGGCTGGTCGGCGTCGTTTGAAAGTGACCAAGCTGTCGCAAATCTTACCGTAATGGGGTGTTGGCCGCAAATCAGAGACTTGGTAATGGCGGCAGGCAACGACGGCAATGTTTATGGGGGTGCGCTGGGTACTGAATTTGTTCGGCTTTATTCCGACACGGGAAGCTCGCCTTTCAAGATCGAAACTTACAGCTCATCCCCGTACGGAATAATTATCAGCGGCAAACGCTATATGCGGTTAAGCGAAGGCGGCTTTCACAGCTACTCATTTCCCGTAGGACTCGCCTGCGGTGCGATGCGGCGTGGCAGGCTGTTCGGCGGAGACACCTCGATGCCGTATACTCTCAGATGGTCGGGCCCGAGCGGTTTCTTGGACTGGACGGAGGGGATACCTTCGGGTGCCGGCAAACTTGTATTGGAGCCTATGGGCGGACATATCATCGACTTATTCGATTTCGAGGACGAGCTCGTCGTATTCAGGGAAACTTCGATAATGCGCTTTTCTACTTACGGCGATCCCGAAAATTTCAAGGAGAAAGACGCCCTGCCCGTGCCGGATATTGCCCGCCACACCATGGCAATAGCAGGCGACAGTATTCTGTTTTTCTGTCTCGGCGGGCTTATGCGCTACCGTGGCGGCAAGGTTGCGAGAATACAAGGGCTCGTCACCGATGACCTTGTCTCACCCGTGTCGGGTTTTGTATATTCGGACAGGTATTATTTTATTTGCGGCACGTCAAAATCTCTCGGAAGGTCGGTTATATACGTGTACGACGTCGTCTGCGACTGCTGTCAGATAATCGATATTCCCGCCTATTTCGTGTCGCAAGACAAGCAATCCGTTCTGGCGTATACCGAGTCCGGAATATACCGTTTGAATCTTAATTCCGAAGAAATTCCGTACGGGGTGGTTACGGGAACTGTTGACTTCGGTACGGATAAAAGAAAGCTTGCCACTCTGCTCGAAGTCGACTGCGATGAAGACGTAAAGGTAATAATCTCAGACGGCGTAAACGAGCGCACGGTCGATTGCCCCAACGGCAGAACGAGGCTCAATATGCGTGGGAGCAGATTTACGGTTACTTTTTGCGGCACAGGTTCTGTCAGGTCGGCGTATCTATCGGCGGAGGTGACTTAAATGACGTTTGACATAATAGAGATTGACGATGAAATACTGAAAAATTATTCCGCAGTACAGATGCAGCTTTTGCGCACGGCTCAGAAAAAGAAAAACGAGCTCCAACACAAAATGGAAATCGAGCTTGCAATGTTCGATAAGATGATTTTGGGCAACGGAATGAAAAACTCCACGCTGCATGCACATAAAAATGCGGAGCTTAAAGCGGAGTTCAACTATCAGGTGGATATATTGAGGGAACAGCTTTTGTACGCTCTTGAACTGAACGAGCCTTTCCCCGACCAGGACGAGGAGCAGGAGATGGTGGGGTACATTGTAGACTACACCCTTACCTATTCCGAACGCTATAAGATAGTGCGTGAGTACTACATGTCCATAGAAGACCCCGCCCTGCGCATGAAGCTGTACACAAACGACGACGTGGCAAAGAGATATCTCGACAGTTACTATTCGGTGCTTTATAACGTGCTGTATAGTTACAGTAGGTAAAATCTCTGCGGTTTAGAATTACGAAGGGTTTTTAAGTTTATGAGCGGTAAAGCAAGTCAAGCGAGAAGTAGTAAAAATACTCGGCGCGTGGATACCACTGGCGGCGGCGGAAATTTCCGCCGCCGCCTTTTGATGCCTTTGAGCGTGCTCTAATTTGTTGCAACGGGGCTCTTTTACTTTACAAGCTGCACTTGATTTGGTATAATTTACCTTATGAAAGTTGCAAACGGCTGGCAGGACTATAAAATTTTAGCCACGTCCGAGGGTATGAAGCTCGAGGACTGGAAGGGTGTAACGCTTTTGCGCCCCGACCCGCAGGTAATCTGGAAGGGCAAAAACTTATTCGATTGCCATTATAACGCCGTTTACCGCCGCAGCGAAAAGGGCGGCGGAGCATGGGAAATTAAAAAGCCATTCCCCGCAGAATGGACGGTAAGTTACGCCGACATGACTTTCAAGGTCAAGCCTATGGGGTTCAAACACACCGGGCTTTTCCCCGAACAGGCGGTAAACTGGGAGGAATGCAGGCGGCTCATCTCACTTGCGAAATCTAAAAATCCCGATCGGGAAATAAAGGTTTTGAACCTCTTTGCCTACACGGGTGCAGCCTCGGTTGCATGTGCAAAGGCGGGGGCGCTCGTCACCCACGTGGATGCGGCAAAGGGCATGGTCGAACGTGCGGGCGAAAACGCAAGGCTTTCGGGCATAGAGGGCGGAATACGCTACATAATCGACGACTGCATGAAGTTCGTAGCCCGCGAGATACGCCGGGGCAACAGGTACGACTGCATAATTATGGACCCGCCCAGCTACGGCAGAGGTCCGGGCGGCGAAATGTGGAAGATAGAGCAAAACCTGTTCGACTTTGTGTTGAGCTGCGCTCAGCTTCTTTTGGACAAGCCGGTATTCTTTTTGATAAACAGCTACACGACGGGGCTTCAGCCCGCCGTGCTCAAAAATATTCTGACGCTCGCTTTAAAAGATTTCAAAGGCAAAGCGGATGCGTACGAGGTCGGCATAGCTACGGAGGAGGGTATACCCCTGCCGTGTGGCGCAAGCGGACTGTTCACAGGTGAGGACTATGCAGGATAACGAACTCAACATACTATACGAGGACAACCATATAATCGTCGTTTTAAAGCCTCAGATGGTTGCGTGCTGCCCCGACGAGAGCGGCGACGACAACCTTTTCGACTGCGTGAAAAGGTATATCAAAACGGCGTACGAAAAGCCGGGCAACGTCTATTTGGGACTTGTGCACCGTCTCGACAGGCCGACGGGCGGCGTTATGGTGTTTGCCAAAACTTCCAAAGCGGCGGCAAGGCTCACCGAGCAGATGACGGGCGGCGGCTTTGAAAAGAAGTACTTTGCCGTGCTTTGCGGCGTTCCGGGTAAGCAAAAGGCTACACTCGTAAACTATCTCAGAAAAAATTCGGTAAATAACACCGTATACGTTTGCACCGAGAGCGAGGAGGGGGCAAAATACGCCTCGCTCGCCTATGAAATAAAAGATAAAAATGCCGGACTTTCGCTTGCCGATATAACCCTGCACACGGGCAGAACCCATCAGATCAGAGTTCAGACGGCGGCTATCAACTGCCCCGTTTACGGCGATATGCGCTACGGCGGCGAAAAGGCGGTTAAGGGCAAACTTGCGCTTTGGGCGTACTCTTTAAGGTTCGCACACCCCACCACGGGCGAGGCGCTCCGCTTCGTAATCGAGCCGCCCAAGGACGAAATGCCTTGGAAATTATTCTCGTTTGAGGCAATATAGCTCAAAAAAATTATTTACTGCTCGCAAAAATTATTGACAAGCTCTTTTATATTATAGTAAAATAATTGAGATTTGAATTTCCTCAAATAGAATACTGATTAATCCACCTTTGAAAAGTGAGAAAATTATGAAGGCTTTTAAAATAAAACTCAGCTTAATAGTAGCTCTTGCGCTTACAATGGTTGTGGCGCTCGGCATATTTTTCGGCAACGTGGCTGTCGCTAACAGATTTTACACTGTCAGCGGTACAAGCACATTCGTTAAATCGGGCGACGCCGAGGTTTGGGCACACCGAGTATACGTAGGCGAGGGCGAGGAAGATGAGGAAGAAGAGTTCGACTCCAAGAATCCCGACTATGCTTACTACACCATGTTCACCTTCAAGAAGGACGAGGACGCAATAACCTACAGGCGCAACCTTGCGTACCACTGGTACTACAACAAAGGCGACTTTGACGATTATCTGCTTGAGCCGTACGAAGGCAAAAACGGCAATTGGTGGATTCGCGATAACGATACTCAAATCGAATACGACGAGGACGACAAGGATAAGTGGGAAGTCAACGACGACGGCTTCTGGGCTTTCGACGGAGAGGCAACCGAAATAGCGGAAAAAGTTCCCTCGGAAATGGGCGAAGGCTACCTCCGTATGGAAATCGGCTTTGAGGAAATAAATTTCGAAAAATACGTAATCGCCTTTGAGTCGCAGCAGTACAACATGACCAAGGACGAAAAAACCACTAACTATATAATTTTCATAGGCGCAGACCCCGAGAACGGCGACGGCGAAATCAACAAAGTATACGCAGTTATCACTGACGACAAGGATATCGCCGAAGACAAAAAAGAGGATATAGACGTTGACGGGCTTGTAGCGCTGGATATCGACCATATCGTAATTCAGCTCGGCGAGGGCAAGGAAAAGGGCGAATATGACGTAAAAGTGTTTAATGCCGGCAATGACTCCGTATGTCAGGACGGTACGTTCATAAACGTCGGAAAAACGTACGCAAAATACGTATCTTCATCCACAAAGCCCGTAAACCCTCTGTCGTTCAAGGCGGAATTTAAGGTGGACGACGAGGGAGAGCAACTTGAAGGACAGACAAGGGCGCGCATGGCGCTCTACGAGCTCAACGGTCAGTCGTTTATACTCAACAGGGGCGCAAACGGCAAAGTTGCAAGCACTTCCAGTTCGATATCCCGCCACGTTGATTCCAAAGGCAACGAGTATTTTACCGGCGGTCAGGTAAACGATACACAGCCCCCCGTGCTCTGCCTCGACTCAGGTGTAACGTATATCAAGAAGGACAGCGAGCTCAGCTTCAGCTATACGGCAATTGACGTTCTCACGCAGTCCCCCAGCACTGTAACTTCATACTTTATGCTCACCAAAGACCAGGCTGAAAACGGCGTGGACGCCGATAACTTTGACGCCGAAAGGCTGTTCCAAACGGTAACGAGCGACCAGGATGTATTCATTTATCCCCACTCCAATCACTACGCTCCCAAGTCTGGTGTAAACTACAATACCACGGTTAGCGGCAAGAACTACGGCACGGCTTACTATTCCAAAGCAGATAGTGCGGACGAAAAGAGTGAGTTCCTTCCCGTAGCCGCCATAAAGATTTATCTCGAACTTACCGACACTTCTTCCACGGGTAAGCAGTCCACCTGCGTATTCCTCGACTGGTTCGTTGAAGACCAATACAAGCTCTATATCGCAGATCACGAATATATAGCCGTTGCTACAGACGATGAGGGTGCAACCTTCAACTACGGCGATGGACAAACCGTCTTCTCCGAGGATAACGAAATTTGGAAGGCTTATAACGAAAAAGTTCAGGAAGCCGCAAAAAATTTGCGTGCCGGCTCAGACGAAGATTTCTATCTTCCCTCGCTTGAAATGCTTGTAAGCGATAACGCTACCGCATACGAGGATATGACTTTCTCCATATACTATATGGTAAACGGCGACGAGAAGTCCAACACGGGCAGAACCTCCTCGCAGCTCTATATCGACTTAACTGCGGCGGGCGACTATTTATTCACGGTATACGCTAGCGATAATGCCTCCAACAGTATGTGGTATATCGACGAGGACGGTGAAGTTCAGAAGTTCACGGCGAACGATATATGGAATATGTATGATGACGACGACGAGGAAAAGCAGCTTAGAGACAGGCTCCCTTGGTTCCGTTTCACCGCAGGCGTAGCCGAAATTTCGATAGAGGACCCCGGCGAACAGAGCACCGCATATATCGGCACTTCTTACACGGTTTCGGCGTTCGAAGTGAAGGGGCTTTCCCCTAATTCGACCTACACGCTGTACCGCTTCGAGCAGGAGCTGTATGCCAAAGCCAATGACGGTAAAGTGCTTACCTATCAGCAGTTCATGGACCAAAAGAAAGAGCTTTTTACTGAGCACAGAGAATACTTCACAAACATTATCGAACAGTCGAAGCTCGATAAAAACAGCGACGAATACGATAAGTTTTACGACTATGCGTGGAACTCCAAGAACCGTTCCTTCATACCTCAGGAAGCAAACGCCTTCTACCTTGTAGAGTGTAAAGTAACGAGCACGCAGTTCCCCACTCCCGTAAAGGAATATATGGGTATAGCGGTTTCCGCAACTCCCAAAGTGCTCGAGGGTGAGGATACCTGGGTTCAGGACAACATGACTTCCATAATCCTGCTGTCAATCGCGGGAGCGTCGTTTATAGGCATAATTCTGTTGCTCTTCATAAAACCCAAGAACAAGGGTGATATAGACGTTCAGTTCGAGCAGGAAATCGAAGCCAAAGAAGCCAAGAAGCTTAAAAAGAGCAGGTAATTTAAATAATGTACGCCGCACGGCCTAAAAGCCGTGCGGCAATTTTTTTTAAATACCCGTTCACTTTTTTAATTTGTTTTCTTTACAATTAATACTAAATATGGTATAATTACATAGTTATTTATAACTAAATGTGCCCGCACGGTGTAATTATCGTCGGGGAATAAAAAGGCGGAGAAAATGGTAAATACTGAACACTACAATGCGGACGACCTGAAAATTTTAGAGGGGCTTGAAGCAGTGCGTGTGCGCCCCGGTATGTATATCGGGTCAACGGGCGTCAACGGGCTTCACCACATTCTGTGGGAGATAGTAGATAACTCCATAGACGAGGCGGCAAACGGCTATGCCGACGAAATCACGGTGACTTTGCACAGCGACGGCTCGGCTTCGGTAGAGGACAACGGCAGAGGTATGCCCACCGACATAAATTCCAAAGCCAAGATGAGCGGCGTTGAAATTATATTCACAAAGCTGCACGCAGGCGGCAAGTTCGACAATGAAAACTACGCCTTTTCGGGTGGTTTGCACGGCGTGGGCGCTTCGGTAACAAACGCCCTTTCAAAGTGGCTCAACGTTGAAGTTTACAGGGGCAATATATATAAAATGTCTTTCACTTCAACATACGACGCAAAAAAGAAAAAGTGGTCCTGCGGTATACCAACCGCACCTCTTTTAGACACAAAGGAAAAAACCCCAAAGCGTGGCACGCTGGTGCGTTTTATGCCCGACTCCGAAGTGTTCGAAACGGTGGAGTGGAACTACGATACCGTCGCAAAGAGATTGAAGGAGCTCGCCTTTTTAAATAAAGGGGTAAAAATAAACTTAAAAGACGAGCGTCCCACCTACACGTTCGAGGAAAGCGAGGACGACGACGGCAACGTGACAAACGTAAAAGTTAAGCGCCCTCCCCGTGAGCCCGTCTCTTATAAGTTCGACGGCGGACTTGTTGATTTTGTAAATTACCTCAATGACGGCAAAACTCCGTTGTATAGCCAGCCCTTATACTATTCGGATATAAAGGACATACAGGTCAAGGGCGCGCCCGCAGGTAGAATTAAGATAGAATTTGCCATCTGCCACACCAAGGACGACACCGAGAGTCTCTTTTCGTTCGTAAATAATATATCCACCGTCGAGGGCGGCTACCACGAATCGGGTTTCCACTCGGGACTACTTAAGGCGGTGAACGACTATGCCAGAGGCAACGGCTTTTTAAAGGCAAAGGACCCCGCATTCGTTGCAGACGATATAAAGGAGGGGCTTACCGCCGTACTCACAGTAAAGCTTGCGAACGTTGAGTTCGAGGGGCAGACTAAAACAAAGCTCGGCAACCCCGAAGTGCGCCAGCCCGTAGAGCAGACCGTTTTGGAGGGCTTTGCCAAGCTTCTGAACGACAAGAGCAAAAAGTCTGTATTCGAGGAGATTGCAAAAAAGGCTAAATTTGCCGCAGACGACAGGATTAAGCACCGTGCCGAGCGTGACGTGGCTAAAGCTGCAAGCGAGAACGACGGTCTCAATCTTGTAGGTAAGCTCGCCGCATGTTCGGGCAGAAATCCCGAAATGAACGAATTATTCATAGTCGAGGGCGACAGCGCGGGCGGCACGGCAAAGCAGGCGCGTGTGCGTGCATTCCAAAGCATTTTGCCCCTTCGAGGCAAGCCTTTGAACGTGCAGAAAAAGACGGCACTTCAGGCGTTGCAGAACGAAGAAATAAAAACTATGATTTCGGCGATAGGCGCAGGCTTCAACCGCTCCTTCGACGTGGAAAAAACCAAATACAAAAAAGTAATTATTCTCTCGGATGCCGACCAGGACGGCATGCACATCCGCTGTATACTTTTAACCTTTTTCTTTAAGTACATGCGTGATTTGATAAACGCCGGCTACGTTTATATAGGTATGCCGCCCCTCTATAAAGTCTATAAAAAGGACGTGGTGGAGTACGCCTACGACGATGCCGAGCTCGACGAAAAGATAAAAAAGGTCGGCAGGGGCTATTCACTGCAAAGATACAAGGGCTTGGGCGAAATGTCGGCAGACCAGCTTTGGGATACGACCATGAACCCCGAAACCCGAAACTTAATACAGGTGACTATCGAAGACGCCGCCGAGGCGGCGAGCGTTATAGAGATGCTCATGGGCGACAAGGTGGACGGCAGAAAGGAATTCCTTGCGCAGAACGCAAACTTCAATAAGGTGGACGGGTTTATAGAGAAGGTCAACTTCAAGCCCGAGAACTCGGGGGAGGTTGACTGATGGCTAAAAAAACAAACGGCGTTCAAACTTCAATCCCTCAAGGCAATATATACGTTCAGCCCATAGAGCAGGTTATGCCAGGCTCTATGCTGCCCTATGCCGAGTTCGTAATTTTAGACAGAGCCCTGCCCCGTGTCGAGGATGGATTGAAGCCCGTTCAGCGCAGAATTTTATACACCATGTTCGAAATGGGCTTAACTCCCGATAAGCCCCACAAAAAGTCGGCTCGTATCGTCGGCGACTGCATGGGTAAATATCACCCCCACGGCGACAGCTCCGTGTACGACGCAATGGTCAGAATGGCTCAACCCTTCAACATGCGGCAGACTCTTGTAAACGGTCACGGCAACTTCGGTTCTGTGGACGGCGACCCCGCCGCAGCAATGAGATATACCGAGGCGAGGTTAGAGCCGCTCGCTTTGGAGCTATTACGCGACCTCGACAAGGAAACCGTACCCTTTTCGTTCAACTTCGACGATTCGCTCTTAGAGCCCGACATTCTGCCCGGCAGATATCCCAATCTTTTGGTAAACGGCGCAAACGGCATTGCCGTAGGCTTAGCTACAAATATTCCCACGCACAACCTTGCCGAAGTTATCGACGGTTGCTGTGCATACATCGATAAACCTACTATATCCCTCAGCGAGATAATGAAAATTATCCCCGGTCCCGATTTCTCTACGGGTGGATATATCATTGCCAACGAGCTCAAACAGGCGTACGAGACGGGCAGGGGCAGAATAACCCTCCGTGCAAAATACGCCGTGGAGCAGGCGGAGTACGGCAAGAAGAATATAGTTATAACCGAACTGCCCTATCAGACAAATAAAGCAGAGCTTCTGCGCAAAATCATGCTTTTATGCGAGGAGAAAAAGGAACTTGGCGACGGTATTGCCAATATCGTGGACGAGTCTGACCGCTCGGGCATGCGTGCAGTAATCACTCTGAAAAAGGACGCCGACACCGATAAAATTTTACAGCTCCTTTTCAAGTACACCGATTTGGAGTGCACGTTCGGCATAAATATGGTGGCGATAGCCGGCGGCAAGCCCCGTCAGCTCGGGCTGTTAGATATATTAAAGTATTACACCCGCTATCAGCAGCAGGTCGTCTTGCGCCGTTGCAAGTTCGAGCTCAAAGAGGCGGAGGCACGCTGTCATATATTGGAGGGCTTGATTATCGGCGTTCACAACGTGGACGAAGTGGTTAAGATAATCAAAACTTCCGAAAACACCACTCATGCAAGAAAGCGTCTCATGGAACGCTTTGCGCTCACCGAAAAGCAGGCTCAGGCAATTCTCGATTTGCGCCTCGCACGCCTCGCAAAGCTGGAAGTCACAAAGCTCGAAGAAGAGCACCGCCAGCTTACAATCAGAATTAAGGAATTAAAGCAGATAATCGCAAGCCGAGACTTGCAATTTGCAATAGTCAAGCGTGAAATGCTTGAAATCAAGGCAAAGTACAAAACCGAGCGCAAGACGGTGATCGTCGGCGGTGCGGAAAAAATCAACGTAAAGCGGGAGGACGTCAAGCGTCAGGTATCCGCCTGGACGGTAGCCGTTACTGCGTCGAACACAATTAAATTTCTCGACAAGGCGGAATTTGACGAAACGGTTAAGAAAAAGACGAGCGCATCGGCAAATCTTTCCGTTCTGTACAGACAAGTGCTGCACTGCGGACCTAAGGCAACGGCGCTCATCTTTACAAACTTAGGCAACTGCGTAAAAATCCCGCTCGACGAGGTTGAGCCGGATGATTTGCGCTCTGCGGGCGCAAAGCTCGAAACGCTCGACGGCGGCATCGGAAAGGAAGAGTATCCCGTAAAGGTATTTGCCGTTGATGGTAAAATCGGCGGCGGTGAGCTCATATTCTTCACAAAGCAGGGTGCGGTCAAGCGTTCGGAATGGGCGGAATACGACGTTGCGAAGCGTGTATTCCCCGCCTTAAAACTCAAAGAGGACGACGAACTGATAAACGTCGAAACGTGGGATAGCGACGAGTATTCAACGATGCTGTTCGTCACAAAGAATGCCATGTGCCTTAACGCTTCCAAAGACGACGTGCCCGTTCACGGCAGGATAGCCGGCGGCGTAAGGGGGGTAACTGTCAACGACAACGACGAAGTAATCCTTGCAACCCAGCACAGGAGCGAGGGCGAAATTATAGTTGCTACCTCGCTCGGCGGCTTCAAGCGTGTAATATCTTCACTTTTCGACGAGCACGGACGTGGCTCGAAGGGCGTAATGATTGCGGATATTAAGGGCAAGGGTGAGCTCATCTTTGCCGACTATGTAACCGTGCCCTACAAGCTTGCCGTAGTTTCGGGCGACAAGTCCGTTTCCGAGGTTGACACCGAGGAAATAAATATAGAAAACCGCATATCCAAGGGCAAACCGCTTGCGAATATCAAGGATGCGGCAAAGGTTGTTGCGCTCAAGCACAAGTCGGAATACCCTAACGGCAACGTTCAAATTAAATTCTGATTTTTCGAGAGGTGAAAAATGGCAAATAAGGAAAAGTTGGAAAAAATAAAAGAAATGCAC
Source organism: Clostridiales bacterium (assembly GCA_022508285.1). Taxonomy (GTDB): domain Bacteria; phylum Bacillota; class Clostridia; order Christensenellales; family Borkfalkiaceae; genus Coproplasma. Next base: position 19,804 of record JAFLVN010000017.1, read on the forward strand.
AATGAGAACAAACAAAAGCTGAGGGCGGTAGGACCAGTTAAACTCATTATACTTACAATACTTCTTATAGCTACCGTTTGCTCGTACGTGTTTTACGATTATATTCACGGCAAAAACAGCCCTTTTACGGGTGTTGACTACGGTTCGAAATTCCTGAACGATTTAATGTCGCTCGTTCCAAAATTGATAATGAGTGTAAGATTTGTAACAATTCTGCTTGTTATCACCACTATCGCTTTGGTTGTAGTTAAAAAATTATTCAGCAAGACCCCGCGCGGAATTACAGTCGGCGGACTTATTATGAATCTTATCCGCTGGGTGACGGCAATCGTGCTCGTTATTGTAATTTTATATCAATGGGGCGTGGACGCAACGGCGATTATAACGGGTGCGGGAGTTATTACTTTAGTCGTGGGTCTCGGAATGCAATCGCTTATTGCCGACATTGTGGCGGGACTTTTCATCGTTTTTGAAAACGAGTTCAACGTCGGTGACTGGCTGACTATCGACGATTTCTACGGGCAGGTCGTGTCTATTGGCATAAGAACTACTAAACTCAAGTCGTACGGCAATATAAAAATTATAAAAAACAACGAAATTCACGGTGTAATCAACAGAAGTGTAGAGCCTTCGGTGGCGCTCAGCTATATCGACGTCGAGTACGGCGCAAAACTGCCCGAAGTCGAAAAAATTATCAAGGAGAACGTCGGCAAACTTAAAATTCCCGGTGCGCTCGGTGCTGTGCGTTACGACGGCGTAACCAATCTCGGTGCGAGTGGCGTACAACTCAGATTTCAGGTAGACTGCTACGAAGAAGATTTCTATTCGGTGGGGCGTGCTTTAAACGGTGCAATAAAGAATATGTTCGATGAGCACGGAATAAGTATTCCATTCCCGCAAGTTGTTGTACACAACGGCGATTAGGCTACCGCCAACCGCATATAAGCGTCGCAATACTGCGTCGTGCTGTGGTAGCCTTCAGTCATTTACGTTTTAGTAAACTCCTTCAGGTTTTCCTCGCACTCCTTGTCTTGCTCGCTTCTATGCGGTTGCATAAACGAGTACGGTAAAAATATATTAAAAATTATTGCATATCTTTAAAACGTTGTGCTATAATAAGTGCACAAAAATAATTTAAACGGAGATATATATTATGGCAAAGATAACAAAGGATACTTTAATTGCAGACTGCCTCAAAATAAACCCCAACAGCGGAGAAATTCTTATGTCGGTCGGCATGCACTGCCTCGGTTGCGCTATGGCGCACGGCGAAACCATCGAGCAAGCCGTTTACGTTCACGGTCACGACTTGGACGAACTTTTAAAAAAGCTCAACGAAGGTATATCAGATTAATCAAAAGCGCCGCGGCTTAAAGCCGCGGCGCTTTTAAAGGTGTTTAAATTATGAATAATGAAAGACCTCCTTCAAAGTTCGTTTTAATTGCCGCAATTTTGCCATTAATCGTCGCAGTCGTGTGCATGTTTACTTTCGTGTATTTAGGTATGCCGCACGGCGCGATTATCTCAATAATTGCGCTGATTGTCTATTATATTATCTTCGGCATAGTTTACGCCGTAATTGACTTGAAACATGACGAAGCTCAGCGTGAAATCGACAAAGCCGCAAGCACGTCTTTAAAGATAGGCACGATTTTTTTAATGGTTTTTTCTGTTTTGTCGTTCGCGGGTGCAATCATATCGTTCGCCTATAACAAAATCGCGATAGCCATTACGTGCATGGGTGCGTTCGTCTTGGTTGTGATAATCTTTGTGCTGGCAATCGCCCTGTCCTCGCACGTACGTAAAACTCCGCCAAAATCCGCAAACAGACGGGGCGAGGGTGTGTGCGTGGCGTGCGTACCCTGTATTGCAGTTTCCTATTTAACCGGATTTGAGAAGGTTGGCGGAAAGATAGTTCCAAAGTACGGAGGCAAGTCGACTTATAAAATTATAGTGGAATTTGACGGAAGGCGTTACACTGCGTACAGCCACTCCGTTTACGATAAAGGCGAGACGGTTCAAATTGCCTATGCCGACGGCTCAAAAAAGGGCTACATAATACAAAATAGCGACGGTTAAGTCGTTTTCCATATCTGCCAGCCTAAGGAAGGGCTGGCAGATTTTTTGCATTGATTGCACGAATAGTCCGTGATATAATGCAAGTATGAAAAAGTTAAAGTATTTATTTGCCGCTCTTGCGGCATCGTTTGTAACAGTTTTACCCCTCGCCGCAGGTTGCTCTGAAAAGAAAGAAGAAAAGCAGGAACAGGGAATAATACAAAACAATCCCCAACCCGAAACTCCGCAGGAGCCGCAGGTAGAGGTTGAAGAGGAAAACAAGGTTAAAACAATAACCTATTTCACCGTCACGACCAACGGAGTGAATATCCGCTCGGGCGCAGGTACGGGTTATTCCGTGCGGGGACAAGCCGAAAAGTCTACGCTGTACAGTCTTTCAGACAAGTCGGGTGAATGGTATAAAACGGGTTACCGCAACAATGCGGGCTACATTTCAAGCAAGTATTGCACACTTGTCAATATGCCGTCAAGCGGCAACGAAACAATCGAGGCTGTAATAGAGGAGGGGTGTAAGCTCCTCGGCACACCCTACGTGTACGGTGCGGTACGTCTGCACGACGGCAGGGGCAATTTCTATAAGTCTTTCATAACGGACGAGTTCGATTGCTCGTCGCTCATGCAGTACATATTCTACAAGGGTGCGGGCAAGCTTCTCGACGTCAACACCCGCACTCAGGTTTATCAAGGTACGAGCGTAACGGCGTCGCAGTTAAAGCGGGGGGACTTGATGTTTTTTACAAACGCCTCCCGCAAGAACAACAAGGGCGTGGAGAGGATAGGTCACGTTGCGCTGTACCTCGGCAATAACTACATTCTGCACACTGCCTCCGACTACGCCAAAATAGAGCAGATTTCTTCCACCCGCTGGAGCTACTTCATTCAGGGTCAGAGAATTATATAAAATTAAAACGGACGGGTCACACCCGTCCGTTTAGTTATTGAGCAACTAAATCGGTTTTTTGGGAGATGTTTTTTACCATTGCAATTATCGAAAGGATTATACATGCGAGAGACATCACCCCAAATAAAATTATAACTATCGTCAATACGATGTTTAAATCGGTCATTATGCCTATGCCCAAAACAAATGAAAATATTACGGCAATTAAATCTGCCAGCATCGGAACTCCGCAAAAGATTGCGCACAATTTCTTTTTGCCGCACACGGCCGAAACGGTGATGCCTATGCCGAAGCATAATTGCGGTAAGATAACAATAATCAATAATATTATAACGAGCGGCAGAATTAATACAAGGGCAATCGCCGTACCGATACTGTCGGCGTTCAGCGGAACAAACCGCAGTAGAATAAAGAAAACAATGGCAGTCAAGGCTGAAAGAATATGGATAATACCTGTCGCTAATGAAATTCCAAATGCTTTGCTGCGTGGTTTATTGTTTTTCATCGTTGTTTACCTTTCCCGTAATAAAGTCTCCAGTGGGCGCTGGAGGGTTTTTCTTTAATTCTTCGCGTTCCTGCGCATTTTTGCAAATAAACATTGCAAAGGCAAAAAGGACGCAAAGTCCGAGGGGGAGCAATCCCCACAGATTAAAAAGTATAAAAATTATTATCATAACGGCGGCAGCGGCAGCCGCAAGTATTGAAAATATAATCCGTAAAATCTTAAACATAATGTACCATATATTATTATAATATTATGAAATATTTAAACGTACTGCATAGTTTATCGCGAAACTACTTAATTGCACATATGATAAATCATTTTATAACTTTTGTCAAGAACCGAAAAAGCGTATAAAACGTTTTAAAATTGTCAAAAACAGAATTATTAAAAATAATTTAAAAAACTTTTAAAATTTGCTTGACTTATGATTATATATATGATATTTTGGATAAGCTTTCGGTTGAGAACAGCTTGTCCTAAGCGTAAGTGATAAAATCATAAAAAGTTTTTTAAAATTTTTTTAAAAAACAGTTGACAAGTGATTTTAGATATGTTATTATGGATAGGCTCGCTGGTGAGCACCGGCTGTTTCGGTCGGTTAACGAAGCTTAAAAATTGAATAGAAGGAAACGAATTTAAAAAAGTTTCTGTCAATTACTTTGAAGTACAAATAGTACCACAAAGCAAAGTCAGCAAAGATAATTTGACTTTTTAGTCGAGATAGAGCCACAATCGGAAACGATTGGTTTTATACAATTAAACTTAAGAGTTTGATTCTGGCTCAGGATGAACGCTGGCGGCGTGCTTAACACATGCAAGTCGAATGTAGTTTACTACATGGCGGACGGGTGAGTAACGCGTGAGCAATCTGCCCATATCTGGGGGATAACAGTTGGAAACGACTGATAATACCGCATAATATCGTTAGAAGGCATCTTCTTTCGATCAAAGATTTATCGGATATGGATGAGCTCGCGTCTGAT
>JAFLVN010000018.1 GCA_022508285.1 Clostridiales bacterium
ACGCTCTACTATTGGAACGAGAATGGCGTAAATATGGGCGCATATCACGCAACCAAACCCGACGGCACGCCTTCGGACGACTATATAACTTCCATATCCGGCGGCACGGCAGGCGAAGGCAAATATACGGGCGGCAATTATGTAGAAGTAACGGTATCCCCTGCCAACGGTTTAAGGCAGTATCAGTTCGGCATAATCTCCGACGCGGCGGTAAAAGTAACAGTTACCGTTGAAAGAACGGGCGATTACGTAGAAATACGCTTCGACGGTAAAATAGGCGTTGGTGCGGAAAATAGCGTTTTAGTTACGGTTGCAGGCAACGGTGCGTATACACCCATAACTATGGATAACGTCACAGAGGGTCTATATACGTTAACGGCAGTTCCCGATAAATCTTGTACGCTAAAAGGCGTAGAAATACTGTTTGCTGATACAAACCAAACCAATAGAACGAGCTTATGGGAAAGCACCAATGCAAATACCGGTTTGTTTAAGGGTGTAATTAAAATTTCCGAAAATGCAGAAGTCCTTAATATCCAAAATAACGGATCAAGTAATTTTGTAGGCGTTTTCACTCTTCAAAAATATAAAATACCCGAGTTAAGGACTGATACCTATACTTTTGTTCCTGCAACTAATTCAAAAGGAACAAGGAACGCTACGGATTACGATTTTGAGTTACCTCTCGCAGGCTCGATGAGTAGTGGAAATTATTATATTGATGTAATGCTATGCGGTGCAAGTGTTTGCGGCAGTATGTTTAGGGTAACGGTTGGCGTTGGAGATAGAGAATACACAATAAGCACTAAATCTTACAACACAGTGGTAACGTATTCGACTGTTATTCATGTTACCGATTCCGACAATTTTATTTGTATAAAAAACAATACTTTATACTGTAACTCATACATGGCGAATGTCAGATTGAGATATGCACCGGAAGTACAGGAAAATACAGAAACGTTTGTACGTATATCTTATTCTACAAATTCAACTTATCCGAATGAGAATTTCTTCACTTTTAAAGCTACTCAATCCGGCACCTATAAGATAACTTTGACTGCTGTTGAGGGTAATGACCTGAAAACTGTTTATGTAAAAGACGCAAAAACAGACAAGAGCATAATTGAAAGAGTTACAGCGTCAAAAGTAGAAACTGTAACAGGCACGTTTACTCTTAATGAAGGTGATGAGATAGTCCTCTTGCTTTATAAAGGTGTAAATAACGATATAGAATTAAATCTTAAAATTGAATTTGTGAACTAAAAAAATTTAAGGAGAAATAAATTTATGAAAAAATCAAAAATTTTTGCGGCGCTTGCTTTAAGCGCGTGTATGGCGCTCGGTGCGTTTAGCTTTGCAGCATGCGCACCCAAAAGCGATAACAACGGCGGTAGCGACAGTGGCTATACCGACGAGACTGACGACCCTATTATGAAAGTTTACAAGGCATACGTAACTTCCGCCCGGGCAAACGGCGAAGAGCCTTTATCCTATGACGAATGGTATGCCGACCTTCTTGCAAACGCAAAGGGCGACAAGGGCGATAAAGGTGATAAGGGTGATAAAGGCGACAAAGGTGAAGACGGTGCCGCAGGTCAAAACGGCAACACTTGGCTTGTAGGCGCAACTGCACCCACCGCAGAGCAGGGTAACGACGGAGATTTATACCTTGATTCCACTACTTGGAATGTCTATCACAAGCAAAGCGGCGCCTGGGTATTGCTCGGCAATATCAAGGGTGCCGACGGCGTTGGCGGCTCGCAGGGCGGCGAAACCGCAGGTTTCACTTTAAGCGTAGCGGCGGACGGCACGGCGGATATGCCTGTTTCGGGCTTGGAGACTGACGTTTACGTCATTGAAGCCGACTTGGGCGCGACAAATCTTACTACGGGTACGTTACAGGCTAAAATAGGCGAAGACGGCACACTTTCTAATGTTGTTTTCAGCGAAAGCAGAAGTACCGATGGTCATAATATTTATTACGGATTTATTAAGGTGGCAGAAGACGATACCGCTATAACTTTTTCTGCAACCGGTGAAGCGGTGGAAGCAACAGTCGAATTGAAGAAGTGGGAAGTACCTACACTTAAAGCCGATGAGCCTATTGAGGTGCCTGTTAATTTATATCAAACTGCTGATGAAAAACTTATCAAGTTCAATTTTGCAAGTGACCTTGAACATAAAACTTATTCCCTCACAATAGGTAATGTTAGTTCAACGACATGGCTTTGGATGGGTACGTCATATGTATCGGTAAGAACTGGTAGGTCAGCTAACTTAACAATTACAGATGATAACGTTAATGAAGCATGCTACGTAGAATTCAGTGGTGCAAGTGATAATGCTATACATCCTGCAATAGTTACTATTGCCGTTAAAGAAGATTAACGCATTTGTTCATTTTTTTCCTCATTCTTTTTAAAGTACCCGATGCACTTTTGTGCATCGGGTATAAAAAGGACTTTTTCTATGAAATTTAAAAAATTATCTTTAATTATTATATCTTTGATATTGGCTTTATGTATGGCGTTGCCGCTTGTCGCCTGCAAGGACGACGGCGCAACAGGCAATAACAACCCCGGCAGCGGCACAACCGAACCCGAAGGCGACCCCGTTCAGCTCGATGCCCCCCAAATATCCCTTAACGACAACGTTATTTCGTGGGGTGCAGTATCTAACGCCGACTATTACGAGGTGTACGAAAACGGCAATTTTGCCGCCCGTCAAGCGGCTACTACGTACAGGATAACCAAGACGGCGGTAGGGGAGTACGTTTACAAGGTGTGTGCAATAAGCGCAAGCACGGCTTACACAACAAGCGGATTTTCAAACACCGTTACGTACAAAATCGAACCGCAAGTAGAGCCTGCCGAGCCCCTCGAAACACCTGTTATCACTTTATCCGATAATGTTATTACATGGTCGGCTATCGAGCACGCAACGGCTTACGAAATTTACGAAAACGGCACAAGGCTCACGCAGGTGACAGCTTCGCCGTACACAATCACAAACACCGTTGCGGGCGAGTGGGTATATAAAATAAAAGCTATCAGCTCGGATACCGTGCACTATTCGCCGAGTGACTTCTCCAACACCGTAACTTATTCGGTGGAGGAGGAAGAAGTGGGCTTTACGGTTACGGTCACCGCACCTGCCGGCTTTTCGAATACCGTTCAGGTTGTATTGTACAAAGACGGTGAAAACGTCGGAACCAAAACCGCTACCCTTTCCGGCGGACAGGGCAGAGTCACCTTTGCAAGCGACAACACGGGTAACTATACGGCAGGAATCCTTTCGTTGCCTTCGGGCTACGTCTCAACTACCGTAAGGCTTACGTCTACTAATCCGGAGGCGGAAATCAAAATAATCTCGCTGGGCGGCTCGGAAGTGTTCAAGGTGGGTACAAACTCTTTCATAGTGAATGATAAAGAACAGGCGGGCGAAGACCAGATATTCTATTTTCTTCCCCAAAAGAGCGGTACATACACCCTTGACGCCACGATTGAAAGTAAGGATATGTATATCTCCGTTGACCGCAGTCTGTATATCGACACTGTAAGTGGGCTTAATATATCTTCCTTCCATGCCGAGGCAGGAGTGCTTATGGAAATTACAGTCGTTGGCTTTGAGATAGGTACTTTCAGCTTTAAAATAGTGGAAGGGGAAGTCAGGCAGGATTTGCATATAGGCATAGGCTGGGGCAATAAAGCAAACTATATCTTCGGCGACTGCACAAGAACGCTTGAGGTCAGCACTACCGGCTACTACGTATTCGAGTTCGGCTTTGCAGGTCTTGGCGGCAGGACTATCACCTTGACTATTGACGGCGCTAACTACGTATTCGGCGAGTTCGACGAGGAATCGGGCGACGTAACGAACTGGCTCGTTATCCCTTTGAACAAAGGCACTCACGAAGTTACAATAACGACTACGGGCTTTAACGCCGGCGACGAATTCGGTTTCTGCGTGCTCTGTATCTATCAGGGCGAAGAACTGCGGTCGGTAAATTAAAACAATCGCTTACGCAAATTAATTAACTCTAACCAACAAACGGGCGTTGCCTTGCGCAACGCATATAGAGCTAACTTTTAACTTGCGGCATTAGCCACACGAAAATCGAACAGCACAAGGTTTTGGGGCGTTAAATGTCTTGAATACGGCAGAACCCTCACTTGAAGTACGTCCCTGTACGTCTGTGTTCGGTTTCTTTGTCTCAATCCATTTTCCACTCCCAAAACTGCGAAGCATCTCCAAGAGCGCATTTTTTGGAGATTTCAAGCGGAGAGAGTGCAGACGTACTAAGCGGTACGACAAGCGAACGGAGCGCAGAAAGAACAAAAAAGGCGCCTTGTAGACTTATGTTATTCGATTTCCGTGTGGCTCAACAGCTCACACCGTATAGCTATTGCAGGCTATACATTCTTCTCCAAAAAAGGAACGGCGGGAGGCTTTGCAGCCTCCCGCCGTTTCATTTTATATTTTTAAACGCTGATTCCCATCAAAAGTTTTTCAACCTTGTCAAGCAGGAAGTCTGAAGGCTCTTTGCCTTCTGCTTTTGCGTTAATCATTGTTTCAAGATCCGTATCGGTTATATCTAAAATCAACTTGCCCTGTTCCTTTAAAATTCCCAAAGCCGCTTTCTGTGCATTATTATTGAAGCCTTTTCTCGATAATATAAACGCTACGTTGCGCAGAACGGGATTAAATAAATATTTATCCGTCACATATATTAAATTCTGCTCTATTTTATGCGAATAATTTTTACACTCGAACACGACAAATTTGGTATTATAGAACTTTATTAAAAATTTCCAAAAAGCCGTCGTGCCTTTCAGTCCGCAGATAATATCCATTCTGAACATATCGTCGCTAGTGGTATGCTGTTCTGAAAACTGAGAAAATTCGTTCTTAAAAAGATAGCTTAATATTTCCGCACATATCTTTTCATATTCGATATCCGCCTTTTTTGTTCTACCGGTTTTGCAGTTTTTAATTTTTTCAATCAGCTCGGCTTCATACGATTTTTCTGTTACGACCGGCGCTTTGAATTTGACGGAAGAGTCAACTTTAACCGGCGGCACCGGCTTTATGCCGTTCAAAGCATAGGGTGCAATCTGTTCGAGTATATCCGACAGTTCTATACATTCTCTGCATAAGTACAACAGGTTTTTGATATCCCAGATAAAAATCCCGTATTCTTTGGCAGCTTCCTCCTTTGTACTCTCGTCGATATCGCACATAAGAATTATGCCGAACCGGCTGTTCCGGTAAGGATTTTCCAGAATACTTTTATATGTGTTTATCTGATTTATAGCATGCCAAACAACCTGCCTGTCGTTGAACATACTGCGGTATGTTTTTACTTCAATAAAATAGATCAAACCGTCTTTTTGGGCAATTATGTTCGGTATGATTGTCATATTATTTGTATTGAAAACGCTCCTGCCTTGAATGTCCTTAAACCCCAACCGCTTGAGCATCGGCACGGCAAGCTTTTCCTGAAAGAGTAATTCGTTATAACTTAAATCGGGACTTATTTTTAACAGGCAGGGAGCGTTGCGGAACGGAGATTTTTCGGCTGTTTGTATAGAAGCGAATACACCTAATATCAGTCTGCTTTTTCGATTGATCATCGACATGAATCTTGGCCCGTTAAGACTTTCGGCATCACGGCAGATTATCAAATCGCTTTTGAGCCCGTTCAATTTTGTAAAATTGGCAAAATAAGCATTGTACGTTAAAGCCAACACCGATTGACTGCCGTATTCTCTTACCGACGAGCAAACGGACAGACCAAAGTTGATGCTTTTTACCCTTTTTTCAAATTGTTCGGTTTCCTCTCTGGTTTTAGCTAAATAGAAAACTTTGGCGTCGGGGTTAGTTTTAATTATGATATTTATGACTTCAATAAATAATAAGCCGGCGCCTAAACCTGTCGGGATACAGACGGTAGCTGTTTTTATAACGGATTCATTATAAGCCGAAACGATTCTTTCAGCCGCTTCTCCATGAAATGTACTTAAAATCTGATTCATATGTTCTCCGCAGTACGGTTTATAGTTTAATTATAAATCATTTCAACGCTGTTTGCAACACAATTATAATTACCCTATCATTTTCCGTATCTGGCGCACGTGGTAATAGAAATTATCCCGCTTGATTTCAAGTAACCGCATGGCCGTATCCGAAGTAATACTTTTATTTATATAATCAAATGCAACGGATAAAAATTTATCCGAATAATTCTTTTTCGGTCTGCCGAACTTCACGCCGTTCTGCTTTGCTATGCGAATCCCGTCCGCCTGTCTTGCCTTAATGTTCGCCCGCTCGCTCTCTGCGACGAACGATAAAATCTGCAACACAATATCCGAAATAAATTTCCCCACAAGCGTATCGCCTTTGCTGCGTGTGTCGAGTAGCGGCATATCCAAAACGAGAATATCCGCCCCCACGCAATTAGTGATATGCGCCCATTCGGCGATAATCTGGTCGTAATTCCGACCCAGCCTGTCAATCGACTTGATAACGAGCAAGTCACCTCGTTTAAGCAGTTTTATAAGTCGTTTATAGCCATTACGTTCAAAGTCCTTGCCGCTTTTCTTGTCCGAGAAAATGCGGCTTTTATCAATTCCGAACTTAATAAATGCCTCAATCTGCCGTTCCAAGTTCTGGTCACGTGCGGAAACACGAGCATAAGCGTATATCTTCATAACTACAAAACTCCTTTCATTTTCTTATAGAATACCAAAAAAGTGCAGAGAAAAAAATACCTCTCTGCACTTATTTTATCCCGTTTCAAAAAAAATTTTAAAAAAAGTGTACTTTTCCTACAACGCCGTATTTTCGGCGTTTTCGGGTAAATTACGGCAATTATTGTATCATAAACTGCTCAAAAAGGCAAATAAATTATCGCAGTAAAAGTACACTTTAACTATAAAAAAGGAGGAAAAAATGAACAAAATTCACACAAAATTGCTTGTGTTTTTGGGCGCTGTAATATGCTCGCTTTGCCTTGTCTTCGGACTCTCGGCGTGCGCTAATAACGGCGGCAACAACACGAACGAAGACGACAACGGCGGTGACGGACACACCCACACCTTCGGTGACTTATGGCTGCCCGAGGGCGACGAGGGACACTATCAGCTTGCAACCTGCCACCCCACGGTAAAGAGCGATATCGAGCCGCACGTGGACGAAAACGAAAATGAAATCTGCGACGTGTGCGACTATAACATGCACGTACATACTTACGCAGAAGAGCTTTCTTTTGACCAAGAGAGCCACTGGTATGCGGCAACCTGTTCTCACAATCTCACAAAGGACAACGGCGAACACGACTTTGCAGGCGGCGTATGCGAGTGCGGAGTAACCGAAGACGAGGTTGCGGTATACGCAATGTACAAGGCGGCGGAGGGCTCGGGCGCATATTCCTTTGCAATTTGGCTTAAATCGCTTAAAAATGACGGCGTAACCGAAATAAAGGTAGCAGACAGCGGCGACGCACTCTACTACTACGACGATACGTACGAAGTGGCATACTTTGCCCAAAGAACGGTAACCGCAAAGGCGACCGCAGGCGGCGAGCCCCTTGCACACGTGTGGTTCAGCATACAGTTACAGTCAACCACCAACACAACCATAGCGGCAGTTGAAACGGACGCAAACGGCGAGGCTGTTATCACCTTTACCCCCGTAAGCTACAGCGGTGATAACAATACGTACGTGCTCCGTATCCCCGAGGCAATGAATATCCCCGGCAACGAAGACGAAAGTATTCTGCCCATACCCAGAAAATATATAGCAAACGACAGAACAATAGGGTTGGAAATCGACGAAAACGTGATGGAAACAACTACGTTTAATTTCGGCTTGACCCTTTCCAACGACTGGATGGACGACGCAGTAAGGGACACCCACCCGTACGACAGAACGTACGGTGATTTGGCAAGCACAAATCCCACAACCATAATAGAAAAAGGCAAGGACTGGACGATTGAAAAGACCACTGGCAACGGCTATATGGACTACTTTGATTTCGAGCCGATGTTCGATTACAGCAAGACGCAGGGCAACCTTGACACAATAATAGCAAATGTCAAAAGGGCGGCGCAGGGCAACTATAAGCTGAGCTTTGCCACCGAAAGCGATGCCGAAGTTTACCTTGTATACTGGAACTATAACCTGTCAATTGGCGGCTTCAAAAAGAATGAGGATAAGAGTCCTGCCGATGAATACGTAGGCTCGATATCGGGCGTTGCACCCCAGGGCTCGGCAATCGAAAAGAAGTACACGGGCGAAAACTACGTAATCGTAAGGGTTTCCGAAGAATTCGGCACGTCAAGGTTCTATCTCGGCTTGTACACTTCAAAGTCATGTAGCGTAACAATCTCCGTTGAGCGCATCGGCGACTATGAGGAGGAGCTGGACGAAACCAACGCTCTCGGTATCGGCGAAGAAAATAAGCTCACAGATATCGAAGTACCTTATGCAAGAACGGTAACAATTCCCCTTAAATCCGAAGTGGTTGCAGGCAGATATATGCTTACCCTTAAAATGAAAGGCTTCACTCCCCCCGCAAACTATGCCTATGCAACAATCGAAGGCGTAAGATATTATATTTACCGTTCAAACGGCACTGGTTCCGGCGAATTTAAAGGCATAATCGAAATTTCCGAAGGCATACAAAAATTTGCGCTTGGAACTCTCGGCACAGGATATAACTGCGATATAACACTTGAAAAGTACGAAGTTGAAATTACCGAAGAAAAGACTAACTACTACGTACCCGTAACCCCCGAAGGCGCACAGGTTGCATTTGATACCGCATCATTTGCAGGCAAGAAAGTAAATATATGGGTTAAAATAGTTGTAACTAATTTAAAAACCGCGCCCACCGTTATGGTAAAGAACCCCGACGGAAGTGTTATTGGTGAAGGCACAGCTTCAATAAACCTTGCAATTCTCGGCGAAATTGCCGAAGACGCAGATTATCTTACTTTTGAAGTTGACGGAAATATGAGCTTTACTGCTTTGGTCTCTATTGAAGTTGTAAATAGTGCGGTCGGTAGTCTTGAACAAGAACTTGAATTTACCGCTTTGGGAACAGCAGATTTTGGATATGTAATAGTATCATTTACTGCGGGAGAAGCGGGCGACTACGTGCTCACCTTATCCAAGCATGAGGATATGTCTTTTGGTGTTATAACCGTAGGTGTAGCATATGACAACGATCCTACCAATTCAATTTTTGGAGATATGACACAGAATATGATGGCACCCGATGTGGAAAGCAAATCTGAAACGCTTACTCTCGGAGCTGGCGAAACGGTAGTTTTAAGGGTGTTTGTATTCTCCCATCTTAATATGACAACTTACCAAGACGATATAACTTTACCCTTCAAATGTAATCTTTCAATTCAAAAAGCAGACTGATTAAGGGGAGTTTATGAAATTAAAAAAACTATCTTTAATTTTAATCAGCGCAACGCTGGTGCTAAGCATGCTTTTGGGGCTTGCGGCTTGCAATGATAACGGCGGCGGCACGGATAATCAAAACCCCGACAGAGGCACAACCGAGCCCGAGAACCCCGAACCTACGCAACTGATTGCCCCCGTAATATCCCTAAGCGAAAACGTTATTAGTTGGAGTGCAGTCGAAAACGCAAACTATTACGAGGTTTACGAGGCTACAAAGCGCGTTGCAAGAGTAACTGCAACAACCTACACGATAGAGCAGTACGACGAGGGCAGTTATATCTATACCGTAAAGGCGTTCAGCGTGAGCGCAAGCTACACTGCAAGCAACCCTTCAAATGCAGTTACGTACACGGTAGAGGCTGTCGTTCAGCAACAGATTCTCGATGCCCCCGTAATATCCCTAAATGAAAGCACCTTAAGCTGGTCTGCGGTGGAAAATGCCGACGGTTACAACGTGTACGAAAACGACGTGCTAATCGCTAAGACCGCCCAAACTTCATACAAGATAAGTCAGTATATGCCTGCAACCTATAACTATACGGTGAGGGCAACGAGCGAAAATCCGCTGTACATAATCAGCCCCGTGTCAAACGCTGTAAAGCGCACTGTAACGGCGCAGCGTATGACTTATTCCGTTTCGGTAAGTATTCCTGCGACCCTTTCGGCAAGCGAAGTTGATATAGGTTTGTTTGACGGCGGCACACGTGTTTCCACCCAAACAGTCACCTCTACGAATATGGGCAACGGCGTATACAGGTATATGATTTCGGCAACGCTTTCGGGCGAAGTCACCGCAAGGGTGCTGTACTTGCCTGCAGGATATACCGCTTCGGAGTCAACTTTAGACCCCAACCACCGCAACGGGGAGATTGAGATATACACGGTCAGCAACGGCGAGCTTGTGCTCGGCAATAACTCCGTAAAGGTTGACACCCTTGAAGACGAGGGTGCGGATAGAGAGTACACCTTCGTAGCCGAAAAGGGCGGCGTATACACCGTGTTAACCGCGGAGAGAGCAGGGATTGTCATTTCCGTAAACGGAGTTATAGTCATATACGCCGGTCAAGATTTCAGACAGAGCACGTTCCGTGCAGAGGCAGGGGAAACGGTTATCTTCACCATAGTCTGCGAGGCTATGAACGTTAATTTCACTTTCACGATAAAAGAGGGTGCCGAGAAGAGGTATTTTGAAATCGGCACAGGCTACGGCAACACGCCTAATATGTTTGTCGGTGCGGGCACCTACTATCTCAACGTCGAAACGGCAGGAGTGTACACTTTCTTTTTCGGACCCACATTGGGTAGCTACAACGTCACCATGAAGATCAACGGCGTGGACTACACCTTCGGGTACTACGGAGTCGAAGAGGACACCGAAGAACAGCTACATATAAAGGATATCGAGCTGCCCGAAGGCGAAATCGAAATAGAGATAACGCTGTCCGAAAACTACTTGGACGACCTTTTAGGGTTCTTTATCTGGCTCGCTGAATAAACTTATTTATTTCTCACTCTTTATGGCAGAGGGCGGCGGCGAACGCCGCCACCCTATGCCCAAATTTATGAGCTAATACTATTAACTCGTGACTTATAATTCACGGCTCACACTGTGTTTGAGCTAACCTTAACTTGCGACCTTAACTACAGCTCACACCGTATAGCTCTTTGCGGGCTATACATTCTTCTCCAAAAAGGAACGGCGGGAGGCTTAACAGTCTCCCGCCGTTTCTAATTGATATTATAGTATAAATCTTATTCCGAAGTAATTGTTTGCAACAAAATACGAGCCGCTTTTTACAACGGTTCGTATTTTTCTTAAATGGTGCTTCCGATCGGACTTGAACCGATACAATATTGCCATCACTGGATTTTAAGGCAAAAATCAAACTTCCCCGTTTGCCCTGTGCTTGTTAAAAAATCGCGACTTCCCAAATCTTCCCAACTAATAATTCTTGATTTTTTAAATTAAGTTGCTCAATCTTTATTTTTGATTCGTTTAAATCATCTGATATTTTTTGCTCTTTCTCGGCAATAACTTTTAATTTCGTTGTAACTATTTGTTCAATCCTTATGTCCTGATAATTAATAAAAGAAATAAAAGCGGGCTTATTATTTTCAATCAAATCGACTATTAACTCTATAAAATTAATAATTGCAGTAACGGGCGGCAAGGAATAATGCCACATTTTATCTACTACAAAATTGTTCGCAAATAACTCTTCGGGGAAGCAATATCATTTTAATTTATTTTTTACATACCTCGTGTTTTTTGTTGTGCCAAGCTTTGCTATCCTGCCGTCTTTCAACATTGATGATAGTACCGCCTCCACAGTAGTGGGGGATACGTCAACCAAAAGATCGCAGATTTCTTTTTTTGAGATTGGCATAAAGGCGTTTAAAACAGTTTCTTCAACACGTTTTGTCTTTGATACTTTACCGCTATTCAAAGTTAAAAACCTTTTGTCGAGTTCTTTATAACACAGGTACAGCGTAAAAATAAAGTTTTCAATGAACGGCAAATAATCGTTTGTGTTGTCGTGCCAGCCTTCGGAAGATTTTTTCAGCGCATCATAATACAAACTTTTGGACTTATTTATCTGTTCCTCAAACGAGATATATTTAGATATATCAAATCCGTTCTTATATAGAAGTAGCAACGACAACAACCTTGACATTCGTCCGTTGCCGTCTTGGAAGGGGTGTATGCACAAAAAATCGAGTATCACGCACGGTATTAAAAGAAGTTGATTTATCCCTGCATCGTCTCTTGCATCCATATACGCAAGATACATTTGCTGCATAGCATTCGGCGTGTCTTTTGCTGAAACGGGAGTCCAGCGGACCCTGCTCGTTCCGTCGGGATAGCGTTCCCGAATTATATTATCTTCACGCTTGTATTGACCGCGCATAGAAAACTCGGTATGTGAGAGCAATATATTGTGCAAGTTCAATACAGCGAATTCGTCCACGGAAATACTTTCATAATTTGTATGAATCAGATTGAGTGCATCTCTATAGCCTGCAATTTCCTGTTCGTTGTGGTTTAAAGGTGCGGAGTTTTGATTTACGATTTCTTCAATACGCTTGTCCGTAGTAATTATCCCTTCGATAGCGTTACTTTCTTTTACTGATTGCACTATCGCAAGCTGTTGTAACTTGGTAAAAATTTCGGGATAAGTTGTGCGCTTTTGTTCTTCCTCGCTTCTCAATGCATAAATACCGTTGGTTATTGAAAGGAAAGAGGCAGGCACCTTCATATTTTTTAAAAATGAATAATCGTAATGTTTCATATTTGCCTTATTAAAAATAGATTTGCATATATTTTAAGCTAAAATGTGCAAATAGTCAAGAAAATTTGCAAATAATTTGCATATTAACATACTAAAAATATGCAGATAAACAGAAAAAAGCAGAGCCGTATTTTCGGTTCTGCTTTTAACAATTCAAAAATTTTTAAAAAATTTTTCAATTTTTTGAAACGAAGATAGAAACAGAGCGGTATTTAATATATAGTAGTTGTAAAAACGAAAAGTGCATTTAGATATTAAGCGCAACCACAAATAAACGCATTTATATCAACTATAAAATTCATTTGAATATTTGTATACCGTCTGATTTATGCTAAAATAAAGCAAGGGCGGCGCACCAAGCGTGACATATACGCCACGCAAGCGCACCCCGAGCAAAAAAGGCAAAAAGCATAAGCAATTTGACTTTACTCAACAAGAAAAATACAGGAGTTACTAATGTCGTTCTATGATGAGGTAAACGAATATCTTTCCGCAATAAAAAACGGCGATAACACGATGTTAGATTCGCTGTACGAATTGGTCGGAAACCATATTGCAGGTCTTGCTCTATACTATTTGGTGGACAAGTCCTATTGTGACGACGTCATAGTTGAAACTTTCTTAAAGGTATGTTTATATATAAATTCCTACGAAGAAGGAAAGAGCGGTTACAAATGGCTGCGTCGTATCGCCCAAAACGTAGCCTATAACTATAATGAAATGACGGCAAAACATTCAGGCATATCAGAACTCGCAAGTGCCGTAACACTTGCCGACAGCGACTTTACAACACACTCCGATGAAAAGCTCGACCTATTCCAAGCAATCGACCTTTTAGAGCCGGAAAGCCGTGAACTTATATACATGCACTTCTTTTTGCGAAAGAGTTTAAAAGAAATCGGTGACGAACTCCATTTAAGCAAGTCGAAAGTAAAAAGGCATCTTGATAAAATCTTATTACAACTTAAAAAATATATTGAAACCGGGAATTGCTAATTACTATGAAATACGAAGAATTTGACAAATTAATAGAAGAAAATAACCGCCCAAAAAAGCAGGAACGGCTACAACGCATAAAGGAAAGATTATCTTATTTTGCTGAAAGCGTGAACTCCGCCCAAAAACCTGCAACCCAAGGCGCAACACTCGCAGAAAGTCCGAGCGCCGCCGAAAAGCAAGCCCAAAAGTCTGCAAGCAAATGGCGCACTTCTTTCAAAAACTTCTTCAAACAGCCCGCCCGCCTTGCCGCCTGCGTATCTGCGGCGGTGGCGGTAGTCTGCCTTGCAATAATGCTGCCTTTCACGCTGAATAGCGGCAGCGGTTCGCAGACTGCAACCACAAGTCCGTCCACAACTCCCGAAGACCGCTATTGTGCGGCGGCAACGTGTAAACAAATCGAACTCAAATACTCTTTAAAGGAGTATTCCCAACTTAACAAACTTTCTCTCTTATACGTTGATTGGTACGACGTCGCCGATATCAAAACTTCCATGCACGTCAACGATGAAGACTCAACCGATATCGTTTATTATGAAGAAGCATTAAAACACAAATACACGGGCAGCATAGTCGAATTATATATAACAAATTTGCGCACGCACGTTGATAAACTCGAAGACTATAAAAAATCCTGTAAAAACGTATATACTGTATATACTGCATATACTGCAAAACATTCCAAAGTCGATGTTTTTTGGGGCTTTGATAGGCTTGCATATGGTAAACCTTACCTGTACAAAGCATGGTTCAAGTACGGCAACTACATATATGTACTTGTATTAAGGTATCCTGTAAACGAAAACAGTATTTTTGAATTGATAGATTCAATGTTGGCATAGCCCAAAAAGTCCGATTTATAAAAAATTTCGGACTTTTTTATTATTTTTGCGGAACGATGCGGTAAAAGCAGCGGTATTTATTAATGAATATAAAATTTTTAAGGAGGAGAAAAATGACAAAAATCAGCAAAAAACTTCTTGTGTTTTTTAGCGTTTTGGTTTGCTCGCTCTGCTTAGGTTTAGGCATAACTGCGTGCAGTAACGGCGGCGAACACACGCATACCTTCGGCGGCTTTTGGCTGTTCGACGGTGCAGACGGTCACTACCGGCTTGCCACCTGCCACCCCGAAGTCAAAAGCGAGCTTTCGCCGCACGTTGACAAAAACAACGACTTCAATTGCGACGTCTGCGGTTACTTAATGCACGTCCACGTTGACGGGGACGGCGACTTTAAGTGCGACGAGTGTCAAGCCGTAATACACAAGCACACCTATAAAGAAAAGTGGTCTTTCAACGAAAATAACCATTGGCACGACGCCGACTGCGAACACTTCATTGAACGTAGCGATTACGCCGACCACAGGTTTATAGAAGGCGTTTGCCCGTGCGGCGTTAAGAAAAGCGAAGTAAAGGTTTACGAGCTTTACAAAAACAGCCCCGAATACAACCTGTACTTTGTTCAATGGCTTGCTTGGCTAAAAGCCGAGGGCATAACCGTTGAATACACCGAAAGCGGCGACGGCATCTATCACTATGAAAACGGTACGGATGAAGTCCGTTTCCTTGGCGAAAGAACGGTAAAGGTAAAGGCACAAAGCGGCAGTGAGCCTTTATCTGACGTCTGGTTTATGGTAACGCTGTTCACAGATAACGAGTACTACCAAACTAACGGCACCATAGCGCTTGGCATAGCAAAAACCGACGAAAGCGGCATAGCCGAAATAGCGTTTAACCCCGTCGGCGGCTATTCTTCCGGAACGGTGCAATACCGAATAAGGGTTGCGCTTGCGGCTGACGTTGCAATAGCTCTCGGCATAGACGAAGAAAGCGCAAAGCCCGTCCCCAACAGATATACCGTAAATAACACTTCGGAATATTTCCTTTACGAAGTCAGCGAATATTCTGGCGCAGAGGATATTGCGGCTACCGTAGACTTCACCTTCTCAAAGGGTTGGAACGCTTACGACACAATCGAACTGCCCTACAAGCGTTTCTATCAAGACCAAATAAACGGCACGGGCATAAAGGAAGAAGGCACAACCTACGAGCTTACTGCTTCGGGCGAAAACCTTTTCGACTACTTTATATTCGAACCTTCAAAGTACTCTTTTAAAGATTCGGGTTCGCTTGAAGACTCTGCAAAGATCGAAGAAAACGCAAAACAAGCCGCGTCGGGAATTTATAAAATTTCTTTCGCTGTAGAAGGCAATGCCAATGCTACGCTCTACTATTGGAACGAGAATGGCGTAAATATGGGCGCATATCACGCAACCAAACCCGACGGCACGCCTTCGGATGACTATATCACTTCCATATCCGGCGGCACGGCAGGCAATGGAAAGTACACGGGCGGCAATTTTGTCAACGTAACGGTAATCCCTGCCGACGGTTTAAGGCAGTATCAGTTCGGCATAATCTCCGATGCTTCGGTTAAAATAACCTTTACCGTTGAAAGAACTGGCGACTATGTAGAACAACAGACCCCGAATACCGTATTGGGCGTTGGTGAAGAAAACAGCATCGAAACAAACTTTACAGGCTATTCCTCCAAATCCGTCACCTTAAAAAATATTACCGACGGCTTATATGCCGTATCTGTAATCCCCGACGACTCGTCAATTTCCAAAGGCGCAGGCAATATTGTTGCTTATACCGATTCAACCAACAGATCCATGCTTTGGGAAAACAATAAGTATAAAGGCGTAATCAGATTGCTTTCCACCGATAAAAAACTGACTGTTTCAAACGAAGGCTTCGGCTTTAAAGGCAAGATAATGCTTGAACCCTACGAATTGCCTGTATTGGAGTCCGATATTTCAACGTATGTACCCGTTTCCAATGCGTCGGGCGCCGAGTACAATATTCCGCTCGGCGAAACCGTAACCGAAGGTCAGTACCGTATAGATATAACTCTTGACGGCAGTCTGGCGGCAGGAAAAATGTATACCGTCACGGTTGTAGTCGGCGGAAAAAGCTATACGATTAAAACAAATTTCGTATCCGCAAGCGTTACGTATTCGGAATTTATACAAATACCTGCCGGCACCCAAACTATTAAATTAATCAGCAGTACTACTTCTTATAATACCTTAACTGCAAATGTAAAATTATCTGCGCAACATGGAGTAGTAGTAGGTGTGCCAAATAACGTTGACTATAACACAACCAAAAAATCAGATAATGAAAAACTCTATTCCTTTACTGCACCAAAAGCAGGAACGTACAGAATTACATTGACACTCTTAAGTGAGGAGAATATAAATAAAGATTTGTATTATATGCGTGTGGAAAATGCTTACAATTCTACGCAGATAATTATTCCGAACGGACAAAGAGTAGATGGTCAGGTTGTAACAACTTCATCGGGCACGTTTGAAATGCAGCAAGGTGCTGAAATAGTTTTAAAATTTACAAGGACATTAACTTCTGCGATAATGAATTTCGATTTTGTTATCGAATTTGTAGAAAATTAAAAAGGAGAAATAAATTTATGAAAAAATCAAAAATTTTTGCAGCGCTTGCTTTAAGCGCTTGTATGGCTCTTGGCACGTTTGGCTTTGCGGCTTGCTCGCCCAAAGGTGATAACAACGGCGGCGGTAGCAACAGTGGCTACACGCAGGAGACTGACGACCCTATTATGAAAGTTTACAAGGCATACGTAACTTCTGCACAGGCAAACGGCGAAGAGCCTTTATCCTACGACCAATGGTACGCTCAACTGCTCGAATCCGCAAAGGGCGACAAGGGCGATAATGGCGACAAAGGTGATAAGGGTGATAAAGGCGACAAGGGCGAAGACGGCGCCGCCGGTAAAGACGGCAACACTTGGCTTGTAGGCACAGCCGCACCCACCGCCGAAGACGGCAACGACGGCGACTTATACCTTGATTCCACTACTTGGAACGTCTACCACAAGGTTAGCGGCGAGTGGACTTTGCTCGGCAATATCAAGGGCGAAAAAGGTGACAAGGGCGAAGACGGTGTTGGCGGCTCGCAGGGCGGCGAAACCGCAGGTTTCAGTTTAAGTGTTGCGGCAGGTGCAACGGCTGATATGCCTATTTCGGGCATAACCGCAGGTGTACACATTATCGAGGCGGATCTCGGCGCAACACGGCTTGAAACAGGTAGGCTACAGGCAAAGATAGGTGCAGAGGGTGCAAAGTCCGAGCTTGTATATAGCGAAACCCGCAGTACGGAAGGACACAACGTTTACTACGGATATATTCAGGTTGCCGATGGCGATTCTGCAATCACTTTCTCTGCAATAACCGAAAATGTTGAAGCTACAGTAGTAATTAAAGATTGGCAAATGCCTACGATTTCGCTGAATACCGCTGTTGAAATGCCTATTAATATTTTTCAGACAGCAGGTGAAAATTTAATCAAAATTAAACTTGATTCTAATGTAAAAGCGGGTAATTACACTATAACAGTTGACGCTGCTGCAAACTTAAGTGACACTTTGCGTTGTTACATAGGTACAAAGTCTGCTTATGTACTACCAGATTCAGGAAGCTATAAACAAGCCTCAATCACATTGGCAGACAGTGATTTTTCTTCTGATGGGGATACTTATGTTTACTTAATTGTTATGCCGAATACAGATTCCTTAAAGCAGATAAACCCTGCAACAGTTACACTTACCGCCGCACAATCATAACGCAAAAATTTAATTTGTAAAAGATTAATAACAAAAAGGGATATAAAATAATGAAAAAATTAAAGATTATTGCAGCGCTTGCATTGAGCGCTTGTATGGCTCTCGGCACGTTTAGCTTTGTAGCATGTGCACCCAAAGGCGATAACAACGGCGGCAGCAACAGTGGCTACACGCAGGAGACTGACGACCCTATTATGAAAGTTTACAAGGCATACGTAACTTCTGCACAGGCAAACGGCGAAGAACCCATGGACTACGACGAGTGGTACGCAGACCTGCTTGCAAACGCAAAGGGCGACAAGGGCGATAAGGGTGATAAGGGCGATAAAGGCGACAAAGGTGAAGACGGTGCCGTAGGCAAAGCCGGCAACACCTGGCTTGTAGGCACAGCCGCACCCACCGCAGCAGAGGGCAAAGACGGCGATTTATACCTTGATTACACCACTTGGAACGTCTATCTCAAGCAAAGCGGCGAGTGGACTTTGCTCGGCAATATTAAGGGCGAAAAAGGCGATAAGGGTGAAGACGGTGTTGGCGGCACGCAGGGCGGCGAAAGCACAGAAGCGGTAATTAAGGACTTCGGCTCGGTAACAATTTCTGCAAGCGGCACGCAAAATTTAGACCTTACAGGTGTTGAAGCAGGAACATATTATTTGGTTGCAAAAACCTCTACGGCAGCAGCAAGCGGTATTCTTAGTTCCACAACAGACACCTATGTATGCGATATGTACGCTCATATAAAAGGGGAATTTAGAGGTGTTATTGTCGTAAGTGATTCTACAACAACTATAACTCTTACAAATTCTTCGGAAACTGAATTGTCGGCAGACGTAAAACTTGTTGAATACGTTGCGCCTGTTTTAAAAGATGGCGAAGAAATTGATATCCCTGCTGTTAACCCAAGCAATGGTTATGCTCCTGTTAAATTGGACGACAATTTATTAGGTAAAACTGTTAAGATAACAATATCCAATTGGATAGGAAATGCGTATTTAACGCCAACAATAAGAGATAATACAGAAACACATGAAACTTTATTGAGTTTCGGTACATCCGATAAAGATACTAATGGAAACTGGGTTAAAGAATACAAGATTCCTGAAGGAATAACAGAGTTTTGTTTTAGGAATCCCAATTCCAAAAAGAATAGCATTATTACCGTAAAAATCGACATTGTAGAATAACGCATTGTTCATTTTTTCCTCATCTCTTTTTAATTTATCCGCTCCTTTTTGGGAGCGGATAAAAAAGGACTTAAACTATGAAATTTAAAAATATATTGATATTTTTAATCACTGCGGTCTTGTCGCTGTGTATGCTGTTCAGCCTTGCGGCTTGCAAGGACGACGGCACGGCAAATAACAACCCCGGCAGCGGCACGCAACAGTCGTCCGGCGACCCCGTTCAGCTCGTTGCCCCCCATATATCCCTTAACCAAAGCACGGGCGTAA
>JAFLVN010000019.1 GCA_022508285.1 Clostridiales bacterium
ATATGGCGTTTGGGGGTTGCGATTTGCTTGAAAAAATAATGGTAGATGAAAACAATGCAAATTATGCAAGCCAAGACGGCGTTTTGTACAATAAGGCAAAAACGGAAATTATAAGTGCGCCGAGCGCCTTGAAAGGCACAATAACTATCCCCGAAGGCGTAACAGCTATCGACGGTTATACGTTCGCCGGTTGCAAATCGC
The DNA here is from genome assembly GCA_022508285.1 of Clostridiales bacterium. Classification (GTDB taxonomy): domain Bacteria; phylum Bacillota; class Clostridia; order Christensenellales; family Borkfalkiaceae; genus Coproplasma. The sequence goes on from JAFLVN010000019.1 coordinate 202, forward strand.
TTACGGGTGTAATCATTCCTAGCAGCGTAACGAGTATCGGCGAGAATGCGTTCTACCAATGTATCTCTCTTACTAGCATAATAATCCCCGACAGCGTGAGGAGTATAGGCCGTTCTGCGTTCCAATATTGCTATGCGCTTGAAAGCGTAACAATCGGTAGCGGCGTGACGAGTATCAGCAGTGAGGCGTTCCGCGATTGCCGAGCTCTTACAAGCATTACCTTTAAAGGCACTGTCGACCAATGGAATGCAATAGATAAAAGCGGCGGTTGGGATTCCGGTACGTATAACTATGTAATTACCTGTACGGACGGTACTATTTCTGCGGACGGAACTGTTTCCAAACACTGATTGGTCATTTAATAAACACAAAAAGCCGTGAGTTTTTCAACTTACGGCTTTTTATTTTTTGCCTGTTCATTTTTTCACTAACGCCGGCGCAATTTTAATTTCTTTACCGGTCTGGGTTTAGATGCAACCCCGATAATTACACCCGAGAACAGCACAAGTATGCTTGCGCCCCACCCGAAGGCAAACTGCGCCCACACGGGATAGTTGAGCCCCGAAAACAGTTTTAACACCTCGGGCACGGCAAGAGCGCACAGCACGGCGGGGCACAGAAATTTAACTGACAGCCAATACAGCCTTTTCGGCAGTTTCAGTTTTTTCGAATAGCTGTCTATCTCCGCAGGCAGTTCTCTACCCTCCCTTGACAGCCCGATGGCAAGACACTCGGCTATGCACAATAAAATGACGTTGTAAAAATTGATAAATCTATCCGCAATCTCAACTATGATATCGGCGGCGGTCGTGGCGAATACGAGGCTCACTATGCCGCAGATAACGCAAAATACTGCGGCGGTTTTTACTCTCTTTAACGAAAATTTTTCAATGAAGGGCGAAAAAAAGGCCTCCAGCATGGAAACGCCCGACTGCACCGCCATTAAACATAGCGAAAAATAGAAAAGAACGCCCACTACGCCGCAGATAGCGGGGTTTTTAAACAGTCCGGCAATTGCGGCGGGATAGACGGAAAAGGCAGTGATTATACCCGATTGAGATATACTGTCTTGAAGACCGCAGCCGTATACTGTGGTAAACAGGGCAACCGAAGCAAGCACGGAAACAAAGGCGTCCGACGCCGCAATGACAAGAGAGGCAGGGAATATATTGCACCTTTCGGGCAGATAGCCACCGTATGCTGTCATTATTCCTACCGACAGTGACAGCGAAAAAAACACCTGCCCGAGAGCGTTTATCCACAGTTCGGGCGAGGATATGTTTGAAAAATCAGGCACAAACAGCGCCGCAAGCGCTTGGGCGGAGTTGCCGTAGAAAAGTCCTCGCACGGCAAGAAGCGTTAATAGTACCACGGGTATGAACACCGTGAACTTTGCCGCAGCCGAAAGGCTCTTTGCTCCCCCTTTCAAACATACGAACATCAGCGCCCAAACCGCCGCAATTGCCACACATACGAGCGGGGATATACCCGAAATAACGCAGTCTCCCCGTGCGCCAAGCACGCCCTCGAAGAAGTAATTTTTTACGCTCCCGCCGCCCGAGAGGCAAAAAGGCAGGATTGTTGCGGCTTCGCAAAGTATCCAGCCGGCAAGCCCTGCGTATATAACCGCAGTTATAAGCGAGTTTGCGCACTGCGCCCAGCCGAGCTTTTCGCCCCCCTTAAATAAACTTTTCATGCATCGGGGCGAGCCTCCGCCCACCTTTCTGCCGAGGGCGATTTCGGCATTTAAAAGGGGCAATCCCAAAATTATAAGGGCGGCAAGATAGATAAAAAGAAAGGTCCCGCCGCCGTACTTTGCGCACAGCCCGGGAAAACGCAGAGCGTTGCCCAGCCCCACCGCCGCGCCCACGCTCGCAAGAATAAATCCGCCCTTAGACTTGAATTTTTCCGCCATATTCTAAACATATTCGTCAAAATAACAGAATATCCCCGCCGCTTAAAAGCGACGGGGCAAAATTTATATTTAGTTTGTTTAAGCGATATCAGTCCTGCCCAATTTTTTGAGTTTGTCCATGGTGATTTTAGCCGCAATGAGCACGGCAAGCGCACCCGTGACGCAGGCGGAGGCAACAATACCGGGGATAACTATGCCCAAAAGCACGCCGTCGGCATTGCTTTCCCAAAGATTGACTCCGCCGGCAATAACAACAAAAATTACGAGTGCGGCAATTGAAACTCCAGCCGATATAATTAAAATTTTCAGCGCCATGAGGCACTTATTTATGCGGGTTGCGTATTTTTCCGCAAGCTGTTCTTTGTTCATAACTTCACCTTTATCCATACTGTATTCAAACTTTAAAGAAACAGTGCCGCTGCTCCGAACGAGCCTGCTCTGTTGCCAAGCGAGGCACATTTTATTTCTACGGGCGCATAGTCTGCGGCAAAGATTTCCTTATTTACAAGCGTTTGCAGGGGCTTTATAAGATTTTCGCCCTGCGCGGCGACACCGCCGCCTATCATAATGACCTGCGGACGGAATATGTTAGCGATATTTGCAACCCCGCATGCAAGGTGTTTTAAATACCAGTCTACAACTTTTTTTGCCGAATGGTTGGCATTCTGACATTCAAATGCCGTTCTGCCGTCCACCTCGGCATAATCCCACATTTTGGAAGATTTGTTCCGCCTCATTACCTCTTTGGTCTTTGCGGTCAAGGCACGGGCAGAGCAATACGCCTCGAAACAGCCGTATCTTCCGCACGAACAGCGTCTGCCGCCACGGGCTATAACCATGTGCCCTATCTCTGCACCCGCCTTTTTATTTCCCTCGAACAGCTTGCCGCCTATCACTATTCCTCCGCCGACGCCCGTGCCGAGGGTTACAAGCACGCTGTCGGAATATCCCTTGCCGGCACCGAACTTAGCTTCACCGAGCGCAGCCGCATTTGCATCGTTGCAGACCTTTACGGGCAGCGACAGCTTTTGCCCGAGCAAGCTTTTTAAAGGATAGTTTTTGAGCTTGAGATTGTCCGCTCTTACGAGCGCGCCGTCTTCGTCTATAACCCCGGGGCAGCACACGCCCACCCCCGCTATATCCGAAAGTTTAACTCCGCTACCCGCAACAAGCTTTTCAGCGAGGGTCTGTACGCAGTCCGCAAGCTTTTCGCCCGATTGGGTAGGGATTTCACACTCAAAAACCGACTTATTATCTTTAAGCACTAAACCCTTTACAAACGTACCGCCGATATCTATCCCGAGAATTACAGACACCGCAACCTCCTCACAATTTTTGCTGTTAATTATATTCTAAAGTTTACACTTTTTTAAACGTACTGTCAAGATTTAAAAAGGCACCCCGTCGGGTGCCTTTGATTATTTAGAACCTGTAGAGCCGAAGCCGCCTGCCCCTCTCACAGTTTCAGAGAGCTCGTCAACGGTCACAAATTCGGCGGTTATATAGGGGGTTATAACGAGCTGCGCCACCCTCTCTCCGACGGCTACCGTCTGAGCAATTCCGGAGTGATTGTGCAAAGACACTTTAACCTCGCCTCGGTAGTCGCAGTCCACAACTCCAACCTTGTTTGCGGGGGCAAGACCCTTTTTTGTCGCAAGACCGCTGCGGGCATAGATGAGCCCCGCATAGCCTACGGGTAGTTCAAGTGCGATGCCGGTGGGAATCAACACCGTTTCGTGCGGCTTTATAACCACGTCGTTTTCAATACATGCGTATAAGTCCGCTCCCGCCGCATATGCGCTGCCGTATGCCGGAACTACGGCTTTATCGTTAAGTTTTTTAATATTGACTTTCATTTGTATTTCCTCTTATACGAAATCTATTTCGTTCCACAAAACCACTTCATCTTTTTTAAGCGTTTCCCTAACCAAAATAATGCGTTGGTTGGACGAGCCTCTAAACCTTAAATTCAAGTCCTTGAGCTCCTCTACAAATCTGCCGTCAACTAAAACGTCGAGAGTCTTTAATATGCGCAGATTTGTTTGCATATCGCCGAGCTTGCCCGTTAAAAGGTCGCGCTCCAAATCGTAGCCCGTGAAGCACCACAGCGATTTTTCGGGATAGGCTTTGCGGAGTCTCTCCATAAACGGAGCAAGCCGCTCTGCGTTTTCGGGCTCGAACGGGTCGCCGCCCAAAAGCGTAAAGCCCTTGATATATGCGGGTTTTAACGACTCTATAATCTTGTCTTCAACCTCTTTTGTAAAGAGATCGCCGAAGTCAAAGTCCCACGTTTCGGGGTTGAAACAGTTTTTACAATGATTGCGGCAGCCGCTGACGTACAGCGATGTCCTCACCCCCGGTCCGTTGGAAACGTCGCAATATTTTATCTTGGCATAATTCATAAAAATCCCTTTTCGCGCAAGTTGTGCAATAGCGCAACTTGTCGCGAGAGTGCTGTGGTCGGGCGGTCTATACGACGGAAATAAATTCCGTCTAACCGCCTCGGCGTTAGTAAATTTTATATTTAAAGCCGCTTTGGTGCGCAAAGCGGCTAACTATCGATGCGTTGGAGGCAACCGCATAGATGCGAGCAGAACAAGGAAAGCGAGCATTTTTGACGGGGAGTTTACTTGAATGTAAATGACCCTAAAAAAGCGGAGCTTGACACAGTTATGCGAAGTATATATGCGGTTGAACAGTAAGATTAATTATAAGTGCAATACCCTTGCTTTGATTTCCTTGGTCTTCCCCACATTCCAGAAGTTCTCGCCGAGATAACCGCAGGTACGGCGGGTCACGTTCATCTTGCGCTGGTCCTTGTTGTGGCAGACGGGGCACTCCCATTCGTTGTCGTCGTTTATCATAATTTCGCCGTCGAAGCCGCAGATGTGGCAGTAGTCCGACTTGGTGTTGAATTCGGCGTACTGGATATTGTCGTAGATAAACTGAACAACGTCCTCAAGTGCGTGCAGATTGTGGCGCATGTTGGGGATTTCCGCATAGGAGATTGCGCCGCCCGAAGAAATCTTTTGGAACTGGCTCTCGAATGTGAATTTTGAGAATGCGTCAATATTTTCACGCACGTCGACGTGGTAGCTGTTCGTGTAGTAGCCCTTGTCGGTGACGTCTTTAATAGTGCCGAAACGCTCCTTGTCGATACGGGCAAAGCGGTAGCAGAGCGACTCCGCAGGCGTACCGTAGAGACCGAAGCCCAAACCCGTTTCCTTCTTCCACTTGTTGCAGTGCTCGCGCAGAGTACCCATAACCTTTAAGGCAAACTCCGTGCCGACAGGGTCGGTGTGGGAAACGCCCTTAACAAGCTTAGTCACCTCGTACAGCCCTATATATCCCAAAGATATCGTAGAATAACCGTTTTCGAGATACTTATCTATTTTCTCGCCCGGTTGCAGTCTTGCGATTGCTCCGTACTGCCAGTGCACGGGAGAAACGTCGCTCGTTACTCCCATAAGCGCCTCGTGGCGGCACATGAGCGCCTCGTAGCAGAGCTGAAGTCTTTCCTCGAGAAGAGCCCAGAATTTATTTTCGTCGCCCTTTGCGAGAATACCTATCTGGGGAAGATTTAAGGATACGACGCCCTGATTGAACCTGCCCTCAAACTTATAGTTTCCGTTTTCGTCCTTCCAAGGTGAAAGGAAGGAGCGGCAGCCCATGGGCGAGAATACGTTGCCCTCGTAGTTTTCACGCATTTTCTTTGCGGAGATATAGTCGGGGTAAAGTCTCTTTGACGAGCACTTTACGGCAAGACGGGTCAGATAATCGTACTTGCCGCCCTTTAAGCAGTTGTTCTCGTCAAGAACGTAGATTAGCTTGGGGAAAGCGGGCGTGATGTAAACTCCCTTTTCGTTCTTTATGCCCTGATAGCGCTGATTGAGGATTTCCTCGATAATCATTGCATTCTCTTCGATATACTCGTCGTTGTCGTCGAGGTACATAAAGAGAGTGACAAACGGCGACTGTCCGTTGGTAGTCATTAAAGTATTAATCTGATACTGAATTGTCTGAACGCCGGCTTTGAGCGCCTCTTTTATGCGCATATCGACGAATTTCTTTTTGGTATCCTCGTCTATCTTGTCGCCGAACTGCTCCTCGCACTGTTCGACGTACTTGTCCTTGGTGCGGCGGAGATACTTGCCGAGATGGGCAATATTAACAGACTGTCCGCCGTACTGCGAGGAAGCGACGGAAGCTATAATCTGAGTTGTAATGGTGCAAGCCGTTTGGAATGACTTGGGGCTTTCAATCATTTTGCCGTTCATGACCGTGCCGTTTTCAAGCATGTCCTTAATATTAATAAGGCAGCAGTTGAATATGGGCTGTAGGAAGTAGTCGGCGTCGTGGAAGTGAATTGCGCCCTCGTCGTGAGCCTTGGAAATTTTTTCGGGCAGGAGAATACGGCGGGTGAGGTCTTTTGAAACTTCGCCTGCAATAAGGTCACGCTGGGTGGACGCCGTGCGGGCGTTCTTGTTGGAGTTCTCCTCCATTACGTCTTTATTCTTATTACGGATAAGAGATAATATGCTCTCGTCGGTGGTATTCGCCTTTCTTACGAGGGCACGCTCATAGCGGTACAGAATGTACGCCTTCATCAGCTGGAACTTCTGCATCTCCATAAGATGCTCTTCCACCATGTCCTGAATGTCCTCTACGAGCAGTCTCATTCTGTGGCGGCTTGCGATGCTGTCGACAATGGCGTCAATCTGCGAGTCGGTGACTCTGTCTTCAAAGTCCACCGCCTCGTTGGCCTTTCTTATTGCCACTACTATTTTGTTCCTGTCGAAATCACACGTCGTGCCGTCGCGCTTTATTACTTTCATCTCAATCTCCCTGCCATCATTGGTAAATTTTCCGTGTCGGGCAACTCCCGGCAGTCCCGTCCTTATGTAAGCCTTGTTATTGTAACACAACAAAACAGGCTTGTCAACACAGGCAACACAATATATTGTATGAAAATTTTTAACGCTTTAACAATATGTTGTATGTGAGAATTTTTAACAATTATAGGAAAAACGGCGGGAAAAGGGCTGTTTTTGCCCTTTTTCCGCCGTGAAACATAACATTTTATTAAACAATTAACATTCAGTTAAACCACGAGTCTTTAACGCCCACATACTCGGCTATCGCCTGGGGCGTGACGAGGTCTGCGATCTGCTCGTATGCCGCAAGCCCGCTTTCATAGTAATAGTCAAGACGGGACGTAGTGGTTGAGGGCACGTTGTTTGTAATATAAAGTCCGCTGTTCTTTTCAAGGATATCTGCGGCTAAGGTGTCGTAATTTTCCTCCTGTACGAAAATCATTGGGATCTCTATTTCAATCTTTTCAAACTTCTCGCCGTCATATGTATAATAGTACGTCTTCTTCATCTCTATATCGTAGCGGCGGGAATACCTTTTAGGGTTCGTATCAAGTAGCCCGGTAGATACATTCCTGATTGCAAGCATATCCGCCGAACCGTTGAGATATACGGTATAGGGGCTGGTGGCATTAAGCGTACCGTTGCCGTGACTCTCTTCAATAACACGAATAGTGTTGATTCCCCCCATATTTGAAAGGTTAAACCAGTAGGTGTTGTAAACTATCGAGGATAAAGTCTCCTTTACCTTAGAGCCAAGATATTTGCCCGTAGTTGCATCGTACAGCTCCACAACTTCGCCCTTTGATCCGAGGAAGAAATCGCCGTTGGCGCCGCATACGGAAACGTAGTTGCCGCTCCAGGTGAGAAGTGCGCTCGTCTCCATAATCGTCGTGTTGTTTTCACCGAAATACAGCGTTTCGTACATATGGCAGGTGACCGTGCTGCCCGTCCTTACAAATATAAGCTGCGTTACCGCATGATTTAAAATGTTCAGAGCAATTGTAAGGGTATCCTCGCCCACCTCGAATTTGAGGGCGTTGCTGTCGCTTATTTGCACGCGCCCCGTGTAGCCGTTGTTTTCCGTGTCGGAAGTGAGCTCGAGGCTGGCAGGTCCGATCTTTGCAAGTAGCTTATACTGCATGTCGTCAAGCTCGATTCTGAAACTTATCGCCCCGCCGCTTGTCTGTCCTTCAAATTCCCTGTAATTGTCGGGGTGGGCATTTATGTACTCCTGATATAGTCCCGCAATAGTATTTGCCGAGCCGTAGAAGGTGTCAACGTAGCCCAAAAGGCTCTGCATTTTTACTACGGTGCCGTAAACAACGTCGAGCTGTTTTCCTATGCCCGTAGTGGGGATATTTGTTACGCTGACAGCGCTTGTAAAATCTATGGTCTGCGCGCCCTTGTACGCGCGGTCCTCGTTTAAGCGGAAGCTTTCGGGCAGGAATTCCCATACGTCGGGGGTAGAGCCGAAGCTTGCCATTACCGTTTGAGCAACCTGTGAGAGATTGGGCAATATGTGCAACACTGCCTTTAATTCGAGCGTGTTGTAATTTTTACCCGAAAGAATTGCCTTTACGGTATACGAGCCGGGCTCAATCTTGCCGTTATTTTCATATTTAACCGAAACGCCTGTGGGGATATTCCCCTCTACCGCAAGCGAATGAGCTTGTCCGTCATAGGTCACGGTGTCATTGCTAAAGGTTATACCCGTTATGTCGGCTTTATCTATAACGAGCTGTGCGTTAAGTATCAGCTCCTTATAATATGTGCCCGAAAGGGTTGCCTTAACAGTGTATTGACCCGCATCCGTTTTATCGTTATTTTCGTATGCAACCGAAACGCCCTCGGGAATTTGACCCTCGACTTCAAGCGAATGAGCCTGTCCGTCGTAGGTAAAAGTATCACCGTCAAGGGTTATGCCCGTTAAGGTCATCTTTTCTATAGTGAGCGTTGCGGTGAGAGTGAGCGTTTTATAACCCTCGCCCGAGAGGGTTGCCTTAACGGTGTATACGCCCGGTTCAACCTTGTCGTTGCCCTCGTACTCAACCGAAACACCCTCGGGAATTTGACCCTCGACTTCAAGCGAATGAGCCTGTCCGTCGTAGGTTACGGTGTCACCTCCAAAGCTTATGCCTGTGATTGTGGCGAGATTGCTGCCGCCGCCCGAGCCGCTGTCCTTGCACGCCACAAAGGCAATTACCGCCGCTGCGCATACTGCCGTAAGCAATATGCAGAGAATTAGTTTGAGTTTTTTCATTTCTTTCTCCTGTATTTTTAATAATTACGAAAACAAATTATAAATATTTTCATAATTATTGTCAATAAAACAAACTAAACCGTTAGTTGAGTTTGATTCAAATAAACCGTTTCAGCCAGGTTAAATCCAACTTCCATTCAGGGATAAGGTTGCGGCGGCGATGCGCCTCGTTCGCCTCGCCTAAAGCCTTACGGTATTCGGCATAGGTACAGCCGTTCACTTTCATAAAGTGAGCGCTCGCCCTCTCCTCGCCGCCCAAAAGCTGGGTTCTGCCGATATGGATAACCTCGTGACAGCTATGGCACACGGCAACGACGTCTGCAAGCTTCTGCACGCACGCTCCCTCGTCGTACTCCCACCGCTCGTGCGCCTCGAGCCGCCGTGAGGGCGCACCGCATATCATGCACTTCCCGCCCGCACGCGCGTATGCGTCCTTTCTTATAAGGTCCCACTGCGCAGGGGATAATATACTTCTTAAATTGGAATACCAGCAGCTATCCGGCACGAGCTCAAACTTAAGTTTCATAGCCATATAATACACTTTCCGCAAAAATTTTTCAACCCAAACGGTTGACAATTTTTTGCGAATATCCTATAATATCCGTGATATCAAATTGATATCAATTTGTATGAAGGAGTTTTCTATGCAGAATATTGAAGAAAAGATTTTAAAACCCAAGAACGGCTGGCTTATGCTGTTTGTCGTATTAATCTGTATGCTTTTATCGCTTGCGCTGATAATTGCAGGATTTGCGTTTATGGAGGAAAGTGGGCAGACGGCGTTTGTAAGTTTATCCGTCGTGGGCTTTATAGGGTTGATGATATCCACTATCTGCACTAAGGGCTTTAAAATTTTACAGCCCAACGAGGCAATGGTTTTGACGCTGTTCGGAAAATATCACGGCACGCTTGAGACGGACGGCTTCCACTTTGTAAACCCCTTCTGTGCGGCGGTAAATCCAGCATCGGGCGGAGTACTCGGCAGAAAGATAAGCCTTAAGGCAATGACCTTGAACAACGACAAACAGAAAGTCAACGACCAAGACGGCAACCCCATTGAAATTTCCGTCGTGGTTATATGGAAGATAACGGACGTCGCAAAGGCGGTGTTCACCGTTCAGAACTATATGACCTTTATCTCCACCCAGTGCGACTCGGCAATCCGTCAAGTTGCCCGTCAGTACCCCTACGACGTGAGCGAGAAGGGCGACGAAACCTCCCTCCGGGGCTCGTCCATCGAGGTTGCGGAAGAACTTAAAAAGGAGTTGCAGGAGCGTTGCAACATGGCAGGCATAGACATTATGGACGTGCGCATCAACAACCTTGCCTACGCACCCGAAATCGCCGCAGCAATGCTTCAACGCCAGCAGGCGGGAGCAATAATCGCAGCCCGTCAGAAGATTGTTGACGGAGCAGTATCAATGGTTGAAATGGCATTAAAGAAGCTCTCCGACAACGACATAGTTGAGCTTGACGACGAGAGAAAGGCGCAGATGGTTTCAAATCTTCTCGTCGTTCTCTGCGGCAACCGTGATGCCCAGCCCGTGGTCAACAGCGGCTCTATCTATTAAAGCAACCGGAGTAAATTATGGAAATTATAGCCGAAAGAAAAAAGGGCGCAGGAAGTATATTCATAGCATGTATTGCCGTCGGTGTATTCTGCTTTGCCTTCGTTATACTTATCGGAGTTATGTACGCTATCGGGGAGACTGAGCTTGACGCTCTCATTGCGGGCGGAATAATGTTTTTCATTGTGGGCGTCGCGTTCTTAGTCGTAGGTATAATTTTGCTCCGCAGGTTGCATCGCCTTCCCCAACGCATAGTGCTTGAAGGCAACCTGTTAGACTTCGGGAACGGACTTATATGCACGGCAGATAAAATAGAAAACGTCACCTGCCATAAATACAAATATAAAAGAAACACCATGCACCGGTTCAGTTACGGCACACTCACAATTTATGTGATGGGCGAAAAGATTGACTATGAGTTTATTGCAAACGTAGAGTATGCATATAACCGCTTAACCGAGCTGATGAATAAAGCAAAAAAATAATTTATGGATAAGAACGGTAAAAAACAGATACCATTGAGAATATCCGAAAAGCTGTACGAGGAGCTCGAGCGGTGGGCGGGAGATGAGTTCCGCTCTGTAAACGGTCAGATAGAGTACCTTTTGACCGAGTGTGTGAATTACCGCAAAAAAGGCAAAAAGGGCTTGACTGAAGAGAGTAATAAAAATTAAGACGGCAAATATGAAAGGTCTAATTTTAAACAACGCATATTACGAAACTCCCTCCACCCGATATCAGGGCGATCGGCTTGCCGCCGAGCTAAAAAAGCTCGGCGTTTTAACCGATATAAAAAAGAACGATTTTTTCGGGGCAAAGATCGAGGACGGAAAGCTCAAAAATGCGGTATGCGAGTACGATTTCTGCATATATCTCGACAAGGACAAGTACGTATCGTACGCCCTTGAAAAGTGCGGCTTGCGCCTTTTTAACAGTCACTTTGCAATACAGGCGTGCGACGACAAGGCAACTACCTTTTTATACCTTGCAAACTGCGGCATACCCATGCCCAAAACGCTGCCAGGGCTCTTATGCTACGACCCTACCGCAAACGTTTCGGCGGACACGTTCGATGTCTTGGAGCGGGAACTCGGCTATCCCATGGTCGCCAAACACTGCTTCGGTTCGCTCGGGAAATTCGTATATAAAATAGACGACCGAGCGCAACTTAAAAAAATGTGCGAAGAACTCAAGTGCACCCCCCACCTGTTTCAGAAATATATTGCCGAGAGCGCCGGCAGGGATATTCGTGTGATAGTTATCGGCGGAAAAGCCGTGGCGGCAATGCGCAGGCAGTCGGATAGCGACTTCCGCTCGAATATAGAGCTGGGCGGCACGGGCACGCCCGTTGAAATCGACGGGGAACTGAAAGCGCTCTGCGAAAAGGTTGCAACCCTTTTACAGCTCGACTACTGCGGTATAGACGTTCTGTACGGCAAAGACGGATATCTTTTGTGCGAGGTGAACTCCAACGCCTTTTTCGGGGGAATAGAGCGTGTGACTGGAATAAATATTGCAAAGCTATACGCCGAGCACATTGCGGAGTGCCTCCGCAGGCAAATATCTTAATTGCCTTACAACATGACTATCTTTTAGCCTATCAAACTTAGCGGCGGTGCGATATTCGCACCGCCGCCCTTTTTCATTTATTTTAACCTCGCTTTTTTTACTGCCTCTTTCCAACCGTCTAATAGCTTCAATCGTTCGCCCTCGTCCATGTCAGGTTTAAATACCCTCTCTATACTGCGGTTTTTGCGTATTTCTTCATCACTTTTCCAAAAGCCGCAATTGAGTCCCGCAAGGTACGCAGCACCGAGAGCTGTGGATTCGGAGTGTCTGCCTCTTACCACTTCCGCCGCAAGTATATCCGACTGAAACCCCATTAAAAAGTTATTTGCACTTGCGCCGCCGTCCACCGACAGCCGCTTGATTTTAATGCCCGAGTCCCTCTCCATTGCCGCTACGATATCGTATACCTGATAGGCAATGCTCTCGAGTGATGCCCGTATTATATGATTTTTGGTCGTGCCTCGGGTTATACCCGTGATTGTCCCTCGGGCGTCCGAATCCCAATACGGCGCACCCAGCCCCGTGAATGCGGGAACGACGTATACGCCGCCGCTGTCCGCAACCTTTTTAGCCGCACGCTCGCTTGCTGCGGCGTTTTTAATTACTTTAAGTCCGTCTCTCAGCCACTGCACGACCGCACCGCCGACGAACACCGAACCCTCCAAAACGTAGCACGGCTTGTCCGTTGCAGTTGCGCCCAAGGTGGTTATAAGTCCGTTTGCGCTCTTTACGGGCTTTTTGCCCGTGTTCATCAAAAGAAAACAGCCCGTGCCGTAGGTATTCTTGATATCCCCCTCCGAAAAGCAAGCCTGCCCGAACAGCGACGCCTGCTGATCGCCCGCAATGCCGCAGACGGGAACGCCGGCAAGTTCCCCCTCCGTTATTTCGCCGAAGTTATGCGAGGACGGGCGCACTTCGGGCAATATACCCTCGGGTATATCGAACAGCCGCAACAGCTCCTTATCCCATTTCAGAGTGTGTATATTAAATAGCATTGTGCGGGCGGCATTGGTGTAGTCGGTTGAAAACGCCTTTCCGCCCGTCAGTTTCCACAATAAGAATGTATCTACCGTGCCGAAGCACAGCTCGCCACGCTCGGCTCGCTCCCTCGCTCCGTCCACGTTGTCTAAAATCCACTTTATCTTGGTCGCCGAAAAATATGCGTCGGGCACGAGTCCCGTCTTATTGTAAATGCGCTCGGCAAAGCCCTCTTTCTTCAGCTTTTCGCAAGATGCGGCAGTCCTGCGGCACTGCCAGACGATGGCGTTGTACACGGGCTCGCCCGTCGCCCTGTCCCACACGATTGTGGTTTCCCGCTGGTTGGTTATGCCGACTGCGGCGATATCCGCCGCCTTGAGCCCCGATTCGGATAAAACGGAGTCTATTACCGACAGCGTAGACCCCCATATATCCTGCGGCGAGTGCTCCACCCACCCCGGTTCGGGGTATATTTGCGGAAACTCCGCCGAAACGCCGTGCACACATTCGCCCGACTGATTATAAATATGCGCCCTTGTGGAGGTTGTACCCTGATCTATCGCAAGTATGTATTTCATATTAATTCCAAACCTTTAAACGGGGCGTAAAGCCTGCTATACTGCCGTAGTTGTCGCCGACGTATCCGCAATATGTAAGCTTGCCCGTCTTTATATCTAACTCGTATATAAACTTTGAAGTCCACATATATCCTTCGGTCAAGGCATATTTATTTACCGCCGTGCTGCAACTAAAAAACAGTTTGCCCTCTTGCACGAAAAAGGAGTTCGGAGCAAGCGAAAATTCACCTCCCTTTTCCCCACTCGTGTCGTAGACCCCGTTATATATTTCGTTTATCTTGTTGTACTCCTTACAGCTCTTCATATATTCGGCGTCTATTTTGATTTCGTCGCTATCGGTTGTAACGGTCACGTACGATGCCGATTTTCTGAATTGCGCTTGGTCTATTTCGGAGCTAACAAGGGAAATTCCGCACTTTTCGCCGCCGACTAAATAGTATTGCTCATCGCTCTCGTATTCATCGTTTAAGGCGGCGCACTCATTCTCTGTAAGCTCTTCACCCGTGGTCATATTAATCCCCCAAGGAAATTCGGGCGTGACGTATAAATTTTTCACAGTCCAGAGATTGACGCCGTCAGTCTTAAAGCTGTAGTAATCGTGATATAAAAACTCCTCGGGCAGAGTATACGTTGTCTTTTCAAAGTTTTGCGTTGTGTCGTATAATTCGAGAATATTGCCGTCGCAAAATAAAAAGTTACTCCCCATAAAAGTGCGGTAGCGTGCGCCGTAAGTAAAGGTATGGTCGGAGTTATAGGTAATACCGAAGCCCTCGCTATTATTTTTAAGGTCGTAGTAAAAGAGCCTGTCGGCAGTAGCAAACACGGCGACATCGCCGTCATCCGCCATTATATAGCCGGAGTAATAGCCCCACCATAGCGAGTCGAGAATTGTGTGCATTTTAGACGCCTTTCCGTTTTTGAGGTTGAGCTTTATCAGCGAAACTCCGCCGTAATCGGACGACGGGTGTTTGTTCTTTGCGCCGTAGTGATATAAAAATACTGCGTAATCTTCCTTAAGCTGCACCACTCCGGCGCTACCGCCCAAGTCGCCGTAAACGTCCTGCCCTTTGTCCGTCAAATTATAATATTTGCCCTTGTGCAAGAGGTGTTGACCGCTCCAAAAGGAGTAGTTGTTTTGCACGCTTATTTTGTCAAGCTTGCGGATAACCTCTTTGTTGCTGTTCCCTAAAATGCCGCACGCCGCTATCGAAATAAAGCACACCGCAGAAAGAAATAAAACCGCAAATTTTGCAATCAGCTTTTTCATAAGCCCATTGTAACACTTTGCGGGCGTAAAATCAAGGGATTACAAAATTTAAGGGCGCGCGGCATTTTGCCGTGCGCCCCCTCTAATTATTCAGTGCTTGTATGCCCGTCAAGTTCGTTGAACATCTTATGGAAGGTTGCCACTTCCTCGGGGTCTAACAAAATTTTTTGCAGCATCCCTGTGCACTCGTTAGCCGAGGCGCACTCGTCCATAAGCTCGTGAATTTGTTTTTTACTTTTCCGCTTGCTCATACCAGAAGTATGCGCAAAAATTTACTTTTTATCCTTATTTTCGGTAGATTTCAGAGACTCGCTTTCTTCTTCCTCTTCTTTAAGTTTTTTAAGCATTTCCAAAAGCTTTTCTTCCGTAAGCTCCTCGCTGGTTTTAGCGAGCTTTCCGTACGCTAATTTATCGTGATGAATCGCCATAATTATACCCCTTAAATTTCCACTTTTATCCGTCCGCTGCGGGCGGGTACGGTTATGTATGTGAAACCTATTTTTTTGAGTGCGGCAACAACTTTTTCACGCTTATCGCATATGCGCTCCGTGGAGTGTGCGTCCGAGGCAAAAGATACCGCCCTGCCGCCCAGTTCGAAGTATCTTGTAAGAATATCCGTGTCGGGCAGAAAGTCGCTACCGGCCGTGCGTGCAGAGGAATTTACCTCTAAAATTTTATCTTTCTGCACAACCGTTTTAAGTATTCCGTCGATTATATCCGAAAATTCCGCATACCTGAGCTTGGGGTCGGCGTAGGTTGCTTTGCGGGAGCAATAGCCTAAATGCGCCACTACGTCGTAGCGGTACGTTGCCTCAAGACTGCTTTTCACCGCTTGAAGATAGGTGCGGTACGCCTGCTCTTTGGTCTTGCCTTCAAAGTATTTTTTAACGTAGCAGTCCTGCCCGCCCACCGTGTGCACACTGTTGACAATAAAATCGGGCGAATATTTTTCAATGAGGCGGGCGTACTCCTCGGCGCACCAAGGATTTTCCGAATACCCGAACTCTCCCCCCGCAAGGAAAGTAAAATTATTATCGTTATACTTTGCCTTGAGCTCAGCCGCCTTTTTAAAGTATGCGTCCGCGTCGGTATACGGCGGTTCAAAGCCCTGAATTTTAAGCCCTGCCGCAATAAAGTCGTAGTCGAAGTGCTCGGAAATACCGAAATATCTTAACCCCTTTGCCTTTGCCTCGGCAACCATATCCTCAAGAGGCGATATCCCGTCCGTTGAAAACTTTGAATGATTGTGAACGTCCGTTAAAAGCATGTTTAATCAACCCCTTCCCGCCGCTCCGTTTCGGAAATATGCGCACGCCGCTCGAACCGAACGGCTCTTTCTTCCATCTTTTCGAGCTTCTCTTGTGATACGCCTCGGGATAACGCTTTTTCATACTGCCTGCGTGCCTTTTTAGCAAGCTTCGCATTATCGGGGAAAATAACGAGGAATATAAAGAAAAAAACCACCATCGAAAAGATACCCGTAAGCAGCGTTTTGCCGATGCCCGTCACAGCGTCGGGAACGCCCCAATATACGAGAAAACAGTTGCATATTCCCCACAGAGCGTTCGTAAACACAGATACGAGTATCCAGCCGACAAAGTACCAGATTGCCTGCACAAACGCATTCCCGTGCGAGTGGTACGTATAATTGCGCTGAAGCGGAAAATTGATACACTGCGCCAAAAATACGGCAATCTCGAAAGCGATAAAATAGCCGAGCCCCTGCGCATCGCCGAACACCATATACGGTTGTCCGCCGGCAAGCGGCACGGGGATATTCGGCCACCCCCATGCGCCGTCGTTGAGATCGGCGAAGGCATATGGCAGAAAGGTCATAACGATATATTGCAGGATTGTCACGCCCACGCTGAACACGAGAAAAAAGAACGCCTTTTTTAAAAGATTCGCTCCTCTTTTATGCCGGTCGGAAAAGGCGTACCACTTTCCCAGCCACTTGCGGTAGAGTTTTTGAAAAAACCGCACGAATTTATTTTTCTTCATAAGTATCAGTCCTACTCGTCTATTATACCATAAAAATTGCCGAATGGGTGAAAAAGTTGAAAATTTTACGTAAAAAGAAACGGCGAGCATATGCAATATGCTCGCCGTCCCTTTTTGGAAAGATACAGTAAAGTACTATATCCATGGAGAAGTGTGTATATGTGTAGTCGAGTACTTTAGTATGTCCTTTCCAATAAATTTCAGCTTCCGGCAACGGTATAGCGCTTGACGAACGCTACACCGTGCCTTCCACTGAAAATTTAAAAAGGAGGAGAAACAAAAACTTAAAGAAGTTTTTGCGAGTGAGTGTTTTAAGTGGATTAAGCCAATTCTATTTTAACAACTATATTTCTGCCTTGATCGGCGGTCATATCTCTGAAAACAAGTGAGGTTGTTCCGGCAGGAATTTCTACCGTTGTCTGATATACGCCTTCGCTAATCATCTCGTCTTCGGTAAATTCGAATATTGTCTCCGAAGGGTCATCGCCGTCAGCGACCCAAAAATACCTATCATCTTCATCAGTAGTATTAATCCAGTTGGAAATTGTTATTTTAACGTTTTTGCCTGCCAGCGAAGGATCAATTTCAATGGGAAGGTCTATTACGCCGGGATAGTTTGCGGGCACTTCAACTTCCTTGCCCGCTTCGATTGTGGGAGCTACGTACTCTACCAACTTCAGGCTCTTGATTTTTAACTCCGAGCCCGTATCATTTTTGATATAAACAAATTTAGTACCATCACTCTTGGGGAAAAAGCACTGATATTTATTAGACAACGGCATAAACATATCCGTAGATTTTTTTGCTGAGTTAAAGTTATATATTATCGATACCGTGCCGTTTGCAGGGGTTGATTCGGTTTCGGCTACAAAATAATAGTTGCCGTTTTCAATTCTGGACGTGGGTACGTCTGTTGTTCCTACGATGGCTTTTTGCTCATTGGCGGCAAGAGTCATTGCGCCGAAGTTCATTATAACGTTTTGGGTATCTTCCGAG
>JAFLVN010000002.1 GCA_022508285.1 Clostridiales bacterium
ATCTTTAAGCTGTAAATCACAGGTCAGATGGGCAATGAACGCACGTATATCAGGTGTTAAAATATTTTGCTCATAGTTCGCAAATTGTTTTAAATCACTTAAATACGCATTAAGCGTTTTAGGCGAAAGGTTTTTAGTAATCTTCAAATTGTTTATAAATTCGGTAAATAATTTCATAATATCTCCTAAATCATTAGTTAAAAAATTATAGCAAATATTTTGTTAACTTAAAAGATTTTTTAATATCTTGAATAACTACCGTCTAAACGATTTTTTAAGTTGGCAAAATTACAGAATATGGAAGCCCGCCTACGGCATATTCCGCAGGCGGGCTTCCCATAATACTTGTGACGGAGGAAAGTTATGCAATTCGATCAAACTAAGACTTACAGAAATCTTGCAAGAGCGTTTGCGGGTGAAAGTCAGGCGGGAATGAGATATCAGCTCATAGCGCGCCAGGCTACGCAGCAAGGTTATATTACCCTTGCCAACACCATACGCAGCCTTGCCAAGAACGAAACGGTGCATGCAAGGAGATTCTTTGAGGAGCTTCAAAAGCGAGCAGACGTATCGACTTTGCACAATATCGAGCTGGAGGCAGGTTACCCCTACCACGGCGGCGATATTGAACAGAGTTTACAATTATCTGCCGACGACGAGCACAAAGAGCACGCAGAGGTTTATCCTGCCTTTGCAAAAGACGCCGAGGAAGAAGGTTTTAAAGATATTGCTAACCTTTTCAAACTGATTGCGCAGGTTGAGGTAAGACACGAAATGGTGTTCAACTACCTCTACGAGGCTTTCAAAAAAGGTGTACTTTACAGTAACGAATCGCCTATTCTCTACGTCTGCGGCGAATGCGGGTATATGCATACCTCGACTAAAGCATGGGATAAATGTCCGCTTTGTAATGCAAGTCAAGGCGAAGTAGAGTTGCACATTCCGTTTGATAAGGAGAAAATATGAGAAAGACCAACGAAAACAACAAGCAGTCCCAATCTCAGAAGAGCAAGGAATGCAACGGTAAGCACAGTGGCAAGAGCGAAAAGAACTGCAAATAAGTTCAAGGATTGCTACGACCCCAACGGAAGTTACACAGGTTCGCCTGTTGACGGCGGTAAACCTATTCAGGACGCCGACGATTTGTAAGCCGTTCGGGTAATTACCGAAAAAGATTAAAAAAGGGGCGGCGGTGCGAATTTTCGCACCGCCGCTTTCTGTTTGGCTAATTTAGCTACTTATGTATTTTTGAAACGCAATAAACTTCGGAGATGCGAGCAGAACGAGGCGTGCGAGCATTTTTTGAAGGAGCGTACATAGACGTACGCAACTGAAAAAAAGCGGAGCACAACAAAGCTATGCGAAGTATATACGAAGTTTACAATATGTTGTTTATAAATTCTTCGGGATTGAACAGCTCCAAATCGTCCATTTGCTCGCCCACGCCCGTGAAAAGGACGGGGATTTGCAGCTCGCCGCAGAGAGAAATAACGAAACCGCCCTTTGCCGAGCTATCGAGCTTGGTTAACACTATTCCGTCGAGCTCCACCGCCTCGTCGAAAATTTCAGCCTGATTGTAGGCGTTGTTTCCGGTGGTTGCGTCGAGGATTAAAAGCTTGTAGAAGTTTGCATCGGGCATTTCCCTCTCGACCACTCGGGACATTTTTTTGAGCTCTTCCATTAAGTGGGCTTTTACGTGAAGCCTGCCCGCCGTGTCTATAATTACAACGTCCGTACCCCTCGCCTTGGCTGACGATACTGCGTCGAACACAACCGCCGAAGGGTCGCTGCCCTCCTCATGCTTTACTATGCGCACCTTTGCCCGCTCAGCCCAGACTGTGAGCTGGTCTGCCGCAGCTGCACGGAAAGTGTCGGCGGCGGCAACGGTTACGGACTTTCCCTGCTTTAAAAAATAGTTGGCAAGCTTGCCTATCGTAGTGGTCTTACCCACGCCGTTTACGCCTACGAGCATTATTACGGCGGGATATTTTATTTCGGGAATTTCTGCCTGAGTCAGTTTTTCCTCGAGCACGTCCTTCAAAAGGTCAGTAACGAACTGCTTGTCTTTAAGCTTTTCGTGCTTGGCTTCGGCACGGATTTCTTCAACCACTTCTTCAGCCGTGGTTACGGAGATATCCGCGCCGATTAAAATTTCTTCAAGCTCGTCGTAAAACTCGTCGCCTATTTTATTTTTGGAAAAGAGGTTTGAGAGTGCCGACGAAAGACCGTCGCGGGTCTTTTTTAAGGCGTTTTTAAGTTTTGAAAATATTCCCATATATTACTACCAAAATTAAATAGCTTACTTGATGAAACGGATTAAACTTTGGAGATGCAAGCCAGACAAGGCGCACGAGCATTGACAAGGGGAGCGTACACAGATGTACGTGACCCGAAGGCAAGCGGAGTGCAACACAGTATGGAGCAGTATATACAAAGTTTAATTACATAATCGTGTCGCCGCCGAGACGACTTTCAACCTCCGACAATTTAACCGACACAATCTTGGAAACGCCCTTTTCTTCCATGGTTACGCCGAACAGCGTATCGGCGTTTTCCATTGTGGGCTTGCGGTGGGTGATGACTATGAACTGAGTGCTTTCGGCAAACTTCTTTAAATACTTTGCGTAGCGGGCAACGTTGGCTTCGTCGAGCGCTGCCTCGATTTCGTCGAGTACGCAGAAAGGCATGGGGCGCATTCCGATTATTGCAAACAGAATGGCTATTGCCGTTAAGGCACGTTCTCCGCCCGATAAAAGGGATATCTTCGTGAGTTTTTTGCCGGGAGGGCAGGCTATGATTTCAACGCCTGCGGAAAGAGGGTCGTCACAGTCGGTGTAGTCGAGCTGGAGCTCGGCTTTGCCGCCGCCGAACAGCTCTTTGAATGTGCGCTTGAAGTTTTCACTTATAATCTGGAAGCCCTCGTTGAATATTTTGAGCATTTCTGCACGGATATCGTCGAGTGCGGTGGTTAAATCGTTTATCGCCTTCTCCAAATCCTCTTTATCGATTAGCATCTTTTCGTGGCGGGCGAGTGACTCCTCGTACTCGGCAATCGATTCCTCGTTGTAGCCGCCGAGCGCACCGATCTGTCTGCGCAGGGTGGAAATTCTGGAACTTGCGCCTGTTGCGTCGAAATCCTCCACCTTGTATTCGAGGCAGGACTCGTAGTCTGCGCCGTATTCCTCGGTTATTCTCTGTTGGAGATTTTCGAGGTCGGTTTCTATTTTGAGCACCGCAAGCTCGACAGCGTGCTGCCTTTCCTGCATCTGTTCGCGCCCGTTTGCGCAGTCGAGGCGCTCTATGTCGATCTGCTTTATGCGCTCGTTGCACTCTACTTTGGTCTGCGTAGTCTCTTTAATGCGGCGGCGTAGGTCGTTTACTACCGCCTGCTCTTCTGCCGTGAGCGCAGTCTTTTCAGCCTGACGGTTGAGTTCGTCTATCTGTTTTTGTATTTCGGGGATACTTGCGTTAATCTGCTTGATTTTGTCGGTCAAGCCGTCCCGCTCCCTTTCGAGGCGGACGGTATTATCTGAGCCGGCTTTCAAAGCGCTTTCGAGCGAAGCTATTTCAACGAGAAGTGAGTTGAGTTTATCGCTTGCCGCAGTGCGTTCGGATATGAGTTTATCGTACTGTGCGCTCATGTCGTCCATTTTTACGGAAGCCTCGTCGGACTGAGCGGTTAAATCGCTTGCTCCACGGCTAACTCCGGTATATTCACTATCCAATCCCGCAAGCCTCTCATGAAGTGCGGAAATCGACTGACCGTAAGCGGCATACTCACTCTCCGCCGAGGTCTGCGCCTGCATTAAAGACGACTGCTTTTCGGTGAGCTGGGCAAGCTCCACTCTTGCATTCTGCAAGCGGGTTGTAAGTAAACTGAGTTCCTCGTCTGCCTGAGTTTTGTTGTCTTCAAGCTCTCTGCGTTTATCGTCTGAGCGGAGAAGGAAATGCTTTTTGACTTCGAGGCTCTCTTCAAGCTCTTTTACCCTTCTTTCGTTGGCAAGAAGATTGCCTGCAACTTCTCTGCGGGAGCCGCCCGTCATCGAGCCGCTGACCGAAATTACGTCGCCGTCTAAAGTGACGATTTTGAAGGCACGGGGATATCTGCGGGCAATCTGCGTTGCGTTTTGAATATTATCGACAATGAGAGTATTGCCGAGCAGGTTGTGAATAACGTTCTCGAATTTTTTATCGTAGTTTACCAAATCGATTGCAAAGCCGATAGCGCCCTTGTCGCGGGCGGCAGAGCGGATCTGGTCGTTTTCATAGTGGGGTTTCAGAGCCTCGATAGGCAGGAACGTTACCTGACCCGAGCGGGTGCGCTTTAAATATTCGATAAGGTATTGCGCATCTTCACGAGTGCCCGTGATTACGTTTTGCATGGCGCCGCCGAACGCCGTTTCTATTGCCACCTCGTACTCCTTGTCGCAGCGGACTACGTCGGCAATAAGTCCTTGAATTTTATCTGACAAATCGGAGCTGCCCCGACTGTCGCTCATCAGCTTTTTGACGGAGTAAACGTAGCCCTCGAACCTATCACGCAGGGCACGGTATGTATCGAGATTGGCGTTAATTGAGGATATCTGAGCCTCGGTGTCATACACCTGCTTTATGAGGAACTGCACCTTGTTTGCCGCATCCTCAACCTTCTTTTCCGCCTCCTCTAAAAGGGCGTTTTCGTTGCCGAGGAAATCGGAAAGGGAATTGCTTTTTGCTATACATGCCGCATATTCGTCCCTCGCCAAATCCCTGCGGGTGCGGATTTTTTCCATGTCCGCCTCTATCTCTTTAAGGCGTTCCTCAAGCAGTTCCTTCTGCGCCGAGAGCGAGCCCATGTTCTGGCGCATTTCGGATAAGTCTTTGAAGGTGTCCATGACCTTCTTTCTGTGCTCACCCGTCATGTATTCGTATTCGGAAATGCTTTTTGTCAATTCGGTTATCTGTCCACGCAGACCGTCCGCCGTTTCGGTCATGGAGGTTATGCGTTCGGCATTTTTACCCTTAACCGCCTCTGCACGCTTTAATTCACGCTCAATCTCGTCTATGCGCTTTGCCGAATAACTGAGCTCGTCCTGTGCGGAAGCAAGCTGCGCCTTTACCGAGCGTGCCTTTTCGGTGTAGAGCTGGGTTTGTCCGCTCTTATGCTCGATGCTGACCTCGTACAAACGGATTCTGTCGTTTAAATCCTGCAGGTCGATATCCGCCTGATTTACCTTGTCGCGGCACTCTTGATATTCTTTTAATAGCTTTTCGGCACGCTCCTCTAAAACCTTGAGTCCTTCGGCAATCGCCGCACTCTGAGTGTTAAGCGTCTCCTTTTCACCTGCCGCACTGTCGTGGCGGACTATGTATAAATTCATTTCCTGCGTGCGGAGTTCGGAATATAAGTCGCGGTATTTAATTGCGTTTTCCGCCGCCTTTTTCTGCGAAGGAAGTATTCTTTCAACCTCTTGAAGTCGCTGGTTGTGAACGAAGAGATTGTCACGGGCGGCGGCGAGCTTTCTCTCCGCCTCTGCCTTTCTGTCTTTGAATACGACTATGCCCGTAGCTTCCTCAAATATGGAGCGCCTGTCTTCGGGCTTGGCGTTCATTATCTGCTCTATTCTGCCCTGACCGATAATCGAGTAGCCTTCTTTTGCCGCACCTGCGCCGTGCAAAAGCCCCGTAAGGGTTTTCATACGGGACATTTCTTTGTTTAATATGTACTCGCTGGTGCCGTCTCTATATAGACGGCGGGTCATCTCCACCTCATCTACGTCGATATCGAATATGCGGTTTGTGTTGTCGAATGTGAGCGTAACCTCGCAGAAAGACATCATTCGGCGCTTCTCTGTGCCGCCGAAAATTACGTCCATCATCTGCGAGCCGCGCATCATCTTTGCCGACTGTTCGCCGAGAACCCAGCGGATTGCGTCGGCAACGTTTGATTTGCCGCAGCCGTTAGGACCTACGATACAGGTTACGCCCTCGCCGAGAGGAATCACCGTTTTATCGGCGAACGATTTGAAACCTACAAGTTGTATTTGCTTAAAACTTAACATATAATCAATTCCGTTTATTTTTTTCGGAGAACATTTCTGAAAAATAATCCAAAGCGTTTTTTGCGGCAAGCTGTTCAGCCTGCTTTCTGTTGCTTCCTCTACCCTCGAACGTTTTATCGAATATCACCGTGCGGGAAACAAATTCGGGGGACTGCGGTGTACCTATATTTTCATTGTCGTACTTCGGAGTGTTTTGGGTGATTTTTTGATAATTTTCCTGAAGACGGCTTTTATAATCCTTTTCGATGACCGCAATATTAAAATCCATTGTTCGCATAACAAACGAACGGGCTTCGCTCAAACCGCCGTCAAGATAGATTGCGGCAAGCACCGCTTCGTACGATGACGGCACGGATTTTATGTTATTGGTATCGCCCGAGCTTCTGATTAAATATTTATCCAGCCCGAGCTTCTCGGCTACGGGAGTTAGAGCCTCGTCCGAAACGTACATCTTCCGCTTTTCGGTGAGCTTGCCTTCGCTGCTCTTTTCGTCGTAAATTTTTTCGGAGACGAGAAATTCGAGGATTGCATCGCCGAAAAACTCCATTGTCTGATTGTTGTCGTCGGGGTCGGCGGAAGCCAAAGTAAGTGCCGTTTTAAGAAGTTTTTTATCTTTGAAAGTGTAACCTAACCGCTCTTCGATTTGCCGATAGTTCATTGATTTTCCTCTGCGGGAATAAGTGCGTCGAGGTCGACCTCCGACAAGAGTTTTTCAACCGCAGGCACGAGCCCGTTGCGGTAAATCTGAGCTGCATTTGCGATTGATGCGGCTATAGTTTGGGGTTTAGACGAGCCGTGACTCTTTATTACTACCTTTTTAAGGCCCAACAGTAGTGCGCCGCCGAACCTGTCGAAGTCGAGCTGTGCACGCATATTCTTTATGGTTTTTCTTGCAAACAGATAGCCGAGTTTAGAGCCGATATTTTTCTTAAACTCCTTTTTCATTACCTCGCTTACAAGCTTGCCGCAGCCCTCCAAAGACTTCAACGCAATGTTGCCCGAAAATCCGTCGGATACTACCACGTCGCACTCGCCCATCATGATATCCCTGCCTTCGACGTTGCCGATAAAGTTTATACCTTTCATCTCGGAAAGATATTTATAAGTTTGCTGATGTAGGGGGTCGCCCTTGTGCTCTTCCGTGCCGTTGTTTAAGAGTCCGACTTTTGGACTACTTATTCCGAATCCCACCTGTGCGTATGCAGAGGCAAGCACGGCAAACTGGCAGAGCATTACGGGCTTACACTCGGCGTTTGCGCCGCAGTCGCAAAGCAACGTGAAAGTGCCTCGGGAGTTGGGGATAGCGGGACAGAGCGCAGGGCGCTTGATACCTCGGATTCTGCCGAGAATGAGCTGTCCTCCAACTATGGTTGCGCCTGTAGAACCCGCCGTAACGAGAGCGCAGATATCCTCCTGCTTTTTGAGCATCCAGTATGCTGAAACGAGAGACGACCCCTTCTTTTTTATCGCCTCGGTGGGGATATCGTTCATATCTATTACGTCGGAGCAATCGACGATTTCAAGGCGGGATTTATCGTACTTATACTTTGAAAGCTCCCCTTCGATATCGTCCTTTCTGCCCGTTAAAATCAAATAAATTTCTTTATCGGCGTTCAGAGCATCGCATGCGCCCTGCACGGTTGATTGAGGCGCATTGTCGCCGCCCATTGCGTCAAGCAAAATTTTTATCATCATTGTCTCCGTGATTAATTAAATTCTGTAAAATTATACCACAGATATTTGAAAAACACAAGTTATTGGGTATTGAAAATCAAAATTTTCAATATTTAGTTATCGGCGTCAGGCTAGGTATTATCTGTTAATTCAATTTCGGGTTGCAAAAGGGTTACACGTTTCTGCGCAAGATATTTATCGCTTCTTAGCTTGACACGTTTTACAAAGCCCGCACGGTTTATGACGAGATAACCCTCGCTTGTAAGTCCGTCTCTACCCTCACGGACAAGCCCGGGGTCGGAGCAATACTCCTCTTCCGCCGGAACCGAACCCGTAACTACGCTTTCAATTGAATATTTTGCGCCGTCGTTTTTGCCGTAAAGCTCGAATGTGACCGTGCCGCCCTGCGTGCGGGAGCGGATATACACGGGCGAGCCTGACGGGTTTGAAAATTTTAAATCGCATGAAGTACCGCTGACCATGGCGTCTCTCGAAGGGTCGACGTAGCCGACGGAAAGGCTGTGCGGGTGGTATTCGGTAACGGTCATACCGGAAAGGAGTGCGGCGTTGTATAGCGTTGTACTTACCTGGCATACGCCGCCGCCGACGCCGTCGGTATACTCGCCGTTTTCGATTATTTTTGCGGGCAAAAATCCGCGCTCTGAAAGTCTTGCCCCCACAGTATCATTGAACGAAAGAGTTTTTCCGCTTCCCAAAACTACTCCGTTGAGCTTTGCGGCGGCAAGGCGTATATTGCTTGAACGGTTGATATTAGAGCTGTCGAAAGAGGTTGTGAAGCGACCCAAAAGTTTTGTGTCCGACTTAACGGAATCAACGGTTTTCTTGCGGAACACTGTGAGATATTTTACGGTGACGGGCTCAAATCCGCCCTGTAATGAGGTTTGAATATCTGCTTTAAGGCGGGTAAAATCCACCTGTCTGCCGTCGTTGCCGTCACGGTACACAAACGGTTCGCCGTAGCTTTTAAATTCGGCGTACGGCTCTACCTTTTCTACGCTTTCATCGGCACATATTGCCGCAGTAATCTCATCAAGACCGCATAGGTAATAAGTAATTTTTGCAGTATAACTGCCGCCTCGCTTTGCCGATTTAAGCACGTTGCGCAGGTTGTCTTTATAGGATATTTCGGGATACGTATAGGAATACTCTTTCTCGTCGGCTATAATTTTTAATGTCTTTTCTTTCAGCTCTTCCTCGATTTTTGTGCGTAAGGTTTTTACGGCGGCCTGCACGCTCATTCCGCCTACACTCTCTCCGTTTATAGTAACCCCCTTGGGCACTGCCGCCGTAAAGCCGCACAAACAAAAAATAAAGCCCGCCAATACGGCGGACAAACAAAGGAGCATATTGAGTTTTTTAAAAAATTTTACCAAAAGTGTACTCCCTTAAGTATTCCGTCTCAAAGATAGTATGTTACAAAATACACTCTTATATTCCGTTATCTTTTTACCTTGCCCCCCTCTATTCTTATCTTGTTTGTTTCAAGTCCGTATAATACCCGCTCGGCGTGGGTGCAGGTTAAAATTGTTTGCAGGTTTTTAGTGAGCTCGACAAGCTTTTTGCGGCGGGGCAAATCCAGCTCGCTCATCACGTCGTCCAAAACGAGTACGGGATATTCGCCCGAGAGCTCCTTGAATATTTCCACTTCGGCAAGCTTTATCGAGAGCGCCGCCGTTCTCGTTTGCCCCTGCGAGGCATAGGATTTCGCATCGACGCCGTCAATCTCTATGTCGATATCGTCGCGGTGAGGTCCCGAAGCGGTGTAGCCGAGACGGATATCCCTGTCGTAGTTGTTTGAAAGCTCGCTGAAAAGTTTTGTTTTTAATTCTTCCTCACTGCCCTTGTACTTTTTGTCGGGAGCGATTTTAAGGGTTTCCCCGCCGTCGGTGAGCTTTAAATGGATATCGGCGGCGAGCGGAGCGAGTTGCTCGATGAAATCGGCTCTGCGGCGGGCTACCGTTGCCGCATATTTACACAGCTCCTCGTCCCATACGGGCAGCGAATCGTATACCGTGTTAAGATTTTTGTCTTTTAAGAGGTTGTTGCGTTGCTCCAAAATTCTGTTGTAGCGCACGAGCGCAACGTAGTACGGACGGGAAAGTTGGGATATGGAAACGTTTAAAAAGCGCCGCCTCTCGTCCGGACCGTCCTGAATGAGCCGCAACTCGTGCGGGGAGAAAAATACTGAGTAAAGATTGCCGAGTATATCGGCGTTACGCATAATTTTATTGCCGTTTACCTTTATTTCCCTTCCGCTTTCGGTTATCTTTGCGTATATCTCTATATTGCCGTACCTACCCTCCGCATTGGCGCAGATTTCGGCAGACTCTTCGCCGTGGCGGATTAGTTGTTTATCCCGCTTTGCCCTCGGCGAAGTGCCGGTACAAAGGTAATACACAGCCTCCGCACAGTTGGTTTTTCCCTGTGCGTTTCTGCCATAAACGACGTTGAGCCCGTCGGTAAAATCCATGCTCTCGTCGGCATAATTTCTGAAATTTTTTAAAATTAAATTTTTTATCCGCATTTTTTAGTCAAAATACTTTATTTTAATCGGTTTTTGTATTATAATTGTGTACAAGCATTGTCACTATATTATTATACCAGAAAAAAATAAAAACTCAAAGGATATTTAACCCGTTATGGTAGAAAAGGGAAACTTTGACTTTATTTATAACCCGATAAAGGAAAAGATGCAGGAGCTGGTCACCCCCATCAACTACATCACCTACATAGAAAAACTTGTACCCGTTGCGATAGACGGCAGATTTATTGTGCTGGAAACGCCTACGGAGAGTTTTGCAAAATACATAACGGGCACGCTTGCCGAAAAGATGCGGGAGGCAATTATAAAGGCTGACGTCGGAATTGTGGACTTCCGACTCAAAGTTGAGGGAAGCGACGGCTACGCCTATAACTCTCCCGACGAGGATGCCGAAGTTACCCCTCCCACTAACGTAGATAAAAAATATTCGTTCGAGAGCTTTGTTGTCGGTGGGAACAGTGAATTTGTATATCATGCGGCGTTGGCGGTTGCGAACGACCCAGCCGGCACATATAACCCCCTGTTTATTTACGGCGGAACTGGTCTTGGAAAAACACACATTTTGCAGGCGATTGCAAACAAGATTGTTGCGGACAAGCCCAATTTGAAGGTTATTTACGTTACGTGCGAGCAGTTTGTAAACGAGATAATCGACACAATGTTCACAAGCCGCGGACCGGACGCACGTGACAAGAGCAGTAAACTCAGACAGCACTACCGCAGTGCAGACGTGCTGATTGTAGACGATATTCAGTTTATAGAGAATAAAAAAGCCGTTCAGGAAGAGTTTTTCCACACCTTTAACGAACTCGTTTCAAAGGGAAAACAGATTGTAATTTCTTCCGATCACCCCCCCAAGGAGCTGACGGCGCTCGAAGAGAGGCTTAAAACGAGGTTCTCGGGCGGACTTATGTACGACATAACGCCCCCCGACTTCGAGACCAAGATTGCCATATTGAAGAGAAAGGCGTTTGAAAAGAAATGCTTAGTTCCCGACGACGTTTTAACCTTCCTTGCGCAAGACTCGGGCGACGACGTGAGAACGCTCGAGGGCAGACTGACAAAGGTAATTTTTGCGTCACGGTTGCACGAAGAGCCAATAACCGTAACCCTTGCGAAGAGCGCTTTAAACGAAGCGGTGTCCGAGGGTAAGGAGGAAATAACTTCGGCAAGCATAATTTCGGCGGTGACGGCGTATTACAGAATTTCAAAAGCCGACCTTATCGGAAAAAGCAAAAAACAGGAGATTGTTATACCGAGACAGATTTGCTGCTATCTTATGTGCGAACTGCTCTCCCTCCCCCTCATTTCGATAGGCAAGGAGATGGGAGGGCGCGACCATACGACTATTTTGTATTCGCGCGACAGGGTAGATGAAATGTGCCACGTGAACGACAAGATTGCTAAAGACGTAGACGATATTAAAAATATAATTTTAAAGAAATAAGTTATTGCCCGTTCATTGCGGGCAATAATAATTTTGCGATATGTTGAGTTTTTCGGAAGGAAAATTTGATATTGTTGTAGTAGGCGCAGGTCATGCAGGTTGCGAGGCTGCGCTCGCTTCTGCACGCCTCGGACTCAAAACGGCAATGCTTACTTTAAATCTCGACAGTATTGCTTTTATGGCGTGCAACCCTTCGATAGGCGGCACGGCTAAGGGACACCTTGTGCGGGAAATTGACGCTCTCGGCGGGCAGATGGCAATAAACGCCGATATCACCGCACTGCAGATTCGCATGCTCAACGAGGGCAAGGGCGAGGCGGTGCAGTGCCTCAGGGCACAGTGCGACAAAAACGCCTACCACAGAGAGATGAAGCGCACTTTGGAAAACTGCCAAAACCTGCGGATAATTCAGGGTGAAGCGGTTGAAATTCTGACCGAAAACGGCAAGGCGTGCGGAGTTTTGACAGACTACGGCGGCATTTTGGAGTGCAAAGCCGTTGTGATTGCGACGGGCGTTTATCTCAACGCCGAAACGGTGACGGGTGACATACGAAAAAAGAGCGGACCGAGCGGCTTTGCCCCAGCAAACAGACTTACGGAAAGTTTAATTAAACTCGGCTTTTCAGTGCGCCGCTTTAAGACGGGCACTCCCGCCCGCCTCGACGGACGGACTATAAACTTTGAAAAGTGCGCAAAGCAGAACGGCGAGGACGTGCCGGCATTTTCATTTTTGCACGAGCAAAGCCCCGAAAACAAGTGCCACTGTTATATAACCTATACCAACGGCGACACGCATAAAATTATACTCGATAATCTTGACCGCTCCCCCCTATACAACGGCGAAATTACGAGTGCGGGTCCGAGATATTGCCCCTCGGTTGAAACAAAGGTTGTACGCTTTGCCGACAAGGAAAGGCATCAGATTTTCCTTGAGCCAGAGGGTGCGGACACCAACGAAATTTACGTGCAGGGCATGTCCACCTCTATGCCGCACGATATCCAGATTGAAATGTACCGCTCGGTGGAAGGACTTGAAAATTGCGACATAATGCGGTACGCATACGCCATTGAATACGACTGCATAGATACTTTGGATATCTACCCCACTCTCGAATTTAAAAAGGTTGAGGGCATTTACACGGCGGGGCAGATAAACGGCACTTCGGGTTACGAGGAAGCCGCCGCACAGGGTTTGATTGCGGGAATTAACGCCGCTTTTAAAATTATGGGCAATGAACCGCTCGTTTTAGGGCGGGACGAGGCGTATATAGGCGTACTGATTGACGACCTCGTTACAAAGGGCACGGACGAGCCGTACAGAATGATGACTTCGAGAGCCGAACACTCGCTTTCTTTACGGCAGGACACGGCGGACTTCCGCTTATCTCCCAAAATTATGGGCACTCCCCTATTCACCGAGGAGCGGGGTAGAATGTACTTTATGCGCAAGGCGTGGTACGAGGATATTTTAAGCCGCATTGACGAAAAGCCCGAAACCAAAGCGTGTGCGGAATTTATAAAAGAGTACAATATCGTGGGCACGGCGACAAGATTAACTTATGCCGATCTCATCCGCAGAGGCGCAAAAATTAAGGATATACAGCACTTTTTCGGAATTTTAGCTGACGCACCGCAAGAGCTTGTAAAGTCTGCGGAAGCAACCGTCAAATACGAAGGATACTTAAAAAAGAGCGCACAACAGATTGAACGGGCAAAAAAGCTTGAAGAAAAAAAGTTGCCTCCAGACATAAATTATTCTGAAATAGGCGGTCTGCGCCTTGAAGCCCGGGAAAAGCTGGAGCGTGTGCGTCCCCTCACCCTCGGTCAGGCCGGCAGAATTTCGGGTGTCAACCCCGCAGATATTACCGTTTTAATGGTTTGGTTGGCTACAAGAAAATAATTAAAATATATATAATTTGACAATATAACAAGAAATATTCAAAATGAGCGGCTGTACAATTAGTGCATGCCGCTTAAAATTAATTTTAAAAGTGTATTAATGTACGCCGCATATGCTGCGGCTATGATTTTAATAAATTTAGCGCTGCCAGAAGTTCCGCTGACAATCGGGCTGTGTTTTTCGATGCTGCTGTGCGGAACGAATATAATTGCCACCCCACTTCTTTTTGCCGCCGCCTCGGTTGTTTATCTGAATTATATATGCAGCTTGCTTGCAATATTCGAAGGTGCGTTTTTGGCGATTATCGTTTTTCTGTATAGAAAAACCGAACGCAAGCTGAAGTTTGAAGCCATTATATATCTTGTAATAGCGCTTGCGCCCTACGTAATTTTTTTGCCCTGGACAGGGTTCGGGGCAATGACAAAAATAAGTCCGTATATAATTAAAATTATTGCCGCCGTAATTACTGTTATATTTACATTTTTCTGTTTTAAAAGCGTGTATGCTTTACTTTTCCGCCTGTACCGTTGCAGACTAAGAGAAGACGAATACGTGTATATTTCCGTCCTGTTTACGGCAATCGGGGCGGGGCTTTTCTCGCTTGCGGGCGAGACGTTCTATTTATGTTGTTTTGCGGCGGCGATGGTCTTTTTCACAAGGCTTGCCCGTTCGCCAGTGACGATTATAATTGCGCTCGTATGCGCACTTCCGCATGCAATCGTTAATCTCGATTTACAGCCGCTTACGGCGTATGCGGTAATTGCTACGGCGGCTCTGCTGTTTGTTAATGCGGGCAGGTTCGCCCCCTCTGTAATCGTTGCCGCAGTCACCGCAGGATATATGTATCTGCAGGGCTGTTTCGATTGCGCTATACCTTTGATAATCATTTATTCAATTCTGCTGTTCCTTGCGTGCGCACTGCCTTCTATCCCCCCAAACCAAAAACTGAAACAGCTTAAGCTGAGGCTTGAGTGTGCGCTTGTGCTCGAAGGGACAGCCGTTATGCGTACTCGCAGACGCACTGGCGACAGACTTTTCAGAATTTCGGAGCTGTTCCGTGAAATAGAGTGCGCTTTTTTGGCTTTGGACGAGGGCGTTGACGACGTTGCGGCGAGAGAGCGCATGCTCATTCAGCTCAAAGACAGGTGCTGTTTGAACTGCGAGCGGGCAAGTAAGTGTCAGAAAACTGCCGTTTACACAGGGTTCAGGCGGCTGATTGACTCGGGCTGTATGAAGGGCAGAGTCAACCTTATCGACCTGCCGTCAGAAGTGACTTCGGTGTGTATATCTGCTTCCGAAGTGATGAATCAACTCAATTACATACTCAACGAATACAGGCGGTTTATCGCCGAAAGCGAAAATGCACAGTCGGGCAGAAAGCTCCTTGCCGATCAGGCGCACGGCGTTGCCGAGGTTATGAAGGGCTGTGCTGTGGATTTATCGAGGACTGTAGGGGAGCATACCGACAGCGAGGAGCAGCTTAAAAAAGCGTTTGCGGCACACGGAATTTCATGCCCAGAGGTACAGATTGACGAACAGTACGGAGAAATTACCGTTGTGACGTGCGGGAAATTCAACGCAAAAAATATGTGTGGTATTTTGGAAAAGTCGCTCGGCAGGCGGTACGTACTCAAAGATAAGCTTGCCTACGACAGCCAAAAAATTTGCCTTATATTCACCTCTCCCCCCAAGCTCGATGCGGCGTTCGGCGTTGCATACGCCGTAAAAAAGGGCGAAAAGGTTTCGGGGGACACGCACTCGGTTATCCGTATTAACGAGCACTCCTTTTTAATGGCTCTATCCGACGGAATGGGCAGCGGCGTATACGCACGCAAGGTCAGCGAGGCGGCAATTTCGTTAATTGAAGCGTTTTACCGGGCCGAGATGCCTGAGGATACCGTGTTGAGAACTATAAATAAGTTGCTCTCTTTCAACCGGGACGAGCGGTTCACCTGCATAGATATCGTTGCCGTGAACCTTGAAACGGGGCGTGCGGACTTCGTTAAAATAGGTTCGCCTGCGGGGATTATTGTACGGGAAGGCGAGATTAAGGTGCTTGAAAGCACTTCCCTCCCCCTCGGCATACTTGACACATTGAAGCCGACCGTGTGCAGTGAAGTTTTAAAGAGCGGAGATATTGTGGTGTTTATGAGCGACGGAATAACCTCCGCCTTTTCATCCGCCACCGAGCTCTACGAATTTTTGCAGGGGCTGAAGCCCTTAAATCCGCAGAGCCTTGCCGACAAAATTTTAGCCGCCGCACTCGACAAAGCGGGGCATACTGCAACAGACGATATGACCGTCGTGTGTACAAGGCTATTTGATAATGGTTAATAATTATCAATATAGAAAATCGGCGGGTGCGAAATTTTTCGCACCCGCCGCTCTTTGTTGTTTACTGCTTTAATTATTAAAAAGTGATAAATTGCAGAGATTGCGACGCATATATGCAATTTAGCGGTTGAAATGTATAACCATTTTGCGCATAACCGCCGCATGGAAGCGTGACGGAATTTCGCTCAGGCGGAATTTCCAGTTGCCCTGCCCTACCGACGGTGTATTCATGCGTGCCTCGTTATTTAAAGGCAGAATATCCTGCACGGGAATTATTGCAAGGTTTGCGGGTGAAGCCAAGGCGCAGATGCAGAGCGCACGCGCCGTTTCCTCCCTTGTGACGAAGGGGGAATGCACGTCCTCGCCTTTGAGCACGGTACGGAGATATTTTTTGAAGTTGAGGAACTCAACCTCGCTCATTTGTTCTAAAAAGCCGAGAGCCGTGCTATTATCGTGCGTGCCTGTATAAATTACCGAATTGTTCTCTATATTTGCGGGAAGGTATGGATTGGACTTTTTACCGTCAAAGGCAAATTGAAGAATTTTCATGCCGGGGAAGCCCGCCTTTTTACGGAGTTTAATAACTCCGCTGTCGATAACTCCCAAGTCCTCTGCTATTATGGGAATTTCGCCCAGCTCGGCTTCAATGCACTCGAACAGCTTTTCACCGGGACCGTTGAGCCATTCCCCCGCTTCAGCCGTCTCGCTTCCGTAAGGGATTGCATAGTATCTGTCTAACCCGCGGAAATGGTCTATGCGGAGCACGTCGTACAGCTCCGACGCCTTTTTTATGCGGTTTATCCACCACTTATAGCCGTCGTCCGCCATTACTTCCCAATTATAGAGAGGGTTGCCCCACAGCTGACCTGTCTTTGAAAAATAATCGGGCGGAACTCCCGCAACGTCGGTCGGATGAAGATTTTCGTCAAGCTTGAAAAGCTCGGGATGCCCCCAAACGTCGGACGAATCGTACGCAACGTACAGGGGGATATCGCCTATGATTTTTATGCCGAGCGAATTGACGTAATTTTTGAGCCTTGTCCACTGTTTTTTGAATTGATATTGCAAAAACAGCCAGAAGCAGTACTCGCTTTTATACACCGAGTTGCGGAATTCGTATATAGCAAGGTGCTCCTTATACTTGTATGCGTCGGGGAAATTATCGAACCTCTCATTAAACATTGACTTTAACGACATAAACAGCGCATAGTCTTCAAACTCGCCGCTATCGATAAAGTCTACGAAGTCCTTACTCTTTATGTTGAAACGGGCATAGGCAAGTCGCAGAATTTCGTAGCGGGATTTATAGAGTTTTTCGTAGTCCACAACGCCTGCGGGCATTTCGCAGCTTGCAAGCTCTTCGCTATCCAACAGCCCTTCGTCACGCAGTGCTTCAAGATCGATAAAATAGGGATTGCCCGAGTTACAGCAGACCGACTGATAGGGACTGTCGCCAAAACCTGTTTGAACAAGCGGAAGAATCTGCCAGTACTTTACGTGGCACTTTTTTAAAAAGTCGGCAAAATCGTACGCTTCTTTACCGAGTGTACCTATGCCGTATTTACCCGGCAGTGAAGATATGTGGCAGAGTATGCCGGCGCTGCGTTCTATGTTATTTTTCATAATAATCCTTTTTTCGTAAGTAGTTTGAATTTTTGCTATATGTTCAGTTTTTTAATAAATTTTTAATTCTTTGAACGGCTTCAAAAGTTGTTTTCTCGCTACCGAAAGCCGTCAATCGGAAAAAACCTTCGCCGTTTTTGCCGAAGCCTGCGCCCGGCGTTCCCACCACCTGAGCGTTCTCCAAGAGGTAGTCGAAGAACTGCCAACTGCTCATATTGTGCGGACATTTCAGCCAGATATACGGCGAGTTCTTGCCGCCCGTGTACCATATTCCGAGTTCGTCCAAGGTCTCAGCTATGAGCTTTGCGTTTCTGTTATATACTTCGAGGTTGGCAAAAATTTCTCTTTGCCCCTGCTCGGTGAATACCGCCGCCGCACCCTTTTGCACAATGTAGGGCACGCCGTTAAACTTTGTGCTCTGGCGGCGAAGCCACATTTTATTTGCGGAACCGCCGTCTTTTTTTATCTCTTTGGGAATTACGGTGTAGCCGCAGCGAGTGCCGGTAAATCCTGCCGTCTTCGAGAATGAGCAGAACTCTATTGCGCAAGTCCTCGCCCCGTCTATCTGAAATACCGAGCGGGCGAGGCTTTTATCTTTCACAAAGCACTCGTAAGCCGCATCGTATAAAATGATTGCATTGTTTTTGTCGGCGTAGTCTACCCACTCTTTTAGTTGCGACTTAGAATACGCCGCCCCCGTGGGATTGTTGGGGGAACAGATGTAAATTATGTCGGCATGAATATTGCTTTCGGGCATGGGCAGAAAGCCGTTTTCCGCCGTGGCGTTTGCATATATTATTTTTCTGCCCGCCATTACGTTGGTATCAACGTAAACGGGGTACACGGGGTCGGGGATTAAGACCGTGTTTTCCGCCGAAAATATGTCGAGTATGTTGCCTAAATCGCTCTTTGCACCGTCGGATATGAAAATTTCGTCTACGTCAAGCTCAACACCGTTTGACTTGTAGTAGGTGCGGATATTCTCTCTGAGAAAGTCGTAGCCCTCGTACGGACCGTAGCCTTGGAAGGTATCCTTGTTTGACATTTCGTCCACCGCCGAATGAAGCGCCTTTATAACTGCGGGAGCAAGCGGCAGGGTAATATCGCCTATGCCGAGCTTCAACACTTGCTTTTCGGGGTGGGCTGCGGCGTATTTTGCCGTGCGGTTTGCAACCTCGGCAAACAGGTAGTTCTGAGTTACGTTATTGAAATTTAAGTTAAAATTCACCTATTTCCTTTCCTTAATACTCTAAAACCTCGGAGATGCGAGCAGAACGAGGCAAGCGAGCATTTTGGAAGGGAGCGTACTTTGAGCGTACGTAACCTGAACAAAAGCGGAGCTTAACAAAGTTATGCGAAGTATATACGAGGTTAACCTTATTTATGATATTTGACGGCGTACTTTATAAATTCTCTGAATATGGGGTGCGCCGCCTGCGGACGTGACTTAAATTCGGGGTGGAACTGCACGCCTACGTAGAAGTCGTTTGCGGGGATTTCCACCGCTTCAACTAAAAGTCCGTCGGGGGAAGTGCCGGCAATTTTCATGCCTGCCTTTTCTACTTCCTTTCTGAATTCGTTGTTAAATTCGTATCTGTGGCGGTGACGTTCGGAAATTTCGTTTGCCTTATAAGCCGCCTTCATCTTTTCACCCAATACCTTGCAGGGATATGCGCCGAGGCGCATCGTGCCACCCATCTTTACGCCGTGCTGGTCGGGCATTAAATCGATTACACAGTGCTTGGAGTGGGGCGCAAATTCCGAGGAGTTTGCGTCTTCATAGCCGAGCACGTTGCGCGCAAACTCGATTACCGCTGTCTGCATGCCGAGGCATATACCGAGGTAAGGCACGTTGTTTACACGTGCGTACTCTGCGCAGAGCAGTTTACCTTCTACGCCACGTCCGCCGAAACCGCCGGGGACTAATATGCCGTCGCAGTCTGAAAGAGTTGCGGCAACGTTTTTCTTTGTGAGTTCCTCTGTGTCAACCCACTTTATCTCTACCTTTGCCGCATTTTCGTATCCCGCGTGAGCGAGAGCTTCGGCAACGGACAAATATGCGTCGTGTAACTGAACGTACTTGCCGCAGAGCGCAATTTTAACCGACTTGTCGCGTGCCTTAATTCTATTAAGCATCTTGTTCCACTCGGTTAAATCAATAACTCTCGGGTCGAGGTTGAGTTTTTTGCAGACGATTGTGGAGAAATTGCTCTCTTCAAGCATTATGGGGCACTGATAGAGCACGGGCATAGTTAAATTTTCTATGCAACACTCGGGCTCTACGTTGCAGAACATTGCGATTTTTGCACGCACGTCCTTGGGCATGGGCGAATCCACTCTGGGAATAATTATATCGGGGTTGATGCCCATACCCTGCAACTCCTTAACTGAGTGTTGCGTGGGTTTGGACTTGAATTCTTCCGAGCCCGAAATGTAGGGCACTAAGGTTACGTGGATAAAACAGCAATTTTCTCTGCCGACTTCACGGGCAACCTGACGGATTGCCTCGATAAACGGCTGGCTCTCGATATCGCCTATAGTGCCGCCGATTTCGGTGATTACGACGTCCGCAGAAGTAGTTTTGCCCACGTTGTATATGAATGACTTGATTTCGTTGGTGACGTGAGGAATTACCTGCACCGTCTGACCGAGGTACTCGCCGTTGCGTTCTTTATTGAGAACGTTCCAATATACCTTGCCCGTGGTGAGGTTGGAGTATTTATTTAAGTTTTCGTCGATAAAGCGCTCGTAGTGACCCAAATCGAGGTCGGTTTCGGCACCGTCGTCGGTAACGAAAACTTCACCGTGCTGATAGGGGCTCATTGTGCCGGGGTCGATATTTATGTAGGGGTCGAGCTTCTGGGATGCGACCTTATAACCCCTGCACTTTAAAAGTCTGCCAAGCGATGCCGCCGTAATGCCCTTACCGAGTCCCGATACAACGCCGCCGGTTACGAAAATGTACTTTGTCATAAAAACTCCTGCTTTAGTCTTTTCTAAAAAGTTTGTCCTAAAATACTGAAATATTATAGCATAATTTAAGACTGTTTGCAAGAGTTGAAAAGGTAAATTTAAGTGATTTTATAAATAGAATTTATAAACGGAAATTACAAGGCGATTTCCCCCGTAAAGACGAGCGTTGCAGCGCCGCATAGATATATCGCTTTATCCGTGCAGGTTACGGTGAGCTTGCCGCCCGAAAGGCTTACTGTTATTTGCTTTCCTTTTTCGCATAAGCCGTTTAAAACGGCGGCAACTGCCGAAGCGCACGCACCCGTGCCGCAAGCGAGCGTTTCGCCGCTACCCCGCTCCCATACCCGCATGTGAAGGTGGTTTTTGCCTACTACGCTCACAAATTCCGTGTTTATACGTTCGGGGAAAGCGGGGTGGTTTTCAAACTTTTCGCCGAGCTCTTCAAGGTTTAAGCTGTCGGGATTTTCAACGAATACCACGCAGTGCGGATTGCCCATATTGACGAGGGTTACGCTGTATATTTTTCCGTCCACCTCAAGGGGCTTTGCAACTATTTTTTCACCTTTGAAAGTTGAAGGAATACTTTCGCCCTTTAAAACAGGCAACCCCATATCCACTTTTGCCGCCGACACTTTGCCGCTTTTATCTAAAGTCAGTTCGAGAGTTTTTACGCCCGAAAGGGTTTCGACCGAACATTTGCTATATTGCACATATCCTAAATCGTGCGCAAGCTTGCCCACGCAGCGTATGCCGTTGCCGCACATTTTGCCTTCGGAGCCGTCGGAGTTGAACATTCTCATCTTGACGTCGGCAATATTTGACGGACATAATAAAATTACGCCGTCGCCACCTACCCCAAAATGCCTGTCGGAGAGCCGACGGGCAAGCTCGTTCGGGTTTTCGATTTCACTTTTCATGCAGTCGAAATATACGTAGTCGTTTCCCGCACCGTGCATTTTATAGAATTTCATATTGTAATAATTTTATGCCGTCATCCGAAAGTTAGTGCAAGTAAAAATATTACTTGACAAAAGAGAGTTTTAACTGCAAAATAAAACAGAACAAAAGGAGAAAAAGCACATGCCGATTGACAGGCGGGAACAACTTAATAATCTTGTTACCGCCGTGGCACAGGGGTATGCGGACTGTTTGGACGGTATTTATTATGCCGCAGGCGGTCAGATGTTTGCCGTGGCACAGGGCATTGTGCGTGACAGAGCGATTGCAGAGGACATTGTGCACGACAGCCTTATTAAGATTGCAAAGTATGCGCATAAATACAAAAAGGGCACTTCCGCCCTTGCATGGATTATGACGATTGTGCGCAATACAGCCCTCGATTCGTTAAGAAAACGGAAAAAGGAAATAAGCGCAGACGAGCTGTACTCCCTGTCCTCTTCGGATTATCTGCCCGAAGCAAGGGAAAACGCAATTGCGCTTGAAGGTGCGATTGCAAAACTTAACGAGATTGAAAGGAAGATAATTTATTGCAGATACTACCTTGACATGACCGTGCGTGAGACGGCGGCACAACTTAAAATGAGTAAGTCCGCAGTGCAGAGATATCAAGAAAATGCGGAAAATAAAATTAAAATGATTTTAAGCGGGACAGACGGCAGTCCCCATTCGTTATAATAGGTGAAAGATGGACGACAAGAGATTACAAAGTGAATTCGACGATTATTTTAGAGGTGCAAGTCTGCCCTCGGATATGACCGCCGACGCCAAGGCGCACGCAAAATCGCACAACAGGGAAATCCGTAAATGGTTTTTACGGCTTGCCCCCGTTGCCGCTGCCTTCGTTTTGGTTGTTGCCCTTTCGGTTGTGTTTATAAACAGGTATTTCCCGTCGAACACTACAGGCGGCGACGCAGGTACGCATTACTCCTATTATAATACTGCGCAACTGACTGATAAACCTATCGACCCTTATTCCGCCGCAGATATAAAAGGCTTGGAATTTGCGGAAAAACTTGCGCTTATGGGTAACTCCAATATAAATTTAACGGCGTTCTACGAAAGTAAAAATATGATACTCGCAAAGGCTGAAATATCGCTTTTGCACAACGGTTACCGCCACGACGCCGTACTTTATGCCGAATATACCGACGAGTACCGCTGCTTTGAGGAAGTTAAGGAATATCTTTCGGGCGAAGAAAATTATTATAAGAATTACACCTATTTGTTGACTTGCGACCAAGACGAGGGCGAGCCCGTTTATATGATTTATATTTACACCGGCGGAGTTAAATATTATTTGAGCGTGACAACTTCTGAGATAAACGGATACAAAATTTATTTGGATTTATTGAAAAATAATTAAAAATTTTTTTTAAAATTTCGGGACAAACGCTGTGGCTCAATCGTTTTAATTACGAAGAAACCCGACAAGGAGGCGTTTTATGAAAAAATTATTTACTAAACTTGCTATATTCGGAGCTACGGCTGCGGTGGCTTTCAGCTTTGCGGCATGCAATTCGATGGGCAATGGCGGTGACTGGGACGGCGATGACAACTGGAACGGCGATGCAGTTGCACCCGACAGCCCGCAAGGCGGTGTTACCGGCGGTGCCGGCGGCTGGGATGACGGTTCTGTCGGCGGTGCCGGCGGAAACAACTACGTTTACGGTGAAATTGTTGAGCACGGTTTTACAGACGTTGCCGACGAGCCCTCCTCTTACTTCTCGCTTGACAGAAATACGGCAAGCTATTCGCATGTTAGATACCAAATTGAAAAGGGAATGAATATTTCACCCGATTCCGTGAGAGTAGAGGAGCTCATCAATTACTTCGATTACGACTTTGAAGCGCCTTCGGACGGTGCAGTAAACGTGAGTGCTTACCTTTCCGATTGCCCTTGGAACGATGAGCACAAACTGATGCTTGCGGGAATTAAGACGGTAGAAAAAAAGACTGACTCCGTGAACGGCAACTATGTATTTTTAATAGACGTTTCGGGCTCTATGTCGGGCGACAGCAGGCTCGGGCTTGCAAAAAAAGGTTTGAATAAACTTGTAGATAACTTAGGTGACGGCGATAAAGTTTCGATTGTAACTTACGCAAGCGGCGTAAGCACCGTACTTGACGGCGGCGAGTGCTCGGAAGATAGCAAAGCGGCAATCAAATCCAAAATAAACGGACTTAAAGCCGGCGGCAGCACTTACGGCAGCGCAGGTTTGGAGAAAGCATACGAGATCGCAGAAAAAGAAAGCAATTTTATAACGGGCGGCAATAACAGGGTTATAATAATTTCGGACGGCGACTTCAACGTGGGAATTTCATCTGCCACTACTATGATGGAGTACATTTCGGGCAAGGCGCAAAGCGGCGTGTACCTCTCCGTTTTGGGCGTTGGCATGGGCAATATGCGCGACGATATGCTTGAAACAATGGCAAGAAACGGCAACGGAAATTACGCTTACCTTGACAACGAAACCGAGGCCGAAAAGGTGCTCTGCCACGAGTTGAA
The DNA here is from genome assembly GCA_022508285.1 of Clostridiales bacterium. Lineage (GTDB taxonomy): Bacteria > Bacillota > Clostridia > Christensenellales > Borkfalkiaceae > Coproplasma. The sequence continues at coordinate 24,025 of JAFLVN010000002.1, forward strand.
CGGTATGCTTATGACGGTTGCCAAAGACGCCAAAGCGGGCGTGACATTTGAGGATACGGTTGTAAAATACCGCCTTATAGGATATGATACAAAAATACTTTCGCAGGACGAGTACGACGACGATACGACCGACGCAGGCGAAATAGGCAGCAATCTGTGCGTTGCGGCTCTGTACGAAATTGAGCTTGCGGAAAATGCCGATGGCAAGCTTGCTAACATAGAAGTAAAATATAAGGACGTGACGGGCGAAGAGGAAATCAACGAGACCGTATCCGTTGAAGTTACCACCTCTACTACGTCTTCAGACGACTTGTCGTTTATTGCGTGCGTTGCAGAATTCGGACTTGTATTAAGACAGTCAAAATATGCCGAAAACGCCAGCTTGATTTCCGTTTTGGAGCGGTTAGAGGATTTAAGCGAATACGTATCGGCAGACCTCTACCGCTCGGAATTTGTAACACTCGTAGGCAAGGCGAGCGAAAAGTATAATAAAGATTAGTTTATATAAAACACAGCGGCGGCGAGCTTATGGCTCGCCGCCGCTTTTCCGTTTTCAAGTTTTCAATTTGAGCGAAATTTATCAGAACATTTTTATACAAGCTTCACGCTCTGCGCCGACCGAAACGTACTTTATCTTGCATTCGCAGAGTTTTTCGATGAGAGCTATGTAGTCAAGCGCTTCCTTGGGTAAATCCTCTTTTTTGCGGCACTTTGTGATGTCGCAGTGCCAGCCCTTTACCTTTTCGAATACGGGTTTACACTCGTCTAAAACGTCGGTGAAGGGGAATTCGTCAATCTGCTTGCCGTCTAAAAGATAGTGCGTGCAGATATCTATTTCATCGTAGTCGTCGAGAACGTCCAATTTTGTGAGCGCAATTTCGTCCGCACCCTGACAGCGTATGCCGTAGCGGGAAGCAACCACGTCGAAAGGTCCAACCCTTCTCGGTCTGCCAGTTGCCGCACCGTACTCGCCGCCGAGCTCGCGGAGTCGTTCTGCGTCCTTTCCGAAATATTCACACGTGAACGGACCTGCGCCGACGCAGCTTGAATAAGCCTTCATAATGCCTATGGAGTTGGTAATCTTGAGGTTGGGAATACCTGCGCCGATAGGTGCATAAGCCGCTATTGTGGAAGATGACGAGGTGTAGGGAACTATTCCGAAGTCGATATCTCTAAGTGCTCCGAGCTGAGCTTCGAACATAATATTTTTACCGGCTTTATGCGCTTCGTTGAGGTATACTCCCGTATCAACCACAAATTCCTTTAATGGCTTGCCGTACGTTTCGAAGTACTCCACCATGTCGTCAACCTTGACGGGGTTAAAGCCGTATGCTTTAATCGTCATGTTTTTCCAGGCAACGATATCGGGAAGTCGCTTGTAGAGAAGTTTAGTGTTTAAAAGCTCGCCCATGCGGAAAGCTTTTTTCATATATTTGTCTGCATAGACGGGCGCAATGCCTCGGCGGGTTGAGCCGTAGGGTTTGCCTGTAGCCTTGGTGAGGCGGTCCTCCTCCATTACGTCTTGCAAAACGTTGTATGGCATGGTGATTATGGCTTTGTCGCTTATTATGAGATTTTCGGGAGTGATTTTAATGCCCGCTTCCCTGAGCTTTTCGATTTCGCCGCAGAGATGCTTTAAGTCGATAACCATGCCGCAACCCATGACGTTTACAACGTTTTCACGCAAAATGCCCGAAGGAAGCAGGTTTAAAATGAATCTGCCCTTGTCATTGATAACGGTGTGGCCGGCATTGTTTCCGCCCTGATAGCGGCAGACTACGTCGAATTTCTCCGACAGCAAGTCCACCATTCTGCCCTTGCCTTCGTCGCCCCAGTTGATTCCACAGATACTCGTTAACATTTTTAATCATTCCTTAAAAATTTTTACGCCAATATTATAGAATAAAGTAAACAATTAGTCAAGTTAAATGGCAAATTTTTACTGCTTTTTATCCCTGCTATCTCTATCCTCGAAGTTGGCGGGTTTTATGAGATGAGTGTTTTTGATGTCGTTGCGCATTTCGTTCGGGTCTTCGGCAACGATGCCACGCTGAAGCTTGTCGTAGCCGTGCTTTTTACGGATTTCGTCTACCGTGCGCTCCACTTTTTCGAGCTTTTGATAGTTGCCGAAGCTCTCGTCGAAGGTGACTTGCGAAGTTCCGTTGTCGAAACCCGAGACGGTTACGCCCAATGCACGAACCTTGAAGGGAGGTTTTACGTTTTCTTTGAACAGGTCAAAGGCGTGGCGGGCAATCTCGCTACATAGTGCAGTATGGCGCACCTTTTTCTGTACCGCAAAGTCGTTTAAGTTGCTGTCTCGCACCCACAGATGAACGGTGTCGGCAAGCCCCTGCCCGGTTTCACGCAGGCGGGCGGCAACGGATTCCGAAAGCACATATATAAGCCGCTCTATTTTTTTAAGACTTTGGATATCTTCGGGGTAGGTTGAGGAGTTGCCGATAGACTTGTACTCCCGCTTTTCGTCCATGTGCTTTACGGGGTCATTATCCTGCCCACGGGCGTACTTTAAAAGCGTTTCACCCACTTTGCCGAAAGCCGATTTTATTACGCTATCATCGGCGGCGGCAAGTCTGCCGATTGTGGTAAGCCCCATTCCACGGAGCTTTTCGGTGGTGGCTTTACCAACGTACAGTAAATCCTCGACGGGAAGTCCCGAAATCACCTGCTTGAAATTCAGATATGATATTACCGAAGTGCCGTCCGGTTTTTTTAAATCGCTCCCGAGCTTTGCAAAAACTTTATTAAACGATACTCCGCAGGAAACGGTTACTTTAAGTTCCTTTTTAACTTCCTCCCGGATTGTGTCGCCGAGGAATTTGAGATATTCGTCCGTGAAGTGCTTTTCACTGTTAACTTCAATATACTTGGGCTCGAATTTGGGAAAAATGAGTGTTGAACGGGTGACGTCGAGCCAGCACTCGTCTATGCCGTAGCCCTCGATTAAATCGGTATACCGTGCATAGATTGCCCTGACCTTGCGGGAATATTCCATGTACATATCGAAGTGCGGCGGCACGGTGACAAGGTTGGGGCACTTGCGCTGAGCCTGCCAGACGGTGTCGCCCGTTTTAACGCCGAAGCGCTTAGCCTCCTCGCTCTTAGCCAAAACAATCCCTTTGCGCTCCTCCTTGCTGCCGCATACGGCGAGAGGCTTGCCGCTAAGCTCGGGATTTAAAATGCGCTCGACCGAGGCGTAAAAATTATTCAAATCTGAGTGGATTACTATTCTTTCCATTTTGTCAATTCAAAACAGATTCTATCTAATTCATCGAAATAGTTTTTAAATGTTTTTGAGCAGACTTCGGCGTTTTGAATTTCTATGCCGTCCGCACGCAAGCCTGTAAGCGCAAACGCCATAGCAACTCTGTGGTCGCCGAAAGTGTTTATTTTAGCGGGCTTGGGCAACGACGGATAAATCGTTACGCCGTCGGCATGCTCCTCGCACTTGACACCCATAGCCGAAAGATTTTGCGATATTGCCTTTATGCGGTCGCACTCCTGCTCTCTGATGTGGCTTATTCCGCATATAGTCGTGGGTCTATCGAGATAGGGAGCGATTGCGGCAAGCGTTAAAGCCTGGTCGGAAAAGGCAGACATATCCACCTTTCCACCATTGAAATTTTTGAGTAAATTTATAAATTTTACGTCGCCCTGCAAGCTGTGAGAAGTCACGCCTTTGACTTTTACGTCCGTTCCCAAAATTTTATTTATAGTATAAAAATAACATGCGGCAGAGATATCCGGCTCTATATCATACTTCCTTGCGGAGTACTTGCCGTTAACCGTATATGCGCCGTCCTGCTCCATTACGGTAACGCCGAACGACCGCATCATATCGACTGTCATATTCACATAATCAAGCCCGTGTTGCCCTACCGTGTTGAGTTTTACGCCGCTTTTTGCGCACACTCCCGCCATTAAAATGGCAGATAGATATTGACTGCTCTTTGTTATATCAACCGTGATTTCGGGGTTCGGATTGGAAGAGCCGCAAATTTTAAGGGGGAAAGTGCCACCGTCTGAAATTATAGTTGCGCCTGCCGCAGTCAAACTTTCCAAAAGCTGCTGTATGGGGCGCTTTTGCATCTGCTCGGAGCTGTCCACATAAAATTCGCCGTCGGAAAAAGCCAAAAGAGCCGTTAAAAAGCGGGCGGCAGTGCCCGCCGACCGCACGTTGATTTTTGCGCTCTTTACGGGGAGTTTGCCGCCGCAGCCCTCGATTTTTACCGTTGTTCCGTCAACTTCACAGGCAATTCCTAAAGCCTTTAAACAGTCGAGAAAGGCGGCGCAGTCGTCCGAAATCTGAGCGTTGCAGATGGTGGATTGCCCATTTGCAAGAGCGGCTAAAAGAAAGGCTCGCACCGTTATACTTTTTGAGCCTGGTACTTGTGCCGTGACGCTTTTATTTTTAATTTTTCCGTAGATATTTTTTACAGCGTAGTTCATTTTCTTCTGCGCAGTATGTCGCCGGTGTCCAATTTATAGGGGCAGGGTATTGTATAAATTTCCTGAACGAGCTTGCAGTCGTCCACCTCTTCGCCTTCGCTTGTGAAGGCGGTTTCGACAACGAAAGATTTGCCGAAATTTGCAGACGATGTTAAAATTTCAAGCCTGTCGCCTACCTTGAAACGACCACGCATTTCCACATATATATTGCCGTTTTTGCAGTCTACCACGTTGCCTATATAGTCGCAGTCGCCCTTTGCCTGACTGTCGGTATAGTTTACCGTTTTATCGTTTTTGCCGAGGGTGTAAGCAGTGGTATAGTCACGGTGAGCGGCAGTTAAAAGCTCACGCTCGACCACTTTGTTATACCCGCCGTCAAGACAGCGGCGGTAGGCGTTTATAACTGTGGCGAGGTAGTACTCGCTCTTCATTCTGCCCTCTATTTTGAATGAGCACACGCCCGCTTTCTGCATTTCATTAAGGTATGCGCTCATGTTCAAATCTTTGGAATTTAAGATATAAGTGCCCTTTTCGTCCTCCTCCATATCCAGCCAGCCGCTGTCCGAAAGCTCGTCTGACTTGCGGATTTGGTATTTCCAACGACATGCCTGTACGCACTCGCCACGGTTGCTTTCACGGTTTGAAAGATAGTTGGATAAAAGGCATCTGCCCGAATAGGATATGCACATTGCGCCGTGTACGAAAGCTTCGAGCTCCATTTCGGGAACGAAGTCGTGTATTTCGGAAATTTCTGCAATCGAAAGCTCACGGGCGAGTATTGCTCGGCTTGCGCCCTGCTCGTGCCAGAATTTAACGGCGTATTTGTTGGTGAGATTTGCCTGTGTTGAGATATGTACGGCAAGTGCGGGGGCTGCCTTTTTTGCCGCATAGAATACGCCGCTGTCCGAAATTATAGCCGCATCCGCACCCGCTTCGGCGAGGAATTTAAAGTAGTCTTCCATTAATGGCATATCGGCGTTTTTTGCGAATATGTTTGCCGTTATATACACTTTTTTGCCCAGAGCGTGCGCAAATTTTATCCCGTCTTTGAGCTCATCGTGCGTAAAATTATCGGCAAAAGACCTAAGCGAAAAGTCCTTGCCGCCGACGTACGCCGCATCTGCGCCGAAGTAGAGAGCTGTTTTAAGTTTTGCAAAGTTGCCCGCAGGGGCGAGTAATTCTACCATTTTACTTTTTAACCGAAAGGGCTAAGCCGTTGCCCAAATTTATAATTGTTGTGGTTAATTCGTTATCCGAAGTTACGGCGGAAATATATTCCTTTATGTGCTCGACTAACATTCTGCGCTTGGGGGGCACGGGGCTTTCGCCCGTTACGTAGCCGAAAAGCAGGATATCGTCGGCAAGCAGCACGCCGTGAGGTTTTAACAGTCTTTTTAAGTCGGGCAGATACTTTACGTACTGCACCTTTGCACTGTCTAAAAATATGAAGTCGAATTGACCTTCGAGCGTTGAAAGCTTTTCGCCGGCATCGCCCGAAATTTGCGTAATTTGTGAAGATATGCCGAGTTTTTTAAAATTTTCAGCCGCTTCGACGACAAATTCCTCACGCTTTTCAATCGTTGTGATATGCGCATTTTTGCACACGGAGAGCATTGCCGCCGCAGACACCCCCACCGCCGTGCCGACCTCGAGTATTTTTTGAGGTTGCATGGCGGAAAGCAGGGTCGATAAAAAGGTGAGCGTTTCCCTGTCGGAGACGGGAATTTCACGTTCACATGCAAAAGCACGGAGTTTTTCCACCTCTTCGTGCAGTATTATATTGTTGAATTGCGCCGTACACGTTTGGCGCTCACCCTCGGAAGTGTCTTTATGTGCGTAGTCGAATATCATAGTTTTAAAGTTCTACAACCACAGGCACAATCATGGGTGATTGTTTTGTCTTTTTGTAAAGATAATTTTTTAAAGCACGCTTTATAGTCTTTTTAAGCTCGTCGGTGTTGCCTCTGTAGAGGTCAAAGCCTGCTATCGCACGGTTTATGACCTCGCGCATTTCCTTGTTGTAGTCGCGGTGGAAATCGAACACGAAGCCTCTGGAATTGATTGCAGGCTCGCCCACCACCACACTGCCCGATACGGCTACGGAGACTATGAAAAGTCCTTCGGCGGAGAGCTGGCGCCTGTCCTCGATAACAGCCGAAGCCTTTTCGTCTTCTATGCCCTCGCCGTCGATGAGCCGTGCACCCGAAGGGATATCCTCAAGACGGCGCAAGCCGCCGCCCGAAGTTAGCTCTATTCGGTTGCCGATATCGGGGATTAATATGCGGCTTGAAGGCATTCCGAGTTCTTCGGCGAGCTTTGCATGCTTTCTTAAATGCCTGTATTCGCCGTGCACGGGAATAAAGTATTTGGGCTTTAAAAGCCTGTGCATGAGCTTGTGTTCTTCTGAGCAGGCGTGACCTGATACGTGAATTTTTTCGATACTTTCGTAGACGACGTTGGCGCCTTTTCTGTACAGATTGTCGATAACTCTGTAAATGAGTTTTTCGTTACCGGGGATTGGCGAAGCGGAAATTATTACGGTGTCGTTTTCGCCAACCGAAATGGACTGATTGTCTCCGTTTGACATGCGGGTTAAGGCGCTCATCGGCTCGCCCTGACTGCCTGTGGAGACTATTACGATTTCGCTGTCGCGTAAGTTTTTTATTTTTGAAATGTCGACGAGTACGTCGTCTGGGATTTTAAGTTCCCCTATCCTTTCAGCCGCATCCACTACGTTGAGCATGCTCCGACCCGAAAGTGCAACCCTGCGGCGGTACTTTATCGCAAGGTCTACAATCTGACGGAGCCTGTGAACGTTGGAAGCGAAGGTTGCAATTATTATGCGGCGGCGGGAATTTTCGGCAAAGAGGCGATCTAAGGTATCACCCACCACCGTTTCGCTCATAGTGAAGCCCGCACGCTCTATGTTTGTGCTTTCGCCCATGTATAAAAGCACGCCCTCCGTGCCGAGCTCGGCAATGGTCTTTAAGTCAATGGGCTCGCCGGCAACGGGAGTTAGGTCGATTTTAAAGTCGCCGCTGTGGAATATAGTGCCCTGCGGCGTTTGAATGGCGAACGCAAGCGCTCCCGCTATAGAGTGATTTACGTTTATGCACCTCACCGTAAAGCAGCCGAGGCGAACGGTGTCGCCCGCTTTAACGACTTGTGTTTTTACGTCGTTTAAACGGTGCTCACGCAATTTGTGGTCAACGAGCGCAAGGGTAAATTCCGTGCCGATGACGGGCACGGATATTTCTTTTAATAGGTAAGGCACGCCGCCGATATGGTCCTCGTGACCGTGTGTTAATATCAGAGCCCTTATCTTTTTATGGTTTTCTATTAAGTAAGTGATATCGGGAACTACGAGGTCAAAGCCCGGAGTCTCCTCTGTGGGGAATATGGCGCCTGCGTCGATTATTATAATATCGTTGCCGCACTCGATTGCCGCCATGTTTTTGCCGATTTCGCCCACGCCACCGAGAAATATAATTTTAACTGGCTTGTTTTTTGCCGTTTTTTCAGGCTTGCTTTTTGCTGTGTGTGCCTTTGCATGCGGCTTACTTTCCATTTTGGGTTTTTTAGTGCGGCTTTGAGTGCGTGTTTCGACCTTAAACGCTTTATTTCGATTATTTTCCAATTAATACTCCTATTTCAAAATAAAAGGGGGGTATAACAACCCCCGCTTTAGTAGTGATTACTTATTTTTTTCTTAAATCTTTAACGAGTCCGTCTTCAATTAACTGCTCCATGCTCTCATAGGGATACATGGCTGCATAGTCACGCTCTAATGCCTTGTTACGCTTTACTCCGCCACGCTGTTCGAGCATTGCATCGATGAGCCTTATCGCCTTTTTAACGCCTCGGGGACTCTTTATTTTAACCATCATAGGTGTGCCGTGCATGCTCTTGTTGTCCGACACGTCGTACTGGTGATATACGCTGGGCTCGAAATCGTAAGGGTTCAATGCGAGGTACAGGCAAAGGGTCTTGCCGCGAATTTTGAAGCGGGCGATTGTTTCTCTGCCCTTATTGAAGCGCTCCGCACCCCATGCCATGTTGGAATTAACCTTGGCATAAGATAAGAGTGCCGTCTTTACTCTTCCGTAGTATTCCTTCTGCTCGTCGGTGCTCTGAATAATACGGGCAATGAACGAGCGGTTGAATTTCATCATGTTTTCGAAGATATTCTCGTTGTCTTCACCGCCGGCTTCAACTTCGAGGTCTTCATCGGTAATTTCGCCCTCGGCGGGAACTTCGTCGATTTCTTCTACAAGCTCGGTAAGTTCTTCGTTGTATTCGTTGTTTTCCTCAACGCTGTCGGTTTCGCCGCTGACCGTTACGAGAGCGGATTCCTCTTCTATATCCGATTGCTCGCTTCTATCTGCAGCGACTAATACCGCACCGCCTACTATCATAGCTTTGAGTTCGGCTATCTGCTTTTCTACCTCGTCGAAGCGTGTTCCGGTGGTTTTGCTAACCTCCTCGGAAACGTATTCGGTAATTTTATTCAGTCCTTCCTCGTCGATAACTATGTCGTAGTCGTTGTTTTCCTGTGTTTCGATAAGTTTTTCGGATATTGTGTTACAAATTTCTTCGCTGTCTACTTCGACGGAAGGCATGTTATCAATGAGCTGGCTTACAACCTTGTCGGCTATTTCGTCGGTATCTATTTCGGGAATATTTTCCGAAATGACAGTGGCAGCCTTTTCGGCTATTGCCTCTTCGTTTACTCCCGCAACCGTAATCTTTTCGCTGATGCGATTAGCCATTTCCTCGTAGTCGGGCTCTTTTTCCGCTATGTAGTCGAGAGCAACACGCAACTTTTCTGCGATTGCATAAGCGATAACTTCATAGTCGAGTTTCTCAACGATTGAATCGGATATGGACGAACAGCCGTCGTCGTCTACGAGAATATCGAAGTCTTCAGCCTTGATTTCGCCCACCTTAAGTGCAATTCTGTCGGCAAGCTCGTCTTCGTCAAGCTGCAAATTCACAGGCACCGGCGAGGCAACGTATGCGGGCGCAACCCCCTCTTTTACAGGAGCGGACTGTTCGGCATAGACTGTTTCGGGAATTACAATCTGCTCGGCAACCTTGCTTGCAATGTAATCGGGAGAAATATACTCCTGCGCAGGCAGATATTCGGCAACCTTTGCGGCAAGCTCTTCGTAGTCAATCTGAGCGGTCACAGCTCCATGCGCAGGCAGGCGCTCGGCAACCTTTGCGGCAAGTTCTTCGTAGTCAATCTGAGCGGGCGCAGCTTCAAGCACGGGTACACAGTTATTTATCGTTGCGGCAAGCTCTTTCAGCTTTCCGGAAAGCTCGAGAAAAATGTTTTCGCTTTGAGCGGCAAGATAGTTCATCTCTTGCTTAAGCGCAATATAATCGTTTTGAAGCGACTCATATATCTTCGTAAGCTGAGCAGAATATACGTTATCGACGCCATTTAATTTGCTTATAGCCGCTTCCAGCATTTGGCTATTTCTGTGAACGTTTAAGGAAAGCTCGTCTATTTTGGCGGACATTTCCATGTTGTTTCTCAAAATGACATCCGCTTTTTTCATTCCATTCGGATTCTGATTATAATTATAGCCGTTATTGCGGTTGACGTTACTCATTTTACACCTCTGAACTGCTTTTGAGTAGCACGGGTAAGCTCTACCCATACTGTATCGCCTAATATTCTACACCAAAAGAAAAAAAAAGTAAATAATATTGATATAATTTTTCTTTTATTTTTAAGATTTTTTTTGATTGATTGAGCCATATATGGGGGGTACTGACTTTTTTGTAAAATTTTGTGCAGATTTTTCAAAAAACTGTTGATATTTTCATTTGTTTATATTATAATCATTTATAGAAATTAATTTTTATTAAGGAGATATAAAAAACAGTATGGAAAGAGTTTATAACTTTTCAGCAGGTCCCTCTATGCTTCCTTTGGAAGTACTTAAGAGAGTGCAAAGCAAGTTGCTCAATTACGAAGGTTCGGGCATGAGCGTTATGGAGATGAGCCACCGCTCCAAGTACTATGACGCCATCAACAACGAAGCCGAAGCCCTTCTCAGAGAGCTTATGCACATCCCCGAGAACTATGACATTATTTTCATTCAGGGCGGCGCATCGACGCAGTTCGAGGCTATCCCCCTCAACCTTCATACTAACGGCAAAGCAGACTACATACTTTCCGGTAACTTCTCGAGCAAGTCGTATAAGGAAGCTAAGAAGTTCACCGACGCAAGAGCTGCTGCAAGCAGTGAAGACAAGAACTTCACCTATATTCCCAAGACCACTCCCGATATGTTCCGCGCCGACGCCGACTACGTACATATCTGCGTAAACAACACCATCTACGGTACTCGTTTCACCGAAATCCCCGAAACTCCGGCAGGCGTTCCCCTTGTCGGCGACATTTCATCCAACATCCTCAGCGAGGAAATGGACGTTACTAAGTACGGCGTTCTGTACGGTGGCGCTCAGAAGAACGTTGCACCCGCAGGCGTAACCGTAGTTATCGTTCGCAAGGATTTACAGGAGAAGGCATCTCCCCTCTGCCCCACCATGCTTAAGTGGAAGACGCAGATTGACCAAAAGAGCCTTTACAACACTCCTCCCTGCTGGTCTACCTACGTGGCTATGGAAGTATTCCGTTACCTCAAAGAACTCGGCGGCGTTCCCGCAATGCAGAAGATCAACGAGGAAAAGGCAAAGATCCTTTACGATTTCCTTGATGACAGCAAGTTCTTCACCAACAAGGTTAATCCCAAAGACCGTTCGCTTATGAACGTGCCCTTCTTCTCGCCGTCCGCAGAACTCGACGCTAAGTTCATCGCAGAAGCCGCAAAAGAAGGTCTTGTAACCCTCAAGGGACACAAGCTCGTCGGCGGTATGAGAGCTTCCATCTACAACGCTATGCCTATCGAGGGCGTAAAGAAGTTGGTTAAATTCATGAAGAAATTCGAGGTAGAAAATGCGTAAAATTTTAAAGCTCAACTCCATCAGCCCTCTTGCTGATGAATATTTCAAGAGCTATGAATACTCAGACAGCGTAACCAATCCCGACGGTATTATGGTACGTAGCGCAGCTATGGCTGATTATGCGGTAGGCGAAAACCTTCTTGCAGTAGCGCGTGCAGGCGCAGGTACGAACAATATCCCCGTTGCCGACTATGCGGCTAAGGGTATAGTAGTATTCAACACCCCCGGCGCAAACGCAAATGCGGTTAAAGAGCTTGTTATCTGCGAATTGTTCCTCGGCGGCAGAAAGATTACCGACGCTATCGACTGGGCTAAAACACTCAAAGGCGAGGGCGAGAACGTAGGTAAACTCGTTGAAAAAGGCAAGAGCAAGTTTGTAGGTCACGAAATAATGGGTAAGACGCTCGGCGTTATCGGCTTCGGCGCAATAGGTATTCTTGTTGCAAACGCAGCAGCAGCGCTCGGCATGAAAGTTATCGGCGTTGACCCCTTCCTTTCCACTAAGAACGCACTCCTCCTTGATCCCTCGGTTAAGCTTGCGGCAGACCGCGACGAGATTTACAAGAATGCGGATTTCATTACCGTTCACGTACCTCTCACTCCCGATACCCGTGGCATGTTCAACGCCGAGACCTTTGCAAAGATGAAGGACGGCGCAGTGCTTATCAACAACAGCCGCGGCGAGCTTGTTGACGAAGCCGCAGTTATCGAAGTGCTCGAGAGTGGCAAGCTTGAAAGATACATAACCGACTTCCCCACCGATAAACTCATCGGCGTTAAGAACGCAATCTGCGTGCCTCACCTCGGCGCAAGCACTCCCGAAGCAGAGGACAACTGCGCAGTTATGGCGGCAAGACAGCTTTGGGACTACCTTGAAAACGGCAATATCGTTAACAGCGTTAACTATCCCGCAGTTTCCATGGCTAAATCTGGTATGCAGAGACTTTGCGTTCACGCAAAGGGCGCTGACGTTGCAAAGATTGTTGCAGCCGTACCCAACGTTGCAAACATGCAGAGCGCAAGCAAGGGCGAGTACTCCTACCTCATCTGCGATTTATCCAAAGAGCTTAAGGCCGCTGACCTTAAGAAGATTGAAGCAGTTGAAGGCGTTATAAGAGTAAGAACTATTTAAGTTTCATAACATAAACAGGCAAAAGCCCGACCGCTATGCGGTCGGGCTTAAATTTTATTGTGTAAATTGAAATTTACAATATTTTTTTGATATGAAAGCAAGGGCGCAGGCAGGGTGTTAGTAGTATAAAAAAGAAAACCTCCGCTAATAATAAATAAAAAGCGGAGGTTTTTTATGGGAAGAAAAAAGAAGAAGGTTACAAGGCTCACCGAGGAAGAATACAAACAGTACATTATGAGAATGAAAGACGAATCCTTAGCTCACCACCACGACGGGCAGGATTTAATTCCCGCACAAAATGAAGAAAGTGAGAAAAAAGATTATTGATTAAAGCAATATACAGATTATGCCGCCCTTGCCCTCATTGATGATCCTAGTTATGGCACGGCGCATTTTTGTTTTAGCTTCTTCGGGCATGCCGCAAACTTTGCCCGCAAGTCCTTCCTTGACCATGCAGCGGAGCGATTTGCCGAATACGTTTGTATCCCACATGTCGTCGGGACGGGTTTCAAAGCCGTTCATCATACCCTGCACGATACTTTCGGACTGTGCGGCGGCACCCATAATGGGGCTGACCTCTCCCGTTACGTCGATTTTAACTATATGATAGCTGGGCGCAGTGGCACGGAGCTTTATACCCACGCTTCCACCCTGACGGACCACGGCGGGGCTATCTAAACTCATATCCTCATCGGCAGGCTGAACTATGCCGTAGCCGTTTACACGGGCGCACTCGAATGCGTCCTTTATTTTGTCGTAGCTACGCTTTGCCTCCGAAGTGCCCCTCACGTAGCGCATAATGGAGTACTCGTCGGAGAGCGATTCGCCGGCAATTTCGGAAAGCATATCGAAGAACACTCCCTCCTTTACTTCGGCGGAGATCTTTGCCTTGCCGTCGGCAAGGTTTAACGTGAGTCCGCTCTCGCTCTTCCAGAATTTGCAGTCCGAAAGCAACGAATCGAGAGATGCACAGTCCTTCATTTTAGAGACGTTTTGCGAGAACGTCTTTATTTTTGCTATAATTTCGGCTATTGCCGAGCCCTCCTCGGGCAAAAAGCGCATCCACTCGGGGATGTCTACGTCGAGACCTGTTACGGGGAACTCGAAAAGTACTGCCCGAAGAATATTTAAAAGTCCGTTTTCATCGAGATTCTGGCAGTTGGCGGCAATACAGGTTGAGCCGTATTTAGCCTCGATATCCGTTTTGAGCCTGCGGTTTTCGTCGGTTGCAGGGTTTACGCAGTTTAAAATTATAACGAAAGGTTTGCCCGACTGCTTTAATTTTGCCACAGTCCGCTCCTCTGCGGAGATATAGCCTGCGCGGGGAATATCGGCGATACTGCCGTCCGTCGTCACCATAATTCCTATTGTGGAATGTTCGGAAATTACCTTTTCTGTGCCGAGCTCGGCAGCTCGCTCAAAGGGAAGCGGGTCGCTGCTCCAAGGGGTATTTACAAGGCGGGGTTCGCCGTCCTCGTCAAAGCCGGCAGCGCCTTCGGTGACAAAGCCTACGCAGTCGCAAAAACGCACCTTTGCCGAGGCGTTGTCTATTTTTACTTCCGCCGCATTTGCGGGGACGAACTTGGGCTCGGTGGTCATAACCGATTTACCCGAACCTGACTGGGGGAGCTCGTCAACCATAACCGTACGTGCGTTGCCGTCCGCAACGTGCGGAATGACCAGTTCCGTCATAAATTTATTTATAAGCGTGGATTTACCCGTACGCACAGGTCCGACCACGCCTATGTAGATATCGCCGCCGCTCCTTTTGGCAACGTCCTCGTAAACATTGTAATCAAGCATAAACGCCTCCGCAAAATCTATGTATAATAACATATTGCGAAGGCGTTAAATTTAGAACTCGATTTTATCCGATTACTTGGTTTGAAGCAAGACCTCTTTATAAAAATCATTCATTTCCTCTTTGGTTTTAAAGTTGGCAAGGAACATCGTGTTGCCCATGTCGGAGGAGAGAGAATCGGGGATACGCTCTATTCTCTTTAGATTTTTTGCATATTTATCCTTTATATCTTGCTCGGAGAATACAAAATTTTTGCCGTCGCGGCGGCCCGCAAATGCGCAGTACCACTTCTCGCCCAAGGCAAGCTCGGTTTTATCAAAGGCAATCATGTCCGCCCAGATTTTATATACGTCGGTGGAGTTTGCGTAGTTCATCATGTCGGGTGAAAATGCTCCGCAGGGGCGCATATTCACTTCAAGAGCGACAACCTCTCCCTTTTTACCTATGCGCTGGTCTTTGAGAAGGCGGAAAAATTCAAAGTGCACGAACCTGCTCTTCACGCCGAAAGCCTTAACCGTTTTTCTGCCCAGCTCACGAACGTCGGGATATGGGTCGCCTACCATATAATATATGCAGTTGTCGTTGTTGTTTACTATATCCATTACGGAGTTGGGCGTTACGTTGCCCGTCTCGAATATAGGATTGCCGTGGCTGTCGATTATGGCTTCGTAGGAATTTACCTCGGCGTCGATAAACTCCTCCATAATATAATTTTGGGGGCGTGTTGCAAGGAAAGCTTTAAGCTCGTCCTCGTTTTTGATTTTGTGGGTATCGCTTGCACCCACGCCGCTGTCGGGCTTGACTATTACGGGATAGCCCACCTCGTCTATAAATTTTTTACAGCCTGAAAGCGTGCCTATAAGGTAATGCCGTGCAACCTTTACGCCCGCTTTTTTATAGTATTTTTTCATTTCGGACTTGTGCCTTATCTTTTTTACGTCCCTTTTTTGGAAGCCCGTTTTTATATTGAAGTCCGTGCGCAATTTTGCGTCCTGCTCAAGCCAGTATTCGTTGTTGCTTTCAATAAAATCTATTTTGCCGTACTTGAACGCAAAGAACGCAACTGCACGGTACACCTCGTCGTAACTTTCAAGAGAGTTGACCTTGTAGTACTCGGTCAAAGAAGTTTTAAGGTCATACGAAAGATTGTCGTACGGGCAATCGCCTATGCCCAGCACGTTGAAGCCGTTATTTTTTAAGTGGCGGCAGAACTTCCAGTAGTTTGTGGGAAAGTTGGGTGAGATAAAGATAAAATTTTTCATATGTAGCCCTCCGGATTTATAAATCAAGAAGTTTTGGAAGGAAGTACGCCGCTTGTACGTACCACCAGTCCCAGTCGTGGTTTACATCGTTGCCCCAGATATCGACAAATGCGCCGATATCCTTTTCGGCAAGCACTGAGCCGAAATATTTTGTGCTTTCGAGAGTTTCCCTCTCCCATGCGCCCTGACCTACGCAGATAATCATTCTGCCCGAACGGTATTTGTCTAAATACGAGTGGTCGTCGGGCATACCCTTTATGAACTGCTGCGGGGAGTTGATATAAGTTAAATCGTCGTGGTAGTCGCCAAAATAGAACTCGTTTGAGTACAGTCCGCTAAAGCACATTACGGCGTCGAAAATATCGGGAAATCTGAAGTACAGCGTTGCCGCATGCAGTGCGCCGAGGCTCAAGCCCGTTACGGCAAACTTTATATCGCTATTGCCGTTTATTTTTTTGAACGCAGGAATTGCCTCATCCACGATATATTTTATCCAGCTTTCGTGCAGTTCTATTCTTGCACGGGGGTCGCCGCTTGCCACAAGCGTTTGACTGTCGATTGTGTCTATAGTAAAAACTTGTATACTGCCGCTTTCAATATACGGAGCATACACGTCGAGCATGTGCATATCTTCGAACTCGTAAAATCTGCCGCTCTGACAGGGCACGCACAAAACGGGCTTGCCGCCGTTGCCGTATACTTTAAATTCCATATCTCTGCCGAGATTTTTGCTGTAGAATTTGTGATATTCTATAACCATATACCCTCAATAAATTTCAGCGGTGGCAACTGTTAGTTTTTAGGTAAAAAGCCGAGTGTGTTCATGAAAAAGGGGATTTGCTTCTCCCACGAGGCTTCCGAGTGAGTACCGCCCGGAACTATGCGAGAAGTAAGGTGCACACCCTTCTCTATAAATAGCGAACACGCATCGGCAAAAAGCTGCTTTTGCAACGGTTCACCGTCTAATTCAATGCTGCCGTAATCCATATATATTATGGTATCTTTGCGGAATTTGGCACTCTCGATAATCGGCAGTGCGCTTACGCTGTCTACCCAAATACTTGGCGAAAGCGCCGCACCCTTTGAAAAATATTTGCCGTACTTTGACATTGCAAATAAAGTCATAAGCCCGCCAAGCGAACTGCCGCCGATTGCCGTGTTTTCTCGGTCAGGCAGGGTTGCAAAATTTTCGTCTATGTACGGCTTGAATTCCTTTACAAGCCAATCCATATATTTTTTGCCCTTGCCCTTTATGTTTTCGCCCGAAGGTGTGGTAAAATCTACGGGGGAATACTCGGAAAGTCTGCCGTATCCTTCGGTGTTGCACTCGACCGCCGCAATAATCAGCGGCGTTTCGGTGTAGTCGAGGTAGTCGGCAAGCCCCCAGCTTTTGCCAAAGGTTGCATCGTCGTCCGAAAACAGATTTTGTCCGTCGAACATATACATTACGGGGTAGCGGCAACCCGCACCGTAGCCGACGGGAAGATAAATATAAGCCTTACGCTCCCTGCAACCCGTAAGCGGGGGAACGGTGATATCAAATTTTAAAACCATGCCAAAGTTATACCCGTGTTGAGTTTTTGCTTATAAATTCAAGTAAATCCTTGCGAACCTCGTCCTTGCAGAAATCGTTTAAAATTTCGTGACGGGCAATTTTGTACAGAGTTATGCTGACGTTTTTTATGCCGGCTTTTTTAAACTTTTCGTAAGTTTTTATAACGCCATTGCCAAAGTCGCCGACGGGGTCGTCACTTCCCGCAACAAAGTAAACGGGAAGCTCCTTGGGCACGGCTTCTATCGTCTTTTTCGAGCACGCAGACTTTATCGCCGAAAACAGAATATAGTAGCCGTTGTTTGTAAAGCTGAAGTTGCACAGCGGGTCTACACCGTATTTATCGGTGTTTTCCCTATCCACCGAAAGCCAAGAGCGGGGATTGTTTTCAGACTTGAATTTTTTATTGTATGAGCCGAAGGCGAGAGATTTTATAAATTGGCTTCTGTTTCTCCACCCTTTGAACGCCGCATTTAAGCGGGTTGCGGCAAGAGCAGTGTTCATAAGTGCACTACCCTTGAAGCCCGTGCCCATGATTATTGCGCCCGCAAGCTCGCCGCCGTACAGCGAAATATACTTGCGGCAAAAGAACGAGCCCATGCTGTGACCCATTACGAAGTACGGAAGTCCCGCCGCCTCCGCCTTCACCCTTTCTGTAAGAGTGTGAATATCGGAAATAACCGTGTCGAGACTGCGCTCATCGTTGAACCAGCCGAGGTCTTCCATTGTTTTTACCGACTTGCCGTGCCCTGCGTGGTCCTCGGCGCAGACAATATAACCGTTTGAAGCGAGAAATTCGGCAAATGGCGCATACCTCTCGGCATATTCGGTCATGCCGTGGATAATCTGCACAACGCCGCATACTTCGCCCTCGGGCAGCCATTTTACGGCGTGGATATTTGTTTTTCCGTCCTTAGATAAGTAATAGATATGTTCCATAATTATTCCTTTACTTTTTCTTACGTTTTTTAAGGCTCTTGCCTTTAATCATAAGTGAAATACCTTTAAAATAATGACCGTTCAGAATTTGCAAAAAGCCTTCGGTGCGTGTTGAATCGAATGCGGCAAACTGTGCGACGGTTTTTACAGGCGAGTATCTGAGTGTGCCGACCTGCATGGGATTTTTGCGCATAAAGTAAAGCGCTGCTTTAACAAAGCCTCTTACAAGAAGCGCCTTGGAGTTTTTAAGCTCGCCGAATGGCGTTGAGAGCTCCGCTATCACTCTGCCCCGCTTGTTGCGCTTGATTTCGGGGAGGACCGGCTCGTTTTGAGGGGGCTCGTCGGCGGGGACATACGCACTGTTGCCTGATATATCTATTTGTGAAATGTATACGATATCTTGACTGCTTTGGGCTAAACGTATTGAGTATTCGCCCGATACTATGACCTTTTTACGGGTTATAACGTCGTACGACGAGAATGTATTTTCTGTAAAAGGAATAAACACTTCCCTGCTATCTCCCGCCGCTAAAAATACTTTTTCAAAGCCTGCAAGCACGGGAGAAATTGAGTTCGCCTGGGCGGGAAATTCAATATAAATCTGCGGAATTTCCGCACCGCCATAACTGCCTGTGTTCGTTACTGTGAACCGTACTCCCTTTATATCGGCAACAGGCTGCGAATAGGTGAAATTTGTATAACTTAAGCCGTATCCGAAGGGATATTTTGCCGAAACGTTTTGCGAAAGATAATATCTGTAGCCGACGGAACAACCCTCGGCGTACACCGTGTAGTACTCGTTTTGATTGAAATATTTTACCGACGGAAGCTCATCGGGGGTATTGAAAAAGCTTTCGGCAAGTCTGCCAGAGGGGTTTACTTTTCCGCATACGATATCGGCGGCGGCACGTGTGCTGCCCTCGCCCGAAAGTCCGAGGTACAAAAGCGCATTTAAATTTCTATCCCACGAGGTGTCTATCGCTCCGCCGCTTGTGAGCAGCACTACAACCTTTTTACCTGTTTTTTGCAGGGACGTTACCAAGTTTATCTGTTCTTGGGGAAGGTACAGACTGCTTTTGTCCTGCCCTTCGGTGTCGCCCTCGTACATGGCGAGGCAGACTATAATTACGTCTGAATTTTCAATCAGGCGCAGTGCCTTTTGATTGAGTTTTTTATAGCCGCCTATAAAGCCTGTGACGGTGCATACCTTGGCTATTTCGGATAGAAAGCCGATATCTTCACTCTGATGAACGTGGGACGAGCCGCCGCCCTGTACGGGCGCATTTTTTGCCGCCTCGCCAAACACCGCAACCTTGGTATTTTGCGCAAGGGGAAGTACGCCGTCATTCTTTAAAAGCACAATACTCTCGCATGCCGCCCTGTATGCCGTTTCGGCGTGTTTTGCCGCATCGTATTGAGTTTTCTGCGGCTTGGGGCGGGATGACGCCGTTTTAAGGTGTACCTCGCACGCTTCGATTTCCTCGCCCGAAAGCTCGCCGCTTTCATACGCTTTTACAAGTATATCGCATGACACGGCACAGGCAGGCATCTCCAAATCAGCCCCCGCCTTTACGGATTTAACCCTATCGTAAGTGCCGCCCCAGTCGGAGATAACGAGACCTTTAAATCCCCATTCACCCCGTAATATGCCTTGAATAAGCTCTCTGCTTTCATTGCAGTACGTGCCGTTGAGCTTGTTGTACGAGGTCATAATTGCTGCAGGAGCGGAATTTTTTACGATGGTTTCGAAAGCGGGAAGGTACAGCTCATGCAGGGTGCGCTCGGACATGACGCTGTCGCACATGCAGCGGGCGGTTTCCCTGTTATTTGCAACAAAGTGCTTGACGCATGCGCCCACGCCCGTGGACTGAACGCCCTCTACAAAGGCTGTGCCGAGCTCGCCCGTAAGGTAGCTGTCCTCGGAAAAGTATTCGAAATTCCTGCCGTTGTAGGGGCAACGTTTTATGTTTATTGCAGGAGCAAGCAGTATATCCACGCCGTAGGCAGCCGCTTCCTCGCCCATACATCGGGCGACTTCGTACACGAGACTGCGGTTAAAGCTGCATGCAAGAGCAGAGTGTGCGGGGAAAGACGTGGCGGGAAGTGAGTCCTTCAAACCGAGGCTGTCGCCTCCGTCGCCCTGAACCCTGAGCCCTGCCGGACCGTCGGCAAAGCGTAAATCGCCCGCCTCCCAAAAGTTTTTGCCTGTGATATATTCCGCCATACTGCGGATTGTACTAACATTATACTTATTCATAGTTATCAATACTTAGCTTGTATTTTACCATATTTTAACTTTTTTTGCAATAGGCGTGAGCAATAAAAAATGGCGGGTAGTTGTACCCGCCATTTTTTTATTAAACGTTCTGTTCGCTTCTGCGAGCTTCTCTCTCTTCCTCGTCGCGCATGGCAAGCCTTAATCCGTGACCGGAGATGATAGGCGATATGATAAGCCAGATTGCCGCAAGGGTTATAAGCGAGTAGATTATGATAGAGCCCACGCTGCGGGGTCCCATAAATACCCAGCTTACAAGGTTGAAGTTGAATATGCCGTAGAGTCCCCAGTTCAGAGCTCCCACAAGCACAAGTACGTAAGAAATAATGTTTGCAATAACCATATTAATTCTCCTTACACTCAAGTATGGACGATATGGTAAAATTTATACTCTTGACAACGGCATAAGTATATTATATAATTTGGATATGGAAAAGAATAAAAGCGCAGAACGGGCGCTGGGAGCGTTTACGGGCATATTGCTTGCGATATCGCTTGTACTTACTTTTACCGTTTCGGACTATTACATATTTGATAAATTTACCACGTACAATCCGCTGTTTATTATCTGTCAATGGATTAAAAAAGCGGGGCTACTTTTGTTGCCGCTTGCGGCTTTTTTAAAAAAGCGTAGCTGTGCCGACATCGCAAAGTATCTCTTGCCGGTGTTCATTATAATATCGCTGTTTACATACGGGAGTTTCTTCGATATCACCATGATGAACGAGGGTGTTGAATCTGCCGAAAACGTATATGCGAGCATAAACGAGTTTATCCCCAAATCGTGGCACATGATACTCTTTTTTGTAGAGAGCGAGTTCATGCTCGGCGCATGTGCCCTGCTGTTTATCAAGGACGGATTTAAGGTTGAAGCGAAATCTTTCAGATTTTTGCCGCTTGCAATACTTGCGGTAACTCCGCTGAATATATTTGAAAACTTTTACAACACAGACCTTTTCGACAACCGTTCGGACAAATATTTAGAGGGTAACTTTCTGCTCTTTAAAAGTTTTTCTGTGTGGCATTTACTTGTGCTGATTATTCTTATCGCCTTTACGATAGGCTGCTACTACTTTTTGCGTAAAAAAGATAGAAAGAAACAGAACGATTATCTGATTGCAATGGCGGTCGTACTGCTCATACAGTACCACAGCAAGGATTCGGTGGTTATGGGCGACGGCTACAACGTTTATACCACCATATTTGCGTGCATACCGCTGTTTATCTGCAACATAGGCGTGTACGTTGCCTGCCTTTCGGTATTCTTTAAAAAGAAAGTGCTGTATGCCATTTCATTCTTCGTGCATGCGGCGGGCGCGGTGTCGGTATTCTTATACTTCGGCGACAAGATTTCAAACTACGGCATATTCTGCGGATATTCGATACTGTACTTCTCCCTCACCCACTGCCTGCTGTTCGTGCTGTCGATATTGCCGACGGCGCTCGGTCACTATAAATTCAGACCCAAGGACGCAATTGTTCCGCTTATATATTACTGCATGGTTATTGTGGTTGCGGCGGTATCGAGCGCGCTCGTGACCTCGGCTTCGATGGAATTTTCGTACGGCGGCTACACCCTCGGCGAGAGCGAATGGCTGTACCCCAACTATGCGTTTACACAGAACAATCCCCTGCCCATACCCGAGCCCGTACTGCCAATAACGATATGGCGGTGCGAGATGAATATTGCATATCTTATTATTCTTTATGCGGTATACGTTGGTTTGTTCTATGCGTTGAACGGCGCATATTACGCATTCCTTGCGATACGCAGGCGTGTGCTTAAGCCGGCAACCGCTCCTGCGGCTGAGCCTTACGGCGAGATACAAGCCGAAGCGGCTACTACAGAAGATGAAGATAATGTGTAAAAAATGCTTTGATTAAACGGAACGTTTACGGCGGTGCGATAAATTATCGCACCGCCGCTTGTTCTATTTATAGTTAAAATTCACTCGGTTTAGAAGCTAACTTTGTACGGGGAGCATAATCTTTAACGGAATTAGCGATATTCGTCATATGGTCGCCGATACGCTCCATATTGAGTGCAAGCTGTAGGAACACAGCGCCGGCTTCGGGTGTGCACCTGTTCTCGTTGAGGCGGCGCAGGTGTGACTTCTGCATCTGAGCGCACATATCGTCGGTTGCCTGCTCTTCGGCAAGAACTTTTTTCATATGAACAAGGGTAATTTCCGAAAAAGTCATTTCCACATATTTGTAGAGTTCGGTGAGGTGCAAATCCATTTCACGGATTTCGGCTTCGGCGTGCTCGGAGAAAACAAGTTTATCCTTTATTACCGTTTGCGCATACTCCACTATGTTTTCCGCATAGTCGCCTATACGCTCCATGTCGCTGGTTACGTGGTAGAAGGACGAAAGCTTTTTTTCGTCCGTCTGTGACAGCTCTTCGAGCGAGAGCTTGACGAGGTACGAGGATATATAGCGGTTATATTCGTTTATGTGCTTTTCGTGTTCGTTGAAGATATCTATCTGCGATATATCGCCCGAAAGAAGCATGTCGAGGGCGAGCTTGTAGTTGGCAAAGGCGAGCTTGCCCATCTTTATAATCTGCTTTCTCGCCTGACCTATTGCGATTGCGGGAGTTTTTAAAAGACGGATATCCAGCGTTTCGTCCTCCTCTCCGCTGCCGCTCTGCGCACCCTTTTTATCGCGCACGACAAACTCGGCGAGCTTGACGAGCCATTTTTGGAAAGGCAACAACAGCGCCGTAGTTACAATGTTAAAGAACATATGGAACACTGCTATCTGAATTGCGGAATTGGGGATAAAAGACTCTAAAAAGTTTGCAAGCCCCACGCTTACGGCAGAGAAAGAGAGCGGAATTATAAATATGATACCGCCGATTAGGTTGAACGAGAAGTGAACGAACGCCGTGCGCCTTGCGTTTACACTGGTGCCGAGAGAGGACAAAAGTGCGACTGCGCAAGTACCGAGGTTAGTGCCGAGAATTACGAACATGGCAAACTGCATGTCTACCACTCCCGCCGTAGCAAGCGACATTACTATTGCCGTTACCGCCGCCGAGGACTGCACAAGTCCAGTTAACGCAGCGCCGAGCAGGAATAATACTGGTATCTGCCAAGTGAGATTTCCTCCCGCTCCCCCGATTGCTCTGAACATATCTTTAACCACGCCCGCTATTTTGGGATTGGCGTTCTCGTCTAAAAGAGACGACATCGAGCCGGACATAGTGTGCATGCCAATAAAGATAAGCCCGAGCCCGGCAAAAATCATACCGATATACTTTATAATGTCACGCTTGCCGAACATATTCATGAGTACGCCGACAAGTGCGAGGCAGGCAAACACCGAAGCGGTTTGAATACCGCTGCCCGTAGTGGAAATTGCCGTTATAAACGCCGTAATGGTTGTGCCGATGTTTGCACCCATTATTACGGAAACAGCCTGCGTTAAGGTCATAAGTCCGACGTTAACGAAACCGACTATCATTACGGTAGTAGCACCCGAACTCGTTACAAGCGCTGTTACGGCTGCGCCTGTTCCCACGCCGATAAAGCGGTTTTTTGTAGCCTTTGCCATAAGGCGGCGCATATGCTTGCCCGCAGCCCTTTCAAGGTTATGACCCATCATGTGTATGCCGAGCATGAGCGCCGCTATTCCGCCTAAAAGCAGAAGGAAGTTATTAATAATTATTAGTACTTCGTTAGTACCGAGCGTAGCCAAAAGAGCTGAACTCATAAATCACTCTCACGTATTGATTTAAACCTAATTTTCACCAATACTATTGTAACAGCAAAACGCAATAAAAGTCAAATGAAATTTTTACAGTTTAACGATTGCAATTTGCAAAGAATTATTTTAAAATGGTGTCATGTTTAACGTAGTGTTAGTTGAGCCGGAAATTCCGCAGAATACCGGAAATATTGTAAGAACCTGCGCCGCCACAGGCGCAAAATTGCACCTTGTGCGCCCGCTCGGGTTTGAAGTATCCGATAAGTATTTAAAGCGTGCGGGGCTGGATTATTGGAGCGAGGTGGAAATTTTTTACTACGACGGCATCGAAGAAGTTTTTGCAAAATTCCCCCACTCCCGCTTTTTCTTTTTCACTACCAAAGGGCTGAAAAGGCATTCGGACGCTGAGTTAGCCGAGGGCGACTTTCTCGTGTTCGGCAAGGAAAGCAAGGGATTGCCCGAAGAGCTGCTTAAAAATAATAGAGAAAACTGCCTGCGCATTCCAATGATCGGCGAAACGAGAAGTTTAAACCTTTCGAATTCGGTTGCAATAGCCGTTTACGAGGGGCTGCGGCAGCTCGATTTTGAGGGCTTTAAGACCGAGGGGCAGCTACATAATTTAAAGTGGTAATCCCTTTACTTTTTCGGCAATATATACTATAATAAATATATGGAACTTAAACGAATTGCCGTTGCCACAAGCAATAAGGGTAAGCTTAAGGAAATACGCAATATATTTAAGGGCGTGGAGCTTGTATCCATGCAGGAATTAGGATTTTGCGACGAAATCGAAGAAACGGGCAAAACCTTCCGTGCAAACGCAAAAATCAAAGCCGAGGTTATTGCAAAGAAGTATAACATTCCCACCCTTGCAGACGATTCGGGACTGTGCGTAGACGGGCTTTGCGGCGCACCCGGAATTTACTCCGCCCGCTTTTCGGGCGAGGGTGAGGCGGCAAACCGCAAACTGCTTTTAAAGAGAATGGAGCAAATCGATAACAGAAAGGCTCACTTCGAGTGCGCAGTTTGTCTGTGTTTGCCCGACGGACATACCTACTTCGGCGAGGGCAAAACGCACGGCAGAATTTTATTCGAGGAGACAGGCACGGGCGGTTTCGGCTACGACAGCCTGTTCTTTTCGGACGATTTGCAGAAGTCGTTCGGGCTCGCTACCGAGGAAGAGAAAAACTCGGTATCCCACCGCTTCCGTGCGCTTGAGGATTTGAAGAAAAAGATATGACAACGATAGTTGTGCTTTCAGACACCCACGGCAACCGTAGGGATATCGATACGCTGTTTCCCATAATGGAGGAAAGCGACTATATAATTCACCTCGGCGACACTTCGCAGGACGGAAATTATATCCGAGCTAAATTTCCACAAAAAACCTATCTTTTAAACGGCAACTGCGACCTTGCAAAATCAGGCGAGGACGAGCTCACTCTACAGATAGAGGGCGTAAAGATATTTGCCTGCCACGGACATTTGTATTCGGTTAAGAGTACGGCGAAAAAACTTGTAACCCGTGCAAAAGAGCTTGGGTGTTCCGTAGCGCTCTACGGGCATACGCATAGCGCCTCGGAGCAGGAAATTGACGGAGTTCTGACTGTCAACCCCGGCACCATGTCGAGATATTCGCATAAAAGTTACTGTTATTTGGTCATTAACGGCGATAAGGCGGTGGCTAAAACCGTATATTGCAACGAGAGGAATGTATGAAATTCAAACACGCTTTCCACGTTTTAGTGGATAATTTTTCGGTCACTTACAAACAGCTTCTGTACCGTTTGGTAATTTTAGTGGTTGCCTTAGGCATTGGCTGGGGCTTGCTTACGCCATTTATAAGGGATTTTATAAACTCAGAGGCGCTGAATAACCTTATTTCTGGCGTTCAGAACTTTATACAAAACCTTTTGAAAGGTAATATTGAAGAGCTTTCCGATATCTCGGAAAAAATAAACACAGCATATGAGCAGCTTTTAAGTTTGATACAGACGAAAGCTTCGGAATTGGTTCTGACAGCGCTTTTATTGCTTGTGCTGCTGATTGTGGAAAAATGGTTTACGGGACTTGGCAACTATACGACTGCGGTAATTGTGAACGATAAAATGTCGCTCCGCACCACTTCTCCCTTTATGAGAACGCTCATAAGCCATTTCAAGGAAGCCGCAATTTATAATCTGATGTACGTTCCGCTCTCCGTTTTATACGATGCAATCGTGGCGGCGGGTCTGTTTGCCGTTCTGTTCTTTATGTTGCACGGTATAAAATTCTTCTTTATAAGCGTTTTCCTGTTTGCACTCATCATGGTGCTTGCGGTTGCGGTTAAAATGACCTTTACCTCCGACTGGCTGCCTGCGCTCGTACGAGGAAAAATGGGAATTAAAAAGTCCTTTGTTTACACGTTCTCACGCAAAAATAAAAATACTTTCAACGTTTTTTCAAACTTTGTAGTTATAATTATTCTGATACTTGCCGTAAACGTTATGGCGACGCTGTTTACCTTCGGCGTGGGACTGCTTTTAACCATCCCCGCAAGCTTTGTGATTTTAATCAGCTTTGAAATGGTCAACTTCTACGACAGGGAAGAGCTGAGATACTTCATCGACAAGAAAACCATAATTAAGCCCGACAAGGAGAGCATTTTAACCAGAGAGCAGTTTTTCAGAGGTACAGACTCTGATAACCAGCCGTAAAACATTTTATTCTTTTTGGATTTTTTCGCATTCCCCCTTTACAAGGGGGAATTTTTTTTATATAATTAATTGAGGTATACGTGAGTTTTTCATTGTATAATATATGTGGAGGAAGTATGAACTACGTTGACATATATAATAAATGGCTTAAAGACGCCCGCCTTTCTGCTGAAGGCAGAGCAGAGCTTGAAAGCCTTAAGGGCAATACCGAAGATATAGAATACCGCTTCGGAGCGGAGCTGGAATTCGGCACGGCGGGCATGCGGGGCATTATAGGCTTCGGCACCAACATGATGAACGTTTACACCGTTAAACGGGCAACGCAGGGGCTTTCGGAATTTATAAAAACAAGGGGTGCGGAAGCTATGGCTCGTGGCGTTGCTATCTCCTACGACACACGCCTAAAGAGCGACGAATTTGCGCTCGCCGCCGCCGAAGTGCTTGCCGCAAACAATATCACCGCACACCTATACGGGATGGAACACCCCGTTCCCATGCTCTCGTTTGCGGTGAGAGAGCTCAATAGCTTTGCGGGAATTATGATTACCGCTTCTCACAACCCCAAGCAGTACAACGGATACAAGGTGTACGGCGAGGACGGAGCGCAGATGAGCCCCGAGGACACCGCAGTAGTTGTTAAGTTTATAAAAAAGATTGACGACTATCTCAACCCCCACACCCCCACCGAGGAGCAGAGAGCTAAATATATTAAGATTATTTCGGATAAGGTTGACAAAAAGTATTACGACGAGCTTGAAAAGCTGACCATATCCAAACATGCTATAAAGAAGTACGGCAAGGATTTAAAGCTCGTATACACTCCCGTTCACGGTTCGGGATATATCCCCGTTACAACCATTTTAAAGAGAATAGGCATAAACGCAACGGTAGTTGACGAGCAGACAAAAAAGGACACCGATTTCTCTACCGTGGAAGTGCCTAACCCCGAATTTAAAGAGACCCTTTCGATGGGTATTAAATATGCCGAGCAGATAGGCGCAACCGTTGTTTTCGGCACCGATCCCGACAGCGACCGCCTCGGCGTTGCCGTAAAAAACAACGAGGGCGAGTTTGAAGCGCTCTCCGGAAATCAGGTGGGCATACTCCTTTTGGACTACATTCTTACCCGCCTTAAAGAGGAGGGCACGATGCCCCAAAATCCCGCCGTGGTCAAGTCGTTCGTTACCACGGGTATGGTAAAGGCAATTTGCGCAAGGTTCGGCGTGACGCTCTTTGAAGTACCCGTAGGCTTTAAGTTTATTGGCGAAAAAATTAAGCTGTGGGAGCGCCCCGACTGCGAACGCCCCTACACCTATGTGTTCGGCTTTGAAGAGAGCTGCGGGTATTTGAGAGGCACGCACGCAAGGGATAAGGACGCAGTTGTTGCCTCGATGCTGTGCGCCGAAATGGTTTGCTACTACACTTCTGTCGGCAAAACCGTATATCAGAGATTGCAGGAAATTTACGAAACGTACGGCTACGTGCTTGACTGCAATATATCCATTCCCTTTAAGGGATTGCACGCAATGGACGATATGAACAAGGTTGTTGACGGACTTAAAGTTAAGCCTGCGACCAAGTTCGATATATACCACGTGTCCGCCGTGCGGGACTACTCAAAGAATTTGAGAATCGACGTTGCAACCGGCGAGACAAGCGAGATAGGCTCACCCATTACCAACTGCGTATACTATGAGCTTGAAAACGGTAGCTTTATATGCGTACGCCCTTCCGGAACAGAACCCAAGCTGAAAATTTATTTCTCGGTTAAGATGCAGAACAAAAAAGACGCCGAGGAAGCCCTTGAAAAAATGCAGAAGGCGGCTAAAAAATTAATTGAAAAATAGTTAAATTTAACTATATAAAAACAGCGGCGGGTGCTTTTCAGCACCCGCCGCTGTTTTTTAATTTAACATTTCTTTGAAAGTTTCTTCGTCGATAATTCTTATACCCAGCTTTTGAGCTTTGGCTAGTTTACTTCCTGCCGCTTCGCCCGCTATTACGAGAGTGGTTTTTGCGGTTACCGAGCTTTGGCACTCGCCGCCCCGCTCCTCGATAAGCTTTTGCGCTTCACTACGCTTAAAATTTTGCAAACTGCCCGTTAAAACTACGAATTGACCCCCGAATATGCCTTGACTATTGCTTTTTTTAGGCGTTTCGGGAGTGACACCTGCGGCAAGCAGCTTGTCGATTTCGGCTATATTATCTTCGTCCTTAAACCAACTAATTATGGCGTCGGCAGTTATTTCGCCGACATTTTCCATTGCGAGCAATCCCTCGAAGTCGGCGGTTTTTAAGCCCTCTATACTCTTATATTCTTTTGCAAGGTCACGAGCGGCAACCTTGCCGACGCCGTCTATCCCGAGCGCAAGCAAAAACCTTTCAAGGGGTACGTTTTTACTCTTTTCTATTGCCGAAAGGGTGTTTGTAATTCTTTTGTCTTTGAAGCCATCGAGCTTGGATAAGTCGTCAGCCGTGTAGCCGTATAACTGCGAGCACTCACGTAATCCCAACTCGTCGTACATTTGGCTTGCGGTCATTTCGGAAAGTCCGTCGATATCCATTGCGTCCTTGGAAGCAAAGTGCGCAACCTTGCCCACAACACGGGGTTTGCAGTACTTGTTGGGGCAGAATATGTTTGCGCCGACTTCCGTTAGTGTTGTGCCGCAATAGGGGCATATATCGGGTTTTTGCACTTCCTCGCTGCCATCGGAGTGCTCTACCGCACGGAGTATTTCGGGGATAACCTCGTTGGAACGGCGGATTAAAACCTTGCTGCCCACCTTTACATCTTTGCGGGTTAAATCGCCGAAGTTGTTCAAGGTTGCCCTCTGCACGGTTGCGCCGGCAAGGTCTACCGGCTCGACTATTGCAAGGGGGGTGAGCTTGCCCGTTCTGCCCACCTGCCAACGGATTTCTTTTACGGAGGTTATGCTCTCCTCCGCTTCAAATTTATATGCGACAGCCCAGCGTGGGAATTTATCAGTGTAGCCGATATTTTCACGCACGGTCGCATCATTCAATTTTATTACTGCGCCGTCCGTGAGTACGTCGATAGACTTGCGCTCGATTTCGATTTGCTCGATTGCGTCGTACACTTCCTGCTCGGTTTTGCAAAGATGTGTGAACGAATATACCTTAAAACCCTCGTTTTTCAAAAATTCCAAGTGCGCTTGCTGCGTGGGTAGCTCGCCCTCGGACATATAGTTTACGTTGTAAAAAAGAATTTCGGGAGAGCGTTCCGCCGTGACCTTGGGGTCGAGGTTGCGGATTGCGCCTGCGGCGGCATTGCGTGCGTTTTTAAGCTGTTCCTTTGCCGTTTTGTTGTAATTTTCGAGCACTGACAGGCGGATTATTGCCTCACCCTGCACCTCAAGAGTGCCCTTATAGCTTATTGTGAGCGGGAAAGATTTTATTGTGAGAGCCTGCGCCGTTACGTCCTCGCCCTCCACTCCGTTGCCGCGTGTGGTTGCTCTTACGAATTTTCCGTTATCGTAGGTTAAGCAGACGGTCAAGCCGTCGAATTTATATTCTACCGTGTACTCGGGATTTTCCACCGCCTTTTTCATGCGTGTAAAAAACGCCGAGAGCTGGTCGTAGGTTACGCATTTATCGAGGGAATACAGCCGTGCGATATGCTTGTGGCGCTCGAATTCCTTTATCGGTTCGCCGCCGACACGCTTTGTGGGGCTGTCGAACTCGACGTGCCCCGACTTTTCTTCAAGCTCTTTAAGTTCGTCGTACAGTCTGTCGTACTCCCTGTCGGACACGGAAGGGTTGTCGAGAACGTAGTACTCGTACGCCCATTTATTTAATATGTCGATAAGCTCTCGCATTCTGTCCATGCGTTTTACCTCACTTTATAATTTCGAGGGGGGCGAGCGATGCGGAAAGCTCCTTGATGCCCTGACCGTCGAACGCCACGTTTACTGTATTGCCGTTATTTTTTACGGCTATAACCATGCCGAAACCGAATTTAGGGTGTTTGACCTTCATTCCCACGGCATATTTGCCGCTTCCTCCGTTTGTGCTTTCCGGCTTTTTCTGTCCTGCCCAAAAGGCTTTGAACGAGCTTGTCGCCTTGGGGGGCTCGTCGCTCTGGTATATATCGTCTGCGGAGTACAGCGCACGCCCCGCAGAGCGTTCTTCACGATAGCCCGAGTACCTTGCCCCGTGTGCGCTGCCGTAGTACTCTCCCCTGTATCTGTCGCCAAAGTCACGGTACGCAGTGGGTTTTTCCTTTACTCCGAGCTCTGCGGCAAGCTCCAAAATGAAGCGGGAGGGCTTTGTGATGTCCCTGTGTCCGTAGAGATAGCGGGACTTGGAGCGTGTTAAATACAGTCTCTCCTTTGCCCGGGTTATGGCTACGTACATCAGCCGCCGCTCCTCCTCTAAATCCCGCCCGTCGGCCTCAGACCTTGACGATGGCATTATGCCGTCTTCAAGTCCGCAGATGAATACGGCGGGAAATTCAAGTCCTTTTACCGCATGGATTGTGGCAAGCGTTACGTAGTTGCCGTCGTCCATTTCGTCGAGGTCGGAGGAAAGTGTGACCTGATTCAAATATTCGTCAAGTGTTGCGTCGGGGTTAAGGCGCACGAAGTCGTCAACCGAGGCTATAAATTCGTCGAGGTTGGCGAGCTTGCTGTCGCCCTCGTCCGTGCCGTCGTCGTAGGCGGTACGCAGTTCGGCAAGATTTATAATATCCCGCACAAGCCGGGCAACGTTGCACTGTACGGAGTCGAGAATAAATCCCTTTATTAGGTTTGCAAAGTCTTTAAGCTTGTCCTTTGTGGCTCGGGTTATGGGTAGTTCTTCGCAGTCTACTGCCGCATCGTAGAGGGAAAGCCCGCTTTTTTCAGCGTACTCGTACATTGCCTCTATCGTTTTGCCGCCTATTCCACGGCGGGGAACGTTTATAATTCTCTCTGCCGCCTCGCTGTCGAAGGGGTTGGAAATGAGGCGCAGGTAGGCTAAAATATCCTTGATTTCCTTGCGTTCGAAGAAGCGGAAGCCGCCGAAAACTTTATACGGTATGCCGTATTTGGTGAACTCCTGCTCGTATGAGCGGGTGAGGGCGTTTATGCGCATGAGCACGGCATAATCTGAATAATTGCCGCCTTTGCGAACACCCTCGGCTATGGCACGGGCGGCGAACAGTGCCTCGCCAGCCTCCTCGTCCGCCTGATAGTATTCGGGATGAATTCCCTCTTCGGCTTCCGTCCAGAGCTCCTTGCCTCGTCGGCTGACGTTATTCTTTATTATTGCGTTTGCAAGCTTTAAAATTGATTTCGTTGAGCGATAGTTGCGCTCCAATTTATAAATTTTGGCGTTGGGGAAATCCTTATCGAAGCGCAGAATGTTTTCAATTTCCGCACCCCGCCAACCGTATATGGATTGGTCGTCGTCGCCTACGGCAAAGATATTGCCGTGCTTTGAAGACAGCAGTTTTATTATATTGTACTGCACGGCGTTGGTGTCCTGAAATTCGTCTACGTGGACGTATTTGAACTTGTCTGAAAGGTATTCCCGCACTTCGCTGTCATGGCGCAAAAGGCGCAGTGTTTCTAAAAGTAAATCGTCGAAGTCGAGAGCGTTATTATCTTTAAGGTGCTTGTTGTATTTTTCGTAGATGACGACAATGTCGTCCATGCCACGCTCGTATTGAAATTTTCTGCCGTACTGGTCGGGGTCGAGCCCGAGCATTTTGGCGTTGCCTATGTGATATTTCGCCGACTTTAAAAGTGAGTCATCGGTGAAGTCGAGCTCCTTGAAAGTCTTCTTTATTACGTTGCCTCGCTCAGTTTCGGAATATATGGAAAAATTGCTCTTTATGCCCGCACGCTCGGCAAATTCACGCAAGATCTTCACACACATGCTGTGGATTGTGCAAATCCACTTACTTTCCCCATCGCCCAAAATGCGGCTCAGCCTTTCCTTCATTTCGTTTGCGGCTTTGTTGGTGAAAGTTATGGCGAGAATTTGCGAAAGGTTTGCCTTGCCCTCCCGCAATATGTAGGCTATGCGGCTGGTTAAAACACGGGTTTTACCGCTACCTGCGCCTGCCAAAACGAGCACCGCACCCTCGGTGTCCTGCACGGGTTTTATCTGTTCGGAGTTGAGTTTTGAAAGCAATTCGTCCATATTTTAATTATAGCATAGAGTAAGGCAAAACTCAATTAATTACGTAAAAAATGGGCGGGCGAATTAAAAATTCGCCCGCCTTAAAATTACATTGTGATTCCGAGTTCCTTTTCTCTGCGCCACTTTGCAAGGGCGGCAAGATATCTATTCGATAAGTCGAGAGAATAGCGCTGGCGTTCCTCGTAGGAAAGCTTTTCGTATAGCTCCCTGTCGGTGAGCCGACCGATTGCATCGGAAACTTCGCCCTCGGTGTCGAGAATCTCTTTGACTTTAAGATAAAATTCGTCTTCCTTTTCGCCTCGGATACGGCTTTTTACCTTGCCCTTTAAGGAAGATTTAACCTTAATTTCGCTTATACCCCTCTCTTTTGCGCCGTTTGCGTTTTCATTGAAGTTTTTTTTGCAGTCCGTCCAGAAATTAGATTTTAAGCGTTGCTTAGCCGCACGCGCCAAAATTTTGATATCTTCCATTGAGCCCTCCACAAAATTCGCCCTATATCGACATTTTTTATAAAGAAAAAAGTCCGTTGCACAATTCTTTTGTGCAACGAACTTATCATTAGTTTTTATTTCTCTTTCTTGCGGCTTCAGCCTTTTTACGCTTTTTGACGGAGGGAGATTCGTAAAATTCCTTTTTACGGAGATCGCCGATTATGCCGTCGCGCGAGCACTTTCTTTTAAATCTGCGGAGTGCGCTTTCAACCGACTCGTTTTCGCCTACTCTAATTGTTGACATCCTTAACTACCCTCCTTCGCCTATGCCTTTATTTGCCCGTTTGCGAGCTTTTACAGTATATCAAAACGACACGCTCAATGTCAATTGATTTTAGGATATTTTTGGAAATTAACCGAGCGGAATTTGAGCAGTCGCATTGAGCGACATTTGAGCAAAGTTGCCCGCAAGGTATTGAGTGAGTCCTTCCGCCGCTATCATTGCGGCGTTGTCTGTGCAGAATTTTTTTTCGGGGAGAATACATTTGAGCCTCGCCTTTTGGCAAGCCTTGGTAAGAGTGTCCCGAAGATACCCGTTTGCTATTACTCCGCCGCCCGCCGTAACCGTGTTTATACCACGGGCAAGGGCGCACTCCACCGTTTTTTTAACGAGCGAATCCACCGCCGCATGCTGGAATGAGCAGGCGATATCCTCACGGCTTACTGCCTCGCCACGCTGTTCGGCGTTGTGCACTGCGTTTATTACCGCAGTCTTTAATCCGCTGTATGAAAACTGCATACGGGTTGAATTTCTGACGAGCGACGGCGGCAATTTTACTGTGTTCTGACCCGAGCGGGCGAGCCTTTCAACGTTTACTCCGCCGGGGTAGGGCAGCCCTAAAACACGGGCGACCTTGTCGAACGCCTCGCCTGCGGCGTCGTCGCAAGTGCCGCCGAGCACTTCAAACTGAGTATAGCTCTTTGTATGTAAAATTGCGGTGTGTCCGCCGCTTGCAAGAAGCGTAATAAACGGCGGCTTTAAATCCTCGTCCACAAGGTATGCGGCGGCGAGGTGTCCTCTTATATGATTTACGGCAATGAGCGGAATATTTAAAGAATACGCCAAGCCCTTTGCAAAGGAGAGCCCTACAAGCAGTGCGCCCAAAAGCCCTGCGCCGTAGGTTACGGCAACCCCGTCGAGCTGATTTGCCGTAATATCGGCAGATTTTAGCGCTCTGCGAACCACTTCGTCCACTGCATCTGTGTGGGCACGTGAGGCAATTTCGGGCACTACTCCGCCGTACTTAGCCTGTTCGGTGGCAGAGGAAATAATTTCGGAAGATAATAATTTTCTGCCGAAAATAACAGCCGCGGCGGTTTCGTCGCAGCTTGATTCTATGCCGAGAATTATCGGCGTTTCTTTAATTTTAAAATTTTCCTTATTATACATCTTGCTATTCAATTTGCTATTCAAAATTGCAGAGATGCGAGCAAGACAAGGCGCGCGAGGCTTGTCGCAGTTGAGTGTACTAAAGCGTACACGACACAAGCAAACGTAGCGCAACAAAGTATTGCGAAGTATATATGCAATTTTATACTGTTTTTTTGAGATAGTCGATTATGAAACCTTGCAGGTCTCCGTCCATGACCGCTTGCACGTTGCTGTTTTCAAAGCCGGTGCGGTGGTCTTTAACTAAGGTGTACGGACAGAATACGTATGAGCGGATTTGACTGCCCCACTCTATTTTTTTGATTTCGCCTTTGAGTTCGGCGTCCGCCGCCTCACGCTCGGCAATTTGCCGCTCGACGAGCTTTGCTCTTAAATACTCAAACGCCATTGCCTTGTTCTGAAGCTGACTCCTTTCGTTCTGGCATGTTACGACTATGCCCGTGGGAAAGTGGGTTATGCGGATTGCGGTTTCCGTTTTATTTACCTTTTGTCCGCCTGCGCCCGAGGAACGGTAAACGTCGATACGTATATCCTCGTCGCGGATTTCCACTTCGTTTTCGTCGTTGATTTCGGGCATAACTTCAAGGGATGCGAAAGACGTATGGCGGCGTTTGTTGCTGTCGAAAGGAGATATGCGCACAAGGCGGTGCACTCCCTTTTCTGCCTTTAAAAAGCCGTAGGCGTTTTCGCCGTCAACCTTGAAGCTCACGCTTTTAAGACCCGCCTCGTCGCCGTCCTCGAAGTCGAGTTCGGTGACTTTGAAGCCCTGCTGTTCGCAATAGCGGCAGTACATTCTGTACAGCATCTGCGTCCAGTCGCACGCTTCGGTGCCGCCTGCGCCCGAGTGGAGGTTTAAAATGGCGTTGTTTGAATCGTACTTACCCCGAAGAAGTGCACGTATGCGCATCTCTTCAATGTCCGTTTCGGCGGTGGAAATCATTTGCTCGAGCTCGGGAATTAGGCTTTCGTCGTCCGCCTCCTCGATAAGGTCAATGAAAGCGTTGGCATCGGCAAGAGCCGTCTCACCCTTGTTGTAGCTTGAAATTTTGTTTTCTACCGAAGAAATTTCCCTGCCGATTTTGGCGGATTTTTCCAAATCCTGCCATACATCGGGGTTTTCCTGCTCCTTTTTGAGCTCGTTAAGCCTTGCGCCCAAATTGTCGATATCGAGCGCATACTTTGCCTCCGACAGCGTGTCGGCAAGAGCTTTAAGTTTTAATCTGTAATCGTCTGCTTTAAACATTGATAAAAACTAATAAATTTGTTAATTAAGGCGGTATTTAAACTGTGGAGATACGAGCAAGACGAGGCGCACGAGCATTTACGACGGGGAACGTACTTTGGGTGTACGTGACCCGAGTAAAGCGGAGTGCAACAAAGTATTGCGAAGTATATACGCAGTTTAAACTATTTTGCCGTGGCATTTTTTATATTTGAGTCCGCTTCCGCAGGGGCAGGGGTCGTTAGGTCCTATCTTTTTAGCCTTATCGTTGACCTTGGGAAGTTGTTTTGCGCCTATGTTGGTGGCAAGATCCTGCGGTGGCTGGGGAGCGTCGCCGATAGCGGGACCCGCCGCTCTTGCAGGTGCGGACGTAGGCTCGGCTGCGGGCGTTGCGCTCTGCGCACCGTCTGCGTTTGCCGCTGTTCCCGACGAAGAGTCAATTTGCTTAGGAATTGTTATCGGTTTTCTTTGTATGGGCTGCTGAATACGCACGATTCTGCCCTTTAAAAGTCGGGATATCGTGGTGGTCTGCACCCTATCAATCATCTCCTCGAACATATCGTAGCCTTCGGTCTTGTAGGATATTACGGGGTCTTGCTGAGCGTATCCCCTTAATCCTATGCCTTTGCGGAGCTGGTCCATTGCATCGATATGGTCTATCCAGTTTCTGTCTACACTGCGAAGGAGTTCATTGCGCTCGACCTGATAATAGTCTACCTGACCGCCCGTTTCCTCGCTGATATTTACTATCTTCTGCTCGTAAGCCTTTATTACTTCCTTGCTTATCTTGCTAATTGCACGCTCGTAATCCCACTTTTCAAGCATTTCGCGAGTAATTTGGAAAGTACATTCGTCGGGGTAAACCTTTTGTGCAAGCGCCTCGTTGAGAGCATTTTCGTCCCACTTTTCGGGCATTTCCTCGGTGTTGACGGTCTCCCCTACAATCTTTGCGACGTAGTCGGGAATGTACTTTAACATTTGCTCATGCACGTCTTCGCCTTTGAGAACTTTCATGCGCTCGCCGTAGATGGTTTTACGCTGTTCGTTCATGACCTCGTCGTATTGCAGGGTGTGCTTTCTTATACCGAAGTTTCTGCCCTCTATCGCCCTCTGCGCATTCTCTATGGAACGGGTGAGCATTTTGGATTGAAGGCACTGGTCGTCGTCGATTTTGAAGACGTTGTACAGAGTTTTCATGCGTTCGCCGCCGAAGCGCTTTGCGAGGTCGTCCTCCAAAGAGATGAAGAATACGGAGTCGCCGGGGTCGCCTTGACGTCCCGAACGACCACGGAGCTGGTTATCTATACGGCGGCTTTCGTGGCGTTCCGTGCCGAGTATGCAAAGTCCGCCGGCCGCGATAACTTCCTGTTTTTCCGCATCCGTTTCCTTTTTATAATTGTCGTAGAGCTCGGCGTATCTTGCGCGTGCAACCTGCTCATCTTCGGTAAATTCACGGTCGGCGTAGGAGATTGCAACTTCGACCATGTCGTGGTCGTAGCCCTCTTCGCGCATTCTCTTCTTTGCCAGATACTCGGGGTTGCCGCCCAAGAGAATATCCGTA
Organism: Clostridiales bacterium; assembly: GCA_022508285.1. Taxonomy (GTDB): domain Bacteria; phylum Bacillota; class Clostridia; order Christensenellales; family Borkfalkiaceae; genus Coproplasma. The sequence continues at coordinate 61,646 of JAFLVN010000002.1, forward strand.
CCACGGCCTGCCATGTTGGTTGCAATGGTTACGGCGTTAAGTCTGCCCGCCTGTGCAACGATTTCCGCCTCACGTTCGTGGTTCTTTGCGTTCAGTATATTGTGCTTTATGCCGTTGCGGCGGAGGAGACGGGAAATTTCTTCCGACTTTTCAACCGTTACAGTACCTATAAGAATGGGCTGACCCTTTTGGTGGCGTTCGACCACTTCGTTGACGATCGCCCTCTTTTTTCCCTCTACGGTGGAGTAAATCATATCGGCGTAGTCCACTCTCTTTACGGGGCGGTTTGTGGGAATGGGAACGACGTCGAGCGAGTAAATTGTTCTGAACTCGTCTTCCTCGGTCTTTGCCGTACCAGTCATGCCCGACAGCTTTTTGTAAAGACGGAAATAGTTTTGGAAGGTGACGGTTGCGTGCGTCTTGTTCTCTTCCTTTACCTTTACGTGCTCCTTTGCCTCGATTGCCTGGTGAAGTCCGTCAGAGTAGCGTCTGCCGTTTAAAATACGGCCTGTGAACTCGTCGACAATGAGAATTTCGCCGCTATCGGAGACGATATACTCCTCGCCGTTATGGAACAGCTCGTGCGCCTTGAGCGCCTGCTGTATGTGATGGTTTAAATCGGCGTTTTCAATATCGCCGAGGTTCTGTATACCGAAAAATCTTTCGGCCTTTTCCGCACCCTTTTCGGTTATTGTTACCGACTTATCCTTTCTATCGATTATATAGTCCCAGTTCTCCATTTCCTCAAGCACGGCGGCAAGGCGCTCCTGCGCCTTCTGCTCATCGGCGGAAAGCTCCTTCTTTTTGCGGGAAGGCGCTTTCTTTTCGGCGTCCTTTTTATCATCGTCGAAACCGCCCGAAAGCGTGCGGACGAATTTATCTACCTGCTCGTAGAGAATCGAACTTTCACCGCCCCTGCCTGAAATAATGAGAGGTGTTCTCGCCTCGTCGATTAAAATGGAGTCGACCTCGTCGATAATGCAGAAGTTAAGCTCCCTTTGAACCATTGCGGGAATTGAAGTTTTAAGGTTGTCGCGAAGGTAGTCGAAGCCGAGCTCGTTGTTGGTGGCGTAGATTATGTCGCAATTATAGCTCTTTTGCTTATCCTTATCGTCCATTCCCGGAACGACTACGCCCACGGTCAGCCCCATAAACTTATGGACTTTACCCATCCACTCGGCGTCACGCTTTGCGAGGTAATCGTTGACGGTGACTATGTGAACGCCCTTGCCAGTGAGTGCGTTTAAATAAGCGGGAAGTGTAGATACGAGCGTTTTACCTTCGCCCGTCTTCATTTCGGCAATTCTGCCCTGATGAAGACAGATACCGCCGATTATCTGCACGTGGAAGTGCTTCATTTTGAGAACTCGCCAGCTTGCCTCACGGAGAGCGGCGAATGCGTCGTATAAAATATCGTCGAGCGTTTCGCCTGCGGCAAGCCTGTCCTTTAAAATTTTCGTCTGCCCTTTTAACTCTTCGTCGGACATGGCGGCGTATTTAGGCTCGAGTTCCTCTACCTTATAAGCCATTTTGTCGAGCTTTTTTAAAGCTCCGCGGCTATCCGAGCCGAGAATGAATTTTATAAGTCCCATAAAAACTCCTTTGAAATTCGGCGTTAATTATTTATAAACAATTTATATAATGTTTCAATCATAATTGTACTATATTTAGAAATATAAGTAAAATTGTTTTTTAAAAAATTTGGAAATTTTTAGAAAAAGACGCCTCGAAAGGCGTCTTTTGTATGTTTATTGGCTGTTTACTGCTCGTCGTAGATGCGGGCGATTGCATAAAAGAGCGTGGAAAGCTTGTTGAGATACTCAAAGATATAGTCGCTGCCGCCGTATTTTTCGTACAGTCTTGCGTAGGCGAGCTCCGCCCTTCTTGTAATTGTACGGACTATGTGAACCCTTGCGCCCATTAACGTTGTGCCGGGGAGAACGAAGCTTGTAAACGGACCTGCCTTTTCTTCGTATTTTTTTACGACTTCCAAAAGTTCTTCAAGGTGCTTTTCGCCTATGTGACCGTAGCCGCCGGCAACCTCCGCCATCATTGTAGACAAAAGGGTAACTATTTTGCGGAACTCCATTTCCATATGGATATCTTCTACGTAGTGTACAAGCTCCATTATGTGTGCCTGCAACTCGTCCACTGCGCCGAAAAACTCGATACGCTCGTCCGTTTTTGTTGTTTTACCGCCGACGAGGTCGGTGGATAAAGGCTCTTTTTTAAGCATAATTTTATCCTATACTTTTTTGTACTTTTCTATACCCTGCTCGAATAAATCGTTGCCCTCGCTGTCGTAGGTGACTATGGCGTAGAAATCCTCTACCTCTAACCTGTGAATTGCTTCGGCGCCCAAATCCTCGTAGGTGACAACCTCACACTTCTTTATAGTTTCGGAGATGGAAGCCGCTGCACCGCCGATTGCAGAAAGGTACACGCCGCCGTACTTTTTAAGGAGTTCTTTAAATTCCTTACCCCTCGAGCCCTTGCCGACCATAACTCTGAGCCCCTGTTGAAGTAGAGGCTCGGCGTAAGGGTCCATGCGGTAGCTTGAGGTAGGACCTGCCGAACCTATGGCTCTGCCCGGTTTTGCGGGAGTAGGTCCGACGTAGTAGATTACAGAATTTTTTACGTCTATGGGCAGACTTTCGCCCCTTGCGAGCAGTTCACAGAGGCGCTTGTGCGCGGCGTCTCTGCCCGTATAAATCGTGCCCGTTATAAGCACTATATCTCCCGCACGGAGCGAACGGGCGGTTTTTTCGGTTATGGGAGTCGTAATTTTAATCATGATTTTGCCTCCTTACAGATTGCAGGTTTTGTGCCTTGCGGCGTGGCACTGTATGTTTACCGCCACGGGCAAACTTGCTATGTGGCAGGGGTATGTATTGACTTTTACGGCAAGGCAGGTTTTTGTTCCGCCGAAGCCCATGGGACCAACACCCAAATTGTTAATCTCTTCTAAAAGCTCCTCTTCGAGCTTGCGGGCTATGGGGTCGGGGGACTTATCGTCGATCTCTCTGAACAGCGCTTCCTTTGCCATCATTGCACACTTTTCAAAGTTGCCGCCTATGCCGAGCCCCACAATCACGGGAGGGCAGGGCTTGCCGCCCGCATTGAATACCGTGTCGAGCACGAGTTTTTTTATACCCTCTACTCCGTCGGCGGGAATGAGCATTTTAACTACGCTCATATTTTCACTGCCGCCGCCCTTGGGTGCAACGTCTATGCGGAAGGTGTCGCCGGGCACTAATTTTACGTGCACTACGGCGGGAGTGTTGTCCTTGGTGTTTACCCTGTCGAGGGGGTGTCTTACTACCGACTTGCGAAGATAGCCTTCGGTATATGCCTGACGGACGCCCTCGTTCACAGCCTCGTAAATATCGCCCTCGAACGTCACTTCCGAGCCGATTGTAAGCATTACTACGGCAACGCCCGTATCCTGACAGATGGGCAGATGCTTATCGTGGGCGAGTATATCGTTTTCAACGATTTTTTGAATAATGTCTTTGCCGAGCGGGGATTGCTCTTCTGCCGCCGCAGACTTTAATGCGTTCAGAACGTTTGCCGGGATATTTTCGCAGGCGTCGATGAACATTTCTTTAATTTTTGCCGTGACGTCGGCAAGTTGGATTTTTCGCATAGGTTTACTCCTTATTAGTTATTATCAAAGTGCCACAGTGAGCGGAATTTGTTCAGCATGATAGCCGAAGCGAGCACGTCGGCACTGCCGCCGATACTTATATTGTTTTTAATACATTCCTCATTGAGAGATTTAAGTTGTATTTTATCCGTGATATCTACGGAAGAAATTCTGTGTTTAAAGTACAAATATTTTTCAAGCGATTTACTGCGCTTTAAAAGCACCGTGTCCTCTATACCCCCGACTATGCGGCAGAGAACTTTTAAAAGATTGTCGGAAGATAAGTCGCCGCCGATGAGCGCTTCGGCTTGTCGAACGACGGAAAAACCCTGCTCTGCGTGACCTCGTACTCCCGTAATTTTATAATTTTTATAAGCGGTAATTCCGTTTGTCTTACCGTCGTTATCTAACTCGTTTGTTATGCCTTTGCAGATTTTGGCGGCGGTGGAAAAAACGTTGTCAAAATAGCGTTCGTTGCGGGATAGTACGTACCCAACCGAGGCAAGCAGTACGCCCGCCACAAAGATAAAACCCTTATACGTGTTAGTTTCTGCCGCCGCATACATTGCCTTTTCGGCTTCCATTCCTATTGGTCGGAGCTTATTTAGCAAGCCATCCGTGCGCTCTGCGTTGAACCCTGCCCAAAATAATTGCACAAGATAAGGAATTATCGCATCCTGCGACTTTAGCATAACTCCGTAATTCAAATCGGCGTGCGAGCCCTGCGAAGTAGGAGTTACCAGTCCGAATTTATTTTCAAGGTTCAGCTCGGATAAAAGGCTTTGCTTAATTATTCCTGCGATAAGCGAGGAAAAATATTCCCTTGTGCCGCTTTTGAGTACGCCGAGTAATTGTTCTACGGTATGGTTGCCCTGCCTTGCGCATACAAATGCAGGTTGTTCACAAATATAGCAAGTACGCATATATCCCCGGGATAAGCTACTTTTTGCGCCCTTTAAATATACGTCAATATCGCAAAACCGACCGATAGGGTCGGTTTTTTCTATTTCCACCGTGCGCTCTTTAAGGTTTTCACCCGTCGTTTTTATAACGGCGTATATGCCGTCCGCTCCGTCGTATATTGCCGCCTCGCCTCCGAGAGAGCGCAGAACGGTATTTGTAAAATACCTTACGATGAGAAAGCTCTCTTTAACCCTTTTGTCTGCTCCGGGAATATTTGCCTTTACAGTTATGATATTAGCACTTTTTGCCGCCCCTATTATGCGGTCGTTTCTCGCTTCTCGTGCGGCAAGTATTTGCGAGGGGTTATACATTTTTACTTGAAAGTATACCGTTTAAAACGGCATAGTTTGTTCGGGGAATGAATTGAAATGCCTCAGCCCTCTTACCCTCTTTTATAAGCTGGCGGAATGTGCTTGCGGAAATCACTTCGCCGTCCTCTTTGAACCTCTCGACTGTTTCGAGTTTATCGCCGAGCACTTCGGATAAAGTTCGGTTATATATGCGCATGTAGTCGCTTATCTCACTGCCGACGTAACGCTTGCGGATATTTAAAAGAGGTATAAAATAGTTTAAAAAAATCAGTGCGTCGTACTTTGCGTATTGGGCGGTGGAGTCGTCTGCCGTCTTTAAAAAGTAGTCGGGGAAAGTGGCTTTCGAGATTATATACTTTGAGGAAGGAATAACAAGCACGTTAGAATACGGCTTTAACGCAAGGTATGCCATTGTATACCTTTCTTTAAATGTGAAGAACGAGCCCTCCTCTTCGAGCACGAACACGAGTACGTGCTTGTGGTTTGCCGCAGCGTACTCCACGAGTTTGAGATGACCGTTTGTGAAAGGATTGCCGTTTATAACCACACAGCCGATATCGCTATCCCTTTCAACACTGTCTGCGCCGAGAGTGTACTTCATCTGCACTTTCATTGCCTGCACGGTTTCCTGGATACCGCCTTCGCCGCCCTCTAAAACCGTGACTTTATCCGTTAAAACGAGCGGTTTGAACCCAAGACTTGCAAACAAGTTTTGATATTCGGGCTTTGTGAATACCTGATAGTAGAAAATACCCTCGGCGTGAAAGCGCTTTATGATTTCGCCGACAAGCACTCCCGCAAGATTTTCGCTGCGAAAGTCTGCATTTACGGCAAGACATTTGATTATATACTTACAGGCAGATACCGTTGCAACGATTTTTTCACCGTCCTCGATATATAGGGTGCGGTCGATATTACTTTCGTATTTAAGCCCGAACCCCTGCAAAAAGGCGGCAATTTTCTCTTTTTCGGAAGGTATCAGAGCCTCTTTGATAATCACAATTTGCCTCTTATTTAACTTTATATATTGTATCAATTACCGTGCCGTCTCTGTAAACCACAACGCCCACGGGTTTATCCGAAAGCACGAGCTTATCTGGTAGGCCTGTGATCGAGTGCGCCGTTTCAAGAAGTTCTTCGATAGTTACTATCGGCAGTCTGCTGTTCTTCACCTTTTCAAGCAAATCCGTGCGGCGGGGATTGATTGCAATTCCCCTTTCGGTTACGACTACGTCTACGTCCTCGCCGGGTGTGGTGACCGTCGTCACCTTTTCCTTGATTATAGGCAAGCGGGATTTTACGAGGTTAGTGGTGATTACCGTGACCTTTGCGCCGTGAGCCGTGTCGCTGTGACCGCCCGAACCGCCCATCAGCATGCCGTGTGAGTCGGTTGTAACGTTTACGTTGAAATTCAAATCTATTTCTGTTGCGCCGAGTATTACGAAGTCGAGCTTGTCAACTATATTGTCGTCAAAGGCGTTTGCGTAGCGGGAACCGCTGATTGCGTGGTGGTTTTTGTTGCGGCTTATGGACTGAACTGCCTTTAAGTCAAAACACTGCACGTCGTACAGTTCGTTTAAAAGACCTTCGTCGAGCATGTCGGTGAAGTAACCCGTAATGCCGCCCGAGGCAAAGCTGCCCTTTATGCCCTTTTCTATCATGCGGCTTCTAACGTAGTGGGCAACTGCAAGGCTTGTGCCGCCTGCGCCCGTCTGCATGGAAAGTCCGTCTTTGATAAGCCCGATTTCTTCAAGCAGTTTAACCGTGTTGCGTGCAATTTTAAGCCCCACGGGGTCTTTAGTTATTTTTGTTGTGCCAGATACTATTCCGTTCGGGTCGCCTATTGCGTCAACCTTTAATACGTAGTCAACGTATTTACCGTCGAGCTGGGCGTTTTCTGCTTTATCAATGAGTGTATCTGTTACAAAAACCACTTTGTCGGCGTACTTTAAGTCGCTTTCGGCATAGCCCAAACTTCCGCATGCGCCGCTTCCCTCTACGCCCGAACCGTTGCCGCACTTATCTACGGCGGGAACGGCGAGAATTGCAACGTCTATGTGCAAATCGCCAGATTCTATTGCCATGGGGCGGCCGCCGTGGGTGTGCATTACGCACATTCCTTTGAGCTTGCCGCGGCTTATTGCCTCGGCAACCGGACCGTTTACGTAGTCGGTGTAAATATCGGTGACGTTGCCCTTTTCAATGAGCTCGACAAGTATTTTATTGTTGGGGAAAATTGAGCTGGGCGCAAGCTTTATATTTTTGAGATTGCGGCGTTTAATCTCCTCCGCAACCATATTTAATACAAAGTCGCCGTTGCGCAGGTGGTGATGAAACGAAAGGGTCATTCCGTCCGAAATTCCGAGCTTATCGAACATATCGGCAACGCTTTTAAGCGTTTTGAAGCCCTGCGAAGTAGCCTTTTCCTTGATGAGTTTGCGTTTTTTATTTTTATAAGCCCCGCTTCCTTCAAAGGGTTTGAAGCCTTCGGGAACAAAGCGGTCGAGAAAGTTTTTCATTTTTTCGCCTCTTAAATGAGATTGTATTTGCGAGCTTTTTTGATTATGTTCTCGGCACGCTGTATTACGGGTTTATCTACCATTTTGCCGTCTAAACTAAACACGCCCAAGCCTTTTTGGCTTGCCTGACGTGCCGCCTCCTCCACTCTGAGAGCCCACTCTATGGACTTTTGCGCAGGTACGAATACCTCGTTTATGACGGGCACCTGATTGGGGTGAATTGCGGCTTTTGCGTTCATTCCGAGGTTGCCGGCAAAGAGGCAGTCGCTTTTTAACCCCTCGTTGTCGTTGGTATCGGTAAACGGAGTGTCGATAGCGTCAATTTTATAAGCCGCACAGGCATAAGCAAGCCTCATTCGGGGATATAAAATTTCGTTGCCCTGCTTTGTGCGCACGACTTCCAAATCGCTCGACAAATCCTCTGCGCCGAGCAGCACGCCGTTTACACGGGGGCACTTTACTATATCGTCGATTTGAAGGACGGATACGCAAAGCTCGACTATGGGAACTACGTTAATACGCTTTTTCATTCCCTTTTTCTTCTCCGCTTCCGTGAGCACTTTATTGAGCAGTGTGAGGCTTTCAACAGTTGCCTTGGGGAGCATTATAGTATCGATTTTGTCGCTTACTATATGCTCGATATCGTCGGCAAAATACTTTGTGTCGGGCGCATTTATGCGCACGATTGTCTCCATGGGGGGCTCGCCTTTTCTCGACTGTAAATATTGCGATACGAGAATGCGAGCCGCATCCTTTTCGGTTACGCTTACGGCGTCTTCAAGGTCGTATATTACCGCATCACTGTCGAAAACGTCGGAGTTTTGCAGCATGGCGGGATTGTTTCCGGGGATAAATAAAAGACTTCTTCTCATTTTTCCTCCGTCATTCTCGCAATTGCGACCGTGAGGCGGGCTTTAATAGTGTAGTCGAGCGCACCCTTATCCTCGCACGTTACGTCTATTTTTTTTATGCCGAGCTCGGCAAGCGTGTCACGAATAACCTTTTCAATCTGCTCGTGAAAGAAATCGTAGACAATGCTCTTTATTGTAATATTGAGAGTGTCGCTCTCCTTTACCGTAATAAGTGCATCGTTGGATTCCAGCGAACCTGCTATTCCTCTCTTCATATAAATCCTTTTTTCGCTCAAATTGCAAGCAATTTGCAGCGAGTTTACAATAAGGTACGGCTTGCGCCGTCGATACGACGTAATTTTCTTAACGGGCGAAATCAATCCGCCCTTGAAAATTTCGGCGTTAATTAATAAATAATTTTATTTTTTGTTGGCGTGATATCTTTTGTTTGCGGCGGAGAGAACTCTGTTCATCTCGTTTTTAACAATCATATAGCCCTCGTCTACGCCCATACCGGGTTTTGCAAGGCACTGGATTGCACGGCATGCAATTGCTATATTCGTTGTGGTCTTAGAGGACACGTCTGTTTCGTTGCAAGTGCCGCCGCAGTAGCTGCCCACGCCCTTTTCGTTGCAGTACATAATTGCTTCGGCAACGTTGTTTACGCCGCCGAGGTCGGGGGTCTTAATCTGAAGAACGTGACCTGCCTTGTTGTCGGCAAAGTACTTGATATCTTCAAGCGTATTGCACCATTCGTCGGCAACGATTTCGAGCTTTGAGCCGACTTTGTCGAGCTTTTCGGTGAGAATCTTCTCGTAGGTCATAGTACCCTCTCTGTCGCCCGTGTCGATAGGACCTTCAATGCGGATTCTGAAGGGCGCAGCCTGCTTTTCGCACTCGAGAAGGTATTCAAACATTTTGTCTACATCGTAGTTGAACGCAATACCTATCGTGCCGTATACGTCGATATGGAATACGGGGTTATAATTTTTATCCTTGCGGTATTGCATTACTCTGTCACGCATCCAGCCTATGTACTTTAAGAGCAGTTCGCCGTGCTCGCCGAGCTTGGTGCCCACGTGGTTGATGAGCGCATGGGGCATTACGTCGGCAGACTTTATAATCATTTTGTCAACGTTGTTGTATCTGTCGTCGCCCGACTGAGTGAATACGGGAATGGGAAGATATTCGCCCTTTTCAACGTTGTACTCCTCACGGATTACTTCTGCCATGGTAATGCGCCTACTGTTTGCAGTTGCGTTCAAAAGCGCCTGAGTTATGCCGTAGCGGATTGCTGTGTGAAGTCTTTTACCCTTTACGATAAGCCTGTCGTACTTTTCGGCAACGGGACGGAATTTTGCAACGTCCTCGCCGATGAGCATGGGCACGATTTCCTTTTCCATGAAAGGAATGAAGTCGCTTGCAAGGAATAAGGGGTCTCTGCCGCCTGCACCCGAGTACTGAACTGCGGCGCAGTCACCGTAGCCTATAGTGCCGTCTTCCAAAACGAGCTGAATTGAAATTGCTTCGCCCGCCTGACGGATACTCTGGAAGCCCTCGGTAGCGGGCTCGCCGATATACATAAATCCGTCGTGCTCAGCGCCTGCTTTAATTGCCTTTTGGTCGTCAAAATAGAAACCTGTGTAAGATTTTGTTAAAATAACGTCAACAATTTTCATAAAATTTTCCTTCTAAATTTTTTTATAATTCTGAATATAATTCAGCGGCGCAACACAACAGCATTGCACCGCATATATGTGCCTTAATCCTTGTAAGCCAAATGACCGACTAAATGTCCCTTGCTTACGGCGTAAACGTCGTCGATGGTGAGCTGGAAGGACGGTTCTCTGCCCTCGCTCTCTGCACGCTCGGCAATCTTCTTTCTGTGGAATTCCTTTATCTCATCTGTGAATGCGAGGTTACCGAATTCGAATATTCTTATTGCGCCGTTTATATCGCGTGCGGGAAGTATGAGACCTGCGTTGAATTTGCTGGGTGCAAAGGGTACATCTATCATGCCGAGTTCGAAAGCTTTGACCGTGCCCTGTGCAAGGTCGCCGTCGCCTACCTTTAAGATAGCGTCCATAAGGCAGTTGACTTCCTTTTCGATCTGGTTCATTTCATCGGTGAGAGTTTGACACTCGGGGAATTTCTGGTCGCTCAAAAGGCGGGTTACAATCTTTGATGCCTTGATACCCTGACCGTTGGCTTCCTTGGTTGGAACGCCTACCGATTCGTGAGGTGACTTTGTTATCATTTTGGTTGCGCCGGATAATGCGCCGTATGTAGAACTTAAAGCAATAAGTCCCATTGCCTCCGCCTCGTCCTGAGGGAAGCCGCCCATCCACTGGTGGAATACCGTAGTGACGATAACGTCCTTATATCCGAATTTTTCAAGATATTCTTCTGTCAGCTTTTGAAGTGAGCGGATTGCGGCAACGTCCTGAACAATATTGCCGCCCATGCCGTAGCCGACGGTTATGTTCTTTACGCCCTGCTCTGCGGCAAGTAATGCCTCGATTACGGCAACCGTATGGGAGATTGCGGGGGGTACGAGCGTTCCTGTGAGAGGTCCGAACGGTTCGCGGTTTATGGTTACGCCGTGTTCTTCGTAGTAGCCTACGAGGCGGTCACAGTACTGCCAGTATTTGATTGTATCCTCTATGGAAACGCTCTTTGCGTAGGGTACGTTATAGGATATGGCGCCGCCCTCGTTGGAAGTCCAGCCTGCGGCGTGGATAATCTCGGACAAAAGTCTTGCGTCGGGAGTGCCGTGACGTGCCTGAAGGGGAACGCTTACGGCATCGAATACTCTTTTGCAGCCGGTCACGCCGTGGTTTACTGCAGGGAAGCCGTTTAAAAAGGCTCTGCCCTCTCTGGCGCTCTCCTCAATGCCTCTCTCTGCTTCGACATAGCGGTTCTGACGGGTATAGCTGTCTATCGTGGAGGGCAGGAAATCCGCTCCGCTCTCCTGAAGATACAACAGAAGGTCAATATGTCTTTGAATTACCGGCACACCTGCGCGGGGTTGAACCATAGTACGGAATTTTTCTGCCTTTGCCCAGGCAAGCTTTTTTGCAAAGTTCTTTTCATCGGGAACGCTCTTTAAAAATTCGATTGCCTCGTCAAAGTTGAGCTGGTGGTCGTCGCCCGTGTGCCAGCCGGCAAGGACTTCCTTTCTCTCTTCAAGAAATTCCTTTTCCGTAAGTTTTTTGTTTTTAACCATTTTAAGTCACCTTAAATTTAATTTTTAGTTATTTGTCCGGTGTAGATTTACTGAACCGGTTTAATTGATACTATGTGTTTTTTCATTATTTTAATGGCGAGCAGCGGGTCGATTTCGCTGAGCAGCCCCATTGCAGCAAGAATATAGTCCTTATCGAGCATGTACTGCGGGTGCTGGGGACGAAGTTCCAGCGGCTTGGAAAGATTGTATTCCACTTTCTTTAAAATTTCGTAGGGGTTTTCACTTCTCACAAGCACGCCGCCCGTACCTATCACGTAACGTATGCGGGTTAAATCCTTGCCGAACTGATAATACAGAAGCCCCATGGGGGTGTACATCTCTTCCATTTTGCCGACGTGACGCTCGATTGACTTGTCCACGCATATCTGACCCATAATTCGGTCAATCTTTGCCTCGTGCTCGTCGGAAGGAACGTTATCGACGTGTTCATGCCTGAAAAGGAGCTCCTTATTTAAATCCACTCCCTCTTCCTCGTCGTACATTCTTATCTCTTCCGCCGAAAGCGAGGAGAGCACGCCGAGCGCCGAATATCTCATTCCGAGATCGCCCTCTACAGTGCGCTTTGCGTAAGGCTCTTCAAGTCCCTTTAAAACTACGTCGCTGCGCTTTGCAGACGCCGAGCACATGGAATAGAAGTCGGTTGTAGCCCCGCCGATATCCACAAGGACAATCTCGCCCAGCCCCCTCTCGTGCATATAGCCCTTTGAGAGCAACTCCGCAGCCCTTAAAACGGCTTCGGGTGTGGGAAGTATCAGCTTATCTATCTGGCTTTCGATTTTTTTGATGCCCTTGGCTTCGATAATGTTTTTAAGGAAAATTTCCCTTATCTTATCCCTTGCCTCGTCAACACGAAGCTCGTTGAGCTTGGGCATAACGTTGCCGCAGACGTATTCGTTCATGCCGTACTCTTTGGCGATAGAAAGAATTTCGTCCTGACAGTTTTTGTTGCCCGCATAGATTATAGGAATCTTTATTCCGTGTTCGGCTAAAATTCTCTGATTATACAGAACGCACTCGGAATTTCCTCCGTCCGTGCCGCCCGCCAAGAGGATTATATCGATATTGTTGTCGACAATTTTTTTAACGTCCGCCGAAGTCAGATGATGGGAAAATGCAAATTCGACTTTTGCGCCTGCGCCTAAGCATACTCGCTTCGCCGCCTCGAGCGTTAGCTCTTCCACGAGACCGATGGCAGCCATTTTAAGACCGCCTGCCGCAGAAGAACAGCCTATAATTTTATCGAATTTAACTTCGCCGATTTTATTGTACAGCTCCCTCAGAGCGTTCCCGTAGCCTATGTTTATATCGGTTGCAACAGTCGTAAAACTGTTCGCTGTGCCGATAATGTCCTCGGTTTCGGTGTCAACGGCGGTGAGCTTTGTGAACGTGGAGCCGAAATCTATCATCAGATAGCGACTCATTTTACTCTCCGAGAAGCTCTTTTATATCGGGCAGATTCTTTTCGATGGGCGTTCCGGGGGGATAAGCCTTGTTGAAGCCCATCTTTATGAAACGCTCCCTTACTTCGTCAAAGTCCTGCTTACCTACGACGATATTGCCGCCTACAATCATAGGGATATCGCCTATGCCTGCCTCTATGCACTTTTCGCGCATGCCGCGGCAGTCCATTTCTCCGTGACCGTAGAGCGAGGAAACGAGAATCATGTCGGCATTGGTTTCTATCGCAGCGTTTATGAAATCTTCCTGCGAGGACAGAACGCCGATGTTTACTACGTTGTACCCGTTCTGCTTGAGCACGTACTCGATAATCTTGTTGCCGACAGCGTGAACGTCAGCGCCGATTACCCCGATAACAATGGTTTTCATCATTTCTCCTTGTTTGTTTTCCTGCCGTGAAGTGGTTTTTAACACGGCAAAACATTATTCGCAACTATTATACAATAATATAAAATTAAAATCAATTATACGAAAATAAAAAAATGAAAATATACAAAATTTTTTCAACTTTTTGCAAACAGAATGCCGCAGGCGCAACGTGTCGTTGCTGCCAAGTATCTTAATTACATGAAGTACTTGACTAACGTAAACACATATCAACAGCGCCTGCGGCTTTACCGTTTTTGATTTTGTTCGTTTACCGTTTTCAAAAGCTCTTGCAAAAATTGCCTGTCGCTTTCAGTATGCATTGACTTCTTATCATACTCTATCGCTTCTGAAAAGGACTTTTTAAATGCTCTGACTGATGGATAAATTTTTTTGTTTTTACGGCTTTTCATTTAAATCAAAAATTTCAAATATTTTAATCTTGCACTTATATAAGTGCAAAAGCAGTATAACTTATGGATATACTTATGTCAAGTGTTTGCGCTGAAATAAGTGCAGAAATTTGATATATGAATATTGAAACAGAAAAGAAAATTGGAAACAATATAAGAAAACTTCGGGAACGGGCAGGACTTACGCAGGAAATGCTTGCCGCCAAATTGCAGGTTAACGGTTGCGATATAACGAGGAGTGCCGTTGCAAAAATCGAAGTAGGTCAAAGGCACGTTTATCCCGACGAGATTATTCTTATTAAACAAATCTTAAAAGCCGAATATAATGAAATTTTTGAATTATAAATAATAGCAAAAGCCGCAGGCGCAAAATTGCGCCTGCGGCTATTTTAATTTTCAGTTTAAGCGTTTATGTCGGTGAAGGTAAACTTTTCCACGTCGAATAAGCCCGTATCCAACAATTTGAGTTTAGGGATAACGGCAAGCGAAAGGAACGCAAGCGACATAAAGGCTTCGTACTCCCTTTTAACGCCCATTGCATGGGCACGCTCGATAAGGGTGCGGCTGTCGTGCTGTAAGCTTTCGGCGTCGCGCGAGGACATGAGTCCGGCTATATCGAGGGTGAGCGAGTGCACTTTTCCGCTACTTTCCACTATCACCATTCCTCCGCCTATTTGTTTTAGCGTGTTGGCGGCTTTGGCGAGTGCGGCGTTGTTGTCACCCATTAAAATTATATTGTGGGAATCGTGTGCAATCGTAATTCCTATCGCACCGCCGCAAAATCCGTAGCCCTTAAAAAGCCCCTTGCCGATATTGCCCGTATTTTTATGCCGTTCGACTACGGCAAGCTTAAGCAAGTCCGTGCCCTTTATGCTGACGTCGCCGTTCTCCGATTTAATTTCTTCAATCTCACAGCCTGTGACCACTCCGCCCGGTTCTATCGTCATAACCTTTGCACGTGTGCCTTTAAGCTCAATAATAAAGTCGTTGGCGGTGAGCTCCTTTTTAAGATGAACGGTATTTAAAACGTTTTCGGGCAGATAGCGCTTTGAAGTATTAAACAGCGCTTTGCCGTCTTTTGCCACGAGCTTGCCGCTCTTTATAACGTACTTTGCATTGAAGTTTTCAAGGTTATCAACGGCGACGAGGTCGGCAAGCCAGAAAGGCGCAATGCCGCCTCGGAATTTGAGATTATAGCACTCGGCGGCGTTGAGAGTTGCGCAGGTTACCGCCGTAACGGGGTCTGTTTTATATTCCTTTACAAGTCGGCGCAGGGCGTCGTCAATGTGTCCCTTTTCCTTTAAGTCGGCGGCGTGTCTGTCGTCCGTGCAGAGAATAAAACGGCGGAAATTCCTTTCGTTCATATACCTTGCGTTGCCGAGATTTTGCGTGGACGAGCCGTGACGGATATGCACGTACATACCCTTGGATATCTTTTCTTCAATCTCCTCTTTTGTTACGCACTCGTGGTCTGTGGAAATTCCGCCGCAGAGGTAGGCGTTCAAATCGTAGCCGTAAACTGCGGGGGCGTGGCCGTCGATTATTTTGCCTGCGGCGTGTGCCGCCTCTAATTTTTTGAGCACGTCCTCATCGCAGTTAATCACGCCGGGGTAATTCATAAATTCGCCCAGACCGAAAATGTAATCATTTTTAATATTGCTTTCCACGTCCTTGCCCGAAAGAATTGCTCCGCTTGTTTCAAATGGAGTTGCGGGAACGCACGATGGCAGTTGGATTTTTACGTCTAAAGGAAGGTTTTGAGACGCCTTTGCAATGTACTCGCAGCCAGCAATGCCGCATACGTTTGTAATTTCGTGCGGGTCGGCTATTATTGTGGTTGTGCCACGGGGCACTATCAGTTTGGCAAACTCCTCGGGGGAGAGCTGAGAGCTTTCGATATGGACGTGACCGTCGATATATCCGGGGACGACGGTAAGGTTCGAGCAGTCGATTTCCGTTTTACCATCGTACTCGCCCACTCCCACAATTTTTTCGCCGACGACGGCAATATCGCCGTGTCGAAGCTCACCGCAGAAAACGTCTACGTACGTTGCGTTCTTTAACACGAGGTCGGCTTTTATTTGGCGGCGAGCCGCTTTTATATATTTTTCAAGCATAGAAAACCTACCTATTTTATCAGTGCCGTTCTCATTGAATTTAATACTGCGACTAACATAACTCCGACGTCGGCAACTACCGAAACAATCAGCGGGAAGGGCGACACCGCCACTCCGCAGGCAATCAGCGAGGCGAGAACTATGTCGCATATCATTAGCCCGAATTTTACAAACAGCGAACCTACTATATTCTGCACGACTATGCGGCGGGTGCCCTTGGCAATTTTCCTGCCCTTGGGGAGCAGTGCAATATTATCGGAAACGAGCACTATGTCGCTTGCCTCGATAGCCGCATCCGAACCGACCTTACCCATGGACACAGAGCAGTCCGCCGCAGTCATTACGGGTGCGTCGTTTATTCCGTCGCCCACGTATATAAGCTTGCCTTGCTCTTTGAGCTGTTGCGCACGCTCCAACTTTTTATCGGGTAGGAGCTCCGCCATGCAGCCGTCGATACCGGCTTCGGCGGCAACTGCTTGGGCACGCTCTTTAAGGTCGCCCGTGAGCATTTCGGTATAAGCAATTCCGCCCGCTTTGAGCGAGGAAATTGCATCCTTTACTCCCTCTTTAATGCCGTCGTCAATTTCAATAACCCCGACATATGCGCCGTCCAACGCTACGTATACGAGGGTTGAAACACTTTCTTTGCGTGAAAAAGCTACGTTATTTTCTTCGAGAAGTTTTGCGTTACCGCAGAGCAGAGTTTTGCCCTCGGCAGTACACCTTACGCCCCTGCCGGCAAGCTCCTCGGCGTTTGTAATTCGGATATCCGAGGGGATTTCCGCAAAAGCGGCGGCAATCGGGTGAGAGGAATATTTTTCCGCCGCTGCCGCAAGGGCAAGCGCTCTTTCGTTTGAGTATTCTCTCACTTTAAACGTGCCTTCGGTTATCGTACCCGTCTTGTCAAATGCGGCAACATTACATGTTGCAAGCTCGTCGAGGCAGGTTGAACCCTTAACGAGTATGCCGAAGCGGGCGCATCTGCCTATGCCGCCGAAGTAGGAAAGCGGCACGGAAATTACGAGTGCGCACGGGCAGGAAATTACAAGGAAGGTTAGCGCATTGTATATCCAGTTTTTATAAATACTCCACGCATATGCGCCGCTTGCACCGCAGATTATAGTGGGGATTATTGCGGCTACGAGTATTGCCGCTATGCAGACCGCAGGCGTATAGTATTTTGCAAATTTTGATATAAACTTTTCGGGTTTGGATTTTTTTGCGGTTGAATTTTCAACGAGCTCGAGTATCTTTGCAACGGCGGAGTTTTTATACTCACGTATAACTTCCGCCTCTATTATGCCCGAAAGGTTGATACTGCCCGACAGAATTTCGTCACCCGCCGCTACAGCTCGGGGCAGAGGCTCGCCGTTTAAGCTCTTCATGTCGAGCGAGGTTTCACCCTTTATTATTTTGCAGTCAACGGGTACTTTTTCGCCCGCTTTAATCAAGATAACGTCACCCGTTTTGAGTTCTTCGGGGGATATTGTGCGCTGTTCGCCGCCGATTATTATTGTTGCGCTGTCGCTCTTTAAGTCCATTAAATCGGTTATGGAGTTGCGGGAAGCCCCGACCGCAACCGATTGCAGAAGTTCGCCGAGTTGATACAATAGCATTACGGCAACGCCCTCGAAAAATCCGTCGTGCGCAAATATTCCCAAAAGTATTGCGCCGATAGACGCAACCGTCATTAAGAAGTTCTCGTCGAAAATTCTGCCCTTGGATATATTTTTGACTGTGTTTATAAGTACGGGGTGACCTACGGTAAAATAAGAAATTCCGTAGAGTGTATAAGTCACTATGCGTGCGGCGAGATTAGCCCAGGCAACACCCGTTAAGTCGAGCACGAGTGCGGGAATAAACGCAATTACTGCCGCAATAAGGCAGAGTATGTCCTTTTTATGCTCCTTAAAAGTACTTTTCCTTTCTCTGCCGTCTACGATTTTTACGTCCTCGAAGTGTGTGATAGCATATATTGCCTTTTCACGGGATTCGGGCGACTGCGCATTTAAAATAACACGCATATTCATGAAGTCGACAACCGCCTCCACTCCCTCGATTTTGTTGAGCTCTTCCTCGAGCTCCCGTGCGCAGTTTGCACAGCAGAGGTTGGCAATTTTAATTTTTTCGCCGAATACCCGCTCATTCGGCTGAGTATTAACAGCCTCCTCAACCACTTTGACTTCCTCGAAATGATTGCACACGTATTTAACTTTTTCGAGAGTTTCGGCTGCACAGTCAACTATTACTTTTTGCGCCACAAAATCGACGGTGACGGACGCTACTCCCTCTAACTTTTCGATTTCCTCTTCAAGCTCACGGGCACAGTTGGCGCAATCCAGCCCGCTGATTTTAATTACGTTATTCATTGCAGTCGAGATGCTCCTTTGAAAGTTCAATCATTGTCATAATATGCCAGTCGGACACCGAATACAGAATTTTTTTGCCCGACCTTCTGCACTTTACTATGCGGTTATCCTTGAGCGTTTTGAGCTGGTGGGATACGGCGCTCTGGTTGCCGCCGACCGCCTCCACTATATGCTCCACGCACAGTTCACCGCCGGCAAGAGCCAACAGAATTTTGAGGCGCGATGGCTCGCAAAGCGCCTTGAAACGCAAACCCATTTCCTCTATTTTATCGTCTGAAGGCATCTTTTTGAGCGCTTCTTTAAGCCGCTCGGAGTGCAACTCCTCTTCGTCACAGATATGCATATTACGTTCTCCTATCATTGTATTTTATAAACGGATTAAATTTAATATGAATAGTCGTTCATATGATAATAGTATAATAAAACACTTGACTAAATATGTCAAGCGTTTGAGGGGCAATTTTATTTATTTAATTTATAAAAGGAATAAACGGTGCGACTACGTTTATTAGGATACCGACAACATAGGACAGCGCAAACGTAGAGGCAATCAGTGCAAGGTTCTGCTTTATGCGTTTGAAGTTTTTAAGCAAAATCATAAAACCCATACCCGCATTTACTACAAGCCCCGCCGCCATACTGCCGAAAGTGATAATGCCTCCTGCGTACGCCGAAGTAAGTATTGCACTTGAAGCACAGCTTGGAATAAGCCCCACCGCCGCCGTTATAAGCGGTTGTAGATATATGTTTCCTGCAAGAGAATTTGCTATGGTCTGCTCATCTATGATAAGTCCGAAAACGAAGTTTATAACAAACAGATAGAGCGCAATTTTGAGCGTGTGCCACAGCGGGGTCAAAAGATAGATATTCCACTTTGACTCCTCGGGGTGTTCGTGTCCGCACTCGTAGTCGGGAGCGTCGGTTGCGAGCGGAGCGACGGTTTCGTTGACCTTTTCACGGAAGAGAATTGCATTTGCGGCATAGCCTACGATTACGGCGAGTACGAATTTGATTATTAAAAGGGGCAAGACCGCCGAAAGGGCTTTGACGTTGGTAACTTCGGATAAGAGCAGAATTATGGCTTCGTCGGAAGTAGCAATAAATACCGCAAGCAAAGTGCCCGTGCGGATAAACTTTTTATCGTAGAGTTTTGCTGCCATGACCGAAAAACCGCACAGCGGAACGAGTCCTGCGGCGGAGCCTATAAGGGGCGCAAGTTTGCCCTGTAAAATTTTGCGGTTTCCGAATACTGAAGTTTTGTGCTCTACCAGCTCAATAACAATATATATTACCAAGAGAAATGGCAAAACTATCAGCGTATCGAAAAGCGCTTCAAGAAATATTTCGGTCATAGTTAATGTAGGTTATATGCAACTGCGGAGCATAAACACAGTTGGCGGGAGCGAATAAAGCCCCCTTTGCAGGGGGTCTTTTGTTTAACGTAATTTCTTTTTTGTATCTTCTTTTTTTGGAGTCAACTTTTCGATTACAGCCTGCTCCTCGGGGTAAGGAAAGGGAAGCCTGTCCGCATCCTTGTGCCCAGTGTTCTTATAGCCGCCGTCACGCTTTAACAGCGTTAAACGGGTTTCGGAATCGAATATATACAGCCTTGAAAGATCTACGGCAAGTTTTACTTCCGCTCCGTTTACCGCCTTAGAGCCGAGCGTTGCGAGAACGGGCTGGCCGCTCAAGTCACACTCGGCATAAGTCGCTTCGCCGTCACTCTGCGTTTTATTGAACTTTGCGGTGAGATTTCCTTCTGCGGAAGTGGATATATCTTCGTGGCGGATACCTATAATTATTTTCTTACCCGTGCCTGCGTATTCTTCTATTTTTTCAAATCTGCTTACTATGTTTTCAGCGAGCGCAAGCTTTCCGCCCTCGAATTCGGCAAAGTAGCCGTCCCCTTCCTTTACGACCTTTGCGTTCTGCAAAAAGTTGATTGTGGGTGAACCGATATAGAATGCCACGTAAGTGTTGGCGGGATAATCGTAGAGGTTTGAAGGCGTATCTATCTGCTGAACGAGTCCGTTCTTCAAAATTACGAGACGAGTGCCGATAGTCAGAGCTTCGGAAAGATTTTTTGTAGCGTAAACGAAAGTGCCCTGCATTCTCGCCTGAACGTTGATGATGACGTTAAGCATATCGCGGCGGAGATTTTCGTCGATACCTGCAAGCGGCTCGTCAAAGAGATAGAGTTTAGGCTCTCTCACTATCGCCCTGCCTATTGCAATGCGCTGGCGGTCGGCGGCGGAAAGCACTTTGGGTTTGCGGTATAAAACTTCGGTAAGCCCCAAAATATTTGCCGCTATCTTTACCCGCTGCTCTATGAGCGCCTGCGGAGCTTTTCTGAGTCTCAATCCGTAAGCCATATTGTCAAAGACGGTGAAGTTAGGATTTAAGGGGTCTTGCCTGAATACCATCGCTATATCCCTTTCCTTGGTTTCGACGTCTGCCATATTCTTACCGCCGATTGTTACAGTGCCCGAGGCGGGTTCCTCGAGACCTGCTATCACCTTTAAAAGGGTGGATTTACCGCACTTCTCGCCGCCGACAATAACGATAAATTCCTTATCTTCGGCTTCAAGAGACACGTTATGCAGGGCGGTTACGCCCGAAAGATAAGCCTTGCTGACCCCATTCAAATTTAAACTTGCCATGTGTTTCTCCGCTATTAGCTTCAATTTTACATTTATATAATAGCACAGACTTTGCTGTTTTTCAAAGTGCTTTAAGGCAAAATTAAAAATTTTTTTGCAATTGCGCAATATTTGTGTTAATATATTGGTATGAACCGTCTGAATTATGAAAATATGATGACAGAAAAAATAAAAGGTTTGACCAAAAAGAGTAAACTGCTTTTGCACTGCTGCTGTGCACCCTGCTCGTCGGCGTGCCTTGAAAAGCTGAAGGAGTTTTTTGATATTACCGTACTCTTTTATAATCCGAATATCGAGGACAGCGAGTATGAAAGAAGAAAGGACGAGCTAATACGGCTAATCAAAACAACCGGTTGGGCAGAGATTTTAGACTGCGACCACGATACGGCAGAGTTTTATAAGGCTGTAAAAGGGTTTGAGAACTGCCCCGAGGGCGGCGATCGCTGCAAAAAGTGCTTTGAACTGCGCCTCGCAAAGACTGCGGAAATTGCTCAACGGGAAAACTTTGACTACTTCACCACCACTCTCACCATAAGCCCTCTAAAAGACGCCGACGCCATAAACGAAATTGGCGAGCGGCTCGGGGGAGAAAGATGGCTGTGCTCCGATTTCAAAAAGAAAAACGGGTATTTGAGAAGTATTCAGCTTTCAAAAGAGTACGGACTGTACCGGCAGGATTATTGCGGGTGCGTATTTTCGGAGAGGGCACGCTCAAAGACTTGAAAATACGATAAAATTATGATATAATACTTATAATCGAACGGAGACAAATTTATGGACGTAAATAGATATTTCCCCTCTTACGGGTTGAAAAACCAACATTTAGTTAAACTTTGCGACTACTCAACGGAAGAAATATTTGAAATTTTATATGCAACAAAGGCGATGAAAGCCAAGTTTATCGCACACGAGGACACCCGAATTCTTCGGGGCGTTACCATTGCGCTTTTGTTCGGCGACACTTCGATGAGAACACGCTCGGCACTCGAGATTGCCATACGGCAGCTCGGGGGAGACAGCGTGTATTTGCCTTACAGCGAAAAGGATATGCGTGCCGGCGAGAATATAAAGGATTTGGTTAACGTAATCTCACGCTACGGCGTGGGTGCACTCGTAACAAGGGGAATACCGCAAAAGGAGCTTGACGAATTTTGCTCGGTTTCCTCTATTCCCATTATAAACTCCAAAAACGAAAGCAGCGTTCCCGCACAGATTTTGGCGGATTTATTTACCATTTGGGAGAAGCGGGGAAAGCTGGAAGGACTTAAAATTGCGTACGTGGGCAAAGTAGGCGCAAATGCTCAGTCGCTTATGGTCGGTGCGATAAAGTGCGGAATGGAAATTGCCGTTGCCGCCCCGAATGAGTTTACGGTAAAACGGAACGTTTTAGAGAATATAAGGCAATACGGTCACGTAACCGTAACGGACAATCCCGTCTCCGCCGTGAAGGGCGCAGATATAATTTATACAAACGGCTATAACTACCACTCCGTTTTGAGCGAGACCGAAAAGAAAATACTCGAACCTTACTGCGTAAACGCACAGCTCATGTCGGTTGCAAACGTCGGGGCGCACTTCATGCACCCTCTGCCCGCATGCCGTGGCGTTGAAGTTACCGCAGACGTGATTGACGGAAAGAACAGCATAGTCCTTGACCAGGGCGAAAACAAACTGCACACCATAAAGGCGATATTGGCACTTTTAGCAAAATAATTATTATAAAATTTGCCGCCGCAAGCTTTGATAGCTTGCGGCGGCTTCTATTATTTATTTTTCAATTCGTCCATAACTGCAAAGATTTTTTCATAAATATTTTCTGCGGTTAAATCGTAGAAAGTATCTCTTTTAAAAACAGCACGGGACATTCCCCAATACTTTTGAGAAATTTTATCCGATTTAGGATTTGAAATAATTAAACCGTTTTTATCTGTTTGGATATAAAATTTGTCCTTATTCCATTTAGGGTGAGTGAAGCCCCATTCGTCTGAACTTTTACATCCAGCTGACCACCCCTCCAATCCGTCAGTATAACTGTACTTGGAAATATAAAGACCAGGGTCATCGTCCAAACATACTTCCATTCCGAAAATATCATCGTCTGCCCATCCGTTTTCAAACATTGGCTTGTCACTATGCTGGAATAAAAGAGTAAATTTACTTGTTACCCAACCCCAAATATTTGATTTTGATTGCCACATTAAAATGTCATTTGTTACGCAGCGAAAACCGTATTCCGGGGCTTTTGTCTTTAAATAATTTGCAAGCTTAACAAGATTGTTATATGTTTCACGAAACACCTTAACGGCATTGCACAAGTTTTCATCTAAATTCATAAAATAACTCCTTTTCTATTTTAATTGCACTTTTAAATCCGAACGGAGATACCCCACATTCAAAGTTAAAACCTTTTAAATTTTCAATGATAGAAATATTATCTTTCAGTACAAAACTTTTAAATCTGTCGAAGCCTTTCTTTTCAAGAAGTGCTAGAATATCGTTTAATATAATAAATTCGTATCCTTTTGCGGCATTTAACAATTCACTGATTCTGTCGTAGATATCGGACCAACTTATTACTTCAAAAGATACTTCCTCTCTGCATTCTTGCTTTATTTTTGTGTTAGCCTCTTCAAAAACTTGTGAACAATAATTGTCTTGAGCAATGAAAATCAAATGCTTTGATTTATTATTATACTCTTTGATTATTGCACGGGCTTCACGTACAAGCTGATTGTTGCTTTCTTTTATTTCTTTCGAATCATCTTTCAAAGACTGTTCTGCGCCTTCTTCAGAATCGTTAGAAGACAGTCCACTGTTATATTTAACTTCGATACCGATAACGGCATTTTTAAATTCTAAAATCAGGTCAGGCTCTACAGTTGAATTATTAGCGTCTTTCAGTCGCTTCCAAAAGTGATATTTTGGCTCTTCATTATCCCCGCCCACATTGTATCCGAGAATTTTTTGCAATCCACAGTTATACGGAATATATTTCATTGTTCCGAAAAAGTCGCCTGTAAGTTGGTCTTCCAGTCTATCGCTCAAATTTGAGCCTGTAGAGCTGATTTTGTTATGAATTTCCGCTATCATTTTTTTCATCTACCTCTATCAGCTTTTTAACTGCTCTATACATAAAGCCGTCTTTAATACTACTTTCTAAAAACCTTCAAAAAATCTATCTCGACGGATAATATATCCGATAATTGCTTGAATATAATAAATATTCTCCGTTACATTTAATGCATCGTCAAAATTAACAAATCGAGATTGAATTTGCTTTATGACGTCCTATAAATCCTTAGGGAAACACACAACACAATCGCAATCATAAATAAAGTCCGTTACCCATTTTTGATATGTTATGTATGGAAAAGTGATTGCCCCATCTGTTAACTTCTCCCCACCGCCCCATTCGCCGTAGCTTATTTCCGAGCGTGAAGCCTGCAACAATAAAGGTAAATACTTTTTAAGTTGTGAAATTTTCATAAGCTACCTGCAAGTTTTGGCGCCAGAGTAACTTCTACAATTTCAGGTCTATTAAATAAGCGAAGCGGAAATTCGGAATTGCCTAAGCCACGGGAGATTATCATTTTCGTGTTGCCTATGGTGTGTATACCCGAAGTATATTTGGGGAACATTCCCTGACCGGGGGCGTATATTCCCTGCTTTGTAAACGGTATGCGCCACTGCCCTCCGTGGGCGTGCCCCGAAAGCACGAGCGCATAGCCCGCCCTTGCGTAATTTTTAAAACAGTGGGGCATATGCGCAAGTAAAACTTTATTTTGGGTATTGTTTGAAATTTTAGAGAGCGTATCGTTTTTATTGTGAGCACCGTTCAGTCCGACGAAAGTCACTCCTGAGACTTTAATTTCGGCATTGTCGAGAACGGTTGCGCCCGCCTCCATTACGCTTTTACGGAAAAATCTGTAGCCTTTATTGCGCATTTCGTGGTTGCCCGAAATATAGAGAACGGGCGCAATTTGCGAGAGCGCGGAGATAGTTTCAAGTGCGACCCGCTTGTTCTTTTCGGTATATCTGTGGATTATGTCTCCCGTTATTGCAATTACGTCGGGCGCAAGCAATTCTACATTTGAAATAAGCTTTGCATTGTGCGCACCGAACGACTTTCCGTGCAAATCGGAAATCTGAACAACTTTGACAGACTTTTCAACTTCGCCGAGCGGCACTTCGTATCGTGTGGTTTTGATGAGATTATTTGAAAGCCACAAAAAAAGGACAATCAGCGTAATACCTGCCACCGCCCCTACGGCGATAAGCGCAATCTGCCATTCGGTCATGCCTTCACCGCCACAATTCTGTATATGGGCTTGCCCCTTTCTTTAAAAAGTTTTTCGTGCTCTGTTTCTATATCCCCATCCACGGGATTTGCCGCTAAATTTTCACAGGTATCTATAACTTTATACCCCGCCTCTTTATAACTTTCGAGAGAAAAGAGATAAAAAGCATAGTCGTCCGTCTTTTGGAAAATTTCGCCTCCATCCTTTAAAAGGGCGCTGTAAATATTTAAAAATCTCGTATGGGTGAGCCGCTGCTTTTTGTAGCCTTCCTTAGGGAGAGGGTTGGAAAAGTTGAGATATATGCGGGAGACGGTACTCTTTTCAAAATATCTGCCCAGCACTTCCGCCGCACAGTTGAGATAGTAGACGTTATGTATTTGTTCGGCTTTGGTGCGCTCAAGTGCCTCTATTAAAACGTTGGAAATTTTTTCGACCGCAACAAAATTTATATCGGGATTGAGCTTTGCCGTATCATTCACAAATTTGCCCTTGCCGCAACCTATTTCAAGGTATACGGGATTGCCGTTGCCGAATATTTTTTCAAGGGGCAGAATATCGGGAATATCGGCAGATATCTTCATATTCTTTTCGTTTAAATCGGCAACCGTAACTATATCGGCGCAGGCGGCTATGCGTTCTTCAAGGTGGGATTTTTTGTGCATTCTCATACTTAAAATTCTAACATATATGCGCTTATTTTGCAATCGATTGCCGTGTGAAAAAGCTACGGCTTTATTTTTTATTTATTTATATATTATGCGTTTGACGGCGCTAATTTCCGCTTACATATAGACACCGGGTGAAAATATAATTTTGAGAGGTTTTATTTGACTTTTATTGAAATTATGCGTTTCATCACCTTTTACGGCGTGGATATTGCCGTGCTCGGGATTGTCACTTGCGTATTGACCCAGCTTTTGAAAACCACTCTTTTGAAAAAAGCGCCCAATAAGCTTTACGCTTTTATGCCTGTAATTTTAGGCAGCGTGCTGTACGCAGTTTATACTATGATTTCGCATATGAGCTTTTGTTACGCATTTGAAAACATAGGGTCGGTTTTGGAAAACGGCTTTACGGTAGGGGCTGCCGCAACGGTAATTTACGTGGTTTGCGAGCAGTTTACCCGCAAAAAAAACTCCTCACTCTCAACGGCGGCAAGCGTAGTTGCCGCAATGATTGCGGACTTTGTAGAAGAGGAAAAACTGAACGCTATCGCACAGAAAATCGACGATGAGTTCGACAGTTCCGATATGCAGTCGGCGGCACATACTATTGCCCGAACGCTAAGCGAGTGTGCGCAGGGTGACGCAGACGAGCGTAGCTTTGAGGAGCTTTCTGTACTGGTTGCCCAAACGCTTGCACGGTTAAAATCTATTTAACAATAAGTCAACGCCGTAACGCACAAAAGCGCCCGCCACTTTGTAAGTGGCGGGCGTCTTTTTAGTTTCTGGATTTAACGTCTACTTTGTATTTAACACGCATTTTTTGCAGGGCGTCCTCTTCAAGCCCTTCGAAATAACGGTGATGATATTTGAAAATACTCTCTTTAATGCCGAGAAAATCGCAATCTGTCTGTCTGGATATATCCATAAGTGACGCAAACCTCTCTTCTACCGTTTTATTTGCCGCCTCAATAATTTCGGGAGAAAGCTTGTCGTCTTTGGTGGTTTCCTTGGGTTCGACAGGTTTTTTTATGCCTACGACTTGCCCGTACGCACTGAATTTCAGGGTTACTTCGGGTATGCCGTCTACAATTTTTACGTCTATTGCACTCTTACTCTTACCCAAGCCTATCGTATAGTGATATTCCGAAGTATCACACGGCAAAACGGCAAGATGTATGTCGTATTCAAGTATATTGAGGGCGAACGCCTGCTGTTCGTTGAGTATACCGGCAAATTTTCCGTTGTTGAATATAGCCGTTTTTCTTGCGGTAAATTCAACCGGTTTCTGTTCGCCACCCGAAGAACCCGAACCGCTAGAGGAACTGCCTGAGCCGCCCTCGCTGCCGCCCTCGCCTCCGCCTTCTCCGCTCGACGAACCTCCGCCGCTTCCGCTGCTGTCGCCGCCGCCGGAGGAGCCGCCGCTCTGCGGTTCATCGCCGCCGACGTTGTCGCCGTTGCCGCCCTCCTCACTGGTGCCCTGCACGTTAGCCTCGATAAACGGCATATAGCATGCCTTGCTCCTCGAAAAGTTCGAAAGAGCGATATCCTTTAAATTTGCGCTTGAAACGTTTGCCGATTTTTCAAGCTCGTCTGCAAGGGCTCGCTGAATGACAGTCGTGGTCATGTCGCTCGTAACAGTTGGCATTGAAAGAATTTCAGACGCCTTTCCGTCGCACATAGCCACAAGCGCAGTCAGCTCGGAATAGTTTTTGCGGTAAAGACAGCCCATGAGCCGGAAAATATTTTTATCCTTACAGCTATCGCCGAGAAGTACGAGCTTGCAGAACTGAAGCTGGGGATAGAAGCCCGTTTTTGCATTAATTTCGTTGAGGGCGTCGGCAACCGTTTCGCCGCTGCCCTGCACTTCGGTATACTCTATGTTATCTCCGCTCTGAGAAGGTTTGGGCACTGCAAGCTGGGCTGTGACCTGCACCTCGTTTTCGGTGGAGTCTATTCCTATGGCAACGATTATCGAGGTTTTGTGTATATCGACTATGCCGAAATCGTTAGTAAAAAACATTACGGCAAGAGCAATGAATAATACCCAGAAAAATATAACCGAAAAGCGGCGGAGTTTAGCGCGGTGTGCCGGTTTCATCTTTCCCTCCTTTTAAGCGCCCATGCCGAGAGCGGCGCAATAACGGCAAATATTACTACGACTATCCACAGCCAGTTTGCAAAGAAAGATTGCAACGCCGTGAAAAAGTGGTTGCAGGTTAAAAGAATAGTTGCCAAAACGGCGTTGACGGCAACGGATAAAATTTCGGGACAGTCCCAACCAGTGCATTTTATAAGACACTGCACGGCAAGCTGGATATTTAAAACGAGTGCAAACAGCATTACCACCTCTAAGGCGTAAAGGGTATATAAATCTATTCTGCCTATCACGTCGATTGCCGAAAAGTACAGCGACGTTTTGGATATGGCAAACTGCCTCGAGTAGGTGAGTTCGCCGTAAATCCCGTAGAACACCGCCAAAAACAGTAAAACGATAGCCGCCCCTGCCGCATAGCTCAAAGTCATTTTTGCCGCATCACCCTTTTTATAGCGGAAGTGACCGAGGAACATAAGAAGATATGCCGGCTCTAAAAAGTTGAGAGCCGTTTTCATAGAGCCGCCGAAAACCTTTGATGCCGGCGTTTTAAGTACGGGCAAGAGGTTGGAAAAATCCACTTCCGTAAAGGACATAAAAAATATAAACGCCATACTTATTAAAAATATCGGCATGCACACGTCGGCGCAACAACCTATATTTTTAAAGGATTTCGAGCCTGCGTATATCGTGAAGATAAATATCGGAAGAAATACGAGAACGGTTGGAACGGTGTCGTAGAATATTGCGTGCACGTACAGCTTCTGCTCGAAGAGCGGAATTATAGTGCACACTATAAAGAACGCCGCAAAAAAACCGAAAATTATGCGTGCGGGTATTTCGCCGAACGTATCTTTTAACAGCTCAAACAGCGTTTTGTCTGTCTTTGAGCTTAAATAGGCAACAGCCCAGATTACTATTCCCTGAACAACGAAGTTTATCAGTGCGGAAAACAGTAAATCCCTGCCGCTGTAGCCCGAAAGCATTGTGGGGTACAGCAAGAGCTTTGAAGCCGCCGTGTAAAATATAAGAATAAAACAGATTTGTCTAACGCTTATTTTCACTTTTTAACCTCACTTTGTCCTGCGTTTTTATAGACTTGGGACGGTTTTTCAGCGTATACATGTTTGCCTTTACCATGCTGTCGTAAAGGTCGTTTTTGACGAGGGGCGCAAATGGCGCCAAAAGAGGCACACCGTAGGACTGCTCCGTGACGATGTAACTTATGATAAACGCCGTCAATACCACCACACCGAACGGTCCTATGCTGCCGGCAACGATGAGATATATCCAGCGGAGAGTGGTCGTTGTTTCAACGAGGTCTGGCACGGTGTACAGACAAATTGCCGAAAAAGCTATAATGATTATTGCGGGAGTGGAAATTATGCCCGCCTTAACCGCCGTATCGCCGAGAACGAGCGCACCCACAACGGAGAGCGCAAGTCCCACGTATTTGGGCATACGTATAGACGCTTCGTTTAAAACTTCTAAAACTAGCAGAGTTAAAAACATTTCGATGCTCGGCGACAAGGGCAAACCTTGCGTTGAGCTTGTAATTTTTAAAAGCAGTCTGAACGGTATGAGCTGAGCCTTGAAAAGCTGTGCAGAAATATATAGTGCAGGTAAGAACAAGCCTAACATTATTGATAAAAACCGCAATATCCTCAGCGTGGTTGCACGGTAGGAGCTTGAATAGTAGTCCTCTCCCGACTGAAAGTCCTCTACCAGCATATATGGTACGGTTATGGCAATCGGCGAACCGTCAACGAGTATTCCCACCCTTCCTTCGCTTACCTTAGCACAGAAAATATCCGGCTTTTCGCTCGTGCCGCATCTTTTGAACACCGAGCGTGGGCGCTTGGATATGAACGCCGAAACGTAAGAGGAATCGGGAATAAGGTCGATAGTGTTTTCGGATATCTCCTTTTCTATTTTTTCGGGCAGACCCTTGGGGCACACGCCCTCGATATAGACTATCGCCACTACGGTTTCCGAACGCTTGCCGCTCTTTAAAGTTTTTATCTGTAGCTTGTCCGTTTTAATGCGCTTACGCACAAGTCCCATGTTGGTCTTTATCTCCTCGATAAAGCCCTCGCGAGGACCTTTCACGGCAATATCGGTGGGCGGCTCGGCAACGGCTCGGGCGGGCGGACTCTTTAAACCTAATATAATATAGCCGTCCTCGCCGTCAACAAACAATACGGCGTTGCCGTCGGAAATTTCCTTTACGGCGTCGGGAATCTTTTTACCGTCCTTGACCTCGGGCGACGCCAAAAGAAGGCGGACTTTATTTATGTCGTCCTCCTTCTGCACCGCACGGAGAGGTTTAACCACGAGCTCGCCGATGAGCTCTTTATTGCATATTCCGTCCGCAAAGATTACGGCAAACTTTTTGCCGCTATCCGATTGGAACTCGAAAACGAGGATATCCTCGCTCTTTAAAATCTTTTTTACTGCCTTTATGTTTTTATCCAAAGTAGCCATACGGGCACTTAACCTCAACAGATACATTTTTACGGGCAAAACGTAGGTATATCCCCGTACAAATATTATCAGTAAAAAATTACAAAAAATACTTGACAAGGAATACTATGTAATGTATAGTATTATACGAAACGGAGTATTTATGGATATTCAACTTAAAAAGGGAATACTTGACATATGCGTGCTCTCCGCACTTGAACGAGGGGAAAGCTACGGATATCAGATAATCGACGACCTTAGGAACGTTGTGGAAATTTCCGAAAGCACGCTGTACCCCATTTTAAAGCGGCTTGAGGGTGCGGGTTACCTTACCACGAGGACTGCGGAATTTTCGGGACGGCTCAGACGGTATTATAAAATTACGCAATCGGGATTAAAACGGCTTTACGAAGGTCGCTCGGATTTACAGGAAATTAACGTTATTTATAGGAAAATATTCGGAGGCAGACTATGAAATATAACGAGTGGGTAACGCAATTAAACGCTAACCTTTTGAGCGTTTCCGAAGCCGAAAGGCGCAGGGTTTTGGATTACTATGCGGAAGCGTACGCCGACAGACGTGCGGCGGGTTTTTCCGAAAACGAGATAATAGACGGCTTCGGCGCACCCTACGATGCGGCTCAGGCAATACTTGAGAACGACAGCTTTACGGAGAATACGAACAAAAGCGCTCCGCACAACGAGCAGCCTAATCAATATTATCAACAACAGAATTACGAGCAACCTAAGCAGTATTCGCCTCCCTCTTCACCTCTTCCCGCAGCAAGTCAGCCAGCTAACGAAGTAAAAGTAAAAAAGGACAACACCTGGGTGTTCGTGATACTTTGCATAGTGTTTGCCGTACCCATATTCTCGTTGATTATGACTATGGTGGGCGTAACAATCGGCTTTGCCGCAGCTCCGTTCGGCATAGTCGCCACCGGTGCGGGATTTATTGTAAGCGGCATATGGACTATGTTTTCGACGTTCGGAGTCGGATTGGCGTACGTGGGTATAGGGCTCATTATTCTCGGAGTCGGGATTCCGCTTTTTAAGCTGTTTTTCAGCCTTGTAAAACTGATGTGGAAACTGTTCGGAAAGTTCTTTAAATGGCTTGCAGGGCTTTTTAAAGGAGGTGTAAAATGAAAGGATTTGCAAAATGCCTCATAGCCGCCGCAATATTAGTTGGAGCAGGCATAGCCCTTTTGCTTATCGGACTTGGCATAAGCGACTGGAAACTTAATCCTGAGATTACAGAAAAAACTTATGTACAGAGTAGTGAAAATATTAAAAATATATCGCTTGATATTGCGGCGGGTGAATTTGAAACGGTATTCTATGACGGAGAAAAAATAGAAATCGATTACTTCACTTCAACAACAAAAAAAGTTGAAATCAAAGAGAGCGGCACAACACTCACTTACCGTGAAAGCAACAGATGGTGGATAAACTTTATCGGTTTCAAATATCCCAAAGTCGTGATTAAGTTGCCGCAAAGCAATATTTACAATCTTGACGTGGATATGTCTGCCGGAGTTGTTTCGATTGCGGGCGGAACGTTTGGAAATCTGGACGTGGACATGAGCGCAGGAATGGTGAAATTCAACGATAGCATTACCTGCGGAAAACTGAATATCGACATTAGCGCAGGAAAAATCGAGGCAAACAAAATAGTCTGTTCTTCACTTAAAGTAAACGTCAGCGCAGGTGCAGTGGAAATTGACAGTATTATTTGTCCTGTAATCGATATCGGCGTCAGCGCAGGGTCTGTGAATTTGGGAATTGACGGAATAAAATCAGAATATACAATCAGGGTCGACAAGTCTGCGGGTAGTTGTAACGTTAACAATCAGACGGGCACAGACTCAGCTAAAAAGATTGATATCGACGTCTCCGCAGGCTCTGTTAACGTAAGATTTACCGATTGACAACATTGCGCTAAAATGATAAAATGCAAGCAAGCGTTCCGCTTGAGCAAGTATCTTATTTTAAAAAATCGCTTGACGAGCCGGACGGCAAATCAAGCGAAATTTTTTTGAGGCACTTATGGAAAAGATAGAGTACGATGCGAAATATTTTAACCCCGAACACACTTTAGACTGCGGACAGATTTTCCGCTTCGAGCCGTTCAAAGACGGCTACATAGTCTTTTCGGGCGACAAGGCGTGCTACGTGCACACCGACGGAATAAAGACGGTTGTAGAAAGCGAGGACAGCGATTATTTTTACAACTATTTTGACCTTTCCCGGGATTACAGTAAAATTGTAGAGCTTGCAAAGAGCTACAACATTCCCCTGCTTTCCCGTAGCTCGGAGAGCTGTTCGGGCTTGCGCCTTTTAAACCAGCAGAAAGAGGAAATGATTTACTCCTTTATAATCTCGCAAAACAATAATATCCCCCGCATAAAGGGCATTATCTCC
The DNA here is from genome assembly GCA_022508285.1 of Clostridiales bacterium. Classification (GTDB taxonomy): domain Bacteria; phylum Bacillota; class Clostridia; order Christensenellales; family Borkfalkiaceae; genus Coproplasma. Next base: position 94,505 of record JAFLVN010000002.1, read on the forward strand.
CGCATATGTGGGGGTCTGGGCAAAAAAAAGGAGTTTATGGGCAGGGAATATTATACCTTCCCCTCTACTTCGGCCCTTGCCTCCGCAGGCGTGGAATTTTATAAAAATATCGGCTGCGGCTACCGGGATAAATTCCTCGACGAAACGGCAAAAAGGATTGCGCTTGAGGGCATATCGCACCTTGAAAAGCTCGACACGTCATCGCTGAAAAAGGCTCTTTTGACCTATAAGGGAATTGGCGGAAAGGTCGCCGACTGCATAGCGCTGTTCGGGTTTTCAAAGCGGGATTCCTTCCCCGTGGATACATGGATAGAAAGGATTTACAGAGAGGATTTCGGCGGAACACTTACCGACCCCAAAAAGATTTGCGAGTACTTTTTAGAGCTATTCGGCGAAAATTCGGGATACGTTCAGCAGTATTTATTTTACGGAAAACGTAGCTCACTATAATAAAGTTATAATTTATTACAATGTGGCTAAAACTTATAGTATGCCCGACTACTTTACGCACGTTATAGCCGCAGACAAGATTTACGAGCGGCTGAACGGCGACATTAAATTCAAAATAAAATCGAGAAATCTGTATATCCTTGGCGCACAGGGCGGCGACGTGTTTTTTGCCTATAATATGAAGTGGTCCAAAACCAACCTCGGCAGGGATATGCACAACAAAAATGCGGTTGATTTATTCAAAAGGCTGTACCTCGGCAATCCCTCGTATGCGGCTGGATTCGCCACGCACTATGCGTTGGACTGCATAGTCCACCCCATTGTTTATGCGTATACAGAGGGAAAAAAATCGCTGTTCGCACATCAGAATTTTGAAATGGACATAGGACTATACGTTAGCAAGTTCTACCGAATGCGCAGGACTATTCTGCCTCGGGAATACGTGCTGCAATGCACAGGTCCTATTTACGACACCGTAAAACTTGTAGAGCCGTCGATAACGGTTACGGGAGTTGAGCGGTGTTTAAAAAGGCACTTCAACTACACCCGATACCTCTACCGCAATAAAAAGCAGACCTACAAGTGTCAGTACGACTTTACCCAGCTTGCGGGTGTAATCGAAGACGCAGTTGAGCTCGGCGTGAAAGCCGTGGAGTGTGTGCTTAAAGGGGATATCGACCCAGAGATTTTCGGCAAAAACTTTTTGCAAAAGTAGTTAGAAGCTACAATAATTTATCGTACAGGTTGCAATTTTGCAATTTTTCATAGAGTTCGTCCTCGGTGATTTCATCGAGGAATTTTTCATTATCGTAGATTTGTAAAACGAGATATCGGCTGCTGTCAACAAATCGCAATGCGTCTTTATAGGTTGCGTTTTCGCCGAGAATCACGTAGCGGATTTCCCTGCCCCTCTTTTTCTTTCTCAATGCAAAATTTATCTTTTGCACGGGCGGGGATTTTGTTATCGCCGAGCATAGCAAAAATGCCCCGACAAAGAGCACGGTAATATTGTGCGCAACAGTGAAATACAGTGCAACAAGTCCGCCGACTACGGCTAAATTGACGATACGTATTGAGATTTCGGCAATTTTCGGCTTTAAAAACTTTGTTAAAATACACTTTGCCACCCTGCCGCCGTCGAGTGGATAGGCCGGCAACAAATTTAATAGCAGCATTGCCGAGTTGGAATAAAAAAGTAGGTCGGTATAGGCGTAAGTCTGCGGAACAAACCACCACAGTCCCGCCACCCCGACGCACATAAAAAAGTTTACGGCAGGTCCTGCGAGGGCGAGCTTTATCTCGTCGGAGGGAGATATCCCCTCTATATCGCACACCGCCGCCGCACCGTATGGCATCAGGCTGATTTTTGTGCACTCGAACCCGAGCCGCTCGGCGCAAAATATATGACCGCACTCGTGCATGAGTGCGGTCAGTGCGCATATTATAAATATCGGGAAACCGCCGAATACCGCAGATATAAGTCCCACCGCAAGAAACAGCGGGTGTATTGATATTTTCACGATTTCCAAACGGGAACTATGCCGGAGAGTGCAAGGCAGTCTAACAGCTTGTCGCCGTTGTATAAAGACACGCTGACTTCGCCGCTGCCGTCAGAATATGCAAACGGAAGGTTCGACTTGACCGTTGCGCCCTTGTCTGAATAGACGTCGGAAAGCCCCGTGATTACGCTTGTAAACTTAGATGTGTGCGCAATTTTAACCACGAACTTGCCGTTCTGCATGGATATGGATGATATTTTACCGTCGCAGACGGGATAGATCGTACCCTCGGCGGTGAACGTGAGAATACCGTCGTCGGAAATCATTATATCCGCATTTGAATTACTGCTGACCACGGAAGTTAATACAAAGTCGCTATATTTAGGTTCAGAGACCTCTTGCGCAGGGTTGAAAATAGAGGATAAAAAGGTATTTATTGCGCTTGTGGGCATAAATATATTCGTTAAGAATATTGCCATGGCGATTACGCAGACCGCCGCAATTTCTCCGAATAATATTTTGCTCTCCCTGTCTTTTCCGAACCTTATGGCTTTGCTCTTTTTTTGTACGGGAGGGTCGGATAAATCTTCCGCCTCCACGTATACGCCCATGCGCTCGTTGACCCGCTCGTTGACGCTGTCAACAACACGCTCCTTTAAATCGTCCTGGGGCGGCTGCTCCTTGCGGCGAAAAAAGCTCTTTTTCTTTGTAACAGTAACCGTGCTGACGGGTATTTCCAGCATTTCGGCATAGTCTAAATCCTGCATATCGTTCCTCCGAAATTTTTAAGTCTACCTTAAATATATGAGAGGGACAAGCAGTATAGAACAATTTTAAAAAATATTGCGTATAATAGTTGTTTCAAAAATGTTCTTGAGGAATTTATAAATTTAATTTTAATAGTATACAAATCATAAAAAGTATGCTATACTTATTCCCATAGAGGTATCATTATGAACAATCAACAGATTAACCGCATTAAAATCAAGGGATTCAAGTCGATAAAAGAATGTGATTTAAAGCTGAATAATATTAATTTACTGATTGGCAGTAATGGTGCGGGTAAATCAAACTTTATTTCTGTGTTTAAAATGTTGCAAAACATTATTGAAAAATCTTTGCAAAGATATGTCGGAATCTCCGGTGGGGCAAACGCACTTATGTTCAACGGCAGAAAGCAGACTGAAGAAATTTCTTTAGAGTTCTTCTTTGGCTGGAACAGTTACACTTTCCGATTAATTCCAACAGATGAAAATAGTTTTATTTTTGCTGACGAATATTTTAAATATGACGGAAATTTCTTTCATGAGTCTTATCTCGGCGGAGGTCACCTCGAATCCAAATGGGATAAAGGCGCATGGAACCATTTGGACGATTTCATTCAACCTATTTTAAAGAGTCAAAAATGGCGTGTATATCATTTTCATGATACAAGCACCACGGCGCGCATTAAGCAAACACATAAAATTACAAACAATGTTGAGCTTTTATACGATGCGGGGAATTTAGCCGCATTTCTTTACCGACTGAAATTGGAGCACTATGAAAATTACACCCAGATTGTGGACTCAATAAAAATGATAGCGCCTTTTTTCCAGGATTTTTACCTTGAAGAGAGTTTTAGTTCAGACGATATTCTTTTGAGATGGAAACAAATAGGAAGCGATGATATATTTAACGCAAATCAGTTTTCAGACGGAACTTTAAGATTTATATGTCTTGCGACTCTGTTCTTGCAACCTCACGAATTACAGCCCGAGACAATAATTGTCGATGAACCGGAGCTCGGTCTTCACCCCTATGCAATAACCCTACTTTCTGAAATCATAAAAAAAGCAGCCAGCAAAAAACAAATAATTCTGTCTACACAGTCTGTCGAACTATTGAACGAATTTGCGGCCGAACAAATCATTGTAGTAGACAGAACTGAAAACGGAACCCAATTCACTCAATATTCCGAAGAAAAGCTAAAAGATTGGCTCAGTGACGACTATTCCATGGGCGATCTTTGGAAAAAGAATATTATCGGGGGACGCCCTTGATGACTCGGCTATATTTTTACTGTGAAGGTCAAACGGAAGAATCTTTCGTGAAGCATTCGCTTGCCCCGATCTTTTGGCAGAAAGAAATACTTGTTATTCCCATTATTTGCAGAACAAAAGAAGGTCCTCAAGGAGTCTTTAAAGGCGGTTTGGTCGATTATAATAAGGCGGTTAAGGAAGTTCACCGATACTGCACGGAACACCCGCACGAAGCAATTACTTCGTTCATCGATTATTACGGCTTAAAAAACTTACCTTCGTTACCCGATATTGAGGACAAATACGAGTTAATTGATAAACTTGAAAATCAATTTGCGCAAGATGTAAATTGTGGCAACTTTATTCCATACATATCTTTACATGAATTTGAAAGTTTATTATTTTCCAATCCTGAAGAGTTTCGCTATTTGAATGAAGATGCAGTACAAATTTTTGAGCAAGTATTGCAAGACTTCAACGGTAATCCCGAACTGATTAACAACGGCATACAAACCGCTCCTTCAAAGCGTATTTTAAACGTTATTTCAAATTATGGAAAAGTTTTAGACGGAAATAGAATAGCAAACCGTATTACATTGCCTGTTCTCAGACAAAAATGCAGGCACTTTTCTGAATGGCTTGATAAGCTTGAAAATATTAATTTATAACTCAATAACATCTTATAAATATATAAGGTATAAGCCGCAGGGCGTTTCGCCCTGCGGCTTAGTTTATATTTTAGATAATTTGTCGGAAAGGATTGCAAAGGCTTGCGGTGATAGGGTTTCGCCGCGGGCTTTTAAATCTATGCCGCAGGCGGTGAGGAGTTTTTGCGCCTGCTCACGTGAAAGATTAAAGGTGTTTACAAGATTATTTTCCAAAGTCTTTCTGCGCGACGAGAAAGCGGCGTGCACTACCTTTTTATATAATATAGGGTCGGCGACGGAAATTCTATTATCCTCCACCGTCATTTTGACCACTGCGCTGTCTACGTTGGGGCGGGGTGTGAACATTTCACGCCCCACTCTTTTTACTATCTTTGCCGAGGCTCTTAAAGCGATTACCGCCGTTATTGCGCCGTAGTCGGGTGTGTTCTCGCTTGCGCAGAGGCGCAGGGCGACCTCCTCCTGCACCATTACGGTTAAACTTTTACACAGTTTACTTTCTTCTAAAATTTTTGTAATCAGCGGGGTTGTGACGTAGTAGGGAAGATTTGCAACTACCGAGTATTCGCCGATTTTTTCTTCGAGTTCGGCAAGATCAACCTTTAAAAAGTCTTTAAAAATAATTTCGGCGTTGTCGACCCCCGCAAGCGTTCGGGCGAGGACGGGTTGTAAATCTCTGTCCACCTCGAAGCCGATAACTTTTTTTGCCTGCTCGGCAATAGCTCGGGTGAGCGTGCCCGCACCGCAACCGATTTCGATTACAGTGTCGCCACTTTCTACTCCCGCCTCTCTGACGATTGACGAGAGCAGGTTTTTATCAGTTATGAAGTTTTGACCGAGCCGCTTTTTGAAGCCGAAGCCCGCTTCCCTTAAGGTATTTTTTACATTGCTATCCATAATTTAGCCGCCGTTTTAAAGGTATGTATTGAGTTTTTACCGCCAAACTATTAATGTAAACTTTTTAAGTTTGCCGTCTGTTTTGTCCGGCAACGCATTTTAACTGTTAATTGTTATTATGTAGCCCAAGTACAATTCAGCCAAACCTAAGATAAAGAAGCCTGCTTTATTTATAAAGCGGGCTTTAGTTTTGCAATTTTTTAAACAGGGTGTGTGCGTTTTGCCACACCGTTTCAGACATATGCTCCTCGGGAACGCCCCTTATTTCCGCCATGTTACTTAGAATTTCGGGTATGCTTGCGGGGGTGTTGGGGAACGTGCCGTACATACTTTTGGGAGGAAGATACGGGCTGTCCGTTTCGGTTAAAAGCCTTTCCTCTTTCAGCAAGGCGATAGTGCGCTTTGCCTTTTTGCTGCCGCTCCAGGTGCTTGTGCCGCCGAAAGAAAAATACAGACCGAGTTTTTCAAGCTCTGCGGCTATCTCCGTGGAGTGTGAATAGCAGTGCAGAAGCGCACCGTTTTTTATAAGTTCTGCATTTTCTTTTAAAAGCGAGAGCATGTCCTCGGCGCAATCTCGTGAATGAATTTGCACGGGCAAACTCAATGAGTGTGCGAGCTTTAACTGCTCTATAAAAATTTTATGCTGTAACTCTTTGTCTGTGTCGGGGTAGTGATAGTCCAACCCTATCTCGCCTATAGCAACGCACTTAGGGTGGGTTGCGATTTCGGCAATTTCGTTCAGGTCGCCATCTTTATACTTTTTGAGTTCGGTGGGGTGAAAGCCTGCGGTGAAGTAGCAAAAATCATACTTTTCTGCAAGCTCTGACGAGAGCCTGCTCGTGGGCAAGTCAAAGCCCACCGCAATAATTTTTTGTACGCCTGCGGACTGTATTTTTTGCATTAGATGGGGGATATCCCCGTAGCAATCGCCGTCGAGGTGGCAGTGAACGTCGATATATCTCACAAAAATCCGCCCCTTTTACGAAAGTGAGCTTCCGTCCGGAATATCCTTTTCGGGGGTTATTACAGACAGAGTGCCGTCAGGTCCTTCGGCGCAGACAATCATGCCCTCGGACATAATTCCCTTCATCTCTCTGGGAGGGAGATTTACGACTACAATTACCTTTTTGCCGACCATCTCTTCGGGCGTATAGTGTTTTGCTATTCCGGAAAGCACGGAGATCGTGCGGTTTCCTACCTTAATCGTTTCGTGCAAAAGCTTACTCTTTTTTACCGCCTCGCATGCAACTATAGTGCCTACCCGCAAGTCTACCTTTGCAAAGTCGTCTATGGTTATGGGCGATTTGATTTCATCATCGGGAGCGGGCGAGGCTTCGGCAAGCTGAGCCGCTTCGATTTTTTCTATCATGGGTTTGATATCCTCGAATTTAATTCTCTCGAACAGCGTTATAGGAGCGTTAGTTACGGCATATTCGGGGGTATATGCAAAAGTTGCAAGGCCCTTATAGTCCCTATCCTTTGCTCCGATTTCCGCCGCAATCTTTTTAGAAGTTTCAGGCATAAACGGCTTTAAAAGGTTTGCGCCGATATCTATTGCCGACAGCAAATTGTATAAAACTGTTGATAACCTATCTTTCTTGCTCTCGTCTTTTGCAAGCACCCACGGGGTAGTTTCGTCGATATATTTATTTGCACGGCGGAACATTGAAATAATCGTATCCAGCGCATCGGCAACCTTGTATTCGTTCATAAAGGTGGCAACCTTTGCGCAGATTGACGAGACGGTCGCTTTAAATTCCTCGTCGGTATCGCCACTAATTCCCTTATTTTTGGCAACGCCGCCGAAGTACTGGTTTGTCATTGAGACGGTGCGCTTAACCAAGTTGCCGAGGGTGTTGGCAAGGTCGGAGTTTACCCGCTCGCACACCAGCTCCCACGTAATTATTCCGTCGTCGGCGTAGGGCATTTCGTGCAATACAAAGTAACGCACGGCGTCAACGCCGAAGATATCCGAGAGTTCGTCGGCATACATTACGTTGCCCTTGGATTTTGACATTTTGTCGCCGCCCTGAAGTAGCCAGCCGTGACCGAACACAGTTTTGGGGAGCGGCTCACCCATTGCCATTAAGAAGATAGGCCAGTATATTGTGTGGAAACGGATTATATCCTTTCCGATTATGTGCACGTCCGCAGGCCACAGCTTTTTGTATTTTTCGGAGGGGTTGTCCGTGTCGAAGCCTATTCCCGACAAATAGTTTGCAAGTGCGTCAAGCCAAACGTACACTACGTGTTTATTATCGAAATCAACGGGTATGCCCCATTTGAACGTGGAGCGGGAAACGCACAAGTCCTGCAATTTGGTCTTTAACTTTCCCTTTTCGATAGCGGCTAAAAGCTCGCTATCCGACTTGCCGATAAACTCGTCGGCAATAAGAAAGTTATTCATCATCTCACGCTTTCTCGAAACGGGCTGAATGAATTCGGGATGGGTGACTATGTGCTTTACAAGGCGGTCGGCATACTTACCCATCTTGAAGAAATACGCCTCCTCCCGGGCGGGCTTGACCTCTCTGCCGCAGTCGGGGCAACAGCCGTTTACAAGCTGACTTTCCGACCAAAAGCTCTCGCAGGGGGTGCAGTATAAACCCTCGTATGCGCCCTTGTAGATATCGCCCTGCTCGTAGAATTTTTTGAAAATCTTCTGAACGGCGGCAATGTGATAGTCGTCGGTGGTGCGAATGAATTTATCGTAGCTTATATTCATTCTGTTCCAGATTCCCTTAATAACGTCCACTACGCCGTCGACGAATGCCTTGGGGCTCACCCCCTTATCTTTGGCTTTGAGCTCCACCTTGAGTCCGTGCTCGTCCGTGCCAGTCATAAAGAACACGTCGTACCCTTCCATGCGCTTAAAGCGTGCCACTGCGTCCGAGAGAATTATTTCGTACGTGTTGCCGATGTGGGGCTTGCCCGAGGTGTACGTGATTGCCGTTGTCATGTAAAATTTTTCTGCCATAAGAAAATATTTCCAAGTTTTATTTTTTATAAGTATAGCATTTATTTTGTGAGTTGTAAAACGTATAACTGCGAATAACTTAAAAAACAGGCTCATAAACATAGTTTATGAACGCTATTTTTACGTGCATATTTTTAATTTCGCTGGCAATTCTTGCAATAATTTCGCCCGAGGGGGTGCTGCCTGCGCTACTCGGCGGGGCAGAAAGGTCGCTCACTATGGCGGTTACGCTGTTCTGCATATACGCCGTGTGGATGGGGCTTTCCCGTCTTGCGGAAAAAAGCGGACTTTCGCGCACGGCTTCAAAGGCTTTAAAGCCGCTATCTCGGCGGCTCTTTAAAACGGATAACGAGGTTGCAAACGAAAATATAGCAATGAATTTATCGTGCAATCTTTTGGGAGTAGGCGGGGCGGCGACGCCCTATGCGGTGAGAGCGATAGGCGAGCTTGAAAAGGAAAATAACACGTTTGCGCAAAAGCTGCTGTTTATTATTAACGCCACTTCGGTGCAGATTGTGCCGACAACGGTTATAGCTTTAAGGACAAGCGCCGGAAGCGCAGCCGCTTCGGATATATTTTTACCCTCTTTGATATGCACGGCGTTTTCCACGGTGTTTGCGGCTGGAATTTACATATTGGGGTCAAAAAAATGGCGTACATAGTTCCCGCAATTTTTATAATAGTGCTTGTGTTTGCCATAATAAAAAAGGTAAAAATTTACGACGAGTTTTCGGCGGGCGTCGGCGAGGCGGTGAAATTTACAATGTCGCTTATTCCCTGCCTTGCCGCAATTTTTATGATGTGCGAGCTGTTCGAGGCGAGCGGACTTGCGGACAAGCTTACGCAAGCTTTATCCCCCGTGTTTTCTTTTTTGGGAATACCAAAGGAACTTACAAAACTCGTGCTTATAAAGCCCTTTTCGGGCAGCGGTTCGCTTGCATATCTCAATAATATTATAGATGAGTACGGTGCAGACAGCTATATCGCCCGATGCGCCTGCGTTTGCTTCGGTTCGTCTGAAACGGTCTTTTACATTTCCGCAGTATATTTTGCGGGCTTAAAACAAAAAAAGCTTGCCGCACCCATTGCAATCGTGTTGGTTTCAACCTTTTTGACAACAATTTTAGCTTGCTTGATTTGCAGGGTTATGTAAAAAGCACGGCTGTATCTGCCGTGCTTTATTTGCGGATTTTTGAGATTATTTCTTTTAGGGCGGTAACGGTTAAGTCTACATCTTCTGCCGTGTTGTATTTGCCAAAGGTGAAGCGGACGGCGGATTTTGCGTATGTTTCTCCTGCGGTTGCCGCTATCACGTGCGACGGTGTTACCGCACCTGCCGAGCACGCCGAGCCGGTGGAAACGCATATGCCCTTTAAGTCTAAACAGAACAGTACGTTTTCGCCTTCGCAGCCGTCGAACGAGATATTTGCGTTGGACGGAACACGCTCTACGGGGTCACCGTTTAGGTGCGTGCCCTCTATTTCGGTCAATACCCTTTTAACAAAAGTATTGCGTAAGGAAGCGATTTTTGCGTTATTTTCGCCATTCACTGCCTTTTCAAGTGCAGTTGCAAGTCCTACCGCCGAAGCGACGTTCACCGTGCCGCCCCGAAGCCCCCGCTCCTGCCTGCCGCCCGAAATAATTCCCTGTATCTTACTGCCGCTCTTTATATACATTGCGGCAACGCCCTTTGGTCCGTGGAATTTGTGTGCGGAGACCGCAAAAGCGTTTGCAACTCCTACCGGGAATGGCACAACACCCACAGACTGAACGCAGTCGCAGTAGTAGAAAATTCCGTGCCGTGTGCAGATTTCGCCTATTTTTTGTACGTTCTGAATTGTACCTATCTCATTATTCGCCGCCATTACGGCACAGAAAACCGTGTCGGGACGTACTGCCTTTTCCACCTCTTCGGGCGGGATTATGCCGCGGCTGTCGGGCTTGATAAACGTCACTTCAAACCCTTGGTTTTGCATTTGCTTTGCACTTTCGATAACGGCGGGGTGCTCGATTGCGGAGATTATAAGGTGTCCCTTGCCGTGCGCAGAGCACACTCCCTTTACAGCGAGATTGCCCGCCTCGGTGCCGCCCGAAAGGAAATATACTTCCTCTGCCTTGCAACCGAAAACTGCGGCGACTCTGTCGCGCGCAGAAATCAGCCCCTGAGCCGCCGCTCTTCCTGCGGCGTGCTGGGATTGCGAATTGCCGTAATTTGATTGTAAATAAGGCAACATTGCCGCAAGGACGTCCCCGTCCAAAACGGTTGTTGCCGCATTGTCAAGATATATCATTTACTTTAAAAGATTTGAGTAACGTGTTGAGTTTTTTGATATCGGAGAGCATTTTTTCGTAGTTTCTGCCCATCTGAGTTGAAGAATTTTTTTCGTTGAGCGACAGCTTTTTCATATCAGCCCACATCCTGTGCGCCGTAAAAAGCGAGGCAATGAAAAACAGTGCGGCGAGCACGGCAAACACTATGGTTAAAATAACGTATACGCCGTATTTATTTGTGAACATTATCGAGGCAAACGCAATTGCCATAATCAGACAGAAGATAAAGGGAACGCAAGTTATGCTGAACCACTTTACCGACTTTTTTCTGTTTTCCAAAAAGACTTTACGCCTTTCGGACTTCTTTTGTTCAACCTCCACGTGCAGCTCGGCAGCCTGCTCCTCGAGCTTCATTATATGACTTTCAAGAGGTGCGGAAGTTTCGGCAAGCTCGGCTTTTTGCTCCTCACTGCAAAAGTTTCGGATATTTTCGGTAGTTTCAACGCAATCGTCTACGCTATCGAAGTCGGTGAAGTTTTTTGTGAGAATTTTAAGCCTCAACGCCCACGCCTCGCCGCTCGACGGGTCTACTTGCAGGGCTGACTCAATGCTCGTAAAAGCTCCCGCAAAATCCTCTTCGGAAAGCTTTGCCTGCGCCTTTTCTAAATTGACGGACAGTGCGCCCTTTATGCGCTCGGCGCGCTCCCGCTTTTCCTGCTCGGCGGCGGCAATCTGCTCGGGAGTCAACTCGCTCTCGCCGTCCGAAAATTCCGGCACGGTAAAGGTGACAGTCTCTAAATCCGCAGGCTCCTCCTCTACGGAGTCGTCTATATACAGCTCGTCCTCGCCGTCGGCGTTTTTGCGTATTCTGTATTTTTTGTCCTTATTTAAATCGTCGTCGATTAATCTTTCCTCAGCCATAATAACCTCCGTTTCGCGCAAGCCGTGCAGTGGCGCGACTTGTCGCGAGATTGCTGTTGTCGTAATTTTCTTAACGGGCGAAATCAATCCGCCCTTGAAAATTTCGGCGTTAATTATTTTTTATATAGTTTTGAGTTGAATACATTTGAATTTTCCTTTATACCTGCTCTGTGCCCAGCGGCAAAATTCTGCGTTTTCAAAGAGAGCGAAAACCGCACTGCCCGAGCCGGTCATACACACGCCGAGCGGCGAAAAGGCTTCAAGTTCTTCGTAGGCGGTTTTAACTTCGGGATTGAGAATAGCCGCAGGCGCATATAATGCGTTATTAAGGCATGCGCCGAGCGTCGCTCTATCCCCCGAAATTAAAGCATGTATTGCACTTTCCGAGCCTATAGCGGCTTGCGGCATACTGTCGTACAGCTTGTAGCACTCCGCAGTGGATACTCCGCCGTTGGGCTTTAATAAGAGAAAATCGAGCTTTAATTTCGAGTCGATATACTCAACCTTGTCCCCCCTGCCCAAAAGGCGGGCATAGCCGCCCGTAAGCATATATCCCGTATCCGAGCCGAGACTTGCGGCAAGCTCTTTGAGCTCCCGTTCGCTGCCTGCGCCGTAGAGCTTTGTCATACCTATGAGCACACCTGCAGCGTCTGCGGACGAGCCGCCCAAGCCCGCTCCCAAAGGGATATTTTTATATATAGTTATATCCGCACCGCACGTGCCGAAGGTATTTATATAGCTCTCCGCAGCCCTTGCGGCGTTGTTCTCGTCGTATGGCAAAAGCTCCGTGCCCTGACCGTGCATTTGAATTATAACCTTGTCGTCCTTGCGCTTTTTAAGGACGATTAAATCGAACAAATCCACCGAGCACACGAGGCTGTCGAGCATATGGTATCCGCCCGAACTGCCCGTTATCGAAAGGGTTAAATTGAGTTTTGCGTAAGCCTTTACCCGCACGCTCATAGTATGATTATAACATACCGCTTGAAGTATTTCAATTAAATAATTAAAAAAACTGCCGCAATAATGCGGCAGTTTTAAATTAATTTTTGCCCCTGAAAATTAAAATTCTTTCTTTACCCGATAGAGGAAAACTTAATTCGGGATTGGTCTGCTGGATACTTTCGGGGGTACAGCCAAGCTTTTTAGCCGTCTCCCACAAGCCGTCTCCTGCGGCGGGTATGTACACGGAGATTGCGCTGTTGTTTACGGCTTTCTTTTCGCCCTCCTCCGCGGCGATGAGATAGCGAACGGTGTGCCGCTCGCCGTCGAGTACGGCAATTTTTAAAATTGCTTCAGCTTCGCACTCGCCTTCGGCCCTTTGCCTAAGGCTCATTCCGAGTACGGCGACAGTAACTCCGCCCTCCCTTGAATTGAGCCCCGAAAGGCTTACCGAGAACGGCAGATTTACTTCGGTTGTGCGTATTTCGCCGCCCTGTTCAAAGAAAAGTGTGGCAGAAACGCTGCCGTCAACACCGCTCTGCGTTGACGTATACTCTGCACGGGGCAGAGCCGCCGCGAGGAATGCGCAGGTGTAGTCGAGCTTGGCTTTAGTGGCGCACAGCCCCGATACCCGCTCGGAATAAACTTTTACGTCCGTGCACACATGGCTCTGCTCCTCGCAGAAATTGAGCTTAAGCTCGTTTTCAGCCGAGAATGCGTCGGAGATAAACGATACATCCTCTTCCTCAAAGAAAGTACCCGCAAAGCCGAGCGTAGCGTTGAACGTTACGTCGCACTTGCCCCGTTCCTCGTTTACCTTGCAGTCAACCGTCATATCCTTTATTTCGGCTCGGCACCCTGCGGGAGAAGGAACTATCGCACGTTCGCAGGAGAGCTCGGCTTTGAATGGAATTACTCTATCCAAAGCTACGGGAGAGCCCTCTCTGACAGCGAGAAGGGATAAATATATTTCGCCCGATACCTCTACAAATCCCGAATGTACTGAGCAGTTGAGAACGACCGGCTGAGCCGAGGGCACTAAAATATCGGTTGCGACAAGGTTGAAATCGTCGTCAACTTCGCTTTCGCCCGAAAAGTCTACGGCATTGAAAAGTTTGCCCTCCTCACGCCGTATTATTGCGCCGTCGAGCGACTGGATATAGCTGCGCTCGGCGGAATCGCTGAATGTAACACTCGCCCCGACTACTACGGAAACGATATAAAACGAGCCTTCGCGCCTAACCCTTGTGTGCTCGCACGAGAGCGTGCAGTCGCAATTCTGTGCGGGGGCAAGGTTGTCGTTGTCCACATGATGGGAAAACTCGACGCCCTTTTGCACCCGGCAAAGGTTAGCCCCTTCGGCATAGACGACGGTACAGATTAGTCTGCCGCCGTAGTTAAGTCTGCCGGAGGAAGCCTCGGCAGATGACAGTGAAACCTGCGGATGAACGGCGACGATTTCGCCCATATCCTGCTCGGTGAATTTTATTTCGACTATGGATTGTGCCTTTAATTCGGCAATTTTGCGGGTATATGCGCCCGTGGCGGTGGTTGCGTTTAACATATTGCCTCCCTTATACAAGGTATAATATGCCGCACGAACTGTAATTATTACTTTACTGCCGATTGAATTTTTACTCTGCCACACAAAATTTCAGAATACGAGTACGTCGTTTTGCCGAGGAAATTTTTATCGAACGGACTTACGGTGAAAAGCGAGGGATATACGCCGTTTAAAGTTGCCGGAAAAGTGACGAACTTGTTTCTGCCAAGATTGAGCTTTACAATTACGTCTTTGCCGAGCATTTTTTCAACGGCATCTTTGATTGAATTGATGGTTACGTTTACCTTAATCATATTATTAATATTGCCAAAATTTACAAAAATATGCAGCCTGCGCCATAGGCGCAGGCTGCATAAAAACATATGAAGTTTAATTAAAAGTCTTCGTCGTCTTCGTCCTCGTCGTCATCATCGAATTCGTCATCCTCAAGGTCTTCAAGTGAGTCAACGTCCTCGCTTTCGAAGAAGTCGTCTTCACCTTCGTACATTTCGTCTTCGTCGTCTTCTTCGTCGAGTTCGGCTTTGAGCTCTTCTTCAAGATCCTCGTCGTCTATGGTGAGGTCGGTATCGTCCTCGTCGAGGTAGTTTTTCCATTCCTCGTCCTTTTCGATATCCACTTCGTCCTCTTCTTCGTAATCCTGCTGCTGACGGCAGCTTTCGCACATTTTTTCGCCGCTGCGCAGAGGGTTTATTCCGCAGATGGGGCAAATTTCCGCATCAAGCTCGGCGTCGATTGCCTCAAGCTCCTCATCGTCAAGGTCGGCAAATTGCAACCTGTTACCCTTCATTTCGGCAATGCAAACGTCGCAGTATTCCTGCTTTTCGCTGTCGATATAGTTGAGGTCGCACCGAGGGCATTTTATATATTTAACCATTTTAGTTGCTCCGTAAATACAGGGTTTGATACAGCATATTCCGCCGATGCGGATTATGTTTTTTATCTATATAAATTTCGGTAACATTATATTAATATTTACCGCATTTGTAAACTGTTTTTTTATGGATTTTTTAAAAAATTTAAGTCGATATATCCGAGTTTACGCAAAAGACCCTCCGCATATGCGGAGGGTCTTAAAAATATTTAAATTATTCTTCGGAATCTTGCTTGTTTTCTTCCTTGCTTTCCGCCGACTCGTCTTCGTAGACGTTGATATTTTTATCGTCGGTGGTGTCAACCTTGATTCTGCGCTTGGTGTAGCGGGGAAGCTTGTTTCCACGAACTTTGCGGATTACACAAATGGTCACAGCCGATATAATTGTAATCACCAAAATACCGACAAGGCACATACCTATAATAAAGAATACACGAGCCGTTTTGCTTAAGCCTTCATACCAAGTGGGCTCAGCCTCCTCTTCGGGCCAGTCTTTAAGATAGTCTGACTTGAAGTCGTCGGCGTAGCTCTTTGAGTCAGAGCTCGTCATTTTGCCGATTGTAGAATAGTAGTAATCGCGGCGGTTTGCATATATTTCTTTGCCGTTTACGGTGCGGGAATACTCGTGATATGCTTCCCAGTCGCCTTCGGCAGCAAGGAAATCCTTGAGTTTATTTAAAGTGTTTTCAGAATATACGGGGTCGTCGCCGCTTTCAAGCTTTGCGTTGCAAGCCTTTGCAAGCTTTGTAACGTAGTCTATGTTGCCGGTGTAGAACAAATATTTTGAAGCGTTGGCAAGATTTGCGAACAAATCGGTGGGATAATCATCGATGTCGGTATAACCGCTGATTATGCTGTCTTCATCGTTCATGATGCCGTCGTACAGCTTGTTGAGTTGTTTGATTTCATCGTTTTCGACTTTGCCGTCTTCGTTGAAATCGGCTAACTTCAAATCGAAAGCAATAACGTAGTTGCTCTCCATTTCGCTTGCAAACAGAATATAGTCGCCGATGAGTTCGGGCTTATACCAGCCGCTTGCCACACTTGCACCGAGACCGAGTATCTGAACGGGGTTGAAATCGGTGGTGGTATCTTCATCTTCGGGCATACCTTCGTAGTTACCCATCTTGCCCGTATAGTTAATGCGATAGAAAGTATCCGAACGGGAATAATACAGATACTCGCCGTCAACAAAGAGAATAGTAACCGTGCCATCTTTTACCGCAATTACATCCTCGGAAAAAGCGCCTTCGTTGTACTCTTTTACAACGACGCCCTTAGAGCCCTCGGCAACAAGCACGTAAGTGAGATCTTCGTTTTCGTCAAAGATATATTTATACGAGGTTGAGCTTGAATAATCCTTTAAAAGCAGTACCGCATCGTCGTTGGCTGTAACGGGGTTCCAATCTTCTGCAAGACCTGCATCCTTCTGCATGTACAGATGTTTTTCGCCTAATTTATTTTTTTTATCTATATGTTCTACTCTCGTAAAGAACAGCGTATGATTGGCGTAGTCCCTAAGTGTATAGTTTAAAGAGAACTTATTCTTTTCAGAGCCGTCGGGCGCAAAGTTGAAGGGTGTGGGCGTCGAGTCGCTACCGTTGCCGCCTATGCCGTCGAACACTAGATCGCCGCAGTTGACGTAATGGTCGTTATCTTTCTCCCAACCGATAATGGACTCTAAATCGTACTCGTTGGGCTCGGTTTCGGCAGCCGTTACCGTATACACCTGATTGTAGTCATAAGTCGTGTTGGAAGCTGTACCGTTATAATTGTACACGTTCATCGTGTAGTATACTCGGGGGTTTGACTTGTCCTCTGCGTCGAACATATAATTTGATATGTTGTACGCAAGAAGAGTATCCTTGCCCGTTTTGGTGTTGTACGAGTGCAGGTTGTTTACCCCCGTAGACTCGTCATACAGCTTTTCGGAGGTTGCAACGTATAAAAGATATACCACTCCGTTCTCTTCAACAAAGCGGTAATCGTATGATGACGAGGGGAATGTGACGTATGCGTCTTTCATAGACTCCGAACCGTCGAGCCTCGTTCTCTTCATTTCAAGTTTATCGCTCTGAATGATACCGTCGGAGTTTCTTTTCGTTGAGGGCGTGCCGTAGTAAATATAGTCGCCGTAAACGAAAATGCCTGCTTCATAATTTGTAGACGTTGAATAGGTAATCTGGGGAACGAGCGTTTCAGCCGAGTTATATTTGCCGCTGTTGAGAGCGTCAACGGAAATACGCATTATCGAACCCTTTACAGGTGTGCCGTAATCGTTGTTCGCCTCGTTATTCTCGATGCCGTTGATAAAGTAAATATACCCGTCCTTTTCAACGGCAAAACCGCCGTTGGATTGAACTTCCGCATTCGAGGAGGTATACTTTAAGCTGACACCCTTGTTGTAGGGCGAGCAACCCGATGCGGCAACAATACTCGTTGCCACAACTGCCGCAATGCCCGCACATATAATTTTAGTGACGTGTTTTTTCATTATATATAGAGACTCCAATAGAAAAAACTTAAAACATTACAATTTAAGCAATATTAATTATATACCAAACGTTATTTTAAAGCAATAATTTTAAGTTGATTTTAACAAAAAAATGTGGAAAAAGGAGTATTGTTTTTGGAAAAATTTGCACTTCTCAACTTATTGAAAGCAATTGACGGACTTAAAAGCCTTTCAACCGGGGAAAAGGAGTCTCCGCCCCCCGCTCAACCGACCCAGCAGACAGCTCCGCAAACAAACCAAAACAGAGATTTGCCAAACATAATGTACGAAGCTCTTGTCCGCCACGAGATAGTCAGCAACCGTATACGAAATAAAAAATAAGCCGCAGCAGAGCTGCGGCAGTTGGTCTTGATTTTCTGTAAGTTTACTTGCCTTTATGACCGACGTGAAGTCTTATATGGCGGGGCAGACCGTTCACCCACAAGGGTGCGATTTCGCCCTGAATGAGAGGGTACACGTAGTGAATGAGTTCGTTTGTGACGTAAGTACCGTCCTCGGTTATCCACTCGCGGGGAACTTTCTTTTCTACGTTGGCAATAAAGTGAACATCGGCAGCTTCGGTCACGCAGATATACGGGTCGTCGGAAACCCTCTTTAATGTGATTACCTGTCCGCTCATGCCCTCGAACGCAGCCTTGACCGCCGCACCGCCTGCATTGTACGCTTCTGTTACGTCTACACGTGACTGAATGTGCGAAGCGCAACGTTGCAGGGACGAAAGCTCGATTGCCCTCGTTTTTATGCCGAACTTCTTGGAAACTTCGTTTGCAAGCACACGTGCCGTGCCGGCAAGCTGCTTGTGACCGAATGCGTCAACGTAGTCAACGTGGTCGGAAAGCTCGCATACGTATCTGCCGTCGGCAACCTTAACGCCCTCGGATACGGCTATAACCAGCGAACGGTCTTCCTTTAAAAGATTGCCCACTTTTTCGAGGAATTTATCCATATCGAAAGCGATTTCGGGAAGATAAATTGCGTCGACTCCCTCGCAGTCCTCGCCCCTTGCGAGCGCCGTTGCGGCGGTGAGCCAGCCTGCGTTACGACCCATGACCTCTATAACGGTAACTACGGGATAGTCGTAAACGATACCGTCGCGGATAATCTCTTTGGTTGTAGAAGCTATGTACTTTGCCGCACTGCCGAAGCCGGGCGTGTGGTCGGTGACGGCAAGGTCGTTATCGATAGTTTTGGGAACACCCATAAATTTTATGGGACTCTTTATCTTTGCGCCGTAGTCGGTGAGCTTTTTGATGGTGTCCATCGAGTCGTTGCCGCCGATATAGAAAAATGCGTAGATATCAAGCTCTTTTAGGATTTCGAAAATCTTTTTATAAACGTCCTCGTGACCCTCGATATCGGGAAGCTTATAGCGGCAGGAACCCAAAAACGACGAAGGCGTTCTCCTTAAAAGGTCGTTATCAAGGTCGTTTTTAAAGCGATGGGAGAGGTCTACTATATCTCTCTCCAAAAGTCCCTTAATGCCGTGAACCATTCCGTATACGGCGTCCGCTCCCCTGTCCTTTGCCGTTTTGTATACGCCCAAAAGGCTTGAGTTGATAACGGCTGTAGGTCCGCCCGATTGTCCGACGATTACATTTTTCATTGAGATTTCCCCCTGAATACGATTTGTAAATTTTTTAACTATAATATTTTATCATAAATACATACAAAAATCAATATTAAAACGGAAATTCCGTTACAGAAAATATAAAAAAACCGTTCGGAGAACCGAACGGTTTTTTATTAAAAGTTTAGGCTTTGATATTATTTAGCTTTCTTGACGAAAAGAGTTGCGCAGGAAGCGCAAGCGGCAAGAATGGAGAAAAGTCCGCCAACTATAGCGCCGGCACCGAGGATAAAGTTTTTCTGTAAACCCTCGCGCCAATCAGCCAATTCCACTCCAATAAGTGCATCCTTATTAGGTGTAATGGTCTGAAGAGGAAGGAAATAAATAATACCGCCTACAAGGAAGCAAACAGCGGCAACGATGGGAACGATTTTGCCGCCCTTACCGAGAAGCGCAACTACTGCAAGAGCTACACCAATCAAAGGAAGCAAGAATGCAAGTATGTAAGCAGATGCCATATATGTGGATACGGTTTTACCTAATACCTCCTCTTTCTTACCGAAAGCAATGGCAGAGCCGGCAATATTTGCGTCTTTTGCTTTATCTCCAAGTAATTTAGCATAGTCGCTATTAGGTACAATTGCTTTTGCAAAAATCATCAATACCGCAATAAGTCCTAAAACGATTGCTACACCTGCGATAATTTTTCCTAAATTCTTTTTCACTTTTTTGTCCTCCTATTTTTAATCTTTAAGCGGACAGAGATGTCTGTTGTGCGTATTGATACGCACAACAGGGGCGCCCCTGTTGTTAAAGTCGTTGATAGTATATCACACTATATTTTAAAACACAAGCATCTTGTTACAAATTGTGATAGAATTGTGAAAAATAAAAAAAGAGATGCAGTTGTCTGCATCTCGCTTTTTTATCTCTTTGAGAACTGGGGTGCACGGCGTGCCTTCTTCAAACCGTACTTCTTCCTCTCCTTTACACGAGGGTCACGGGTTAAGAAGCCTTCCTTCTTCAATGCGGGGCGGCAGCCCTCTTCAGCCTGAAGAAGCGCCCTTGCAATACCGAGACGGATTGCACCAGCCTGACCGGTGTATCCGCCGCCGTAGACGTTTACCATAACGTCGTACTTAGCTTCAACACCCAAGAGCGTTAAGGGCTGTTTTACAACGTACTGTAAAACGCCTTGAGGGAAATAGTCCTCGAAAGCTCTGTCGTTAATATTGATAACTCCTGTTCCTGCGGGAATGAGGCGAACACGGGCGATTGCCTTCTTTCTTCTTCCTGTTCCCCAGAATTGAAGTTTTTTCTTTAAATTAGCTTTAGCCATATAAAACTATCCTCTCCCCTTAAAATAATTTGAGTTCTTCGGGCTTCTGCGCTGCGTGGTTATGTTCTGCGCCCTTGAATACTTTTAACTTTTTAATCATATCTCTGCCGAGCGAGTTCTTGGGAAGCATGCCCCTTACCGCTTCGTATACGGCGAGGTCGCTCTTTTCAGCCATCAGCTTCTTATACGCCACTTCTTTGAGTCCGCCGATGTAACCGGTGTGATATCTGTAGTACTTATCGGTGAGTTTTTTACCTGTTAAAACTACCTTGTCGCAGTTAATAACTATGACGAAATCACCCGTGTCTACGTTGGGCGTGAACGTGGGCTTATTTTTGCCACGAAGTATGGCAGCTACTTTTGAAGCGAGTCTGCCGAGGGGAACGCCGTTTGCATCGACGACGTACCACTTTCTTTCAACAGCTTCCGCCTTTGCCATATAGGTTTTCATTTTCTACTCCTTAAACTGCCGCAAAATGCAGCTTTTCCTATCTCAATGTTGCAATGTAAGATTATTTTATAAATTAATAAAATTTCTGTCAAGCTGTTTTATATTGCGTTTTTAAACTTTTTTATAAAAATTTTAAATACGCAGTTGGCGGGAGCTATTGTGATAAAAGTACGGCTTTAATGCGTTTGACGCCGGCTGAGACATTCTCTTGTTTGGCAATTTTGAATTTGCCGAGTTCGCCCGTTGTTTGTGCGTGCGGACCGCCGCAGATTTCCTTTGAAAAGTTACCTATTGAATAGGTTTTAACCCTTTCGCCGTACTTACTTTCAAACAGCCCCGTAAAGCCCTGCTCCTTTGCCTCCTCAAGCGACATTTCCTGCATAACTACGGGAACGTTGAGGGAAATCTGCTCGTTTACAAGCCTTTCCACTTCCGCCACTTCTTCGGGGGTGAGCTTGCGGGCGAAGTTGAAGTCGAAACGCAATCTTTCCTCGGTTATGTTGCTGCCCTTCTGCTCCACGTCGGGCGAGCAAACTATTTTGAGTGCGGCGTGCAAAAGGTGGGTTGCGGTGTGCAATTTAGTGGTTTCTTCCTTGTGGTCAGCGAGACCGCATGCGAACTTCTGCTCGCTGCCCGCACGGCTCTTTGCCTGATGCTCGGCATAAGCAGCCTCGTAACCCTCAACGTCAACTGTCAAGCCCTTTTCACGTGCCATTTCGTTTGTGATTTCAACGGGGAAGCCGTAGGTGTCGTACAGGTGGAACGCCGTAACACCGTCAATCTTGCCGCCCGTCGGAAGATTTGCGGCAACCTTTTCAAATTCACGTATGCCCTGTTGCAAGGTCTTGGAGAATTTGAGCTCTTCCTTTTCGAGCTCCTCCTCAATCTTAGACTGATTTTTGACGAGCTCGGGGTAGACGGTAGCGTATTTATTTATTATGGTATAGGAAACTTCTTTCAGTGAGCCCTGCGGAAGTCCGATATTTCTGCCGAAGCGAACGGCACGGCGGATAATTCTGCGCAGAATATAGCCTTGGTCGGTGTTGGAGGGAACTATGCCCTTGTTGTCGCCCAGCATGAAGGTTGCGGTGCGGACGTGGTCGAGAATTACACGGAATGCACGGGTCACTTCGCCGCCCTCGGAATACTTTCTGCCCGTAAGGCTTTCAATCTTTTGGATTGCCTTTTCAAAGACGTCGGTCTCGTAGACGCTCTCCTTGCCGCCGAGTATGCAGAGTGTGCGCTCTAAGCCCATGCCCGTATCTACGTTTTTTTGCTTGAGCGGCTCGTGCTTGCCCTCGGCGTTCTTGTTGTACTGCATGAACACGTCGTTCCAGATTTCGAGGAATGTGCCCGCGGTAGCTTTTTCAAAGTCGTAAGGTCCGAGCTTGTCTGCCTCCGCATGGTTGCGGATAATGTGCATTTCGGTATCCGGACCGCAGGGGCCTGTCGTGCCGGCAGGACCCCACCAGTTGCCCGACTTAGGTAAAAAGAATATGTGCTCTTTCTTTATGCCGCACTTCTCCCAAAGCTTGGCGCTCTCGTCGTCACGGGGGCAGTCGTCATCACCGGCAAAGCAGGTGACGGCAATGTCGTCTACTGGAATACCGAGATATTTTTTTGAAGTTAAAAACTCGAACGACCAGGGTATCATCTCTTCTTTGAAGTAGTCGCCGAGCGACCAGTTGCCCAGCATTTCAAAGAAGGTACAGTGCGAAGCATCACCGACCTCGTCGATATCGCCCGTGCGCACGCACTTCTGCACGTCGGTGAGACGGTTGCCCGCAGGGTGCTTTTCGCCCAAAAGATATGGCACGAGCGGGTGCATACCTGCCGTTGTGAAGAGCACCGTGGGGTCGTTTTCGGGAATTAACGAAGCCGAAGGGATAATTGCGTGCCCCTTGCTTTCAAAGAATTTTAAATAGGTTTCTCTTAAAGTTTCACTTGTAAAGTTTTTCATATTCACACCTTATTTCTTGTTTATCGTGTAGCCGTCTTTGCTGTCTTTAATTGTGTAGCCGCAAGCGTCGAGCTCGGTGCGGAGCTTATCGGCGGTTGCCCAGTCGCGAGCCTGCTTTGCCTGCCAACGCTGTTCGGCGAGAGCCTTTACCTCTTCGGGGATTTCCTCGCCCTCTCCCTTGGGATTTTTTGCGGCGACTTCTTTAAGATAGTCGTCGGCATTCTTTTTGAAAAGACCAAGTAGTGAGTACGTTTTACGTATCTGCGCAACGTCGTCGGCGCAGGACTTGTCGCCGGAGGCAAGCTTTTGCGAAATCTTTTTGAACAGCGAATACAGCTCGGAGAGCGCAAGCGCAGTATTGAAGTCCTCCGCCATGTCCTCGTTGAATTTATTATCTATTTCGGGGTTCGAGCCGCCCTTGCCGTACTTCTCTTCCACCTGCTTTATAATTTTATAGAAGTCGGAAAGATGTCTCTCGGCTTCGGGGAATAAGTCGTCCGTTATGTTTATGTCGTTGCGGTAGTTGTTGGAGAGCAACGCAAATTTGATTGCCTCATTTGTGTATTTTTTGAGTAAGTCCTCAAGTAAGAGCGAGTTGCCGAGGCTCTTAGACATTTTTTGTCCGTTGACCTTGATAAGTCCGTTATGCGTCCAGAATTTAGCAAACTGTTTGCCCGTGAGGCTCTCCGTTTGGGCGATTTCGTTTTCGTGGTGAGGGAAAACCAAATCTCTGCCGCCGCCGTGAATGTCTATTTGGTCGCCGAACGCCTCCATGTTCATTGCAGAGCACTCTATGTGCCAGCCGGGGCGACCCTTGCCCCAAGGGGAATCCCAACTGATTTCGCCCTCTTTTGCCGCCTTCCACAGAGCGAAGTCGGCAGGGGAGCGCTTACTTTCGTCGTTTTCAACACGAACGCCGTCAAGCATATCTTCAACGGAACGGTTGGATAGGCAACCGTAGCGTTTGAAGCTTTCCACGGCGAAATACACGTCGCCGTTGTCGGCGGCGTAGGCGTGACCGCTTTCAATAAGTTTTTGTATGAAAGTGATTATATTGCCGATATTTTCGGTCGCTTTCAGCCATATTGTGGGGTCGTCAATCTCCATCTCCGCCATTATGCCGTTTATCTTTTCAATCATCATTGCGGCGTATTTGTCGGCAGGAATTCCCGTCTCCCTGCTCTTGGCGATTATCTTATCGTCCACGTCCGTATAGTTGCGGGCGTAGGTGACGGCAAAGCCCTGCTTTTCGAGAAATTTGCGCATAATATCGTAAATAAGCGCCTGATAGCCGTGACCGACGTGCGCATCTCCGGATACGGTAATGCCGCATGCGTACATTTTTACTTTACCCTCTTCAATGGGTACAAACTCTTCTTTTCTGCGGGTGAGCGAATTATAAATTCTCATTTTAACCTCGTTTTTAAACTTTGAACTTAAAAGAGCTGATAAACTTTGGAGATGCAAGCAAGACAAGGCGCACGAGCATTTTTTGAAGGAGCATACACAGAAGTATGTGACTGAAAAAAAGCGGAGTGCAACACAGTATTGCGCCGCATATACGAAGTTTACAATATTATATATAATTATTAAGATAAATGCAATTTATTTTGGGTGCAATTTTATTTATAAAGGCAATTCTGTTTTTTGAATAATGTAAAATATTCACAAACATTTATTATTTTTTGTGAATATTTGCCTGTTACTTCTTGACATTCGGGTGTTATAAGTTTACAATATTGAGAAAACAGATAAATTGTGTTAGATTTTCACATGGGGGAATTTTTATGAAGCGGGAAAGAATTGAGGAAATTGCCGAAATACTCGACAAGCGGGGTAGAATGACGCTTGAACAGCTTGAGGAAGTTTTTCCCAACGTTTCGCAGATGACTTTGAGGCGCGACCTGTTTCAGCTTGAGGAGGACGGCAGAGTAATCCGCATACGAGGCGGTGCAATGTCCGTTAAGGAAGTTCAGAAAGTTTCGGGCGAGGCGTACACAAAAAAGATTACAACCAACACCGACGCTAAAATTGTTATCGCACGAAAGGCGGCGGCGCTAATTGACGAGGGCACGTGCATATTTGTTGACGGCGGCACAACGGCAATGTATCTTTCTAAAGAGTTACCCGATATAAACTGCACGATTTTCACCAACGGTATAGCTGTCGCAATGGAGCTTGCCCAGAAAAAGAACGTAAATATAACGGTCGTTGGCGGACAGCTTATGAAAGATAACCTTTCCACTTCTTCCCCCGCTTCAAAAGATTATTTCGACTTGACTAACTTTGAAATCGCAATCGTTTCGGCGACGGCGTTCACCCCCGAACAGGGATTTTCATGCAACAGTCAGATTGAGAGCGACCTTTTAAAGATTGTTTTCAAAAAGGCAAGGCAAGTATACATGATGCTCGACAGCTCCAAGATAGGCAAAATAAACCCCTATACCTTTGCACACATCGAGGACGTGGACGTGCTTATAACCGACGACCACTTCCCCAAGGAATACAAACAGATTTTCGAGGACCACGACATAGTGGTTATGTAGCCGAGTGCCTCGGCGGTCGGGTAGCTTTACAGCAAAACAACCTAACTAACTTTAACTCAAATCAAACAAAAAGCCCCGCAGCGTGAAGCTGCGGGGCTATCTTTATTTATTCATCTTATTCCGTGCGGAGGGCAACAACGGGGTCTTTTTTCGCCGCCGCCGCCGCAGGAATTAATCCCGATATAAGGGTCAGCACTACGCTTACGCCTATCATTATGAGCGCCTGCCATATGGGTAGAGCGGCTATGGTGCTTACGCCGGCAAGCACACCGAGAATGAGGTTAAGAATGAGCGATAACAGGTATGTTACCGCAATTCCGACGATTCCCGCCGCAAGACCTATTATAAAGGTTTCGGCGTTGAAAAGCCGCTTTATATCCTTCTTTCTTGCGCCGACCGCACGGAGTATGCCTATTTCTTTTATTCGCTCAACTACAGAAACGTATGTTATTATTCCTACCATTACGGTGGAAACAATCAGCGAGAGTGCGGTAAATGCGATTAGCGCTATGGTTATCATCTGAATCATGGTGTTGACCATGAAAATTATGAGACCGACCGTATCGGTATAAGTGATTTTCTGAGCCTCGCCCAGCCCCGACACAGTGACTTCCTCGCCGTCAAGATTTGTATAGCTGAACGTGCCCGTGCCGTCCTCGTTGCAGGCGTCGTTCCACCTGTCAAGGTAGTCGGTTACACGGTCTTTGGTGTCGAAGTCAAGTGGATAGATACTTATGGAAGTAGGCAAGTCGGTGCCGGCAAGCATACCGAGCGTTACGGCATAGGGGTTATCGGTTGAACCTGAACCGCCCATAAAGGCCAACATCATTCCGCCAGTGTTTTTCATCAGCGAACTGTCGCTGCGCTTAATGTATTCTCCGCCCGAAACAAACGTATAGTCGTAATTGTAGGGCAATATATTGAGACTTTCGCCATTTCCTTTTACAAATTCGGCTATTTTACTGTTTTCCATACCGTCTTTAAGCGTGTGCTCGGTAAGCGCATTTGTATAGTACAGTCCAGATTGCAGACAGCCGTACGTTATACTCTTTTTCTTTTGCAGAATGACACGCACCTTCATATCTACTTTTCCCTCATCGGAAAAGTCGGCTGCACTTATATTGTAAGTATAATCAGCCCCTAATAACGAAGCCGTGTACGGTATCTTTTTACCGCTTCCGAGCAGGTCAAGATTGAAAATTTCGTTACCCTGCGTTTTACTATAAATCGTATCCGAGGGATACCACGTAAAGGTATGATTATCGCCGATAAAGAAATCGTAGCCCTTTCCGTTTTCGATTAAGTCTTTAATTTTGCTTTCGTCATAGTTTTCGTCTTCCGCAGCCTTGTAGGCGATATTAAGAAATTCTTCTACGGTAAGATAACCGAACTGCCCGAAGTTCAAATCGGAAAACTCGTTTTCCTCCACAACCATAATAAGGCTTGACTTATCTTCGAAAATGGTTTTCAGCTCGCTTTCGCTCAACTTTTTGGTTTTGCCGTATTCGGTGGCAAGTATATCGTATTGCGACAAGATATATTCGTAGTTATCGGGGATTTCACGGAAAGACGTAATAGTGCTTATCATTCCGGAATACTGTCTGTAATCTTCTACGTCGTTCAGAACGGAGGTATACATTGAACGTATACCCGTTACGGAATATTTGCCGCTTGTGTCCTGTTCGGGTTCGATTGCGCCGTCCGTCACTTTGAAATCGGTGTATATGTAGTTAGACATATCAAAGGCGTAGCCGAATTGGAGAGCATTGTAGTATTCAGTTGGCATAGACGAAACATAATCGAGGTACTCCTCACTGATTTCGTTGGTTGTCATTGCGCCGTTGAAATTCATAAGCGTTTCCAAAAGGGAATCGACGTACACCTTATCTTTGAGCTTGTGAATTTTTACGTTGTTCCGAGAGGCGTCCGCAGCGTCCATAAGCGAAGTAAAGTTAATAGCCGTTTCGGTGATTTGCAAAGGATAGCCGGAGAGCATATCGTCCTCCATGCTTGCGATATAATTCTGCACGCCCGCAGAAATTGCAAGCACCATCGATACGCCGATTATGCCTATACTGCCCGCAACCGAAACCATTATCGTGCGCCTGCGCTTGGATAAAAGGTTTTTGAGCGACAGCATAAACGCCATGCCCATCGACATGGAAGTCCTCTTTTTTCTGCCCTTATTGGTTTTTGCGGCGCTACCGTCCTGTACTGCTTCTTCTTTGTTTGATTGGAGCGGCTGTTCGTCACAATTTTCAGTATTTAAGATATCTGTCCGCAACGACTCGCCGTTGCCGTCGTAGGGCATGGTGTCGTCGATAACCTCGCCGTCTAAAAGACGGATAATTCTTGTGGAGTACTGCTCGGCAAGCTCGGGGTTATGAGTGACCATAATAACAAGCCTGTCTTTGGAAATCTCTTTGAGAAGTTCCATTATCTGCACGCTCGTTTTACTGTCGAGCGCACCTGTGGGCTCGTCGGCAAGCACTATTTCTGGGTCGTTTATAAGGGCGCGGGCTATTGCCACCCTCTGCGCCTGACCACCAGAAAGCTGGTTGGGACGGTTTTTGATTTTATCGGCAAGCCCTACCTTTTCGAGAGCTTCAATTGCCCTCTGCCTTCTCTCCTTTTTGCTTACGCCCGAAATCGTGAGCGCAAGCTCGACGTTTTGCAGAATGGTCTGGTGTGGAATTAAATGATAGCTCTGGAAGATAAAACCTATCGAATGGTTGCGGTAGGTATCCCATTCGCGGTCTTTGAATTTTTTAGTGGACCTGCCCTCGATTAAAAGATCACCGGAGGTGTACTGGTCCAAACCGCCTATTATGTTCAAAAGAGTTGTTTTGCCGCAGCCCGACGCGCCGAGAATGGATACAAACTCGTTTTTGCGGAATTTTATTGAAACTCCCCGCAGAGCGTGTACTTGCCCTCCCGCCACGTTATAATCTTTTGTAATATTATTTAATTCGAGCATTGTTGCCTCCGTTACCGGTCACGCCGTGACCGAAAAGATAAATACAAATTTATATGCTTACTTAATATTAAGCCATTAAAACCGCAGAGATACGAGCAGAACGAGGCGTGCGAGCATTTTTTGAAGGAGCGTACAAAGAAGTACGTAACTGAAAAAAGCGGAGCGCAACAAAGTTATGCGAAGTATATATGCGGTTTAGCGAAGAGCGGCGTTTAAGCGTTTGAGCGAACGCTCTTTGCCGAGTATGCCCATAATCGTGCATAAGTCGGGGGAGTTTGCGCTACCCGTTACGGCTATGCGCAGAATTTCGGCTACGTCTGAAACGCTACCTTTGTAAGCTTCGGGATTCTGCTTATACTCGCTCATCTCGGCGGCAAAGCCCACTTGGGGCGCAATAGCCTTGACCTTTGCAAACCATGCGGAGTTATCGTCGGCAGGGTCGTACACTGCGGCAAATTGAGTGAGCACCGTGTTGACCGTTTTATCGTCAAACCTGAATGCGTATTGGGGATTGAATGTGTCGTCGAAGAAGTAATCCATAAGGCGCACGCCCTGTTCGGCACGCTCGATATCCTTGCGCCGCTTTTTGCCGCCAGTACCCATTATAAGGTTGAGAACCTTTATAATATATGCAGCATCTTCAAAATGAAGTTTGTCTGTTTGGCTTCCGAACTCGTCTACCCAGCCCTTTAAAAAGGCGTAGCAATCCTCGGCGGAGAGTTTTGAAATTTCCGTGCGGGAAATATCCGAAAGTTTATCGAGGTCGAACAGCGTTCCGCTGCGGCTCATCTTATCTATTCTGAATTTGAAATCGTGCCAGTCTGCCTGAGGATTTTTGAGCTCCCACTCCTCGAAGTTGGAATTCAAAATTGTCATAAGATATCTTACGACCGCCTCGGGATAGTAGCCTGCGCTACGGTAATAGTCGAGGGATAGTTCGGGGTCTTTGCGCTTGGAGAGCTTGCGCTTGGTTTCTCCGTCTATTTTCATAAGCGAGGAAGTGTGCGCATATCTCGGAGTCTTAAATCCGAGAACCTTGAAAAGCTCGAGGTGAATGGGCAGGCTCGACAGCCACTCCTCGCCACGGATTACGAGGGTTGTGCGCATAAAGTGGTCGTCTATGGCGTGGGCAAAATGGTAAGTAGGTATGCCGTCCGACTTTAAAATTACGACGTCCTGGTCGTTTTCGGTTACGGTGATATCTCCCTTAATTGCGTCACGGAACGTAATTTTATTTGACACGTCGCCCTGCGACTTAAGGCGGATTACGAAAGGTTTACCTGCTTGAAGATTTTTGTAAATCTCCTCCTCGGAGAGGTTGCGGCACTTTGCGTATTTGCCGTAATAGCCGGTTACAAGCTTTTCGGCGTTCTGCTCTTCACGGACCTTGTCAAGCTCCTCCGCCGTGCAGAAACAGGGATATGCGTAGCCCTGCTCAATCAGTCTTTTTACGAACGCACGGTAGATTTTGGCACGCTGACGCTGATAATACGGTCCGTAATTATTGAGCTTTGACTGTATTTCAGCGCCCTCGTCGAATTTTATACCGAAGTAGTTTAGCGAGCGGATTACGCTTTCAACCGCACCTTCAACCTTGCGCTTATCGTCGGTATCCTCTATTCTCAAATAAAATATGCCGCCGGTGGTGTGCGCCGTGCGCTCGTCGGCGAGAGCCGAAAACAGGTTGCCGAGGTGTATGAAGCCCGTGGGCGAGGGCGCAAGACGGGTTACTTCCGCACCCTTTTGCAGGTCTCTTTCGGGATAAATTTCCTCGTATTTGTCGGGGTCGATTAAATCGTTATCGGGGATTAACGCCGAAGCAAGTTTTTTTAAATCCATATTCTCTTCCTTTATTTTTTCTTTGACATATACCAACGGTATACAAACCAGACTATGATTAAAATTTCAAACACCGCGGCTACAATGTAGAGCACATAAATTTTGTTGTAGTCGGGCACAAATCTTTTGACGCAAACGTAAACAATCACAACGCACGCCCATAGAATCAGCGAGCACGAAAGTGCGGTTGTGGTTCTGTTGCCCCACAGCGATGAAAAGACCGTGAGAACGATACCCGTCGGCAGGGGAGCAATTATAAACACGAGCCATGCGTTATCGGCAATCGGAGTAATAAAATACAGCGTGGCGAATATGCCCGTGGCAACAAACCAAACTAAAATTACGCTTAGCACGGTTATGAATGCACGCTTTGAAATTATTCTGTGCTTGGGTTTAACGTGTTGTGCCACTTCCGTTCCCTTTACAAGCCTGTCTAAAGATATGCCGTAGAGCTCGGAAAGCTGTATAAGCACACGTATATCGGGGATTGCCTCGCCCCTCTCCCACTTGGAAACGGCTTTATCCGAATAGTTGAGTATTTCCGCAAGCTGAAGCTGTGTGAGGCGGGCATGCATTCTCAACTCTGTAAGATTTTTTGCGATTGTCGACTTCAATTCGTCCATACGCTTATTCTAACACGTTGCCGCAAAAAACACAAGCAATTTATCGATTCTACTGTGAGTAGAGTGTGAAATTTTGGCGGTAGAGTTGTAAAATTTATAAGTATAGTTGATTTTTAAAACGGTGGAGAAAAAAACGGGAATTTAACACATTTTTTGTTTATACTATTATTAGCGGAAGGCGAAAGTGCGATATCGCCCCGCAGGAGTTATAAATGGCAGAATTTGACATATATTGCGATTCGGGTGCGAATATCCCCTTTAAATTAGTTAAGGAAAGGAATATAAACGTTATTCCATATTCCTTTACAATAGACGGCGTAGAACAGAGTTGCTACGGCCACGGGGATAATTTCCACGAAGTGGCAAAACAGTTTTACGAAAGAATAAGAGAAGGCTTGGAAGTTAAAACTTCGCTTATCAGTATGCAGAAAGTAATCGACGCTGTAACGCCGTCGCTGGAAAACGGCAGAGACGTTTTAATTACCTATATCTCGGCGGGAATCAGCGGTTCGTATAATCAGGGCAAGGAAGCGGCGAAAGAGCTTTCTAAACTGTATCCCGGCAGAAAGATTTTTGTTGTTGACAGCGTAAACGCATCTATGGGCGAAGGCTTGCTGGTTTTAAAGGCGTGCGATCTGCGGGATATGGGTGAAAGTGTTGAAGCTTGCGCCGAATGGCTTGAAAATAATAAGTATAATTTAAACAGCTATCTTACGGTAGGCGATTTAAAGTATCTTAAAAAGAGCGGAAGAATTTCCGCCACTCTTGCCATTGCCGGCACGATTTTGAATATAAAACCCATTTTAAAAGCAAACGGAGAGGACGTGGCGCAAATCGTTTTCCACTCCAAGGAGCGGGGCAGAAAGCGTGCGCTTTTGGCGCTTGCCGAAAACTTTACCGAAAATGTCGTAGACCCCGAAAACCAGACTGTTTCGATATGTCACTGCGACTGCGAAGAAGACGCTCTTGCCCTTGCCGAAATGGTGAAAGAGCGAGGCGCAAAGGACGTTATAATCGAGTACTACGACCTTTGCACGGGCTCGCATATAGGTCCCGGTACGGTCGCCCTGTTCTTCTACGGCAAAGACAGAAAGACGGGCGGCACGCCTAAAAAGGGAATTTTAGACAGGTTCAGACGACACGCAAAGAACCCGACATAATTACGATATACTAAAACTAATGCGGCGGCGAGTTAAAACTCGCCGCCGCATAATTTAATTGCAACAATTTAATTAATTACAGCTTTTTGATTTGTTTTTTACGACCCGACGTGAGGACTATCGGCAATACAATTGCGGCAATTATTACTGCTATGAAAAAGACTATCAATATAATAGGCAAACCGATAAACAGCATAAAGTAACCGAACGATCTCCCGAACGGCTGCCTTGTATATTTCGGTGAAGCGGACGAACAAAGCGTAAACGTCAGCTCACCCTCGGGCAGTCCCTGTCTGGAATACGTGTATACATCTTCTCCCTTTTCAAAATTCAAAGAGCTGCCAACAACGTAGTACGGAGTTTGAATTTCAACCTCGAACGAACCGAATTCCGCCCACGTGCTTGCCGGAGATAAAAGGTAGGTATAAGAATATTTAGCAGGTTCCCAGCCCAGGTTTATATTGGGGTACAGCGGTGCGGTTACACTGTTTACTACTCTTCCGCCTGCAGGTATCGAAAGCCCGTACTCGTACCAGCGCATAAGATCGTATGACACGTTTAAGCTGTATGGGTCGTGAGTCGCAACAATCTTGCCCTTTTCAATTCCTTCGCACAGCCTGTCGAGTGCGGCGTTGTACCAGTCGACTTCACCGACCTCTCCCTCCTCGTAATACATAAGTGCAAGCTCGTTAAAAGTTACTGTCGTTGGCTCGGGCGAAAGCTCCACTCTGCCCGCAACCTTTCTTCTCAGCGCACCGTTTTTGTATATCTTCCACTCGGGCATTTTTTTGAGCGGTTGCCCTATTACGTACATTTTAAGAGTGCTATTATCAGTCAGCCACGTACCGCACATCTCGGTGTTTTTACCGTAGTCTGCTATGCTGAACTGTTGAAGCATTACGCACGTTTTGTCGCTGTCGCCGAGCCCGTAAAAGTTCGCAGCAACGCACGTTGCGTAATCGGTTTTTTCGGGATAAAAATTATACGTATATATAGTTACGGGCGTATCGGGCGAGATAAAACCGCTTGAACGCTTATCGTCGGAAAGGCGGGCGACGTCAATTTTCGGGTCAAATTTCCAACTGTTCAGAGTGTATCTGAGGGTACGGCTTACTTCCTCTTTGTCTGCGGTAATCGCATAGCGTGCGGTGTCGTCGAAATCGCAGTAGGACTGCGATTCATCATCCCAATAACTGTAAAAATAGTCGGGCATTTTGCCGAACGGAAACGCAAGGGTCATTTCCACGTCGTAATCGGCGGGGTTGTGAAAGGCGTACTCTGCCGTTACGTTAGCTTCATAACTTTCAAATTCCTCTAACGAGTTATAATAATTGCTCGGGAAGTGCGGCACACGCAGAGTCAGTTTTTCGCTCTCCACCTCTACGGGGCAGTTTTTGTCGGTTACATATGCACCGAAGGAGTCACGCCCGGACCAGCTGGTCTGAGCGGAGTTTGCATGTGCTACTAAGCAAGGTGCACACAGCAATAAAAACAATACGAATATCGCACATAGGAGTGCGGCATTTATTCTTTTTGTCATAATCCGTACCTTTTAAAGTGTTCTTACTATATAAACGTTTTGGAGAGTGATTTGTCCCGCTTTTTAAAAATAAAAAATTCCCCTTTGAATTAAAGGGGAAAGAACTTGTCCTTTGAGTTGGTTTGGTAGCCGCCGTTGCCCATGCGCTGCTTCTTAATATATTCGAGGAAGCCGCGGCAACCGTCCTCTATATCGGCATACGTGCGCTCGAAATCACGTGTGTACCAAGGGTCGGCTATGTCGCGGGGGTTGGAAGTGAAGTCGCACAGCTTGAACACTTTTTCGCCGAACCTGCCTCCCGTTATGCGCAGTATATCCATCAGGTTATTGCTGTCCATAACGATAATATAATCGTTGTTGATTATTTCCGTTAATGAAAGCTGTCTTGCCCTGTGTACGCCGTCTAAGCCGTGGTCATTGAGCGTTTTGAGGGCGGGCGGATAGATGGGGTTGCCCTCCTCCTCGTTGGAAATTCCGTAGGAGGTTATGCAGAAATTCATTGCAAGCCCCTCTTCCTCCGCCATATTCGCAAATATCAGCTCAGCCATGGGCGAACGGCATATATTGCCCAGGCAAACAAACATTACATAAATCATTTTCAGTCTCCTATTTTAAGTTTTTGCCAAGGTGTACCCTCGGGTTTGTAGCTTTCGAGATATTTTATAAGTTCGTCGGCGGAATTGAAATATGAGTACAGCTCGTAGCATTTAAAGGTTATGAACTTGCGCTCGGTAACTTCCTGCATGAATTTTTCGAGATTGTCGTAATAGCCGTCGATATTGAATATTGCTATAGCTTTTTCATGCCTGCCGAGCTGTTTTAACGTGAGAACTTCGAAAAACTCCTCGAACGTGCCCACTCCGCCGGGGACTATTATAAAGGCTTCGGCGTCGTCTTCCATTGTTTTTTTGCGCTCGGACATGGTCTCCGTGTAGGTTATTTTGTCGCTCTCCAAAAAGAGTTGCTCCACCCCCTCGTCACGGAAAAATGACGGAACTACGCCGTGGACGTAGCCGCCGCCCCTTTTAAAGCCGCGAGCCGCCGCTCCCATTAATCCCGAGCCGCCGCAGCCGAACACAAGCGAGTGTCCGCGATTTGCAAGCTCTTCGCCGAGGGCTTCAACCTTATCTATATATTTTTGATCTATGTGAGCGCTTGCCGCGCCGAATATGCAAATTTTCATATATGCTCCGAAATTTCAGTACATTAACAGTATATACTAAAACAGAAAAAATGTCAATTATCCCTTAAAATAGTCTTTCAAAGCGGTACTGCAAAGATACCACTTCACGCATTCCCTCGTGTCCTCGGGCACAAAATAATATATCTCCTTGCCCAAGTAAATTTCAAAGTCTTCGTTCACACCGAATAAAAGGCGGTACACCTGATTTCCGTTGAAATGGACTTCCACTTCCTCTCCGTCGTCAGTGCCCTTGTAGGTGAGACCGCTTCTGTCCAGACGGCACACTCCCTCGCCCGCATCACGCAGACATTTTTTGCCGTCTTTGGAGGAGTGTTTGAGCTTTACCTTGCTCTCCAAGGCGTAATTTTCGTCCTCAGCAACCGCCTTTTCAATCTCGGCGTATTGCCAGTCGTACCAGCTCCGGATATCGGCAAACGGCTTGCTGCCAACAAAGCTGTAACGCATATCGAGCTCTGCCTCCGCTCCGCAGGCGGTACAGCGTATCTTTCTGCCCGAAGTTTCACCCGTGCACTCCGACCCACATTCGGGGCACTTATACAGTACTCCCTCAAGCCCCTTTGCCAAAGTCTTTTTCTTATACTTGAGTTCGGGGCGCTCTTTGAGCCATTCGTACTCGTCGTAGTACATTGCTTCGTCGAGCGACTTCTTGAAAGTATCATAATCGGTTTGGGCAAGCTGTTCGGCGGAATAGAGCTGTGAAAGTGTGCACTCCACTCTTGCTCTTCTGCGTGCACCGTCGCCCCACTTGGGCATTGCAAAGTAGTCGCCGTGAATTTTTAAAACATAGACGCTGACACCCGATTTGTGCACAAATTTTGCGGTTACGTCCTGAATGCCTTCGTATCTGCCCACAGTGGAGAGTCGGGCTTCCGGCATCATTAAAAGCATCTCCCCGTTTTTGATAACACGCATGCAGTTTTTGGCGCTCTCGAAGTCAGCCGCAAACATACTCTTGGGGATTATGCCGCCCTTCTTCATCATGCTGCCCATAAACTTATGGTAAAAATACATTCTTGACGTTATGACGTGAGGATAGTATTTTCTGAGGAGTTTCATAGAATACATAAAATCTATGAATGCGCCGTGGTTGACGAGTACTATTGAGGACTTTTCAATCTTTTTAACCGTATTTTTGTACTTTACTTTAAATTTAAAGAACAGATATACGTTGCATACAAACACGAACAAACTGTAAAGAAATTTATTCGGCTTTCTTACTTCCGTGTCCGAGGTATAGGGTGTATTTCTGTTTTTTATAAACTGATTTATTTTAGCCGTCAGCTTATCTTTTTTAATAAAAATAATTATTATAATTACAACAAGAACGGCAAACACCACCGCCGCCCAAACTATGCTTGCCGTGATTGCAAGGTGTCCGAGCGCAACGCCGATTAATATGGAAGGAGCCGAGCCGAGAACGGTTAAAATTATATACCTCGGATATTTAAGGTTGGTGCTTGCGGCAAAAAAGCAAATCATTCCGTACGGAATGGCGGGCAGTATGTACAGTAAAAGTACAACGAGCGAAAGCCCCCATACCGTTTTTGCACTGCTCCAATCGACGTCTATCTTGCGGGAATAGTATTCGCTCATGCGTGTGCCGAAAATTTTGTAGGCAACGTAGATTATAGTGTTGCCG
The DNA here is from genome assembly GCA_022508285.1 of Clostridiales bacterium. GTDB lineage: Bacteria > Bacillota > Clostridia > Christensenellales > Borkfalkiaceae > Coproplasma. The sequence goes on from JAFLVN010000002.1 coordinate 130,943, forward strand.
ACAATAACGCCCGCAAGGCAAATCAAGAGTCCGTACCCCAACCCGTAGCTAACTCCTGCAACGACCTGAACGGGCTCGGCAGGCAAAAACATCAGAATTACCTGAAGCATAGACAAAAGTCCGATTGAAACTATGCCCCGCCAGCCGAATTTTTGAGCAATTTCTCTTATTTCTTCCTGCGTTATTCCTTTGCGGAAAAACTCCTTGAACAGACTTAAATTATCGCCCGAAAGCAAAAACGCCAAAATGCCGGCGAGCAAAAGGACGCCGACTATTGCAACGATTATTTTGGTTTTCGATACTTTTTTGTTTTTCATATGATTTACTCTCTATAATCTATTATACATACCGCGCACAAAAAAGCAATGGATTTAAAACCGTTAGACAACGGTTTATAATTTTTTGACGAAAACTTTTAATAAATATCTTGCAATATTTCTTCTTTGGATTTATTATAAAAGCAGGTGGAATATGAATAACGAAAGGTTTGAAGTAAAATTTGCAACAACCCGGCAGGAGTTGGACGAAGTATTTAAATTGCGCTATGAAGATTTGGTTTTGGAATACAACCAAACCGCGGCATGCGAAAGCGACGAGTCACATTACGATAAATATGCACAACACGTTATAGTCAAGGAAGTTGCCACAGGGCAAATTTGCGGCTATTATAGAATGATAACCAGCGAAGCGACTGTAAGCGGCAACAAATTTGTGTGCGAAGAAGAATTTAACATCGACACTTTAAAAGCCAAAAGCGATAAAATTTGCGAATTCAGTCGCGCTGTCATCAAAAAAGAATTCCGAGGCAGTGCGGTGCTGTTCTTGTTGTGGAAGTTTATTTTAAACTATATGTTTGAAAAGAACTACCGCTATCTTATCGGCGACGCAAGCTTTTTCGGCACGGACAGAGAGGCTTATAAAGAAGAAATCTCTTATCTCATCAACAACTACTGTTGTGACGCAGATTTCAATATTATTTCACGGGACACTTTGCCCCCTATGCAACTTATCGACACGTCTTCCTTAAACGAAAGACAGATTTTGCGAAAACTCCCGCCTCTTATCAGAGGATACATTTCCGTTGGCGCAAAGGTAGCGCCGCAGCCCTATTCCGATTTCAAATTCCGCAGTGTAGACGTGTTTATTCTGCTGGATTTGCAAAACTGCAACAACGACTTTGTAAATAAACTGCTTAAAAGTATCTAAAGCGATGCCATTATAAGCTAACAAACAAATGAGGCGCTGAAATGAAAAAACTTACAAAATTTTTGGCGGTGATACTACTTTTTTGTGCGTTGATTTTTTGCTTTGCCTGCACACCTGAAAATACGAACAACAATGACGGCGAAAACACAGAGCAGGCTGACATTGAAAAAATCAATAAGGATTCGACCTTCGAGCTTAAATTTTTAGAAGACGTTGAAAATAAGGATTTATCGGGATTTGAATGTATTCCCGGTTTCGGTGTAGAAGGCTACTATAATCCGAAATATAGCGAAAGCGATATATTTAGTTATAATAGCAAAGTCGTGCGATATGACGTAACGGCGTATCCCGACGTAGCCGACGGCGGACAGTTTGTTACACGAATAGACTGTTCAGACCCCGAAGTGACTTTCTTCGGCGGATATACCATTGAATCGGGTGATGCATTTCTTGAGGCGCTTGAGAATGCAGGATATCAAGTAGTAGTTAATCAGTGGAGAGACTATGATTTTGATGCAACTAAAGGCAATATACTTATTAACTATGATATACAAAATCATCACGTTCGATTTATTTATAACGTAACCAACCGCGACGGTATTATATTTTAAATTAAGTATAAACAGGGCGTGGCGCATTTTGTGCGCCACGCCCTGTTTGGTGGAGCTGAAAGAGGCAAAAACGCACTCCCAAATATACAAAATAAATAGGCGCGAATACTATTGCGCAGCAGAAATGCCGTTGTCGGAATATGCCTTGTATGGCAAACAATTAGTCGGCAATCAAGCTTGGCGGCTCGGAGCTGGCTTGCTCCTTGCAAATGGCTGTCATAGCGTTCTTATAGATACGCTTTGACAACCTTTTAATTTGTAATTTACCAGTCCATATTTAATTGATTATCCTGCATATAAGAGATGTAATCAATAAAACTTTCCATTTCCTTCTTGCTTTGTAATGCCTTTTTATATTTGTCTATATCTAAATGAACTGAAATTCCGCTATCAATTAGCATTTTAACTAATTTAAATTTTTTCTCACATAAATTTTCAAATTCAGATAATAATTTATCAAATTCTTTAAATGTTTCAATACCAATAAACTTATCTTCTTGAAAACCATTTAATTGTTTCCCGATATAAAAAGGATAATTACCTAATCCTTCAATAGTAATGAAAAGTTTTTGCTCATTTGAAAACATACCGTGAGTTAATCGATTTCTATAAATTTGCTTAAAATTTTGCAAACTTTCCTTAATTCTTATTTCTTCTTGTCCTTCACCGAAAACCAAATCGTATTTTGATAACCAGCCCATATGTAATACTTTTTCAAACGGTTTATCATATTTACAAAAAGCAGCAAGCAGAGTAATTATATGTTCAATATAAGAGTAAGCAATATCAATAAATGCTTCTGCATTATAAGTTATTTCCTGCAGAACCCCATATATAAGAAAATGATAGGTTGTTCCGTTTTTGGTTTTTATAATTCGCTTAGACTCTATCTCGCCTGATTTCATCTTTTCAGCGATTACTGTTTTTTTATTAACCTGCGACTTAAAGTATGCAAGACGGCTTTGATAAATTTCTATTTCGTTAGATAACATATAATTATCATTTTTTAAAGCACATTTTGAAAATTCAAAAAATAGCTTTTCTAACAATTCTTTAACTTTTAAAAAAATATTAATAATTTCTTCCTTATATTTTTTATCAATATTTAATATATAACTTAATTTTCTATGAGTTACAAAACCAAAAGCATCTTTATATCGAAAATTTATTATATAGTTTATTTTTTCAAAAATACGATAATAAACTTTAAACCCCAGTATCTTATCAAAAATATAACTTAATAAATGAGGTGAAATGATATCATATAATTTGTATTCACCCTCGCTATCAAAATTTATTTCATCATTTTGTATTTCTGAAAAATCAGACATTAAATTTTTTATTTTGTCTTGTAAAATTTCTATTTCGCCCATTTGTTCCCTCATTTATATTTTAACATTATATTATATTAAAGTCAAGAATACAGGCTTGACGGCTCGGAGCTGGCTTGCGGGATATTCCCCGATTATCCCGACGGCGAATATGTGAGCGACAACGAAAAGGACGTAAAAGAAAAGAAACCGACAAGTCGGTTTCTTTTTGGCAGGGTGCGTATATACCCCCGCAATGGTGGACGAGTGGGGACTTGTGCCTTGAGCGGCACGCACGGTTGACAGCCCAAGCCGAGGGCTGTCAAGTCGACGGTAGACCCGTCGACTACCCTCCCCGCAAGTCCCCAATCTCGACCACAGAATAAAATTCCCGAGCGGGCAGTTTTTACTGCCCGCTCGGGAATTTGGTGGACGAGTGGGGACTTGCACCCCAGTCTTACCGGATTTAGAAAAGCTTTCTACATACTTAGTCAGTCTTTAATCTTGACCCCGTTCCCCGACAGACAGGGGAAATAGAGCGCATGCCGTTATAAATTTAACCGAGAAATTCTCACGGCAGGAAGAACTTTACGGCTGTCCGTTTAAATAACGCCCGAAGCCGTCAACGGAAAACGGCTACAGACGGACTACCTAAGTTAGGCAGCGCAAGCGGCCATGCTGCCTGCGAATGCAGGGAAAGCAACGACCTTTTCAGATTTGTTTTCTGCGTTTAAATTTAAGTTCCGTTTTTACAAAGCCGAGCCTTTGGTATGCTTTTCCTCTCCTCCTGCGGCAATCGAATCTGAAACTCGCCCGAGAAAAGTTATTCTAAAAAATCGTGCGTATGCAACGACTTTTTGCAAGTCAGCACATTAATATTATTATATGCGGTTAAAAAAATCAAGCGGTTTTTTTTGTTTTTTATTGACAATTTTATGTAAAAAGGTTAAATTAAACGTATATGATTTACACCGTTACTTTTAATCCTTCGCTGGATTACTACGTAAATGTGAATAATATACAAAGCGGAATTGTCAACCGCACCACCGCCGAAAGGATAGCCGTCGGCGGCAAGGGGCTGAACGTGTCGCTTGCCTTAAAAGAACTTGGGCGGGACAGCCTTGCCCTCGGGTTCGTTGCGGGGTTTACAGGTAAATATATCTGCGAAAGGGCGAGAGAGCTCGGCTTAAACTGCGAATTTATAGAGGTTGCGGGGCAAAGCCGCATAAACGTTAAAATAAGAAGCGGCAACGAAACGGATATAAACGGCTCGGGTGCGGAAATTTATCAAAAAGACGTAGACGTGCTTGTTAAAAAGCTTAATTCTGTTTTGAAAAACGGAGATTGGCTCATTGTCAGCGGCAGCGTTCCCCCTACGCTCGACTGTACGGTTTATGCACACATCTTGGATAAATTGAAACGTATTGACGGCGTAAACGTTGTAGTTGACGCACACGTAAAACTGCTTACCGAAACGCTGAAATTTAAGCCATTCCTCATAAAACCCAACGTATACGAAATATGTGAGATTTTCAATCTTAAAGCCGTGCCCGACGTTGAAGGCATTATTGAATGCGCAAGGCAGTTGCAACAGACGGGCGCAAAAAACGTGATAGTTTCTATGGGCTCGTCGGGGGCGGTTATGGTCACGGAAAAGCAGCAGTCACTGTTTGTGCGTGCGCCGCATGGAAATATAGTAAATTCCGTAGGTGCGGGCGACTCGCTGATTGCAGGGTTTATACACGAATATCTCAACACGGGTAATTATTTTTCGGCTTTGAACTACGGTGTGGCTGTAGGAAGCGCATGCGCTTTTACCGAAAATTTTGCCACCAAAGAGCAGATTGAACAGGTTGTAAGTCTAATGCTACAATAGGATTTTTATATGAAGTGTTTTGTAATTGCAATGAAAAGCGAAGCCGAGCCTTTAATTTCGGCTATGCAAATAAATAAGGATTATACGGCGTGCGGCAAGCGCATAGTTTGCGGCACTCTTTACGGTGAGCAGGTTGCCGTGGTCGTGTGCGGCGTGGGCAAGGTAAATGTGGCGAGCGGCGCTCAGTACGCAATAGATTGCCTCGGGGCGACCGTGATTATCAATCTCGGCGTTGCGGGCGGGCTCAATAATACCGTTAAAATTGCCCAAACGTATGCGGTTTCGGCGGTCGTTCAGTACGATTTTGACTTAACCCAGCTCAACGGCACGGCGATTGGTACGCTCAACGAGTGCACTGAGAACTACCTTCCCCTTTCGGTTGCCGAAGGCTTTGAAATTAAAAAAGTTGCCACGGGCGATAGATTTAACGACAGCCCCGACGACTACAAGCTGATAACCGAGGTTTTGGGTGCGGATATACGTGAAATGGAGCTGGGCGCAATCGCACAGGTGTGCATGCATGCGGGTGTGAAATGCTATTCCTTTAAGACAATTTCAGACCTTGCCGGTAGCGGCTCGACCACCGAACAATTCCTTAAAAACCTTGAAACGTGTTTTGTTTCGATATCAAAAACTCTTGAAAAAATTGTAAAAAGTACGGTGTGATATGAAAGCTCTCGGCGGCGGCTGGGACGAGATACTCGCCCCCCTCTTTTCAGACGAAAGATACCTTAAAATACGCGAGTTTTTAAAATACGAATACTCGCACCATATCGTCTACCCCGACATGTACGATTTGTACAACTGCTTCCGCTATACTCCGATAGAAAAGCTGAAAGCGGTAATACTCGGGCAAGACCCATACCACGAGCCCAATCAGGCGCACGGTTTATGTTTTTCGGTTAAACCCTGGATACCTCTGCCGCCCTCTCTGCAAAATATTTTTAAAGAGATAGAGAGCGATTTGGGGATTACAGAGCCCAACTGCGGCGACCTCACAAAGTGGGCAACGGAGGGCGTACTGCTTTTAAACACAACGCTTACCGTGCGTGAGCACGCTGCAAACTCGCACTCAAAGTGCGGCTGGGCATGGTTCACCGACAGCGTGATAAAGCTGATTTCCGATAACACCGAGCACACGGTATTCATTTTATGGGGCGGCAACGCAAGGAGTAAAGCGCCACTGATTGACGGAAGTAAACACCTCATATTGCAGTGTGCACACCCCTCACCCCTTTCGGCTTACAACGGGTTTTTCGGCTGCAAGCACTTTTCAAAGACAAACGAATACATTTTGTCGCACGGCAAAAAACCTATAGACTGGAATTTGAATTAAAAAGCGGTACGATACCAAAAAGCTCCCGGACAAATCGTCCGGGAGCTTTTTACTCACATAAGCTAACTTAAAAATTACAAATATCGTCGTAGAAGTAGTTCTTACCCGTACTTTTTTCCAGGTCGTCTTCTAAAAGGTACTGCATAATTTCTGTCTTGCCGTTCATTTTGCGGTTGAGATAAAAGCAGGTTTTCTGCGGAGTGAGCGCACCGATAAAGCTACCGCCATACTTCTTTGAAGTAATATAAAAAGTGCAGCCTTCAACTTCAATAGTACGGGCATGTAATTCCTCTGTCTTATTATATTCTGTCTTTTTTATTCTAACCAATTTACCTGTTTTCGTATCGATTTTATAATATTTGTTATATATTTCCCTACTGCCGGGAACTTTGATTTTCAGACCGTTCATTTCAATAGCTCGAGTGGTTTCGCCGAAATCATACAGCACCTCCAACTCGCCGCCATGCAAAGAAATCAATTTATATTCCCGTGTGTCTTTAAGCGGCGCCAATGCGTAAAATATACCGTCTTCAAAAATCGGATATGAAAAACGGTCATACTTTTCAAACTGAATCTTTCCGTTCGTTTCTACATTCAAAGAATAACCGTATTTCAGAAAATAAACGTAGTTTCCTGAAACAAATATCCCCGAATCATAAAGGTCTTCCAAAAGTTGAACTTCTTTCCCGTCGAAATAGTAAAAATTCATATAGCCGTGGTTGGGTTCCTTTTTATAGGGGAAATTGCAATAATAGTAAAAGAACTCGTACGGATAGCCACTGCTACCGCTTGTCTTACCATAGTACCACGAAGGCATATCAAACCCGATAAGCTCGTCGCTTAAAAGTTTTAAATCGTGATTGAACAGCACGCCGTCTTGAGATGAAGTGAACAGCACGTAGCTTTTAGAAACCAATATTTCGGTATTCGGGGAATTAAGAGTGCAAAGATAACCTGATTGCTGTGTTCTGTAATTATAGTGATAGGCGTACACACTCTCGCCTACCGAAAGAACGTAGAAAATTTCTTTTACGTCAGTGGCGTAGTCAGTGCGGATAATTTTAAACTCTTCCGCAGAATATTCTGCTCCTCCAATCGCAATGTTTGTCAAAAGTTTGGTCCTCTGTGTTCCGTCGGATAGCGCTCGGGTATTTTCGTGGTACAACCAAAGCCCTTCCGCCTTGCCGCATTTGTCGGGAATCACATCATCTTCTGACAAAAAGTAAGAACAGGCGCTTAGAGTCAGGACAAAAAACACCGTAAGCAACATCGCCGTTAAACTTATGAAACCGTGAGTAATTCTTTTTTTCATTCTGAATATCGCATCGCATTTTTATGTATTATTCTTCAATAGAGATAATCTGTTCTATTTTTTCGAGCACTTCGTTAAGCCCCTGACGGGTTTCGGATGAGGTGACTATGACGTTGCCCGCTCCGCACTTGTATGTTGCCGCAATATTTATTACGCTCCTCTGTGCCTGCGCACGGGAGAGCTTGTCCGCCTTGGTGGCTATCACCGTGAAGGGCAGTATGTGATAGTTTAAATACTCAATCATCTGCCTGTCGTCGGCGGTCGGGTCGTGGCGGATATCGGCGAGCGAAAACACGTGTGCGATTGACTCTTTATCGGAAAAAAAATCGTCTAAAAGCTTAGCCCATTTCAACTTTTCTTCCTTGCCGACCCTCGCATAGCCGTACCCGGGGAGGTCGGCAAGAATGAAGTCACCCATGTCGAAGTAGTTGACAAGGCGGGTTCTGCCGGGGTCTTTTGAAACCTTGGCAAGCTTTTTGCGGTTTGCGAGCATATTTATAAAGCTCGATTTTCCGACGTTGGATTTGCCGCAGACGGCGATTATCGGCTTTTCGGGCTTTAAAAACTGCGACTTAGTCGCCGCACTCGTTATGAACTCCGCCTTAATTGTTATCATTTTGTATTCCTACTATGGCAGTCCTGAACACAGTGTCAACTTCGGTTACGGGAATAAAGTTTAATTTACTGCGTACGGACTGGGGAATTTCCTCTAAATCCTTTTTATTTTCGGCGGGGATAATCACATCCTTAACGCCGACACGGTATGCGGCGAGCGCCTTTTCTTTAAGTCCGCCGATGGGCAAAACCTTGCCGCGGAGAGTAATTTCGCCCGTCATTGCGACCGAGCTCTTTACAGGTTTACCTGTGAACGCCGAAAGGATTGCAGTTGCCATGGTTATGCCTGCGCTCGGACCGTCTTTGGGGGTTGCACCCTCGGGCACGTGAATGTGGATATCGGTAGTTTCGAACGTTTCGCCGTCTATGCCGTAGAGCTCGCTGTTTGAGCGGATATAGCTTATTGCCGCCCTTGCGCTCTCTTTCATTACGTCGCCGAGCTTGCCCGTTAAAAGCACTTCGCCCTTGCCGTGCATTGCCGAAACTTCTATAGTGAGAGTTGTACCGCCGACCGCCGTCCAGGCAAGCCCCGTGGCAGCGCCCACTTCGTCTTTTTGAAGCTTGCTGTCCCTGTCGAAGCGACGTGCGCCGAGTAAATCTTCGATTGACTTGGCGGTTATACGCATCTTTTTAACCTTGCCCGAAGCAAGTTTTACAGCCGCTTTCCGGCAGACTGCGTCGATATTGCGCTCGAGATTTCTTACGCCCGCTTCCAGCGTGTAGCCGTTGATTATTTCGTCTATGGCGTCGTCGGTTATTGTGAGCTGTCCCTCGGCAATTCCGTTTGCCTTACTGCGCTTGTCCACGAGATAGCGCTTTGCAATCTCCCTCTTTTCCTCTTGGGTGTAGCCGTTTAATTCGATTACTTCCATTCTGTCGAGAAGGGGGCGGGGGATTGTGTCTAAGCCGTTTGCGGTCGTTATGAAGAGAACCTTACTTAAGTCGTATGGAACTTCGAGATATCTGTCACGGAAGGTGGAATTTTGGGCAGGGTCCAAAACTTCCAGAAGTGCGCTGGCAGGGTCGCCCCGCATATCGGAAGAGAGCTTGTCTATCTCATCCAAAAGGAACACGGGGTTGGAAGTGCCCGCCGTCTTTAAGCCGGCAATTATTCTGCCGGGAATTGCGCCGATATACGTTTTTCTGTGACCTCGGATTTCAGACTCGTCTTTAACGCCACCCAAAGACATTCTCACGAATTTTCTGTTAAGACACCTTGCAATCGAGCTTGCTATTGAGGTTTTACCAACTCCCGGAGGTCCTACAAAACAGAGAATGGGCGCATTCAACCCGCCTGTGAGCTGGTGCACGGCGAGGTACTCGGTGATTCTTTCCTTTATTTTATCGAGCCCATAGTGGTCCTCGTTGAGAATTTTTACCGCAGCATCCAAATCCTTTGTGTCTTCCGTCTTTTCCGTCCAGGGGATATCCAAAAGCCAGTCAATGTACATTCTGAGCACATTATAGTCGGGCGAGGCAGTCTGCATTTTATCCATGCGGTACAGCTCTTTCAACGCCTTTGCCTGCACCTCTTCGGGGAGTCCCTTCTCCTTTATTTTCTTTTCAAGCTCCGCCTTTTCGTCCTCGTCGTCGCCGAGCTCGGTGTGGATTGCTTTGAGTTGCTCCCGAAGATAATAATCCTTTTGGTTTTTATCGATATTCTGACGGACGAGAGCATTTATTTTGCGCTCAAGCCGCATTATTTCAAGCTCGTCGTTTAAAATTTTATCGAGAAGCTTGAGCCTTTCGATAAGGCGTTCCTTTTCCAAAAGCTCCTGCTTTAAGTCCATGCCTATCTTTAAATTGTGTGCGGCAATATTTATAAATTCGTCGGGGTCGCCGCAGCGTTCGAGATTGGCTGCAACTTCCTTTGAAATTCTGGTTTCGGTTTGGCAGATATCCTGCATAATATCCTTAGCCGTGCGGAAGTACGCCTCGACGAGGTCGTCGTCGCTGCGGACGGAAGAAATTTCGGAAACGTCGGCAGATATGCCCGATTCAACGAGCCCCTCGCGCACGATTATTGCTCTGAAAAGTCCTTCCACTGTAATTCTTACGGAATTGCCGGGGAGGCGGGAAATCTGACGGATACGGCAGACTGTACCTACCGCAAAGATATCGGAAAAGGAGTTTATTTCTTCCTTTTCGGGCTCTCTTTGAGCAACGACAAAAATATATGAATCGCCGTCGGTGGCACGCTTTACGGCATTTAAAGATACCATTCTGCCCACGTCGAGAGCAACGGTCGTTGAAGGGAACATAACCCTGCCTCTAAGGGGCAGAACGGGTATATCGGTTAGTGTCCTTTTAGCCATTTTATCTCCTTTGAATAAAGCGCAATTTCCGTTTTAAAAAGAAATTGCGCAATAGCTGTTTGAATTTAGAAAAATGCAATACGTGTTGAGTTTAAGCCGTTTCCTTATATACAATTTTAGGTTCGGCTTTGTCCGTAACACATTCCTTCGTTACAATTATTTCCTTCACATTCTTTTCGGATGGAATTTTATACATTACCGATGTCATAAAGCTTTCGATAATTGTTCTCAAACCCCTTGCGCCCGTCTTTAAGCGAATGGCGGTGTTGGCAATCTCTCGCACGGCGGAGTCCTCCACCGTAAGCTTTACGCCGTCCATCGCAATCAGTTTTTGGTACTGCTTAATTATGGCGTTTTTGGGTTGAGTTAAAATGTTTACGAGCGCTTCCTCGTTTAAGGGGTGCAGACTTACGACAATCGGAACTCTGCCCACAAATTCGGGTATGAGTCCGAACTGTGTTAAATCCTGAGGCTTTACGTCTGCAAGCATTTCGTACGTATTTTCCTCGGTATTTTTGACCGAACCGCCGAAGCCTAAAGAGGTGCTATCCTTGCGCTTTTGCACTATTTTATCCAATCCCACGAACGCTCCGCCGCAGATAAACAGAATGTTTGTGGTATCAATCCTAAGACACTCCTGCTGAGGGTGCTTTCTGCCGCCCTGAGGGGGTACGTTGGCAACCGTGCTTTCGATAATTTTAAGGAGAGCCTGCTGAACGCCTTCGCCGGACACGTCCCGTGTGATGGAGACGTTTTCGCTCTTTCTGGCAATTTTATCTATTTCGTCGATGTAGATTATTCCACGCTCAGCCCTCGAAACGTCGTAATCGGCATTCTGTATGAGCTTTAAAAGGATATTTTCGACATCCTCGCCGACGTAGCCAGCCTCGGTGAGTGTGGTTGCGTCCGCCGCAGCAAATGGCACATTCAGAATTTTTGCAAGAGTTCTTGCAAGCAGAGTTTTACCGCAGCCCGTGGGTCCGAGCAGCAGAATGTTGCTCTTTTCAATCTCTATATCGCCGTCCTCATCCTGCTGTTTGAGGTTGTTTATTCGCTTATAGTGGTTGTAGACGGCAACCGAAAGAACACGCTTTGCCTCGTTCTGACCGACAATATATTTATCTAACTCTGACTTGATTTCGGCGGGCGCTTTTAAAGGCACGGGTGCGGAAACGTCCACGTCGAGGTCTTTTACCATGTCGCGGCAGATTTCCACGCACTCGTCGCAGATTCTTGCGCCGTTTCTTCCTGTTATTAATCTTTTGACTAAATCTTCGGGTTTACCGCAGAATGAACAAAATTGCTGATCCTTCATAAAACTCCAAGTTCACGAAAATCGTGCAGTAGCGCGATTTTCCGTGAGGTTGTTGTTGTCGTAAAGCGCTCACGCCCGAAATGAATCCGGGCTACGCTTTTCGGCGTTAATATTTTAAAAATGAAATTAAAACCGCAGAGATGCGAGCAAGACAAGGCGCACGAGCATTGGCAAGGGGAGTTTACTAAACCGTAAATAACCCGAAGTCAAGCGGAGTGCAACACAGTATTGCGAAGTATATATGCGGTTTTATCTCTTATAGAATACTCTATCTATTAAGCCGTATTCTAACGCTTCCTGGGCGGACAGGTAATTGTCCCTGTCGGTGTCGTGCTCTATTACTTCCAAGGGCTTGCCCGTATTCTGCGAGAGAATGGTGTTGAGCTTGTGCCTTGTTTTAAGTATGTGATCTGCGGCAATTTTTATGTCGCTTGCCTGACCTTGAGCGCCGCCCAAGGGCTGGTGAATCATAATTTCACTGTTGGGGAGCGCAAAGCGCTTGCCCTTCTGTCCGCTGGATAAAAGGAATGCGCCCATGCTCGCCGCCATGCCGATACAGATTGTAGACACGTCGCACTTGATATAGTTCATTGTGTCGTATATGGCAAGTCCTGCCGAAACCGAGCCGCCGGGGCTATTTATATACAGCGATATATCCTTTGAAGGGTCTTTTGCTTCGAGATAGATGAGTTGGGCAACTACGGTGTTTGCCACTGCGTCGTCGATTTCGCCCGTCAAAAATATAATTCTGTCCTCTAAAAGTCTTGAGTAAATATCGTACGAGCGCTCGCCCCTTGAAGTCTGTTCGACTATATAGGGCACGAGTGCGCCTTTAATATTCTGCATAAATACTCCTTTTAAAATTCCGCTCAAATTGCAAGCGATTTATTCGGCGTCGGTTTTTTCTGCCGTCTTCTTTGCCGTGGATTTTGAGGCAGTCTTTTTAGCTGCGGGTTTTGCTTCCTTTTTTTCTTCAACGTACATTTCGTTGTTTGCTTTAAGGAAGTCGAAAAGTTTGGTTATTATGATATCGTTGGTGATGTACTCAACCTGTCTGGGGTCGATTGTCTTTTTGTATTCTTCAAATGTCTTTTCAACCGACTTTGCCTGCTCCTCTATCTTAGCGTCAACTTCTTCGGGCTCTGCCTTGAAGTTTTCCGTCTTGACGATTTTATCCACTACGAGCTGGCTGACCACACGGCGGTGAGCCTCGTCGGTGTACCGTGCACGGAAGTCCTTCATGGTCGTATTCATGTACTTGAGATAGTCGTCGAGCTTCAGCCCCTGATACATAAGGCGGTATGAGAAGTCCTGAACTATTCTGTCGATTTCGCTCTCGATCATTGCGTCGGGAACTTCAACCTCGGTGTGCTTGGAGATTTCGGCTAAAATGCTGCCCTCCGTCTCGTCTCTGCCACGGTTTTCCGCCGACTTTTCAAGCCTTTCACGAAGCTTTTTCTTGTAATCGGCAACCGTTTCGACGCCGGCGTGTGCCTTAACGTACTCGTCGGTGAGCTCGGGATACTGCCTTTCGGTTATCTTGTTGATTTTAACTGCGAACACGGCGTCCTTGCCACGGAGATTTTCAGCCTGATATTCTTCGGGGAACTTGACGTTGATATCCTTTTCCTCGCCCTTATTCATGCCGACAAGCGCATCCTCGAAACCGGGAATAAAGCTACCGCTGCCGAGTTCCAAATCGTATCCCTCTGCGGTACCGCCCTCGAACTTTACGCCGTCAACCGAGCCGGAGAAGTCGATATTTACGATATCGCCCAATTTGCATGCTCTGTCCTCAACCTCAACCGTCTTAGCGTCGGATGCAACAAGCTTCTTTGCTTCCTTTTCAACGTCCTCGTCGGTAACATTATACTCAAACTTTTGGATTTTTAAACCCGTATATTTTTCGATTTTTACTTCGGGCTTTACGGGAACGATTGCCGAAAGCACAACACCCTTGCCTTCCTCCATTGATTCAACGTTGAGCTCGGGTTCGCCGACTGCAGTAAAGTTGTCTTTCTCCTTTTCGAGAATGGCAAAATAGTGTTCGGAATAGAGAGCGTTAAACGCCTCCTCAAAGAATACGCCCTTGCCGTAATAGTTTTCAAGCACGGGCTGGGGCGCCTTGCCCTTTCTGAAACCGGGTACGGTGTACTTGCCCCGTGTTTTCAAATACGCCTTTGCAATGGCGTTTTTCCACTCTTCTTGGGTGAAGGTGATTGTGAGCTTAACCGTGCTCTTTTCTCCTGTAGCTTGCGTGTAATTCATAAAAAACTCCTCAATATTATATAATTTCGTGCAAAGTCTATTTTAACACAATACTTTTGTTTTGCAAAGCGTTTTTCCGTGGGTAATCAATTTACTTTTGATTTTTTTTGAGTTATAATAATTGAAAATCCGCACGGGGACAAATTATGCCGCAGGACGCTTTTACAATCAAATACGTTACAAAAGAGCTAAATGAAGCGCTTACGGGCGGCAAGATTTCAAAAATTACCCAAACCGACCGAGACAGCCTTACGTTTATTGTATACACCCAAAAAGGCTCGGTTAAACTGGATATTTGTCTTTCCGCAAGGGCGTGCAGAATAAGCCTCACGGACAGCGACAAGCCCGTGCCGCAGGTCGCCCCCGGCTTTTGTATGCTGCTCAGAAAGCACCTTGCAAATGCGCAGATTACGGCAATTTCACAGCTCAAATACGAAAGGGTGGTTATGATTGACTTTGACTGCACTTCTGAGTTCGAGCACCTTAAAATGCGACTGTACGTTGAGCTAATGGGCAAATACTCCAACGCCGTGCTCACGCAGGATAATATAATTTTGGGAGCGTTAAAGTCAACTGCGATAGGCGAGAACACCAAGCGGGTACTCTTTTCGGGCGTTAAATACACTCTACCCGAACCGCAGGATAAAATAAGCCCCGACGATCTGCCCGCACTCAATGCGGCGTTTGAATACGCCGCAGGCGACATGGCTAAATTCATTTCGGAAAAAGTTAAGGGAATAGCCTACTCCACCGCCCTTGATATTGTAGAAACGTACGGCGAAAACTTATCGGCAAAAGACGTTAACTCCTATATATGCGGGGGGCAATGTAACCCTTGCGTGACTTATTCCGAGGGTGAACCCACCGATTTTAAGGTACGTTGCTCATCACCCGACAGGCGGGATTATTCCACCGTTTTGGAAGCGCAGAAGGCTTACTACGACTATCTCTACAAAAAGCAGATATTTGAAGAGGCAAAAAAGAAGCTGCTTGCCGCTGTAAACGGTGCAGTCAAAAAGCTGGAAAAGCGGCTGCAAACCATAAACCAAAAGCTATTGGACTGCAAAGACGCCGACGATATTAAACTTAAAGGCGAGCTGATAACCGCAAACATTTATGCGATTTCGCGAGGAATGGACTGCTTCGAGGCGGTAAATTACTACGACGAGAAGGGCGGCAAAATAAAGATTGCGCTGGATAAAACCCTTTCCCCTTCGCAGAATGCTCAGAAGTATTACAAGCGGTATGCAAAGCTTAAAAGAACGCAGGAAACGGTATCAGCACAGCGTGGCGAGACGGAAGACAGACTGAGCTACTTAAACAGCATTACCGCCCACATATGTGCCGCCGACGGCATATCCGACCTTGAAGAGATATCGGAAGAGCTCAAACAAATAGGACTTATAAAAGAGATTGCAAAGGGCAAAAAGCAAAAGCCTAAAATAACGCCGTTCAGGACGTATGACATAGCAGGCTTTAAAGTGCTTGCGGGCAGAAATAATATTCAGAACGACAGACTGCTAAAAACCGTTTCGGGCGGGGATATGTGGCTGCATACGCAGGGCTACCACTCCTCTCACGTGGCAATCTTATGCGAGGGCAGAGACGTGCCCGAAAAAGTTCTGCTTGCCGCCGCCGAGATTTGCGCGTACTACTCGGACGGACGGAACGGCACTAAAATTCCCGTTGACTACACCCGCAGAAAGTTTGTTAAAAAGCCGCCCGCATCCAACGCAGGATTTGTTATTTACACCGACTATAAAACCATACTCGTTGAGCCCGCAAGCCATGCAAAAGAAAATACGGAGGAATTATGAGCAAAAAAAACGAGCCGCAAATCAGCGATATTAACAACGAAAATTCAGAGCAAAGCTCAACACGCACCTACTTTTTTATAGCAATAGTTTTACTTGTTTTGGCGGCGGTTGCATTCGGATGTGCCTTTATTAAGGGTGCGGGAATATATTGCCTTATCTCATCGGTGCTGTTGGAGCTTTCGGCACTCTCCTTTCTTTCCACACAGAAAAAGAAAAATAATTTTAAAGCGGTATTTTACGTTACTGTCGCCGCATACGTTCTGCTCGGGCTGAGCTTATTGCTGTTCATCGGCGGAATGATTTTTGTGATTGTCGTATAATTTGATGCAGATTTCCCATTCTTATTGTATATGGACGGAATTTGCAGCGCTGTACTCAATAAAATCAATGCGCTCGGCACCGCCGGGCGCTATTTTGTTGTTTCCGCAGACGAATTTTTCGACGCTTTCCCCGAGAATTTCAGGCGGGACGAGGTCGAGCTCAAAAAAGCGCTCAAAAGCCTTGTTTCCGACGGCTATATAGATATAAAATATTCCAGCGGAAATATGTACTGCGTTGCGCTTTTAAAAACGTATACCGAGGAGGACGCCGCACCGCCCGCAGGCGATGACGGATTTAACGAATTATACCAACCCGAGCCGCAGAAAAACGCACGCTATCCCGCATTTTGGGCGGGATTTGCGGGCGGTGCACTTGGAAGTGCGGTAATCGGCGCAATAGCGTGGATAGTAAGTTTATGCTGAGTAAAAACGAAAACGAAGTAATGTCGGCAGTGTACAGTCTGTGCGACGGCACCGAGGGATGCCTCGTTTCCCCTTTGGAAATTAAATCGGTTATGGCTCAGAGGCGAAGGCTGAACGACGAGGAGCTTGACGACATTTTAAACGCCCTGCGGGTAGACGGCTATTTTGACCTCATTTATTCCGAGCGCAAGGGCGAAAAAATGTACGTTATCAATTTAAGGGAAAGCGGATTTGCCTGGAAGCGCACGGCAAAGCAAAAACAGCGGGATATCTCCTTTAAAATTTTTTTGGCGTTTGTAGGTGCGCTGTCCACCTTTATATTCGGTTTGATATTAAAAGGGCTTTCGTTTTAGACGAAAGTCCTTTCGTACAATTTATATATTTTAAAAAAATCTTTGATTTTTTATATTATAGTTGCTTTTTTGATTTGCATTTGATAAAATTATATGCAGAACTATACGTCCACGAAATCCGAACACGGAGTAGCTTTTATGAAACATAAAAAATTAATTATAACTGCAATAGTAATATTCAGTCTTGCGGTATTTTTATCTATTTTTATCACGCTGTGGTTCTGGGGCGACAGCTACCCCGACTTCAGCAGCGGCGACTTTAACACGGTAAAAACACGGTCGGGCGAGGCATTGGATATCCCCGGACTCGAAGACGGCGCCGTTCCTCAGGGAATTGCCAACTACACCTACGTAGACACCGACGAGGAAATTACAAAGCAGGAATACTTTTTTATAAGCGTGTACATGAAAAAAGGTCCTTCCCGCCTGTACGTTACAGGCGCACGCACGGGATACGTAGGTTACGTTACGCTTAAAAACGAGGACGGAACAGACTACTACGGACATGCGGGCGGCGTTGCCACCAACTGCAATAACAGCGACAACGACGGAAATAAAACCAGGGTAGCAAACGGTACTCTGTGGGTTGTTTCGGACGGAACGGTTTACTGCGCAAAGAGTTCGGAAGAGTACGCTGATGCAAAATATAACATTGCAGAGGAAGTTATACTGAAGGCGAAAAAGACCGAAGGCGACAAGTCCGTTAAATTCACCGCATCATTCAAAGCGTATAACGAAGCTTCCTTCTGCTTCTTCTACGACAACGGCACCTCCAGCACTTCGGAAGACAAACTGTACGTAGGCGAGTTCTACCGTGCGGGCGACGACAGATACTCCACCGCTAAAAACCACCACGTAAAAACTTTAAGCGGGAATAAACAGTATGCGTTTGTTTACGAGTATACTTCAAACACCACGTCAAGCAACGAATACGGACTTTCCAAGTTGTCCGATACGGACGTTCCCGATGAAAACAACGTACCTAAAATAGATAAAATAATTTCCATACCCGATAAGATTCAGGGGTTTGCCCGCACGGCAAGCGGTCAGCTTGTGCTTTCGGAAAGCTACGGACTGCCCAACTCACACCTCTACTATTATGACTGGAGCGTTATCTTAGAGAATACAAGTACAAACAGGGCTTCTTTCAGCACACTCACGGGCAGTAACTTTGAGTATGAGGGCGTGTATAGGAAAAGCGGCGTAAAATACACCGATTCTACGTTGTACGTATACTTTGCAGACAAGAGCCGTGCTCTCCGCGACTACGAAGTCCCCTGCATGGCAGAGGGAATGTGCGTAAACGGCGACAAAATTTACGTACTGTTCGAGTCGGGCTGCTATAAGTACAAAGCGTTTGTGCGCCAGCAGATAAGAGATATCTACTTCTTCACTCCGAGAGAGAAAAATTAAACAACGCTATTTTTCATAAACGATAAGCGGCGGCGAGCTTTTGGCTCGCCGCCGCAATTTTTATACAATTTTTATTAGGTCTATGCACTGCGGAGAAGCGAGTTATGCAAGGCGCCTGCGGATTTCCCGACGGGAGTTTACAAATGGTAAATAACCGAGGAAAAACGCAAAGGCAACACAGCAGAACGACGCTTATACGCGGTTGGGGTCAGCTTACTTGCAGAATGCCAGGCACGCCTGATACAACGAATACACGTCAGCTTTTGATATTAATTCGTAAGGTGCGTGCATTGAGAGCACGGGAACGCCCACGTCGATTGTGTCTATGCCGAGGTTTGCAATAAACTTTGCAACCGTGCCGCCGCCGCCTGCGTCGATTGCGCCGAGCTCGCCCATCTGCCAGTAAACGCCGTTTTTATCGAATATATCCCTTAACCAACCCACGTATTCTGCGTTGGCGTCGTTAGAGCCGCCCTTACCGCCAGAGCCGGTGTACTTGGATATTGCCGCACCGCAATTGATGTAGGTTGTGTTGCGCTTTTCAAACACCGAAGCAAACTCGGGGTCGAAACCTGCGGTTACGTCTGCGGAGATGCACTTTGAATTATATCTTACAATAATGGGATTTGCACCGAAGGAATTTGCGATTGTGTCGATAACGTCGCAGATAATTCTGCTCTGTGCGCCCGTAGTGCCGTCAGAGCCGACCTCCTCCTTATCGGAGAAAACGGAAATTATCGTGTGGGGGCTGTTTTCACTTTCAAAGAGAGCGGTCATTTCGGGATAAGCGCATACCTTGTCGTCGTGACCGTAGGATGCGATGAGAGCGCCGTCGAAACCGACGTCGCGAGCCTTGCCTGCGGGAACCAAACAGAGTTCGGAGCACTGGAAGTCGATTTCGGTAAGACCGTATTTTTTGTTGAGAAGCTTTAAGATTGCCGCCTTTACAGTCTCCTTCTCCTCCTCGTCGTCCACAGCGGGAAGTGCGCCGATTACAGCATTGAGGCTTTCGCCGGGGATTGCCGTGCCGAGGGGCTTTGCAGCCTGCTCTCTGCCGAGGTGGGGAAGAATGTCGGTTATGTAGAATATAGGGTCGTTGTCGTCCTCGCCCACGCATACTTCAACGCTCTTGCCGTCGGGCAACATAACTACTCCGTGAAGTGCAAGGGGAAGCGCAGTCCACTGATACTTTTTAACGCCGCCGTAGTAGTGCGTTTTTAAGTAGCACAGTCCCGATTCCTCGTATACGGGGTTGGGTTTTATATCGAGACGGGGGGAATCGACGTGCGCAACCATAATTCTTACGCCGTGCTCCTCCACGTTCTCCGAACCTACTTTAATTAAAAATACGTTCTTCTGTCTGTTGATGAAATAACGTTTGTCGCCGGCCTTGAGTTTTTCTGCAAACGAGAAGGGCTTATAGCCGTGCTCAATTGCGAGTCTTTCGGCGGCGTGAGCAGCCCCGCGCTCGGTTTTGGATTCATCCAAAAACTTTTTGTAGCCTTCGGCATACTTGTAGATGGCTTTGAGCTGTTTGCCGTCAGCCTCTTTGTAAACGTTTTTACGTGTGTATTTAAGTTCCATAATATATCTCCTTTTCAATGAAAATTATAATTGAACACAAAAAACAAAGTCAAGGAAAAATAATATCAAAATTTGTAATTTTTTTTAAATCCTTACAAAATTTTTTTGAATTTTTATTTACTAATTATATAATTTGTAGTATAATTGTATTATTATGAGCAAAGGCAGATTTACTGCAAAAAAAATAGCTGTGCTTGCCCTTTTATCGGGGCTCGCTCTCGTTACTTTTATAATCGAAAATCTGTTCCCGAGCATGCTGATTCCCGGTGCAAGACCGGGGCTTGCAAATATATTTTCACTTGCCGCACTTATAATGTACTCGCCCGTGGAGGCGTTTATAGTAGTTGCGGTGAGAACGGTGCTCGGCTCGGTGTTTGCGGGTAACGTTTCTGCGCTATTATACTCGTTTACGGGCGGAATGGTTTCCATGGCGGTAGCTTCACTGCTCATGTATACGGCGCACCCTAAAATTTCGGTTATGGCGGTGTCGGTCGCTTCGGCGGTGGCGCACAACATTACGCAGAATATCGTATTCGTTTTCTTATCCGGAAGTACGCTGATGTTAGGATACATGCCATACCTTATACTTTTGGGTATTCTCTCGGGCGCAGTCGTCGGCGGAGTGACGACCCTCGTATTCAGAGGCGTGCCGATAAATATATTCGAAAAAGTAATTTGGAGAAAAGAAATTAATTCCACAAATGATTAATGCCGAAATTTTCAAGGACGAGCGTTGCATTTTCAAAACAGCACAGTGCGCTGTTTTGGCAATGCGAGATGAGTGAAGGCATAACAAGCCTGAACGATGACCGAGTGCAAGGAAATATTCCTTACCTTGCACGAGAAAATTGATTTCGCCCGTTAGGAAAATTACGACACTATTGTAAACTCGCTGCAAATTGCCTGCAATTTGAGCGAAAATTTTTCTTGGAGGTCAGATTTGAAAGCAGTAAAAGGAAAATACTTCTTCGGCGGCGTGCACCCGAACGACAGAAAGTCGCTTGCCTGCGCTTCTCCGTTAGAGCGGATGCCCGAGCCCGAAGTTGTAGCTATATCCACCTTACAATCGCTCGGTAAACCCGCAGTGCCCGTAGTTGAAATCGGGCAGGACGTCGTTTGCGGCGAATTGATTGCAAAGGCGGACGGACCGATATCTTCAGACGTTTTTTCCAGCATTTGCGGAACGGTTGAGGATATTAGGGAAGAGGTTGCCGCAAGCGGCGCAATAGAGAAGTTTATCGTTATCAAAAACAACGGCAAGACGGATAACGCACACTTCCCCCCCTTGTCCTCTCCCACTCCCGACGAGATTAAACAGAGAATTAAGGATACGGGCATTGTAGGCTTGGGCGGTGCGGGTTTCCCCACGGCGGTTAAGCTTTCGCCCAGAACGCCCGTGGATACGCTTATTTTAAACGGTGCGGAGTGCGAGCCCTACCTCACCTGCGACCACAGGCTAATGCTTGAAAAGACGGACGAAATTGTACGTGGCGCAAGATATATCGCCACTGCGCTCGGCGTTAAGAACATAATAATCGGCATCGAGGCAAACAAGCCCGACTGTATTGCAAAGTTTGAGCCGTACGACGATATCAAGGTGGTTATCCTTAAAAAGAAATATCCGATGGGCGGCGAAAAGCAGCTTGTTTACGTTACCACGGGCAGGCGCATAGGGCTTCCGCCCAAGCTCCCCGCCGACAGCGGCGTGGTTGTTTCAAACGTTGCAACGGCGTTTGCCGTGTGCGAAGCCGTTGAACTCGGCAAACAGCTCTACGAGAGAGTTTTAACCTTTTCTGGCGGTGCGGCCGCCAACCCCAAAAATCTGTGGGTTAAGCTCGGCACAAAGGTTGAGAATATAGTAAACTATTGCGGCGGCGCAAAGAAAAAGCCCAAAAAGATAATTCAGGGCGGACCGATGACGGGCGTTGCGCTCTCCAACTTTGAAGTGTACACCCATAAGGCTACGAGCGGCATACTGCTTCTGACTGACGCATGCGCTGCGGCGGAAAATCCCACACCCTGCTTAAACTGCGGAAAGTGCGCCGATATCTGCCCCATGCACCTTATGCCGATGAACACCGAGTTCTACGCCCTGGCGGGAGACTACGAGTCGGCGGCAAAATACGGCGGCACGCTGGCTTGCATAGAATGCGGCGCATGCACGTATAACTGCCCCGCAAAGCGGCCGCTTATGCAGGCGATACGCAAGACCAAAGCAGAACTTAGAAAAATGGGAGGACCGAAAAAATGATTGACGATACGAAACCGGTTGACAATACATATACGGTTGAAAATATTGTTGACAATACACTCGTAATTTCCACTCCTCCCCACGTAAGAAAAAAGAGAAATACCAAAGGCATAATGGGCGACGTGTGCATAGCGCTTGCGCCTGCGGCGATTGCCGGCATAGTATTCTTCGGATATATGGCTTTTATAATCGAGCTCGTTGCCGTGCTCGGTTGCGTTGCTACGGAATTCGTATACTTCTTTATAGCCAAAGGCGGTTTTGCAAATAAGTGTAAAAACGCCAAAGCAACCTGCCTTGCGTGGTGGAAACAGTTTGACCTTACTTCCATTGTAACAGGACTTATTCTCGCACTCATTCTACCCGTAACCGTCAAGTGGTACGAAGTGCTGATTGGCAGTATATTTGCCATTGCCATAGTTAAAATGTTCTTCGGTGGCACGGGTAAAAACCTTGTGAACCCCGCGGCAACTGCGAGAGTACTTATGCTTTTGAGCTTCTCTATGACAGTATATGTTGCCGCCAACGTCGGAGCGGTGCTTGAAGGCGGAGAAGTACTTACGAGTGCAACAAACCTCAACCACCTCTTAAACGAGAGCCACTTATCGCAACTCAGCGTACTTGATTTATTCCTCGGCACGGGCGTGAACGGATGTATAGGCGAAACAAGTGCGCTTGCAATACTTATCGGCTATATATACCTCTGTGTAAGAAAGGTTATAAAGTGGTGGCAGCCCCTTCTCTTGCTTGCGGTATTCGGATTCTGTGCAGTGCTCCTTTCGGGCTTCTACTTCGATAAGTATAAGTTTGATATAGGGCTGTTCTTGCCCCACGTTCTTTCGGGTGGCGCAGTATTTGCGGCAGTGTTCATGTTCACGGACTACGTAACCTCGCCCAAGGGCGTTATAGGACAGCTTGTGTACTACATAGCCGGCGGTATTTTGCTTGCCCTCTTAAGATATCTCACGGGACTTGAGGTTGCCTCCTTCGTAATACTTATAATGAACATTCTTGTACCTTTAATTGACAGGTACTGCATAAGAAAGCCCTTCGGCTACGTAAAAGAAAAGAAACACAAGGAGGGCAAATAAATGACTGTTAAACAGTTTTTCAAGAGCAAGACGTTCAAGTGTATAGTTGTTCTATTGTCCATACTTCTTGTCTGCGGCATATTTCTCACCGTAATGTACGGCTTCCTCGAGGTTTCCGCCGAAGAGAGATTTTCAAGAGCTGTCAAGAAGATTTACGGACATGACGTAGAAACCGTGGAAATCGAAAATCTCAACGATTATACCACCAAGTTCAAATACTCTCAGGTTCTCAAAGCATACGAAGTTGTAGACGACGGAAACTACCTTATCAACGTAACGGGCAAAGAGGGCTTTGGCGGAAGCGTTACTTGCTGGATTGTAGTTGAAATGAGCGAGGACGGAAGCGCAATTGAGGGGATTATGAAGATAGTCATCGAAAAAGCCCCCGGGGAGTCCTACATAAGCAAGATAAGCCAGAGCCACCTCGACCAGCTTGCAAAAAAGGCCGAGTACGGCAAGGAACTTATGGGTGGATTTATTCACAACAGCACGACAAAACACGACGAAGATGACTACGTTAAAACGGGAGCTTCCTACTCCATGCGGGCAATATCCAACGCCGTGAACGGCGCAATGGATTTCGTTGCGGAATATATAGGGGGTAATGCGTAATGAACAAGTATAAGAGAATTACCTTAGACGGACTTATCTTCCAAAACCCCACCCTTATGTTAGTGCTCGGCACATGCCCCACCCTCGGACTTATCTCCTCGGCATCGAGCGCCGCAGGCATGGGACTTACCGTAGTTGTTATTTTAACTCTTTCAAACATTATTATTTCGGCACTCAAAAAAGTTATTCCCAACGAGGTAAGAATACCCTGCTATATAGTAATTATAGCAACCCTCGTTACCTTTGCGAGAATGCTGCTCGAAAAATTTGTACCCGATTTGTACGACAGCCTCGGCGGTTTCCTTGCTCTGATAGTAGTAAACTGTATAATCCTCGGCAGAGCCGAAGCGTTTGCAAACAAGCACACTATTATAGAGTCGGCCGTAGACGGAATTGCAAACGGTCTCGGATTTACCTGTGCACTCACCGTTATGGGTATTGTGTGCGAGTTCCTCGGCAACGGCTCTATCTTCGGATTACAGATTATGAGTTTCAGCATAGGCATATTCTCAATGCCCGCAGGTTCGTTTATGATATACGGCATAAGCATTGCGCTGTTTACTTACATAATTAACCTGTTCGAGCAGAAAAAGCGTGTTAAGGAGAATCAGCTTGTGCGTGAAAATCTTCTCAACAAGGAGGCTGCGTAATGGGTACTGTGATTGCAATTATTCTTGCGGCGGTTTTGACAAATAACTTTATTACCGTAAAGACGTACGGCATCTGCCCCTTCCTCGGCGTTTCCAAAAAGACTTCGTCCGCAGCGGGCATGGGTATTGCCGTAACTCTCGTTATGGTGCTTGCAACCCTCGTAACTTATCCCGTATACGAATACGTAATGGTGCCGCTCAATATCGGTTTCCTTGAAATTATCTTCTTTATCTTTATAATAGCTTCGCTCGTGCAGATGCTTGAAATGATAATAAAGAAAATTTCACCCTCCCTCTACAACTCGATGGGTATATACCTGCCCTTAATTACCACGAACTGCGCCGTGCTCGGCGTTACCGAGCTTGTAATCGGCGATATGGAAGCATACCTCGGCGGTGCGGCAATGAATATGGGCTGGGCGGTTTTATACTCACTGTTCGCAGGTTTAGGCTTTACCCTCGTTATGATTTTAATGAGCGGTATGAGAGAGAGAATTAACTACTACAAAACGCCCAAGGCGCTTGCCGGCTTCCCCACCGCTATGATTACGGCAAGTTTTATATGTATGGCGTTTATGGTATTTACCTTTATTTCGATATAAGGAGGAGAAGATATGAATTTACTTGCATTTACTTCTCAAACCTGGATTTCGGTTGGCATCGTTGCCGGAATATTTGCCGGCTCTGCCGCTTTAATAGCTATACTTATTTTAGTGGTCGGCAAGGTGTTCAAGGTTGACGTTGACGAAAAGGTTACAAAAATTCTTGAAAATCTTGCGGGTGCAAACTGCGGCGGCTGCGGCTGCTCGGGCTGTGCGGGCTTTGCTTCAAAGCTTGTTTCGGGCGAGGGGTCGCTTGGCGACTGCCACGTAACCTCACCCGAAAAGAAAGCGGAAATCGCCGCTCTGCTCGGCGTTGAAATGACTAAAGAAGAGCGCACCGTGGCTGTAGTCAAGTGCCGCGGCAGCCTCGACAACTGCGGTTTAAAGTTCGAGTACGTCGGCGTACCCACCTGCTCGTCAAATATTACACTGCTCGGCGGCAACAGGCTGTGCGCAACCTCCTGCCTCGGCGACGGCGACTGTGTGGAGGCTTGCCCCGAGAATGCAATAGAGCTTAAAAACAGGCTGTCGCATGTAAATCCCGACAAGTGCATAAGCTGCGGAGCTTGCATATCCGCATGCCCAAAAAACCTTATAGAGCGCATACCGGCAACGGCACAGGTGTACGTGGCTTGCTCGTCGCACTGCAAGGGCAAGGAAGTTATGAACAGCTGTAAGGGTGGCTGTATCGCCTGCGGCTTATGTGCAAAGAGCTGTCCCCGCGGAGCGATAACCATGCAGGATAATCTGCCTGTATTCGATTATTCAAAGTGCACGGGCTGTATGATTTGCGTACACAAGTGTCCGAGAAAGATTATCTTAAAACACAATACATACAGTAAGATATACGAGCCCGACACTGCGGCTAAATAACGTTAAATTAAAAGCGCTGCTTGCGTATGCAAGTAGCGCTTTTTTATTTGTTATATTAATTGATTTCCGCCGTCGTCCTCCACTTCAAAGTTAAAAGGAATTATCCGTAGCCTGTGCGGAGAACAGAATATAATTCCGTTATTGTCCTTAATTGCGGGCGTATAAACGCAGTCGTGGCTTGAGCAGTCGGCTTCAATAACACGAACCGAGCGGGCAGACTGATTTATTTCAATTATATTGTATGCCTCTCCACCCGTGCGCACTTTAACGGTAAATACGCTGCCTGAAATACTTTCCGGCGCTTCTACCGAGCCGTCCTTTGCAATTACTTCAA
The DNA here is from genome assembly GCA_022508285.1 of Clostridiales bacterium. Lineage (GTDB taxonomy): Bacteria > Bacillota > Clostridia > Christensenellales > Borkfalkiaceae > Coproplasma. Next base: position 157,427 of record JAFLVN010000002.1, read on the forward strand.
GTCCGCTTAAACCGCCTTTATTGAAGTTGTAAGACATTACTGCCGTATTATTTACATACACCTGTACACCCTGAAAGGGGTCTTTGTTGCGGGTGGCGAATATTGCAATAAATAGTGCGGCGACAAGTAATAATATTACGCCGTACACCATGAGGTCGGGCAGTTTGAAACCCTTTTCCGTCTTTACGATTTCAACCTTTTTAAGCGACATTGCCGCCTCCGTAAGGTTTATATTTGTCGCTTGTCAGAGTATAGCTGCCGTCTTCCATATTATCGGTATAATAGTAATACTCATCGCCCGAAATAAATGTGAACGCCACACGGCGACCTTCAAGGCTTGCTATAAATTCGATAGCCTTATCCGCCCCCATTGCCATGATTGCCGTGGTATAGCCGTCATTCTCGGCGGCTGAACCGCCGATTACCGTCGCCGTCATAATCCCCGTATCCACAGGGCGGGCGGTGAAAGGATTAAATATATGGCTGTACCTTACGCCTTCTATTTCAAAATAATTTACGTAGTCGCCGCTCGTGGAAACGCACTCGTTTTTGAGTTGAACGTCCGATATATAAGCTTCAAATTCACCGTCTGAGCGAGGGTCTGCAAAGCTGAATTTGAAGTTCCCGCCCCGATACGTTTTTGCGGAGAAGCTGCTTCCGCCAAAGTTAAAAATCGCCGAATCAAAGCCCTTTTTATCAAGGTGTTCGCCTACTCTGTCGGCGGCGTAGCCCTTGCCTATTCCACCCAAGTCTATTTTAAGACTCAGTTCCTCGCCGTCCACCTCTACTGTGGCATCGGGCTTAGTTACAAAGTAGCAGCCATCCCTTTCGTCAAGCTCCACTTCAGAAAAGTGTGAAGCCAGCTCGACATATTTATCGGTGACTCCCTTTTCGGGTAGCTCGTCCTCCGTTTTGGGGAAGTGAGCCGAGCTGTTAAAGCCGAACGCCTGAACGCCGTAGTACACGGCGGGGTTATAGTAGCCGTCTGTCTTATCGTAAACATCCTTTGCGATACTCAAAACTTCGTATGCAATTTTTGAAATTTCCAGCTCCCCGCCCGCCTCTGCGGCATTGAACCTCGACACGTCCGAGTTTTCATCGGTTGCGCTAATAGCCATTTCGATATCCTCGAGAATATCGTAAACGCCGTCCGCAAGCTCTTTTATGCGGTTATTCTCCTTTTGGGAAGCAGTATTGCCGCCCTCGTATACTGTGAGGACGGCATCGGAATTCATACTGAAATATAAGGCTTGAGTGATATTTTCTCCGTAATAGATAGAATAACTTCTTAACCCTTCAGTAGAACAGCCGCAAATTATCACGGCTGAAAATATTAAAATTGCACAAAGTGAACAAATAAGCTTTTTCATTCTTAAGCTTCTTCGGCAGGGGGCTCGGGTTGAGGCTCGGGTTCGGTTGCCGCTTTTTCTGCGCCCTCAAGCTCGGGGTGTTTCATTTGCTTTGCAAGCACGTACTTTTGCAGGAATATATAGCCCACGCCAAGGGGAATCATTACCAGCGACCAGAACTGCGACGGCGTAACAGAGCCTATAAACGAACCGCGGGCATCGTCGCGCAAATACTCGATTAAAAATCTCCATATACCGTAGGCAATCAGATATACTGCAAAATTATAGTTGAAACGGTATTTGAAGTACAAAAACGCCATAACCGCCGCAAGCACTAAAAGGAAAATCATCTCGAAAAGCTGTGTGGGAATAACTTTTTCGGGTCCGCCCGCACAGGCGATTCCGTACCAGGCGTCCGTCTCCATACCGTAGCAGCAACCGCCAAAGAAACAACCGAGGCGTCCGAAGGCGTGCGCAATGCAGATACCTATGGGTATAAAGGGCAGAGCGTCGGTAAGCGTTGCGTTCATGGGCTTTGTTAAAAACTTTATTTTCGTACGGGGGCGCACAACGTACATATACAAAAAGTATACGCCGAGGAATCCGGCAACTCCGCCGATAAGTCCGCCTATAAATGTAATTCCGCTGCCGAGGTCGAAGCCTGCCGCAGGATTTTCAATGTAGTTATACGTCGCCTGAAAGAGCGCCGCCACCAAAAATCCGAAAGCCGTGGCGAATATTCCTATTAAAAGAATGGTATCGGACGACGCCTCGTTGAACTTCTTTTTCCACATAGTGTAAAACAGAAAGCCAAAGCACAGTATAATTCCTACGGCTATACACAGTCCGTAGGGGTATATGCCGGGCGAACCAAGGCTGTGGTCGCTTGTAAAATAAATTAACGCTTCGGGATGCATTTTCAATCTCCCTTAAATTATTTATCTAACTATACATATTAATTATACACTCCGTGCGGTGCAAAGTCAAGCGGGTGTATGTGCCGGCAAACAAAAAAGCCGGACGGGCAACGTCCGGCTTTAATGATATTTTAGAATTAATAAACTTATTATTCGTTTATTTCGTAGGTTCTGGGGGTTGAATACAAGTCAAACTCCTCGTCTATGTCGAACTCCGAATCATCGTCGAACGCCGCAAGCTTGGATATAGAAACCTCGTACGCCGTCATGGTTACAAAGCTCTCGTCTGGCTGCTTTTTCTGATATTCCCTGCTCTGTATTCTGCCCGATAACGCTACCTTGTCGCCCACCGAAAGGTTTCTGACAAACCTTGCATTCCTGCCCCAGGCAATTGCGGGGATATAGTCTGATTTGTTGTAGCTGCGGTTTACTGCAATCAACAGGTCGGCAATCTCCCTGTTGAAAGGGGTCGTGCGGTAGACGGGCGGCTTGCAGATATAGCCCGAAAGCACTATTGAGTTGGGATTTTTGCCCGGCTGAGTTTCCAAAAGCTCTCTTACGAATACCGTAAGCATAAGGCGGGATTTTCCGTTTTCGAGCTTGTTGTAGCTGCGGAACTGACCGAGCGCACAGATTGTGCCGCCTATCGTCATTTCGGGCGTCATTATCCTCTCGGATACCGTTACGGGCAGTATGTCCGCCTGACCCGAAAGCCTTATCACCTTAACGTAAAACTCGTAAAACCCTTCGCCGTATACCTCGTGCGAGAACTTTGCTTCGGAGACGATTTCCCCGTACAGGTAGACCTTGTTGTTTTTCTCCGTGTTGTAATTCATATATGCCTCCAATAAATGTATTTCTGTCAAAACTGTGATATGTATCGAGTTATTTTACGGGTTGCTGTCTGCCCGTACCGTCAATCGTGTAGTTTTCTCTGTAAATCAGTTCGCCCACGGGCACGAACGAATACCCTCTGTTTTTCAGCGTATCCAAAATTATGGGAACGGCTTCCGCCGTGTGCAGACCGTTGTTGTGCATGAGAATTATAGAGCCTTCTTTTACGCCGTTTATAACACGCATGGCTATATCGGTTGCGGACAAGTCTTTCCAGTCAAGGCTGTCAACGTCCCACTGAATTGTGTAGTAGCCGAGCTCAGAAGCGGTGCGAATTAGCTCATCATCGTAATCGCCGTAGGGCGCACGGAACAAGTCCACCTCTTTGCCGGTGATATTTTTTATCGCTTCGGAAGAAGAGTTCAGCTCGAGCTTTATCTCCTCTGCGTTCTGTTTGGACATATACGAGTGAGTTGCCGAGTGAGTGCCAATCTCGCAGCCCGACTCATCAATCTTCTTTACGAAGTCGGGATATTTCTCCGTCCAGAACTCCACCATAAAAAAGGTCGCCCTAACGTTTGACGCCTTGAGTGCTGTGAGGATAGAGTCGGTGTACTCAGTGCCCCAAGCACAGTCGAAGGTTATAGAAACTACCTTTTCCTCTCTTTCAACACTGTATATGGGCACAAGGCGTGGTGTTCCGTTGAAGTAGACTGCATATGCACCCGTAAAGTGGACGGATATACATAAAACGATTGCCATCGCCAGCGCAATTGCGCCTGTTATTAATGATTTAAGTTTTATTACGCCGAACAAGTTGCATCTCCAAGAATACTTTAAAACGTATGTCTAAATTTTTATTTTTTCAAGCTTTATTATCGAATTTTGTAAAAAACTCAACACGTTTTAAGAATTAATATATGTTATGCGCCTTGTCCTTCCGATATTCGCTTATATAAAAAATCGCCGCCGCAGCTTTTTGCTGCGGCGGCTCTCTGTATTTTGCTATTAATTAAAGATTAATTACTTAAGTTTGCCCTTGTTTTTTCTGTTTTCTTTGACCTGCTTTTCGTAGCCGTAGTCGGAGGGTGTGTAGTAAATTTTGTCCTTTAAGCTGTCGGGCAGGTACTGCTGGTTGACCCAGCCGCCCGCATAGTCGTGCGGGTATTTGTATTTGCCGCTCTGCGCCTTTGTCTCCTTGTCGCCGAAGGTATTGTCTTTGAGATAGGGCGGCACTCCGTCGTCGTCCCTTACGTTTATTGCGTCACGCTGGGCGGCGTTTTTTGCAAGGACAACGGTGTTGCTCTTGGGCGCTTCGCACACATATATTATGGCGTTTGAAAGTGGAATAAGCCCCTCGGGATAGCCCGTTTTTTCTAAAACATACATTGCGGACGAGGCGACAACCAATGCGTTGGGGTCAGCCATTCCCACGTCCTCGGACGAGTGAACAACCAGCCTGCGAGCCACAATCATGGGGTCGCAACCGCCCTCGATAAGGCGCATTGCGTAGTAGAGTGCGGCGTTTGAATCGCTCCCGCGGAGCGACTTGCAGAACGCCGAAAGATAATCGTAATATGCGTCTTCGTTATACGAGAGCGCCTTGCGCTGAATGGACTGCTCTGCATCGGCAAGAGTCACGTGGATTGAGCCGTCAGACTTAGGCGGCGTGGTGAGCACTGCAAGCTCAAGGGCGTTGTACGCCGTGCGCAAATCACCGCCCGCAACACGTGCCATGTGCTCCATTGCGTCCTCGTCTACGGTTGCCTGATATTCGCCGAGCCCCTTGCGCTTATCGTGCAGGGCTTTTTGCATTGCCCCCAATATATCATGCGTTGAAAGGTGTTTAAACTCGAAAACCCGACACCTTGAAACTATTGCGGGAGTCATGGAAGCATAGGGATTTTCGGTAGTAGAGCCTATAAAAATTATCGTGCCCTGTTCGATTGCGGGTAGCAGACTGTCTGACTGCGTTTTGTTGAAACGGTGGCATTCGTCCAGCATTAAATATGTACGCTTGCCGTGCATTTTGAGGGCGTTGCGAGCTGTCTCCACCGCCCTCTTTACGTCGGCAACGCCTGCCTGAACGGCGTTTAGCTTTATAAACTCGCCGTGCGTGGTCTGCGCAATTATGTTTGCAAGCGTGGTTTTGCCTGTTCCCGGAGGCCCCCAAAAAATACAGCTGCCAAGCCTATCCAAAGAGATTGCCCTCCGCAAGAGGCTACCGTCCGAAACGATGTGTTTCTGCCCGACAAAATCGTTTAAGTTGTTTGCGCGCATGCGCTCGGCGAGGGGCTTTGCGACGTCCTCATTGCCATTCAAATCAAATAAATCCATAAAATTCCATTTTCGCAAAAGTCGTGCAGTAGCGCGACTTTGTGCGAGGTTGCTGTTGTACGGCTGACGCCGTCGGTACGACGTGGCGGTCTATACGACGGAAATCAATCCCGTCTAACCGCCTCGGCGTTAATTATTTAAAAGTGTGCGGATTTCATCCACATATTTCTTGCCTAAATTGTAACCGATTTCGTAAATTTTATCAAGATCTTTAACGGTGTACTGACTTACGGTTTCGATGACGGGTTTTATGACAACATCTGCGATTTTACCCTCAATTTGACTGCGCATATCCGTTTGATGGGCGTCCATAAGGTCGAACACACGGAGTATCAAATTCACTAAATTGCCCACCTTTTCTATCGGCTGCGAAACGTTTGAAAGCACGTCCACCGCAACAACTACGTCTGCACCCATATCCTTTACCGCCTTTACAGGCACACGACAAAGACAACCGCCGTCCACAAGAAACATTCCCTCGTGCTCTATCGGGCGGAACACCCCGGGGATTGCACAAGAAGCCTGCACCGCCACTGCGGCGGGACCTCGCTCGAAAACGTGGAGTTTGCCCGAAATTAAATCGGTTGCCACGCACTTAAAGGGTACCGGCATATCCTCTAACCGAATGTCGCCAAGGTAGTCGTAAAGGAGCTCAGCCACTTTTTTACTGCGCAGAAGCGCCATTCGCGACATGAAAGAAGGCGCTAAATCTATGATGTCCCGAGTCTTTAATCTCAAGGCTATATCACGTATTTCGTGGGCGGATATACCCGCACAAAAGCTGCCGCCGACCACCGATCCTATCGAACAGCCCGTAACAAAATCGGGCTTGATGCCCGCTTCCTCGAGAGCGACGAGTATTCCTATATGCGCTATCCCCCGCGAGCCGCCGCTACCCAAAGCAAGTCCCAAAGTTTTACTCATAATACTTCCCTTTTCAAAATATAAAAGAAGTATGGTAATAAAACGCATAAAATATGTAGTTTTAAGTATATGTATCCTATTATTCGGTGCGGCGATAATAATTTACCCCGAAAGATACGTTGCAAGCTGCTTTGAAGGCTTTGTGCTGTGGGCGGAATGCGTGCTGCCCTCGCTGTTTCCTTTTATAGTGCTTGCGCTGATTTTTATTAAGACCGGGCTTGCCGACAAGGCCTCACTGCCGCTAAAGAAAGCTACACGAATACTAAATCTGCCGCAGAGCGCCGCAGTGTGCTTTTTACTTTCTATCTGCTCAGGCTACCCCGCAGGCAGCCGCATGGTTGCGGAGTTTTACGAAAACGGAGTTCTTACAAAGTCTGACTGCGACAAGCTTGCGCCGCTGTGCTCGACCTCAGGACCGCTGTTTATAATCGGCAGCGTGGGATTTAAAATGTTTGACGACAAGCTGCTCGGAATGAAAATTTTTATTGCCCATGCGCTTGCCGTCACGGTTTTCAGCCTTATATATTGCAGGTTCTGCAAAAAAACTTCAGCGCTTCCGCCAAAACCGATAAAATCGAACGGCAATCTTTTATACGACACCTTTTACGGAGCGGTAGTTTCCGTTGCCGTTGCGGGCGGGTTTATTGCCTTTTTTTACGTGGTCGCACAATTTTTGCAGGACTTCAACGTACTTTATCCGCTTGAAAGCTTTTTGAAATTGTTTATTGAAGACGGTGCGGCGAAAGCCGTATGTTTAGGACTTGCCGAAGCAACGACGGGTTGCCGCCACCTTGCAGGGAGCACATCTCAAATAAAGGGTGCGCTGGCGGGATTTATTATAACCTTCGGCGGCGTATCCATTTTAATGCAACAGATAAGCTATCTTTCAAAGACGGGCGTAAAGCCCTTTAAGTTTATATCGTTCAAATTTTTGCAGGCTGTGCTGTGTTTTTTAATTCTGCTTTTAATCGGTTAGTCGGCACATATTAGCGTACGAATTGCTTTTTACGCCTTTTCGGCGATATCCAAAAGCAGCCTTTCGGTATCACGCCAGCCGAGGCAGGGGTCGGTTATCGACTTGCCGTAGACAACGTCTTCCGTTTGATTGCCTTCCTCCAAAAAGCTTTCAATCATAAAGCCCTTAACGATTTTTCTGAAATCCTTATCGTAGAGGCGGTTTTGCATGACCTCTTCGCATATTCTTATCTGCTGTTTGAATTTTTTGCCGCTGTTGGAGTGGTTTGCATCTATTATGATTGCGGGATTTTTAAGTCCGGAGTTTGCATAACCTTCGGCAACCTGCATTACGTTTTCGTAGTGGTAGTTTGGCGTGTCGTTGCCTGAATAGTCGGACGCACCCCGAAGAATTGCGTGCGTCAAGGGATTGCCCTGCGTTTTCACCTGCCAGCCGTTAAGTTTGAAAATCTGCCCTCTCTGTGCGGCATATATCGAGTTTAACAACACCAAAAGTGAGCCGCCTGTGGGATTTTTTATGCCGACGGGCACGTCCATTCCGCTTGAAACGAGGCGGTGAAGCTGATTTTCGCAGGAGCGTGCGCCCACCGAGATATAGCTGAGTAAATCCTCGAAATAGGGCATATTTGCGGGATATAGCATTTCGTCTGCGGCGGAAAGCCCGCTTGCAGAGATTGCGCCGATATTGAGCTCACGTATGGCGAATATTCCCTTTAAAATGTCTTCCGCCTTTGTAGGGTCTGGCTGTGAGAACATCCCCTTGTAACCCGTACCCCTTGTGCGGGGCTTGTTTGTATAAATTCTCGGGACAAGCACCAGCTTGTCCTTTACCCTTTCGTTTAGTTTGCCGAGCTTCTCCACGTACTCCAAAACGGGCTTTGACTCGTGCGCCGAGCACGGACCTACTATTATCAAAAGTTTGTCGCTCTTGCCCGAAATCACGTCGGAAACGAGTTTATCCCTCTGCGCCTTGATTTTTTTGAGGTTTTCGGGCATGGGAAGTGTGGCAAGAATTTCTTCGGGTTCGGGTATTTTTATCTGTTTTTCAAACATTGCGTATCTCTGTAAAATTTATATGTTTTTATTTTTTATCATTTCAAGGAAGTCTGTGCGGATTTCCTCGGGAAGATAGTTTGCGTAGTCCTTGTGGAATTTTACCGAATTCTTTACGAGCGTGGAGCTAACTTGCAAACTGTCCTGCTCGGCGGGAATGTAGACGGTTATTATGTCGTCTTTGAGCTTTTTATTTGCAAAATAGTTTGCGTTTTCGTACTCGAAGTCTATCGTGTTTCTTACTCCCCGCACGTAAAAAGGGGTGTTCTCCTTTTCGAGAATATCCACCGCCGCACCATCGAAAATCTCAACACGTATTCGCTTTTCGCCCGAAAATAACTTCTCTAAAAGCGCCTTTCTCTCCTCCTCGGAGAGCAGCGGTTTTTTGTCGGTATTAACCATTACGGCAACCACTACCTCGTCGAAAAGCGCAAGGCATTTTTCTATTATTTTTTTGTGACCCGAAGTGGGCGGGTCGAACGTGCCCGAAAATACGCACTTTTTCAAATTAAGTCACCTCGAAAAAACTTAAATACGTTTTGCCGTACTTGCGCTCGTCGCAGAGCGTAAGCCCTTCTATTTCGCCTGTAAAGGCCCTGTCACGCTCCAAAACGGCAATGCCGTCCTCTTTTAAAAGGTTGCGACGGGCTATAATTTCAAGCGCCTCTCTGCCCGCTTCGAGCCTGTACGGCGGGTCTAAAAATATTATATCGAACTTATTATCAAGCGATAAAAGGCAGTCGGAAAAATTCTGATTTGTAACCTTATAATTGTGTTCTTTTATGCGTGAAAGGTTTTTATTTAATACCTTTATGCTGTCGGCGGAAATATCGTTGAAGTGCACGAACTCCGCTCCGCGCGAGATACATTCAATTCCTAATCCGCCGCTGCCGCAGAACAGGTCGAGGGCGCGGGCGGACGGAACGCTTGCCGCTATTATGTTGAAAAGGCTCTCCTTTACCCTGTCCGCCGTGGGGCGGATATCCTCCCCCTTAAATTCGGAAAGGACGAGAGAGCGGTATTTGCCGCTGATTATTCTCAAAAGTTAAAAATCCCCCTCTCGCAAAGGTATTTATCCAAGGGAACGTCATGCGGCTCTTCTTCAAAATCTTCGAGCTGAAAGAAATAACCCATTCCCACTTTTTGAGTGTTTTTACCCCTTAAATATCTGTCGTAAAAGCCGCCACCGTAGCCTATGCGAAAGCCTTTTGAATTTACGGCAAGAAGGGGCACTAAGGTTATATCTATTTCACCCTCGAACGCTTGTCCTGTAGGCTCTGAAATTCCGAATGCACCCACTTTAAAGCCGTCTTTCACGTATGGAACGGCAACAATATTTTCGCCCTCCACACGGGGAAGATAAACCCTCTTGCCCGCCTTTACGAGTTCTTCTATAATGAGGTCTGTGCGGGCTTCGGTGGAAAAACTGTTGTAAATAAAAAAGCTGTCGTACTTTGAAAAGGCTTCAATGAAGGTTTTAAGTATTGCCCTGTCCGCCTCCTGCCGCTCCGTTTCACCGAAGTTTTTACGGTTCAATTTTTGTTTTTTGCGTATTTCATTCTTCATATATAATCTCCGCACGCCTCGTTGCGGCGCAGAGCACCTCGTAGCTTATCGTGCCGCACCTCTTTGCATAGTGCTCGGCGTTTTCAAGGACGGGCAGAAGTTCCCCGCCTTCGACCCGCAAAAATGCGTCCATGCACAGATTGTTTTCGCCGAGGGGCACCGTGCGGGCGAAGCCGTCGGCATAGCCGAGGCGGTAAACTGATAGATATTTATAATTTTTACGGGCGTGAGCGTAGCCCGCTCCGCCGCCGATAAATTCCGTAACTTGAGTACGCCTTGCAAAAACTTTGAGTACGGGTTTTACGTCGGCTTTGAAGCCCTCGGGCGGATAGCCGTACAAAAGTATTCCGCAGCGTGCGCCGTCCTTTAAGTATTTTTTGCCACTAAGCACACCGCCGCTTGCCGCCAGATGCGCACACGTATCAGATGTTACCGTTTTAACAAGTTTTTCCGCACGGTCGAAAAGTTCGAGCTGCCGCTCACTTGCAACGCCGTCCGAAGGGTCGTACATGTGCGAATAAACTCCCTCTATTTGCGCACTTTTAAGAGCGTTCAAAATTCGGGGAAGCGTCTTTAAGTTACAGCCGAGGCGGTTCATGCCCGTGTTGACTTTGATATGGCAGTGACAGCCGCCGATGAGCTTTGCGGTATCGAGCGAATTGACGGTTAAGGTAAGGTTGTAAAATTTTGCACGGAGCACGTCGTCCTTGCCGAGAGGGGGCGAAAGCACGAGTACAGGCTTTGTTATTCCCGCAAGGCGTAAAGCCGCACCCTCGTCTGTGATAGCCACACAGAAGCCGTCGACAATATTCTCTATGGCGAGAGCTACCCGTGCGCCGCCGTGCCCATAGCCGTCGGCCTTTACCACGGCGTAAAACTTTTTATCGCCCAAAATATTTCTTACAAAGCTTGCGTTATATCTGAGATTATTTAAATTTACGACGGCGAGAGTTTTCTGCATACTTAAAATATATGCCCGAAAATTAAAAGCTGTTTACGCCAGAATCGCTTATTTGCCTGCCCTCTTTTTTATTGCAACACCTATGAGCGGGCACACCTTTCTTGCGAGTATTGCCGCAAGCAGACAGAGCGCCGCATCCTTGGGCATGTACAAAAGATTGCCGACTATAAACAGATTTAGTAAATTTTTTACGCCCAAAAGGTGAGCCGCAACTATGCAATATGGAATACCTACGGCATAGTCTGCAAGGAACGCAACCATTGCCGCAAGTATGTAGCGCCAAAGCGGGAGTCCCGCTCTGCCGGCGATAAGCCCTGCCGTTGCCGCTGCAACGATAAAGCCGAGTATATAGCCGAAAGATGGCTTTAAAACGTAATATATGCCGCCGCCCGCAGTGAATACGGGAAGCCCTATAAGCCCTAAAACCATATATACCGTCATGCTTATAGTACCTTTTTTTGCACCCAGCATAAGCCCTGCGAGCACGCTCACAACAGTCTGAAAGGTGAGCGGAACAAGGGGAAAAGGTATCTGAATAAATGCTGCCGCCACCATAAGGGCAACGAATATCCCGCATTCGGCTAAGTCTTGCGCAAGTAATTTACGTTTTGTAACCATACCGCAATTATATTATAAACAGAATAAACAAGTCAAGCGAAAAGCAAATAAGAAAACTCCCCTTAAAAAGGGGAGTTTTTCAACATTTAATTCTTATCATTATCTGTATTATCGTTTATATCGGCGGGTGCTTCCTTGGGTGTTTCGGTCGTTTTTTTCAGCTTGTAAGCTCCTACGATATAGGCGACTATAACCGCAACGATTAAGCCTATAATCAAGCCGATTAAAAGGCACACTACAACGTTCAAATCGCCTTCCCTGTAGAGCGCACCTGCGTACACAATCGATGAAGTCTTGGTGCAATACTGCTTCAAATTATCTTCGTAGCTATCCGTCAAGGACTTGAGCCTCTCGTTGAGTTCTGTGAGTTTGCCGGCAAACGTACCGTCCGTATCCTCGCTCAACGGTTTGTCGATATAATATTCATCATATATGCGGATGAGTTCTTCGGTTTCGGCAATTTGCTTGGCAAGCTCTTCAATCCTCTTTGACGCCTGAGCCAAATTCACCGCAGGATCGCTTTCACTTATACGCCCGAAAATCAATTCAAGCTCGCGGGTTAATGTTTTAAGCTGATTATCAAGCGCAAACTTGTGCAATTCGTATTCGTTTTTTACTTCATCGGCATCGTGCACATAGTGTTCTTTGCGCATTTCACCTATTGCGGAATCAAGCTGCCTCTCGTAAAATTCGAGTTCGGTTAAAAGTTCTCCACAGTCTCTCTTTAACTCTTCCTCGGTGAGTGTTGAGAGCACGTTAAGCCTTTCAGTGAGATAATTGACCTGCTTTTTTAAGAGGGAGCATTTATCTTCGTAAAACTTAGCAGAGTCGTAGCCGCTGAGAAATACGTCTTGTGCTGCCGCCTGACTCATAATATAGTCTATTGGCTTTTGCGCAAGCGCTTTTATAAAGGCGGTTGCATCGCTCCGGCTTCTGAAATATTTGGCGTTTATTCTTATTGTGTATGAAGGCTGCTCTTCACCGCCTTTGGTTATGGATATATTATTGTTTAAGTGCATCGATTGAACGTCGATATACTCAAACTTTTCCTCGTCGCTGGCTTTTGCCGCTTCAAGGTTATCGAGGGCGATTATTTCCCTGAACTGAAAGTTTGAAATATCCAAAAATATAAAATCGGACCTTTCGCTTCCGGGGAAGCTGACCGTAAACGTGCTTACGTAATCGGTCACTTGCGGATTATATCCGAAATACAGCGCAAGCGTGATGCCGGCGGTCAACAGCGCAGCTATAATCAACGCAAGCCATTTTTGTGAAAAAATTGTGTGAAGGATTCCGCCTAACGATAAACCGTCCCTCTCTTCTTCCATAAATTCCTCCGTAAAAGACTTATATATAGGCAAATATAATATAGCATAAACGGCAAATTAAAGTCAATGAAAAAGACCGATTGCCCGGTCTTTTTTTCGTTTTGCAAAGCTATGTATTTTATAAATTAAAAGAATTCATAGATAAACAAGCCAAACCCGTTAAATTACAAGATATGTCGAGTCTGTAACGACTGAAACTATTGATTTATCTACTTCTATAATAAATCCCCAGCAAACCACAACAGAATCTGCAATGTCACTATTCGGCCGTTTTATTTTTAAGGTTAATGTGTTTTCAACAACTTCTAAAGATGAAACTTTAAGTGGACCGGAATACGACGATTTGATAAAAGAACATACCACAATCGACTTGCTTTTAAAAAATTCTTCTGTGTACTCGCGAACTTTATTACCTAGTGCAGATTCATAATCCGGATTTTCATTGTCATAAAAACCGCAATTATTTTTAGTACACAATTCTATTAATTCGTCATTGGAATTGCATATTCCAATAAAATTTTTTCTGTCCGCCGACCAAACATATGAAACATCTTCATAAACCACGCTATAATTCATTTCCTCAATTTGACTTTGCTCGCCGTCAATTTCCCCTTGTAATTCATTCTGCGTACCGTCATTGCAACCTGCAACGCCGAATAGCATTACAATTCCCAAAAGCAACGCAATAAAAACTCTTTTCGCTTTGCGCATTTCAACCTCCTATATATTTTTATAATAATTTGCAAATTTGCTCTTAATTGATTTTACACTAATTAGACGATTTAAGTCTATTATATGTTACGCATTTACACTAAATTTTTTGACATCAGCACAAAAGGGCTTGCTCCGCAACGGAACAAGCCCTTTTTACAATTATTTACTTTCTGGGATTCTTGATGTTTGCCTGTGCGGACGTGTTACCACGTAGGGCGATAGCACTATTTTTCACACCTTTTAATTCTCCAAAAGCTAACTTAATATAGCATATTTAATTACAAAAGGTCAAGTGAAATAAAGGCTTGCAAGGCTAAATTGAAATTTATCTTACGAATTTACCAACTATGTCCTTTTTTGCAAACGAGCATTTTAACTAATGGCTCTATCCCAATAATAGTTAATATAGTCTTGATGCAAATATTTGGCCATTGTTCCACCTTCTATGAAGTCACTCGCAGGGATATATATTTCATCGGTGCCGATTGCTGGTTCTTTTGGTGTACAAATCCAACCAGAAGTACCTTCGAACGTCACAAGGCTTAAAGGGCAAGAAGCAAATGCCCAATAGCCAATGTGTGTTACACTCTCCGAAATAGTAACATATCTTAACTTTGAGCAATTAATAAACGCCCAATCGCCAATAGTAGTAACACTATTCGGTATTACAATCTCACTCAGAGCATTGCAAAAAGCGAACGCACTTTTTCCAATGCTTGTGACACCATTCATGTTAAGGGTATTTAACCTGTAGCAATGATAAAACCCTTCGTCTCCAATACTGCCACTGCTAATAGTTGCAGTAGTTAACTGTGAGCACTCAGCGAACGCTTCTTCCCCAAAGTAAGTAATGCCGTTGCCAATAGTAACACTTTCTAAACCTTTGCATTTATAGAACGCTTTTTCACCAATAATAGTGACACTATCAGGAATAGTAATACCGGTTAAATTATTGCATTCTGCAAAAGCCTGCTCAGCAATCAATTTAGTGGTATCCTTAATTGTATAATCACCACTTTTATCTCTTTTGCAATCAAGTAAGTATTGACCAATGTATAATATACCATCTTCCCAGTTGTCATCATCGTTGGCATAAGACGTTCCTTCCAATAATTCTTTGCCAATGCGAGTAAGACTATTAGGGAGGGTTATGCTTGATAACTTAGCACAATCAAAAAACACATTCGCACCCAGGCTGGTAACTGTATCAGGAATGGTGATGCTAGTTAAACCGCTCCATGCAAATACCGAATTGCCAATTTCGGTAACACTATCTGGAATATTAATGCTACTTAAACTTTTGCAAGTACTGAACGCTCCAGATCCAATACTTGTGACGCTTTTTGGAATGGTTATGCTAGATAATTTCTTGCAATTAGAAAACGCATCTTCACCAATGGTAGTAACGCTATCCGGAAGGGTAACACTGGTTAAATTTTCACACTGCCAAAACAAATATTCACTAATTTCAGTCACGCCATTTGGAATGGTAATACTTGTTAATCTTCTGCAATTATTAAACGCTTCAGATCCAATACTCTTAACGCTATCCGGAAGAGTAATACTTTTTAAACTACTGCAATTAAGGAACGCAGCATGACCAATGCTCGTAACACCGGCGGGTATGTTAATGCTAGTTAAGTCGTGACATTCGGCAAATGCGAGCTTGTCAATGCCGGTGATACTATCAGGCAGAGTAGCACTGGTTAATTCAAAACAATTCATGAAAGTCTCACTAGCAATGGTACTAACACCATCCGGAATAGTAATACTACGTAAAAAGTGGCAATCTTTAAATGCCCCTTCGCTAATTGCAGTAACCGGTAAACCTTTATAAGTTTCAGCAATTTTAAACGAATGAGCATCTTTTGATGTTACTCCAGTGACTTCGTAATGGTCATCAACCAAAGTGTATACACATTCGCCCTCGCTACCACAGGCTGATAAACATAAGCAACCTAGCAACATCATCAGCATAACAGTGCAAACACCAAAACCTTTTAATAATCGTTTCCAAACAATCATTTTATCACCCCTTTCAATGAATAAATTTTTTAAAATTTAGTAAACATACAATAAATTACTGTTTATCGTTCAAATATTATAGCATATTCGACCTTTCAAGGCAAGAGAAAAGGCGGGCTGCTTAACCCGCATTTGATTTTACTTTGAAGTTTTAGTGCATACTTTTTTCATAGATTTTAGCAAAAATCAAGTGTTCAACTTGGGTGGAAACATGCTGATAAAAAGCAATTTTCACTCTTAATAAACCCTATTTTTACAAAAATATAGAGCCTATTCCGTTATGGAATAAGCTCTAAAACACTATATATTGTATTATTTTTTTAACAGCCCACTAAATAGACGAAACTATTACTTTCTCGGATTCTTGATATTTGCCTGTGCTGCCGCGAGACGGGCGATGGGAACTCTGTAAGGTGAGCAGGAAACGTAGTTGAGGCCGATTTTGTGGCAGAACTCGATTGACGAAGGGTCGCCGCCGTGTTCGCCGCAGATACCTAAGTGCAACTCGGGCCTTGTGCTCTTGCCCAAAGTTACCGCCATATCCATCAGCTTGCCTACGCCCGTTGTGTCGAGACGTGCGAATGGATCACTTTCGTAAATCTTGTTTGCGTAGTAC
>JAFLVN010000020.1 GCA_022508285.1 Clostridiales bacterium
TTTAAGCTTTCAAGCCACTCTGCCTCGGTGCCCTCAAAGCCGTGTTCCACTGCAATTTCATAAGCCGATTTACCGTCCTTACCGTTCTCACCCGAAGAGCAGGCGGCAAAACCTACCACGCCGAGCGCCACACAAGCGCTTAATGCAAGCGCAGCAATCATTCTTTTTTTGTTTTTCATTTTAATCCTCCATTTTTTATGTAGTAATATTTTACTATAAATTAATTATATCAGTCAAAATTTCCTAAGTCAAATGATTTTACTAAAATTATAGTAAATTTACGTTATGGAGAAAAATATTACTATGAACAGAATCAGAGATTTACGTGAGGATAGGGATTTACGGCAGGTTGACGTTGCTAACGCCACGGGAATAGACCAAAAAACATTATCGAATTATGAAACAGGACGCACCAACCCCGATAGTTGGGCGATTATAAAGCTGGCGGAATTTTTCGGCGTTACCTGCGATTATCTGTTGGGGGTTTCCGACAGGAATTTAAGTAATATGAAAGATGCGCTCGACGAGCTTGAAGATATTAAAAAGCGCATAGACGACGTTGAAAAGTATTTAAGAAAATCTTAATTGTTATTTAAAAGACCTACTGAATTTTCAATAAAGCATAAGAAAAGAAAAACGGCGCAATATGCGCCGTTTTCCCAGAGAGAATATGAAAAAAAGTTTGTGTAGGTCGTATTTAATTATCTGTATTATAGACATTAAATGTGTAAATTATATGAACATTTTATGATTTTTTAAAATTCCAAACAATTTTTCGGCAACTTTTATGCCGTCGGCGGCGGAGCTTGTTATCCCGCCCGAGTAGCCGCTGCCCTCGCCGCAGGGATACAGCCCCTTGAGCGACACGCTCTGCAAGTCCTCCCCACGCTCTATTTTTACGGGCGAGGAAAAGCGGGTTTCAACGCCCGTCATTACCGCATGCGGATTTGCAAAGCCTCTTAGCCGTCTGTCCATATCGGGGATAGCCGCTTTTAATGCTTCTGTTGCAATTTCGGGCAGAACCTCGCTAAGTGGCGCAAACGCCGTGCCCGCCGCATAGGTCGGCTTGACTTCGCCGAAGTCGGAAGAAATTCTGTCGATTACAAAATCTTTATATAATTGAACGGGAGCGGCGTATGTTCTACCGCCCGCCTCAAACGCTTTTTGCTCCACTTGCCGCTGAAATCTCATACCTGCGAACAAGTCTTCGCCGAAGTCGGACGACTTCAACTGAACCATGAGTGCAGAATTTGAGTTTGTACCGCCTCTTGAGTAGTTGCTCATACCGTTCACGACCACACCACCAGATTCGCTTGCGGCGGGGATTACCACTCCCCCGGGGCACATACAGAAGGTGAACACCGTGCGCTCGTGGGCGTGGCTTACAAGCTTGTAGTCCGCCGTGGGCAGAAGTTTGTAATTTTTGCCGTACTGCGCAAGCCCTATTTCAGATGATAGATGCTCTATGCGAACCCCGAGCGCAAAGTCGCGAGGGGTCATTTTTATGCCGTTTTGCGCAAGCATTTCAAAGGTGTCTCTTGCAGAGTGACCGAGCGCAAGCACGGCATTCGATACTTCAAGCTCACTGTTCTCGCCTGTCTTTGTATTTTTAAGGATAAGACTTTTAAGACTGCCGCCATTTTGGGTGAAGCCGGTAAATTTTGTATTGAACAGGTATTTTCCGCCGTTATCTTCAATAAATTTGCGGATATTTTTAAGAACGGAATACAGTTTGTCGCTGCCGATATGGGATTTGTTGAGATACAGAATTTCTTCGGGTGCGCCGAAGCGGGCAAAATACTGCAAAACGTCACGGTTGAAGCCGTCGTGAGTCTGCGTATTCAGTTTGCCGTCCGAAAACGTGCCGGCACCGCCCTCGCCGAACTGCACGTTTGACTCGGGGTTGAGTATTTTTTGCGTGAAAAATCTGTTTGTGGTCGTGCGGCGTTCTTCCACAGCCTCGCCACGCTCGATTATGATTGGCGATATGCCGCGCTCTACAAGGCGCAAAGCACACATAAGCCCCGCAGGTCCGCTGCCGATTACTGCAACTTTCTGAGGAGTTGAAAGTTTTTCGGGGATTGGCTTTTGCTCTGTTTCGGGCTTGTCCGAAAAGGCAATCGAATAGACCCATAAGATATAATTTTTATCCCGGGCGTCCAGCGACTTTTTAAGGATTTTAAAATATTTTACGGGTTTTTTAAGGTGTTTTTCAGCAATTTTTATTAAATTACTCTCATCCTCGCCGATATGAAGTTTTACGTTGTCAAGCCTTTTCATTACCTTTCAATATAGCCTCTGCCACCGTTTTTGCCGAAGTGAAAGCCCAGTGAAGATTGTAGCCGCCGCAGTCGCCGTCTACGTCGAGAATTTCGCCTGCAAAATAAAGATTTTTTACAAGTTTGCTTTCGAGATTTTCAGAAATATCCCGCATGTCCACTCCGCCGTGAGTGACCTGCGCATAGTCGAAGCCTAGCGTGCCCGTAACTTCAAGCGTGAAATTTTTGAGAGTTTGCACAATTTTGTCTATATTTTCGGTTGCCGCTCTTTTAATTACAGCCCTGCCTATCTGATTATGGACGAGCCCCGACAAGATTTCGGCGTGCGGATAGCCGACGGCAAGGCGTTTATTAAGGATTGCGGTAATTTTTTCATTGGTAAATTCGGGGAGTAAATCAATAATTATCTGCCCGCACTTTTCGGAAAACGCAGGGGAAATGTAAAAAATTGCGTTGCCCGAAACGCCGTAATCGGTGAAAATTACGTCGCCAATTTCGGTGCGCACGGCTTGTCCGTCTACAACGGCGCAGACTTTGCACTCCGTGCGGATGCCTTTGAGCGTTTTGGTGTAGGTCGTGTCCGTTTTGAGCTGAACGAGCGAAGGGTACAGCGGAGTTATTCTGTGACCAAGTTTTTCCGCAAGCTTGTAGGCAGAGCCGTCCGTTTTAAACTGCTTCTGAGCCTTGCCGCCCGTCGCCAAAACGACGTGTTTTGCCAAATACTTTTCACCGCTTTCAATGGTAATTTCAAAAGAGCCGTCGGGCGTTGACCTAACATCCGTAACCTTTGCGGAAAGTTTAAGTTCAATGCCGAGGGCGGAAATTTTGCGAAGCAGGCAATCGACCAGCGCCGATGCCTGTCTGCCCGAAGGATACACTCTTCCCCTTTCGTCCGTGACAAACAGGTTAGGCTCGAAAATGTCAAGTCCGTCAGACCATAAATCCGAGTTCGCATCAGCGCAGATTATTTTTTTGACAGTTGAAAGATTGCCGCTGCGATAATGCTCTATCGAGATATCGCTATTCGACACATTGCCCTGTCCGTTGCCCGTTGCAGCAAGCTTTTTGCCTGCACGCTCACCCGCCTCTAAAATAAGAATTTTGAGTTTTGAATTCTCGGCAAGACGAACACCGCAGGCAAGCCCTGCGGCGCCGCCGCCGACAATAATTACGTCGTAACTTTTCATCGGCAAAATTATACTTTATAGCGAGGCTTTATGTCAACCCTTGAAGTCGCTTAAAATATTTTGCAAGGTTTCAAGGTGCAGAATTTCGTCCGCACGAATCCGTGAAACAATTTCCTTAACCTGCTTGTTTTTTAACTTTTTAAGCATACAGTCATACTCAGAAATTGCCTGCTTTTCGCCGAGAATATCGTCCTCTAACATAAACTTCAAAGAGCGAGAATAGGCTACGTACTTAGTGCTGTAAAAGTCGAAGCCGCTCGCGGGATAGCGACAAAATAGAGGCGGTGCGCCGAGGGCAAGAATGGTCCGACCTAAAATATCCAGATGCTGCATTTCGGCAACGGCTATTGAGACGAGCTTTTCCGCCACGTCTGCATAGCCGCATTTTTCAAAAAAGAACGAATGGTAAATATACTGCAAAATTGCGTTCAGCTCCCCCGTTGAGGAGGCGTACGCAGGGGAGATAACGCGAAGGCTGTAGGCGTCGTTTGATATTTCTTTTGTAGATGGATAAGGCTCGGGCAAAGACAAAGGTTTTGGCATAGGCTACTCCTTAACGGTATAATTTAAAATATGATTTTAAGCCGATTATGTGTGACATAGTACTATATTTAAGCCCGAAAATAATAAAAAGCGGCAGTTATGCCGCTCTTGAAAATGAATATTTTAATTTAATACCTTTTTAAGAAACTGACCCGTATAACTTGCAGGGTTTTTAGAAACCGCTTCTGGAGAGCCCGTTGCGATAATTGTGCCGCCCCTGTCGCCCCCTTCCGGACCTAAATCCACTATCCAGTCGGCGCACTTTATTACGTCGAGATTGTGCTCGATTACAAGTACCGTGTTGCCGCCCGAACGCAGGCGGGAAAGTATTTTAATAAGCTTGTCGACGTCGTAGCTGTGAAGCCCCGTTGTGGGCTCGTCGAGTATATAGAAGGTTTTGCCCGTGCTCCTCTTTGCAAGCTCCGTGGCAAGTTTTACCCTTTGTGCCTCTCCTCCTGAAAGGGTAGTGGAGCTTTGACCGAGTTTTATATAGCCCAAGCCCACGTCGTTTAAAGTTGAGATTTTGTTGTATATAGCCGTTATCGGTTTAAAGAATTCGCAGGCCTCGGCAACCGTCATTTCGAGTACGTCGGAGATAGATTTCCCCTTGTATTTAACGTCTAATGTTTCACGGTTGTAGCGCTTGCCGCCGCACACTTCGCACGGTACGTAGATATCGGGCAAGAAGTGCATTTCAATCTGAATTATGCCGTCGCCCTGACAGTGTTCACACCTGCCGCCGGCAATGTTGAAGGAGAACCTGCCGCTCTTGTAGCCCCTCTCCTTTGCGTCGGGAGTTGCCGCAAACAGGTCTCGGATAGCCGTGAAAACGCCCGTGTAGGTTGCGGGGTTGCTCCTCGGCGTTCTGCCTATGGGCTGCTGGTCGATTGCTATAATTTTGTCAAAGTGTTCAAGCCCCTCGAACCTGTCCGCATTGCCCAAAAGCTGGCGGGCACGGTTTAAGTTGTTGGCAAGGTAGGGATAAATTATTTCGTTGACAAGGCTACTCTTTCCGCTGCCAGAAACGCCGGTTATAGCGGTAATCAGTCCTACGGGAATTTCCACGTCGATATTTTTTAAGTTATTCTGCTTGCAGCCGTATACCTTCAGCCATCTGTCGGACGGCTGTAGCCTTACTTCGGGCACTTCTATCTTTCTGCGCCCTGCAAGGAAGTCGCCTGTAATCGAGCGGGGCTCGTTCATAATATCTTCCTGCGTGCCGCAAGCGACTATCTCGCCGCCGTGTACGCCCGCCATGGGACCGATATCGACTATATAATCGGCTGCACGTATAGTGTCCTCATCGTGCTCCACCACAATCAGCGTGTTGCCGATATCCCGCAAGCCCTCCAAAGAGTGCAGAAGCTTTTCGTTATCACGCTGGTGCAGACCGATACTCGGCTCGTCGAGGATATATAAAACTCCCGTGAGCGCACTGCCGATTTGGGTTGCAAGGCGTATGCGTTGGCTCTCGCCGCCCGAAAGGGTCGCTGCCGAACGTGAAAGAGTTAAATAACCAAGCCCAACGTTCTCTAAAAAGCTTATCCGGCTGTCGATTTCCTTTATTATGCTGTCGGCAATAAGGTGCTCGGTGGGCGTGAAGAATGAGAAATCGGCAAACTTTTTTAAGTCGTCAACCGACATTTCACACACTTCGGCAATATTTTTGCCGCCCACCGTGACGGCAAGCGCCTCCTTTTTGAGCCTTTTGCCACGGCAAACGGGACAGTCGGAAGTGCGCATATAGCGCTCGATATCCCACTTTACGCTGTCGGACGAGGTTTGATTGTAGCGGCGCTGAAGGTTGGTTACAAAGCCCTCCCACGCCGTTTTGTAGCTGCCCGAAAAGCGGTATGCGTTGTAGGCAAGGTCAATCTGCTCGCCGCCGTTGCCGAACATAAGCATCTCGTACACGCCCTTGGGCAAATCTTTTACAGGCACGTCAAGGGAAAAATTATAGACTTTGGAGAGCGAATTTAGGTACATCTGCGTCATTGCGGAACTGTCCAGATTCCAGCCGCTTATCTTTATTGCACCCTCACTGAGAGTTTTGGTTTTATCTGGGCAGATTAAATCGGGGTCGACAATCTGCTTAAAGCCGAGCCCGAAGCACTCGGGGCAGGCTCCCCAAGGCGTGTTAAAGGAAAACAGACGGGGCTCGATTTCTTCAATCGAGATACCGCAGTCGGGGCAGGCGTAGTTTGACGAGAATAGTTCTTCCTTGCCGTCACTGTCGATAACAACAAGTCCGTTGGCGAGATTTAAAGCGTTTTCAAGGCTTTCGGTGAGCCTTTTGAGTACTCCCTGTTTGATTACAAGGCGGTCGATTACGACAGAAACGTTGTGGCGGATATTCTTTTCGGGGTGGATTTCCTCCTGCAAGTCGTAGATTATGCCGTCGATTTTAACTCTACCGTAGCCGCTCTTTTTCCAACTTGCAAGCTCCTTTTGGAACTCGCCCTTTTTGCCTCGCACGACGGGCGCTTCGACTATGATTTTACTGCCCTCGGGCATAGTCATTACCCTGTCGGCAATTTCGTCAACAGACTGACGGCGTATTTCTCTCCCACATTGAGGGCAGTGCGGAATACCCACTCTTGCAAATAACAGACGGAAATAGTCGTAAATTTCCGTTACCGTGCCAACGGTCGAGCGGGGATTGTGCGAGGTGGTCTTCTGGTCGATTGAAATTGCGGGCGAGAGCCCTTCGATTAATTCCACGTCGGGCTTTTCCATCTGACCTAAGAACTGCCTTGCGTACGATGAAAGGCTTTCGATATACCGCCTTTGACCCTCGGCAAAGATTGTGTCGAAGGCGAGCGTGGATTTACCGCTGCCCGAAAGCCCCGTGAACACCGTTAAAGTGTTGCGGGGTATGCGTACGTCGATATTTTTAAGATTGTTTTCCTTTGCGCCCTTGACGTAAATTTCTTCTTTCATGATTTTTTACTCATTGCAAGTTTTTTCTTTAACTGAGAGATTGTATCTCGTATTTCGATTGCCCTCTCGAAGTCGAGTTGAGCGGAAGCCACCTTCATAAGCGCTTTTAATTTTTCTATTTCGGCGGGGATATCCTTTAATTTTATGTCGTCCCCAACCGTCTTTTTGCCGGTTATACCGATTGTATTTTTGACTTCTTTTATTATGGTTTTGGGCACTATGCCGTGCGCCTTGTTGTAGTCGTCCTGAATTTTGCGGCGGCGGTCCGTTTCGTCAATCGCCCTGCGCATACTGCCTGTGATTACGTCGGCGTACATTATAACTCTGCCCTCGGCGTTACGTGCCGCTCTGCCGATTGTCTGCACGAGCGAAGTTTCGCTGCGCAAAAAGCCCTCTTTGTCGGCGTCGAGAATTGCCACGAGCTTGACTTCGGGCAAATCCAGCCCTTCCCGCAAAAGGTTAATGCCGCAGAGCACGTCGAACTCGCCGCCACGCAAGCCGTTGATTATGTCAATTCTCTCAAGTGCGTCTATGTCGCTGTGCATATAGCGCACTTTGAGTCCGTGTTCCTTTAAATAGTCGGTAAGGCTCTCCGCCATGCGCTTTGTCATTGTGGTGACAAGCACTCTGCCGCCCTCGGAAATTATCTTTTTTGTTTCGCCCAACAGGTCGTCGATTTGAGTTTTTGTGGGGCGAACTTCAACGATTGGGTCGAGTAAGCCCGTGGGTCGGATTAACTGCTCCACGACGTTGCCAGCCTGCTTTAACTCGTATTCGGCAGGGGTTGCCGAAACACATATAAGCTGAGGCACACGGGCGTCAAACTCCTCGAAGGTCAAAGGGCGGTTATCGAACGCCGCTTTAAGGCGGAAGCCGTAGCTAACGAGGTTTTCCTTGCGGGAGCGGTCGCCGTGATACATTGCGCCGATTTGGGGGATTGTCATGTGGCTCTCGTCGATAAATACTAGGAACTTACCGGCGGGAAAGTAATCGAGTAAAGTGAAAGACGGCTGACCGGGGAAACGACCGTCGAAGTAGCGGCTGTAGTTTTCAACGCCGCTGCAATAGCCGATTTCACGCATCATCTCTAAGTCGTAAGTGGTGCGCTGTTCGAGGCGTTGCGCCTCTAATAATTTGCCCTCGTCACGGAAAGCTTTGACCTCGTCGTTCATATCTCTCTCAATCATCGAGAGCGCATTTTGCATTTTGTCAGAGCCCACCGCATACTGCGAGGCGGGGAAGATTAAAACGTGTTTAAGCTCGGAAATTATGTTACCCGAAACGGCTTCCTCCTCGCATATTCTGTCTATTTCGTCGCCGAAAAACTCAACCCTTATTGCGATTTCGGAGTTTGATGCGGGGAAAATTTCCACTATGTCGCCACGCACACGGAAAGAAGCACGCTGAAAGTCGATATCCCTGCGCATGTACTGAATTTCGACAAGTCTGCGGATTAGTGCGTCCCTTTCAAGCTCCATTCCGGGGCGCAGAGAGATTGCAAGGCGAAAGTATTCCTCCGGTGCGCCCAAGCCGTAAATACAGCTCACCGAAGCCACCACTATTACGTCTTCACGCTCGCCCAAAGAGCTGGTTGCAGAGTTGCGGAGCTTGTCTATTTCGTCGTTTAAGCTCATATCCTTTTCGATATAGGTGTCGGTTGAAGGTATGTAGCTTTCGGGCTGGTAGTAGTCGTAGTATGAAACGAAGTACTCGACACGGTTGTTTGGGAAGAACTCCTTGAACTCGTTGCAGAGCTGCGCCGCAAGCGTTTTGTTGTGTGCGATAACCAAGGTCGGGCGGTTGACGTTTTTAATAACGTTTGCCATGGTAAACGTCTTACCGCTTCCCGTAACGCCCAAAAGCACTTGGGTGCGGATACCGTCTAAAACACCCTCGGTAAGGCTTTCGATTGCCTGCGGCTGGTCGCCCGTAGGCTCAAATTTTGAGTGCAATTCAAACTTCATTTCAGCTATAAATTATACCCCTTTTTCCCCCGATTTACAACAAAATGAGGGTGCGATTTTTTAAATCGCACCCGTTGCATTTTTTTATTTCTTTTTTCTGTTCATCAAAAACTCAATAAATTCGTTGTGGTTTAGTCGCAAAAATATTCTTTTGTCCTCCTCTGCAATTCTTTTTAACTTTTTTTCAAACTCGATATATTCATCGGTTACACACTCCATATCAAAAATATCTACATCCTTATTTGCTTTGTCGAACCTATCCATTATTTTATCCCATGTTTTGTCATCATGCCAAAATACGAAAATATAGTCACACTCATTGACAAGATAGTCAATGTAATTTTCACCGTTGATTACCTCTAAAAACACTCTGTCGATTATACTGCAACAAGGAAAAAACTCTTCCATAAAGTCCCTATAAAATTCCGACGTACCGCCTACCGAAAAAATAAGATTACCGCTATATATCAGGTCTATAGTTATATGAGTTAGATTTTCTTTAAAACGATAATAATTCCTCTTATTTCTCTTGAATTTTTTATAAAACTCTTCTGAAAAGTTACAATATATTCCGCACCTGAGCATATATTTACCTCCATTTATCTATTTGTATTATATCATCGGTTCGTCGACATTGCAAGTATTTATGTTTGATAAACCGATAATATTAAATAAACGAGGTAATTATGATTGATTTGTCGGTTTTCAGTGAGCGACTGAATGATTATATGATTGATAAAAATTTAAACAGCGTGTCGCTATCAAAAGATATTGGTGTTTCGAGGTCAACAATTTCTGAATTAAGGCGCGGAGCGTTTCTACCCTCATATACCACTTTTACAAAACTAATAGAGTACTTTAATTGCTCGGCTGACTATCTTTTAGGTATTTCAAACGACGAAAAAGAAAATTATAATTTTAAACCGATAAAACCTTTTGTTGATAGATTGCGTTTATTTTTAAAACAAGAAGGTAAATCACAGTACGGACTTGTAAAGCAAAAGAAAATTTCAGGTGCAATCGTGTATGATTGGTTACACAATAACATGCTACCATCGATTGAAAACCTAAACAAAATAGCCGAATACTTTGAGTGCAGTATTGATAAATTTTTAGGCAGAGAAAAATAATTAATAATTAAAGCCGCAGAGGGCGTTACCCTCTGTGGCTTTTTTATATTCATTACTATAAAGCGTACATGACCAAAAAAAATGCAGCGCAACAAAGTATTGCGCCGCATATACAAAGTTTTATTTTACGAAAGTTTTTCGAGGAGCTTAAGGTCTATTCCCTTGTCGCCGATTTTGATTATCTCTACCTTAACGGTGTCGCCGATTTTTACGACATCCTCTACCTTTTCAACTCGCTTGTCCGAAAGCTTGGAAATATGAATCATTCCGTCTTTGCCGGGAGCGAACTCTACGAATGCGCCGAAGTTCAAAATTCTTACAACCGTGCCTACGAACATATCGCCGACTTCGGGGTCGTGAGCAATTGACATAACGATTGCCTTTGCTCTTTCGGCATTTTCGATAGGACCTGTGCAAGCGATATAACCTCTGCCGCTGTCGTCCTCGTTGAACTCGATTTGAGTGCCCGTTTCTTCCATAATCTTTTTGATTACGCAGCCCTGCTTGCCGATAACGTCGCCGATTTTGTCGGGGTCAATCTCAAAGCTGATAATCTTGGGTGCGTATACGGAGAGCTGAGGAGCGACCTCGGGAACGCATTCGAGCATTTTTGAAAGAATGAACTGTCTGCCCTCGTTTGCCTGATCGATTGCGGTGTGCATAATCTCTTCGGATATGCCCTTGATTTTTATATCCATCTGAATTGCGGTGATACCCTTTTGAGTGCCCGCAACCTTGAAGTCCATATCGCCGAGGAAGTCTTCAAGTCCCTGAATATCGGTGAGCACTTTGAACTCGCCCGTTTCCTGATTTTTGATAAGTCCCATAGCGACGCCTGCAACGGGTGCGGTGATGGGAACGCCCGCATCCATAAGCGCCATTGTAGAGCCGCAGACCGAAGCCATTGATGACGAGCCGTTAGACGATAAGATATCGTTTACCACTCTTATTGCGTAGGGGAAGGACTCCTCGTCGGGAAGCA
>JAFLVN010000021.1 GCA_022508285.1 Clostridiales bacterium
AGAACCCTACCTGCAACGACACAACCAAAAAGAAGGACGAGGGCACACACATCGATTCTAACAATGACGGCAAGTGCGACGTCTGCAACTACACAATGCACACCCATACAGCTACGGGCTATCAGTACAATGATACGCACCACTGGCAGGTCTGCACAGAGGACAGCACCGAATTTAACAGGGCAGAGCATAACATTGTTGGCAATGCCTGCACCGTATGCGACTACGTTGAGCATATCCACAGCGGCGCAATATACGGAATAGATAAAACTTATCACTGGCTGATCTGCTCCGCCGACGGAGAAGAAATCGACAAGGTAGAGCATACCGTCGTAAACGGCGTCTGCGCAACTTGCAACTACGTTGAAACAGGCACAGCCGACCTTCTCTTTGAAGAAATTAAGGACGAAGAAGAAAACGTAATAGGCTACGCCTGCACGGGTATCAACGTCGAAACTACGGCAACGGAAATTGTAGTTCCTTCCTATCACGAAGACCTGCCCGTTCTCAGAGTAGGAGTTAACGCGTTCTATAACGCAAACGGTATGACGAAGGATAAGAGAATTACTTTCACGAGCGCAATTATAGGTTATAACGTACAGGAAATAAATAAATACGCGTTCTTCCAGTGCAATGGACTCGAAAACGTTACGTTCCCTACGAGCTTGAAAATCATAGGAATGCAGGCGTTTGACAGAAACAATTTAGAGACACTCGTCATTCCCGAGGGCGTCGAAGAAATATACGAAATGGCATTCTCTAATTGCGAAAATCTCGCTTATATTACCCTGCCCGACACCATTACATTTATCGGCAATAATGCGTTTGGCGTAATCACTTCGCTCAGCGGTGGTATTTCGACCAGCACGGCGTACGCCGCAAACGAAGATAACTGGGAAAACGGACTTCTCTATATCGGCAAATATCTTATAAAGGCTGATACGGAGCTTGAAGGCGCCGTTACGGTAAAAGACGGCACTATCGGTCTTGCTTCGTCAGTATTCTCGGGCTGCCAAAATATCACGTCGGTAATTTTCCCCGAATCTATTACTATGAAAGAATTTACCAGCACTTTCTATGAGTGCTACGCGCTCACGAGCGTAAATCTGCCCGCGTTGCTCACTTCAATCGGTTATGATATGTTCTATAAGTGTAACGCACTTGAAAGCTTTACGATTCCCGAGGGCATCGAATATATCGGTGAGCTTGCATTCGGCGACTGCGAATTACTTTCAAGCGTAACCTTCCCGTCAACCCTAAAAGAAATCGGTGCCGGCGCATTTAAGAGGTGTGCCGCTCTTAAGAGCGTTAACATTCCCGATAACGTTGAAATAATCGGCGACTCGGCTTTCCTTGGTACGGGACTTACAAGCATACATATTCCGGCAAACGTAACCTACTTCGGCGAGAGTGCGGTAGAGGGGTGCGTGGACCTTGAGGAAATTACCGTTGACGCAGGCAACACAGTCTATCACGTAGTGGGCAACAGCCTTGTGGAGAAAGAAACGAAAACTCTCATCGCCGCAACAAAGAATACCGTTATCCCTGCGGACGGCTCCGTAACGGCAATCGGCAATTATGCCTTTGCAGGTCACACCGAGCTTACGGAAATCACAATACCCGCACAGGTTACGGTGCTCGGCGAAGGAGTGTTCCAGAACTGTGAAAATCTTACAACAATAACCCTGCACAACGGCATAACGGAAATCGGCGCATACGCGTTCGACGGTTGCTCCAACCTTGAGGAAATAACCCTTCCCAACGGTATCACCGAAATCGGCGATTACACGTTCCGCAATTGCTCAAAAATCACAACCATTACTCTATCCGAAGGCATAACGAGTATCGGAAAATATGCTTTCTATAGCTGCAGTGCCCTTAAAACAGTCTATATGCCTGTAACCGTTACAAGCATAGGCATTTTCGGTTTCCGTTTCTGCAGCAGTCTCGAAACCATTACGTTCGGCGGTACAACCGAACAGTGGGGTAAGGTAACCAAGGGATCGTCTTGGGACAATTCTACCGGTAGTTACACCGTTAACTGCCTTGGGGACAATGCGTAACCCGCATTAATTAACTGTATTTGAATTTGTGTCGATGTCCGACTTGCCGTTTTTCGGCAAGTCGGACAGAAAACATTTAATAGAACAGTATTAAAGGAGAAGAAACATGAAAAAAGGCATAATACATATACTTGCCGCAGTGGCAAGCGTTTGTCTTGGCGTTGCACTGTTTTCCGCCTGCGGAAAGGACAATCACGAGCATACATACTCTGATCAATGGTCTTACAGCCAAACCGACCACTGGCACGGCGCAACCTGTGAACATACGGACCAAAAAAAGGACGTAGCCGCACATAAGGATAGCAATAACGACGGCAAGTGCGACGTCTGCAACTATGCAATGCAATCTGATACCGTTCTTGCTACGCCCGTACTTGCGCTCACGGGCAACGTCATAAGCTGGGAAACAGTCGAACACGCAGAAAAGTATGAAGTATACGAGGGCGAAACGCTCGTTTCAACACAGACAAACACTTCGTACACTATACAAAAGGATAATGCGGGCGGCTACACTTTCGCTGTTAAGGCAATAAGCTCTGCAGCCGAGTATTCCGACAGCGCTCTTTCCGCACCCGTCACCTATCGGGTTTATAATCTATCCGTGCCCGAGCTGACGCTTTCAGTCAACGTTTTAAGCTGGGAGCCTATTGACCATGCAGACAGATATTTAGTGTATGAGGGAGATTTGCTCGTGTCCGAGCAGACTGAAAACACTTATACTATACAAAAGGCGGTGGCAGGTAATTATAATTTTACGGTAATAGCAACGAGCACGGCGCCCAACTATCTTAATAGCAGTTCTGCGCCTGTCACGTACATAGTGACGGCTCTCGCCGCACCGGTAGCCACAATAAACGGCAATACGCTCAATTGGAATACAGTTGACAATGCCGATAGCTACAAAGTCTACAAAGACGGCGAACTGATTGCCGAAACGGAGGAAACTCACCTTATTCTCACCGGTGACGTTGCAGGCAATTACGTATTTACCGTCGTCGCAACGAGTCAAAATCCCACCGTTGCCAACAGCGCGCCTTCAGCACCCGCAACGCTTGTCATTGCACAGCTTGCAACGCCCGTAATTGCCTTTGAAGGACTGTACGAGCAATTCGTGCGCTGGCTTGATATCGAGCACGCCGACGACTACGAAGTTTACGAGAACGGCGTGTTGCTTGAAGGCGACGACTTGCTTGCAGGTCTCCCGTGGGAAAACAAAGTCGAACACCCCATCGCACGCTCCTATAAAAACGGAGACTTTGGCGATTTTACATATCAGATAAGGGCGTTGAGCGACGATCTCGCCTATGCCCCCAGCGAACTTTCAAACTCAATCACTTTCACCGTTTTTGAAAATCCCAAGCCGCTCGGCACGCCCGTGCTTACGCTCACTGGCAACATCCTTTCGTGGACGGCAGTCGATAAGGCGTCGGGTTATCAGGTATTTATGAACGGAAGGCTATGGATATCTCCGGGCGTAAAAACTACGAGTTATTCCGTAAAGGATGACGCAACGTACACCGTCAAGGCCATTGCGCATTCGGGCGATCCCCGCAACTACGTTTCGGGCGAGCTGTCTAACGAAGTTACGTATATCGCCGCAAAAACTCTTTCCGCGCCCACGCTCACAATCGAAGGCAACGTGTTGAGCTGGAACAAAATCTCAAATGCCGACGGCTACAATTTATATGAGAACGGCACGCTGTTAACGTCGGTTACCGGAAATACTTATACGGTAGTAAAGACGGAGCCGGGCGAGTATAAGTACACCGTTACGGCAACCAGCTCAGACGAGAACTATCTTATGAGCTCGCCGTCCAACGAAGAAATATATTATCTGTATCGGGTAGAGACGCCCGTGCTTCGCTTTGCAGGTGCTTACCTTAACTTTGTTCAGTGGGATAAGGTGCCTAACGCCAATCACTACGAAGTTTATATGGACGGAACACTTATCAGCTCTAACTTGTCAAACAGCTACGACCCCGACTATAACTATCTCAGCCAAAAGTTCGACTACGAAAATTTCGAGCCCGGACTTTATAGTTTTACCGTTATAGCCAAGGGCGACAATATCAACTATCTCGACAGCTTTGAATCCGAGCCTATCGTATACGAGAAAGAGGACGGACCGTTAAAACTTGCCACACCCGTAATATGGCTTGACGGACACGTAATCCGTTGGGAGGCTGTGCCGCATTGCAGTGTATACAGTATATATTGCAACGACGGTCTGGTGGGCAGAAATACCATTCTCTATTACGATCTTTCACTGTACGGCTACCGTGAAGGAACGTACAAGGTATTAAGTTTCAAGGGCGAAACCGGCTACGAGGAATCAGATTACTCAAATGAAATAGTATACACTAAGGCTTCGGCGGCTTCGATTATATCTTCGTGCTTACAAATAAATCTGACTAATGAAGGTAAGGATATCATTATAGAAAAATCAGATGAAAAATAGGAGATAAGTAGATGAAAAAGCGTTTAATAATAATCTTGGTTGCATCTATTCTGGCGGTAGGTGCAATCGTAGGTCTAAGCGTCGGTTTGGCGTATTCCTGCGGCGGAAAGAGCCACGAGCATACGTATTCTACAGAGTGGGCGAAGGACGAGTCCGGACACTGGCATGCCGCCACCTGCGAGCATACCGGCGAAAAAGCGGACTTCGGCGAACACGCCGACTCAGACAACAACGGCAAGTGCGACGTCTGCGACTACGAAATTTCCCACGCTCCCGATGCCCGTCCTTTGGACGCGCCCGAGATTACCATTAACGGCAACGTTATAAGCTGGAACGCGGTTGCAAACGCCGACGGCTACGAAGTGTACGAGAACTCCGTGCTTGTATCTATGCAGGCAGGTACTTCCTATACCGTTACCAAAAAATCTGCAGCGGGCAACTACGTGTATGCCGTAAAGGCGACGAGCGACAATAAAGACTATACCGACAGCGGCTTGTCGGAGAGCGTTACGTTTATCGTATCCGCGCTCGGCTCGCCCGTTGCCGAACTTGACGAAAACGTTTTACAGTGGAATACCGTAGAGAATGCCCAAACGTACAAGGTATACGAAAACGGCAATCTCGTATCTGCCGATGCGGAGTCTCCGTACACTATTCAGGCTAAAACGGAGCCGGGCGACTACGCGTATACCGTCGTGGCGTCGAGCAGCGACCCGCACTATATAGACAGCGCAGTCTCAAATTCCGTCACGTACACCGTAACCAAACTTGATACCCCCGTAGTTACGCTCACCGAAAAAACGCTTAACTGGAACGATATTACGGGAGCGGCATTATATGAAATTTATATTGACGGCAGTTACTTCGACGAGACCGAGGAAACTACGTATACCATTGACACCGATCTGTTGGAGCCGGGCAATTATACCGTTACGGTAAAGGCAATAAGCGCACTGTACAACAAACTTGACAGTGATGAGTCTGAAGGTCAGCAGATTACTAGAGGAGAGGGTGCCGTCAAGCTCGCTGCGCCAAAGCTTAGAATTGAAATAAGGGGTGCAGGGCACGGTCCTGCAGATGACCGCGTTACCGTCCAATTAACGTATATCGTATGGGACCCTGTTCCCAACGCCGACTTGTATGAAGTCTATTGTATGAAACACGGCGCCGTGGACTCATTACAGACGACTACGTCATTCAACGTCTGCTACAGTCTTGCGGGCAGCTATACCTATCTCATCAAGGCGGTGCCTGCGTCGGGTAACGGTAAATACGTTGCGAGCGACCAGTCGGAAATTACTTACGTAAATACTCCGCTCGACTCGCCCGTCGTAAGCATTAAAGACAACGTTTTAAGCTGGGAGCCCGTCGAGGGTGCAACTGATTATGTCGTACGCATCCGTGAGGATACCGACAATCCCGACGTGAGAGCAGCAACCAATATAAGCGAAGATCTCAACGCAGACGGATTGAGCTATACCATCAACGACGGTTATCATTATCTGCTGTACGGTGAAGGTCTGGTATTCCGCCCGTTCCTTAAGGGTCACAAATATTACTTCTGCGTAATGGCAGCGTCCATGAGCGGCAACGTCCATGCACACAGCTATGAATCCAACTTTGTATTGTGGGAGGTTGCTGCCACCCCGCTAGACTCGCCCGTAGTAAAGCTTGACGGCAAAGTAATAAGCTGGAACGCCGTCGAAAACGCTACTGCGTATGAGATATACGAGAATAACAAACTGGTCACAACTACCAGAGATCTTTCATATACAATCACGCGTACGATAGTAGGCACTTACAACTACTACGTAATTGCAACCAGCAGCGACGTTTCTTACTCAAACAGCTTGCCGTCAAACACCATCGTCTATAATCCTCTTCCGGGATCCACTACAACGCTTGCGGCTCCCGTAATACGGATTGACGAGGAGGACGGACGCAAAGTAATTAAGTGGAGCGCCGTTGATAATGCTACGTCATATCTGATTTATGAAAACGGCGTCAGAATTGCAACGGTCAACTACTACGGCGGCGAAGAAGATAACGAGCTTACTTATATCTTGTCTCGCCTTAATCCGGGTACGTACGAGTATGGCGTTAAGTCGTCGAGCGTATTATCCGAATTCCGTACGAGTGCAATGTCTAACACCGTTACGCATACGGTTGAGGCAACCGAAGTGCATTTTATGGTGACTATAACGGTTCCCGCAAACTATCGCGGAACGACCACGTTCATTGTAGGTCTGTTTAAGGGCGATAGGCTTATAGAAAGCAAGCAAATTACAGTTGACTTATCTGGTCCCATGTCGGGCACGGAAACGTTTATCCAAATGGCGGACGAGTACACTGCAAAAATCACTTCAACTGTCCCGAACGGCTATATCGCAACGCAGGCAGTACTTACTGCGGAATCTTATTTGGGGACTATCCGGCTGATGGAGCGTAGCGACAATATGCTTAAGATGGGCACCAATACTTTCACCGTGAAAAATAATGACGCTGTGGGCGCCGATCAGGAATATATCTTCATTCCGGAAAGAACGGGCGTATATACCTTCCGTACAAACGAAACAAAGGGAATGCTGTTGGAAATCAACGGAGTAATAGGTATCGAAACTTCACAGGAGCTGAACGTCTATTCGATAAACCTGCATGCCGGCGAGGCAATAAAGGTTGTATTCGTGGGTGGCGATATAGGCTCTTACACGATGGAAATTGTTGAGGGTGAAGTTAAACAGTATCTAAATATCACAACGGGCTGGGGCGTAAATCCCGCAAACTATCTGTTCGGCTCGTGCACGCGGTACCTTACTCTTGCAGAAGATACTATATTGACGTTCAGTTTCACAACGGCTACGACCAACACGGCAATAGTTGTTATCACTATTGACGGCGTGGAATATGAATTTGACGGCGACGCATTCAATACACAAAATATATTGATAAAAGCGGGTACGGATATCGAAATAACCTTTGTGGTTATAGGAGTAGAATTTACGAGAGCAAATTACATATCCTTCTTCGTCTATCCCGCATCTGAAAAGCTTTCTGCCGTCGGAACGTCTGTCGTTATCGATCTTGCACCTGCAAGGGGTAAAGAATACTGATTTAAAAGACGAGCAAATGCTATTTAACTCGTGACTTAAACTACAGCTCACACCGTATAGCTTATTGCGGCTATACATTCTTCTCCAAAAAAGGAACGGCGGGAGGCTTCACAGCCTCCCGCCGTTTCCTATAAACATCGCATTTTTTAAGTTTATCTACTACAACGCATGACATTTGCTCAGTCAGGAGCTTCGATAGAGGAAGAATACATTGAAAACGAAAAGAATATCGAAATGACTTTACGTATTGAAAAAGCACTTTCAAAGCTGACAGAGCGCCAAAGATATGTCGTAAAACAAGTATTTTGGGAACAAAAATCATTGCGAGAGATTGTCCGTGAGTTGGGTGTTCATCACTCTACAATAGCTCAAACTTATGCCGCCGCAATAAAAAAATTAAAGAAACTTTTGTAAATTTCAAAAAAATACCCCGCCAAAGCACCCCATAACTTTCCAAGATTTAATGATGGGATTTTTATAAGGAGGAATTACAATGAAAGTATTAATTAAGCCATAAATTTGAATAAAAAATAATTTTAAGTGTTGTGGCGAAACTACGAAAAAACGAGGCAGGTTAAGGAAAG
>JAFLVN010000022.1 GCA_022508285.1 Clostridiales bacterium
AAGATGTTTCAGTTCCCCGGGTTCCCCTCATATACCTATGGATTCAGTATATGATAACGCATATCTCTATGCGCTGAGTTCCCTCATTCGGATATCTGCGGGTCACTGGATATTTGCTCCTCACCGCAGCTTTTCGCAGCTTGTCACGTCCTTCTTCGGCGCCATGTACCTAGGCATCCTCCGTATGCTCTTTGTAGCTTGATCTTTCTCTTAATAGCATGTTCGCTATTCGATCTACTCGTCTCTACAAAAATTCTACATTTCTTAACTCGACTAATTTACAGTTCTTTTCGGCATTTTTCCTTGAAATTGCAATCACAATTTTATGCTTATTAACCTTAATTAATCTAAAATTGCCTTTTTTGTACTTTATCTTTTCTCTTCTATGCAGTTGTCAGACTTCGCTTCGCTCGTCTGGGCTTTCGGCGCAAGCGCCTCGGCTACAGGCAAGCTGTTCCGCAACAACAGTTGCGTTTTTATAAGAAAAACATTGCTGTCAAACTGACAGCTTTTATATAGTATCAAACCGTATTCAATAAGTCAAGCAGTTTTTTAGATTTTTTTGACAAAAACACAATATTTTTTAAGGAAATTTCGCCCTTATTTTCTAACCACAATATATAGTATATGCGCACGCAAGGTCTTGTGTTAAGGTGAAGCGGCGGGCGCAAATAAATTTGCGCCCGCCGCTTGCTTTATTAACTTATTAATTCAATTTATATGCAATTTCTTTAAGGTATCCCAAAGACTGCTTTATTTCGGAGTAATCGGAATAGTCGCCGCCGTAAACTTCTATCACTGCAGGACCGTCGAAGCCCGCTCCCTTCAAGCGTTTGAAAAGTTCTTCAAAATTATAAACGCCCTTGCCGGGCAGGCACATTTTACCGTTTTCGTCAACGTCGGATAGGTGCACGTGCGAAATTGCCCCCGACATATCCTCAATATACATATTTATAGGATAACCCGACCGCCGTGCCTGCTTTATATCGAGAACAGCGGCAAGCTTTGAACAGCGCAACTTGAACTCCCTAAAAAGTCCGGGGCGGTTGTAGGTGCACCAGCTTACGTTTTCGAGGCAGACGTCCACACCGTAACCGGCGGCAAACTCGCATATATCACGTAAATGCGTTGCAATATTATCAAAATTTACGTTATTTGCACTGCGGGAGATATAGCCGTGGAAAGAATACTTTTTTGCGCCCAAAGCTAAAGCAGAACGCAAGAACTGGTCCAGCCAATAATAGCCGTCCCCACGTACCCTGCGGGAGCTTGAAAAAAGCTGCGGCTCGAAGTTGACTGAGGAAGAGTGTACGGACGAAATTTCTATTCCGCTAAAACGCTCCTTGTTTGCCTTTGCAAACTCGGGTCGGTATTCGTAAAAAGAACCGAGAAAAACTTCGGCGCAGTCCGCACCGATGTCTTTTATTATTTGTATTGCGTTTTCGCACTCCTCCCTCGGATAAAATGACGCCGTGGAAACACCGATTTTCATACTGATATTTTACTGCGGGGTGCCCACGCTGTCAAGTATTTGATTATCAGGCGATTGCATTGGAGAGTGCGTTATAAATACTGTCATCTGCGATATTTGCAATGGGCTTAAGGCAAAGTCCGATATCGCACGACGGAGCGCCTCCGCAGTCAGGCATCTTACTTTCGCTACTGCTTGAATTACCGCTACACTCATCAAGCGAATTTCCGCCCTCGCCGAAAACCGTGGCGAGAGGTGCGATTGCATTTATAAGTTCGGAAACCTGCTCCGCCTCCTTTATGATTTTATCCATTTCGCCGTTGTCGCCTGATATGTACTTTAACACTTCAAACATATCTGAGTTTGTAAGTTCCGAGCGGGGCGTGCCGTTCTTACCGCCGAGCATCAGCAAAACGGCAAGCATCAAAACAAGTTGCATAAAAAAATTCCCCTGCATATTTTATTACTATCATTATATGCGAGGAATTTTATGAACGATTTTAAAAGCTTTTCCAACGAAAAAAATAACGGCTCGACAACACAAAACAGCGGAGATGCGCAGTTGAATAACACAGTAGAAATGGCTAAGCTTATAACAAAGGCAATGAACGGAAAAAGCACTATGCAGATTATGCAGACTATAATTTCCGAAGCCGAGCGAGGCAAGCGTGAAGGCACGCTCACAAACGCCGACCTCGATAACTTTTACAACGCACTCTCCCCCCTTTTAGACGGCGCAAAAAAGCGCAGGTTAAAGCAGGTTATTGAAAAACTAAAAGAAATTTAGCGGCGGAGTGCCTCCGCAGGCGGGTATCTTTATTACATATACGCTTGACAAACTTTTCACAAATCAAACTTTAATAATTTATCGCTTTGACAATGCGTCAACGGCGTTAATCAGTGCCGCAACGGCGGAGGGCGGCGTAAACGCCGAGAAAGAAGCCCGCACCAATCCGTCTGAACCGAGCGCCTTATGTATGAGCGGTGCGCAGTGAAGTCCGCCTCGCACACAGATATTAAATTCCTCCGAAAGCGCAAACGCAACCATTTCCGACTGCATGTTTTTAAGTCGGAAAGCGACTATGCCGAAAGGGTTGGGTTTTGAGAAAATTTCCACACCGCCTATGCGCTTTAAGCCTTCAATAGTCTGCCAGGTAAGGTTTTCGGTGACCTTCGTATGGTGCGTAAGGTGCTGGGAAAGATAGAGCGCACCCTCGGCGAGCGAGATTATTGCGGGGAAATTCAACGTGCCGCTTTCAAGTCTGTCGGGGTAGAAGTCGGGCATATTCAGATTGTAGCTTTCGCTGCCCGTGCCGCCGAACATGAGCGGTTCGGGATTGAAGCGTTCGGAAAAAATCAGAGCGCCGCTGCCCTGTATGCCGAGCATACCCTTGTGCCCTGCAACCGCAAGCGCATCTATACCCGTAACTCTCATATCAATCGTCATATGACCGCAAGCCTGCGCACCGTCGCAGATTAACAGGCAGTCTTTAGGCAGGATTTGACGAACCCGCTCAATATCGGGCGAAGCTCCGGTGACGTTTGAGGCGAGAGTGATGACGGCGGCGCAGACGGGCGCACCCGTCTGCGCCGCACTTTTAACTATATTTTCAAGTGCGGATAAATCGATATCGCCGTTTTCATTCAGCGGCACGTACTCCACTTTTGCGCCCTGCTTTTTTAAATGCTCGAGCGGACGCAGCACCGAGTTATGTTCCGCAGCGGTTGTAACCACTACACCGTCTTTGGGAAGGGAAAAAATTGCGATATTCAGCGCTTCGGTGCAGTTTTTTGTAAACACTACCCGCTCGTAACCGTAGCCGCCGAAAAAATCGCTTAAAACCTTTCTGGCGGCAAATACCCTTTCCATACACGCAAGCGAGAGCTTGTGTCCGCTGCGGCCGGGATTTGCCGAATTTCTAAGCGCCGCACTCGCCGCCGAAATTACGCAATCGGGCTTGAATCCGCCCGTTGCGGCGTTGTCGAGATATATCATAATTTATGCCTCTTTCATATTATAATAATATATTTTACTATGGAAGGAAGTTTTTATGACAGAGCAGATAGCCGTTTTCCGTTCTCGGGCACAGGCGATTGACTGCAATTCGAGGCTCCGCTCACTGGGCGTGCCTTCGTCACTTATCAATACCCCGCGCGAAGCCAACATCGGCTGCGGGCTTTCGGTTAAAATTCCGCAAAATATGCTCGAGCGGGCAAAGCGGATAATTGCTAACGGCAGATATTCGGCTTTTTACGGATATTTCAGAGTTAAAATGTATTGATTTTAACCGCCGCTTGTGGTAAAATCTGCCTATGGAGCAGAAGAAAACCACGCAAATTTTGCAAGAACTTTCCCGCCTGTACCCCGACGCTTCGCCCGCACTGCATTACCGCACGCCCTACGAGCTGCTTGTGGCGGTAATACTTTCGGCGCAGTGCACGGACGAGCGTGTAAACAAAGTGACGGCAGAGCTATTCAAAAAATACAATACACCTCGTGCTATGGTGGAACTAACGCAGGAAGAGCTTGAAAAATACATATTCTCCTGCGGATTTTACCGTAACAAGGCGGCGCACATACTCTCCGCCTCTCGGGATATCATAGAAAAGTTTAACGGCGAAGTCCCGAACGAGCACGCACAGCTTAAAACGCTGGCAGGGGTCGGGCAAAAAACGGCAAACGTGGTTTACGCCGTGGCGTTCGGCGGCGACGCAATCGCAGTTGACACCCACGTTTTCAGAGTTTCCAACCGTTTGGGAATTGCGCACGGCAAAACGCCCGACAAGGTTGAAGAAGGGTTAAAGGAAGCCATTCCGCAAAATCTTTGGTCAAAGGCGCACCACTACTTAATTTATCACGGCAGAAGGGTTTGCCACAGTCAGCGCCCCGACTGTCCGAACTGTACTTTGAAAAACTTGTGTGAGTTTTACCAAGCTACAAAACCTTAGATAAAACTATATAAAAAGCGGCGGTGCATCAAAAGATGCACCGCCGCTCTTTTTTGGAGAAGTGTATAGTAAAAAGACTATACAAGTATGAGCTGAAAATTTTAAGTCTCGAGTTAATATGTATTAGCTCAACCTTATCCTAAACTAAAAGAAGTTTTTGCGAGTGAGTAATTTATTATCTTTTAGGGGGTTAAGCTACAACTTCAATTTTTACAACAATATTTCTGCATTGTTCAGCGGTCATATCTCTGAAGATAAGCGACGTCGTTCCCGCAGGAATTGTTCCGGTCATCTGGAATACTTCGCCGTTATATTCGCTTTCGGTTAAATTAAATATCCTTGTTGAAGTGTTTGCACCGTCAAGGACTCTCATATACTTACCTTCGTTAGTAGTTGTATTAATCCAGTTGGAAATGGTTATTGTAACGTTCTTTTCCGCCAATGAGGGGTCGATATCAATGGGAAGGTCGATTATACCGGAGGGGTTTGCAAAAACTTCAACTTCCTTGCCAGCTTCGATTGTGGGAGCTACGTACTCTACAAGTTTGAGGCTCTTGATTTTTAATTCGGAGTCTGAGTCGTTTTTGATATAAACAGAATCAGTATTATCACTCTTGGGGAAAAAGCACTGATATTTGTTGGATAACGGCATGAACATATCAGTAGGATATCCGAATGAGTTATTAGTATGTATTATCGATAACTTGCCGTTTGCAGGGGCGGATTCGGTTTCGGCTACAAAATAATAGTTGCCGTTATCAATTCTGGATAAGGGTACGTCTGTTGTTCCTACGATGGCTTTTTTCTCGCCGGCTGCAAGAGTCATTGCGCCGAAGTTCATTATAACGTTTTGGGTATCTTCCGAGCCGCTACCCGTACCGTCGGCGCCCTTTATGTTGCCGAGCAAGGTCCATTCGCCGTTTACCTTGTGCCATACGTCCCAGGTAGTGATATTCAGATAGAGG
The DNA here is from genome assembly GCA_022508285.1 of Clostridiales bacterium. Taxonomy (GTDB): domain Bacteria; phylum Bacillota; class Clostridia; order Christensenellales; family Borkfalkiaceae; genus Coproplasma. Next base: position 5,386 of record JAFLVN010000022.1, read on the forward strand.
TCGCCGTCTTTGCCTTCGAAGCTACGGGGGTCAATGCTGCCTACGAGCCAGGTAGCGCCGTCTTTGCCGTTTGTTCCGTTAGTACCGTTTTTACCGTCTTCACCCTTGTCGCCTGTGTCGCCCTTATCACCTTTGTCGCCTTTTTCGCCTGTGTCACCCTTTTCGCCTTTGTCACCTTTGTCTCCCTTGTCACCCTTTGCATTGGCAAGCAGGTCTGCGTACCAATCGTCGTAGTCTAAAACGTCTTCTCCGTTTGCTGCGGCGGCTTCGGCATAAGCCTCGTAAACACGCATAATACTTTTATCAAAGTTATTACCCGTGTTGCCGCTGTCGCCATTGTTACCGCCCTTGGGCGAGCATGCCGCAATTCCCGTTGCGCCGAGCGCCACGCATGCGCTGAGCGCAAGCGCCATAAGTACTTTTTTGATTTTCATTTTGTTCCTCCATAAATATTTTTAATATTGTAATTTAAATTATACATAGTATAATCTTGTATGTCAAGCAATGCAATATAATTTATTGCATAAATTTAAAGTACATATTTTAAAATAGTAGTATGGATAAAAGCTATGTACAATTGAGAATTGCGCGGATACGCACCGCCCATAACATTTCGGCAAGAAAAGTGAGCATTGCACTTGGTCAAAGCACGGAATATATAAATCAGATTGAAAGCGGTAAAGCTTTGCCTTCGCTTGAAGGACTGTTTAATATCTGTGACTACTTCAATATTTCGCTTGGCGAGTTTTTTGATGACAGATTTGAATTCCCCATTGAATACACGCATATAATTGAAGAACTAAACAAAATGGACAGCATTGCCGTAAATCAAGTATACGAGCTTTTAAAACTCATAAACAAATAAAAAATAGCCCTGCGGCGTTGCCGCAGGGCTGAGTTTTATTTTAAATACCGTATGGTACACACATGGTTGCACCCAAAATAATCCAGTATAAAATCCATAATACAAAGGCGATTATAGATAGAACAAGTCCTGCAATCGCAAGACCGTTACATGAATTGCATTTTGGTCTGTTAATCATGCCAAAGATGCTTAATATCAACCCTACAATGGGAGCGATGCAAAAAATTACACCGAGCCACAGCGACACGAGCCCCACAACAAAACCTGCAACACCTAATCCGTTTACCTTTTTTTGCTCATTATTAAGTCCCGCATTTACTATGCCGGGAGCTACAAAGTTACCTGTTGCAACGCCGCAATTTACGCATACAACGGCTTTATCGTCGATTTCTTTTCCGCAATTTGTGCAAAACATAATATTACTCCTTTTGGATATATTATAGCATAAAATTCCATAAAGTCAATCCCCTGCTCGGTCTATGCAACCGCAGAGAAGCGAGTTATGCAAGGCGCCCCGTTCGGCATATGGTGGTGCAGAGATACGAGCAAGACGAGGCGAACGAGTACCGCTGCCGGAAGTGTACATAGACGTACACGACCAAAGCGGCACGGAGTTCAACGCTGTATTGCGAAGTATATATGCGCCGCTGCGGCAGCTAAACAAAATAAAAAAGACGGTGTTTGCACACCGTCTTTATTATTTTGTTGATTAAAGAACCTTAACGATAGTACCCGAACCAACCGTTCTGCCGCCCTCGCGGATAGCGAAGCGGAGCTTTTCTTCAACTGCTACGGGCTTGATGAGCTCAACGGTAATTTCTACGTTGTCGCCGGGCATAACCATTTCGGTGCCAGCGGGAAGCTCGATTGAGCCGGTAACGTCGGTAGTTCTGATGAAGAACTGAGGACGATAGTGGTTGAAGAAAGGAGTATGACGGCCGCCTTCTTCTGCCTTAAGAACGTAAACCTGAGCGGTGAACTTGGTAGCGGTCTTAACGGAACCGGGCTTAGCAATAACCTGACCCTTTTCAACGCCACGACGGTCGATACCACGAAGGAGTGCGCCTACGTTGAAGCCTGCGATAGCTTCGTCAACGCTCTTGTGGAACATTTCAAGACCGGTAATGGTCGTACCAACGGGCTTTTCGATAAGTCCGATGATTTCTGCAGGATCGCCTACGTGAGCCTTACCACGCTCTACTCTACCGGTAGCAACAG
>JAFLVN010000023.1:0-6252 GCA_022508285.1 Clostridiales bacterium
CTACCAAGCTGCGCTACACCTCAATAAATATTTAATTTTATTTGTAACTCAAACCTACAACCTTCGACCTAACCAGACGCGCTACCAAGCTGCGCTACACCTCAATAAATATTTAACTTTATTTGCAACTCAAACCTACAACCTTCGACCTAACCGGACGACGCTACCATGCTACGCTACACCTCAATTTTCAACAGCAATATAAATTATACTTAATTTTAAAAAAAATGCAACCGCTTTTAGATACTTTTATAAAAAAATTTATAAAAGCATGACTTATCAAAATATTTACAATGTGATAAGCGTATGCTATAATAAATTTATGTCGGTTGCGCTGTTTTTTACCATCTTCATATCTGGATTAACCTTGGCTGTCGACGCCTTTGCCGTGTCGGTCACGGACGGTATGGTATATCGGAACCTGTCAAAAACGAAAGCGGTGATAATTCCCTTGACTTTCGGGATTTTTCAGGCGGTTATGCCTATAATCGGCTTTTATATTTCCTGGGGACTGTCGCAGATAAAAATTATAGAGGAAGTGGACCACTGGATTGCGCTCGTACTTCTTGTGTTTATCGGCGGCAAAATGATTTTTGACGGTAGCAAAGAACTGCGCTCGCCCGATGAAAAAGCATCGCCTAAAAAATTTTCTTTAACAGAAGTACTGATTCAAGGCGTCGCCACAAGCATCGACGCTCTTGCAGTCGGCTTTACTTTCACCGTTATGTTTCAGAGTGTAAATCAAATTCAACTTTGGGCATGGATAAGCGTTTTAATAATAGGCGTAACCACGTTTTTGATTTCACTCGCCGGTCTTATGATAGGAATAAGAGTGGGTCAGCTATTCAGAAAAAAGGCTTGCGTTGCCGAGATTGTCGGCGGAATTATCCTTATTCTTATTGGAATCAAGATTGTTGTCGGAGCGTACGTAGCACTTCCGTTTTAATCAATTCATTCCCGCACTTGACGTCTGATTTGTCGAGTGCGGATTTTATTTTATTGTCTTTTAAGACACCGATAATTCCGCTGTACAGACTGTCGGGAGTAAGCTCTCTTTCGTTAAGGACTTGGCAAAGTCCTTTTTCTTTAAAATATTCTGCATTTTTAATTTGATCGCCACGACTTGCCGAGTTGGCAAGCGGTATAAAGAGGGTGGGGATTTTCAATGACATAAGCTCAAATGCGGAATTTGAGCCGCACCTCGAAACGGCAACGTCAGCGCATGCGTAAACGGCGCCCATATCGTGTGCAAATTCAATCTGTTTATAGCCGTAAATACTCGTGCCCGTGGCGTTGTTTTTGCCGCACAAATGCAAAATATTGTAATCTTTACACAGCTTTGCCGCAATTTTGCGGATATTATCGTTTATTATTTTAGAACCGCTACCGCCGCCGAGCACTACGATAGTGGGACGGAAGTCCAGCCCGAAGCGCTCCAAAGCCTCCGCTTTGTCTGCTTTGAAAAGATTTTTACGCATCGGCGAGCCCGTATAAATACCGTTACCGAATTTCTTAGCCGTTTGCGGAAAAGAGGTTAAAACCTTTTTGCAGCGTCTTGCGATTAACCTTGTTGCAAGTCCGGGGTGAATGTCCGATTCGTGCGTAATTACGGCAATATTTTTCTTTTTAGCCGCCCAAACGGCGGGGAAGCAGGCATAGCCGCCTTTTGAAAATATGAGGTCCGGCTGTATTTCGTCAAGCAGGTTGTCCGCATTTTTTACAGATTTAATAAGCTTGAACGGCAGCTTAAGGTTAGTTAAAATTTTCCCCCGCACAAGTTTAGGTGTGTTGCACTCATAAAACTTCACGTTATTTTGTGCGCATATGTCCTTTTCAATTCCGTTTGTGCCAATGTAAACGCAGTTGAAATGCTCTTTCAGTTCTTCAATAAGTGCAATATTGGGGATAACATGTCCGGCGCTACCTCCGCCGCAGAATAAAATAGTTTTCATAGCAATATATATATTTAATATTGCCGGATTTTATGAAAAATAAAAGGCGGTTTTGCCGCCTTAACCTTGAGTAATATTTGTAATTATGCGTTCGGTAATTTTGCCGACCTCGCTTATAAGGTCTTCGAGCGGTTTGGAATTGTTGTCCTCGCGCACCCATTTCACATAGCAGTCGATAACGCCCGCCGCCGCAAACACAATCGGATATTTTATATCCTTTTCAGATACGTTTTTGAAGGTCTCCAAAATCGATTGCCTTGTCTTTTCCGAAAAAATCTCTTTAATCTTTGATATAACGTAATTCGAGTTGGTGGAGTAAATAATATATTTTTTCAACGCCTCGTTTTCGTCCAGCCGGTTTGTAAGTTTTTTAAATAGAGTATAGGTGGAGCTGTATATGTCGCTAATGGCGAAATTGTCAATGTAAGTGGCAATTCTTTCGGAGAGTTCATTCTCTATGTCCGCCGCAACCGACTGCACGTCGGTGTAGTGCAAATAGAAAGTAGAACGGTTAACAAGCGCCTTTGCAGCCAGCTCCGACACGCTTATTCTGCCGATATCGAGTGTTTGTGTAAGCTCCATAAACGCATTTTTTATGCTTGTGCGTGTTTTTATAATTCTTTTATCAGTCTGCATTTTATTCCAACCAATATCGTATTTGTGTATATTATACTACAATCTGACGAATAAAGCAAATTAAAACTTGACATATTTTAAATGTAGCGGTAAAATGTAAGTATGGAATTAAAGTATATCGTGGCGATAGTCGCCGGGGCGCTGTTTTTAATATTATTTATAATTGCGCTCGTCGTGTATTTTTATAACAGAAGAAAGCAGATGCTGTTTCGGGCAAATATTGCAGAGGTATACAGTGAAGAAAATCTAGTTCTCATAGACTATGACTGCGGTTTGGAGGAGGAGAGTTTGCGGATTTTATCCGCAGCCCTTTCCGAAGGTCAGATTACGATTGAAGACGTGCTGTTCGACGGCGCGGTAAGCCCGGTAGACGAGGGAATAGAGGAGATAACGGGCAATTACGAACCCGATTAATTTTAAAAAAATGCCCCAGCGCAAATATTTGCGCTGGGGCTCTTTTCATATAATCTGAAATTTTAAATATACTTCTTTCATCAAAACGGTATGATTTACAACAAAGCCGCCCTTTTCCACTTTAATTTTTTCCTTGAACTTATAGCCCAAAATACCTATTTCGGCATCAAGCTCTCTCGTTTGGGTGTCAAGTGAGTATTTGCCTGTTATCGACTTTTTTTCGCTATCCTTCAGCTTGTATACGACTTCCATGTTTTTGTCGTTCAAAAGGATTACGCGGATATAATCGTAATATTTAAGTATTTCTTCATCTCCGAACCTCGCTTCCACGCATTCGTACTGAGCAATATACGGCTTTGAAAGGGATTTAACCGAACCGCTTGCAAAGTTTTGCATATCCGGTTTACATGCGGGGAAAATGCAGAGTGAGAGGGCAATTACGGCAAGTATAAAAAATAATCTTTTCTTCATAAAAGCTATTTTGTGCAATTATCGGAAAATTAATCGAAAGTAATTAAAAGGTGCGGCTTGAAAATTCAAGCCGCACCGATATTTTATTTTAAAATTTACGCCTTGCCGATTGAGCCGAAGATTTCCATCTTTTCTTTAACGGTAGCCTTTATAGCCTCTACGCCGGGCGCAAGCAGTTTTCTGGGGTCAAAGCCCTTGCCAACCAAATCCTTGCCTTCCTCAACATATTTTCTCGTAGCTGCGGCAAACGCAAGCTGGCACTCGGTGTTAACGTTGATTTTTGCAACGCCAAGGGAGATAGCCTTTTTAATCTGGTCGGTGGGAATACCCGTGCCGCCGTGGAGTACGAGGGGCATATTGCCGACCTTCTTCTTTACAGCCGCAAGCGTATCGAAGCTCAAACCGGGCCAATCTGCGGGATATTTGCCGTGAATATTGCCGATACCTGCCGCAAGCATATCAATTCCGAGGTCTGCAATCTTTTTGCACTCGTCGGGGTCTGCGCATTCGCCTCTGCCGATAACGCCGTCTTCCTCGCCGCCGATTGCGCCGACTTCAGCCTCTAAGCTCAAGCCCTTCTTGTTGCATACGTCAACAAGCTCCATTGTCTTTGCAACGTTCTCGTCGATGGGGAATTTTGAACCGTCGAACATTATAGAGGAGAAGCCCGCCTCGATGCACTTATAGCAACCTTCATAGGTGCCGTGGTCGAGGTGAATAGCAACGGGAACGGTGATACCCAAGCACTCTATCATTGCCGATACCATAGCCGCAACCGTCTTAAATCCTCCCATATACTTGCCCGCACCCTCTGAAACGCCGAGAATAACTGGGGACTTCATTTCTTCCGCAGTCTGCAGTATGGCTTTCGTCCACTCCAGATTGTTTATATTGAACTGACCTACGGCATACTTGCCGTCAATTGCCTTCTTCAGCATTTCCTTTGCCGAAACCAACGCCATAAAAACCTCCAAATCATACATAATATTATAGGTCGATTACTACCTTATATAAGTATAATTGATTAAATCGGATTTTTCAAGTCAATTTAAAAAATAATTTTGATTTATGGCAAAATTTTAAAAACCTGTTGACTTAAATAAATAAATTTGCTATAATCTAAAGAGATTGAAATATATAATTGATTCGGAGGGAATTCATTTATGGCAAACGTAAAAGTTGCAATCAACGGATTCGGTCGTATAGGTCGTCTTGCGTTTAGACAGATGTTTGATGCGGAGGGCTATGAAGTCGTAGCTATCAACGACTTAACCAGCCCCAAGATGCTTGCGCATCTTTTAAAGTACGACTCTGCACAGGGCAGATACAAGTATGCCGATTCCGTAGTTGCAGGGGAAGACAGCATCACTGTCAACGGAAAGACCATCAAAATTTATGCAGAGAAGGATGCGGTTAATCTTCCTTGGGCAGCGCACGACGTTGACGTTGTTTTGGAGTGCACCGGCTTCTACTGCTCCAAAGAGAAGGCGTCCGCACACATCAAGGCAGGCGCAAAGAAGGTCGTTATATCCGCTCCTGCGGGCAACGATTTGCCTACAATCGTTTACAGCGTAAACGAAAAAACTTTAAAGGCAACCGATACGGTTATTTCAGCGGCAAGTTGCACCACCAACTGCCTTGCTCCTATGGCTGATACTCTTAATAAGCTCTGCAAGATCAAGAAGGGCTACATGACCACAATCCACGCCTACACCGGCGACCAGATGGTTCTTGACGGACCCCACAGAAAGGGCGACCTCAGAAGAGCGAGAGCTGCTGCTGTAAATATCGTTCCCAACTCAACGGGCGCCGCTAAGGCAATCGGACTCGTTATCCCCGAACTCAACGGCGTACTTGACGGTTGCGCACAGCGCGTTCCCGTACCCACCGGTTCGCTCACCCAGCTCATCGCAGTATGCGAAGGCGGAGTAGACTCGGAAGCAGTCAACGCTGCAATGAAAGCTGCGGCTTCCTCGTCTTACGGCTACACCGAGGAGGAGATAGTATCCAGCGACGTTATCGGCATAACTTACGGCTCGCTGTTCGACGCTACTCAAACAAAGTGCATGCCTCTCGGCGACGGCACGACCTTGGTTAAGGTGGTTTCTTGGTACGACAACGAGAATTCCTACACGTCGCAAATGGTAAGAACCATCAAATACTTTGCCGAACTTAAGTAATCAAAATTAATAAAAAGCCCGATAAATTCGGGCTTTTTATATAAGAGGAAATATTATGAAAAATCTATACATAATCGGCGGAACTATGGGCGTCGGCAAAACTTCCGTGTGCAGAAGACTTAAACAAAATTTAAGCAACTGCGTTTTTTTAGACGGCGATAACTGCTGGGAAACGAGCCCGCTTATAAATACCGATGAAACAAGGGCGATGGTTTTAGACAATATCTGCTATCTGCTCAACAATTTTATAAAGTGCTCTGCTTACGAAAACGTCGTTTTCTGCTGGGTAATGCACGAGCAAAAAATTATTGACGAAATCTTAAATAGGTTAGACACGTCAAACTGCAAAGTTAAATTGATTTCTCTTATGTGCAACGAATCTGCGTTGACCGCTCGTCTCAGGAGCGAAATAATAAACGATATCCGCACTAAAGATATTATCAGCAGAAGTTTGGAGAGATTGCCTTTATATGCATCTCTCGACACTGTAAAAATCGATAACTCAAACAAGAGTATCGACAGCGTGGTTGAGGAAATTTTAAAAGTATAAAGGGAGAACTTCATTCTCAGCAAATAATTGGAAGTATAAGCGGCGGGGG
>JAFLVN010000023.1:6331-6680 GCA_022508285.1 Clostridiales bacterium
TTGGGCCCCCGCCGCCATTGCATAACAAAATAACCATAGCCGGGTTCGGCTATGGTTTATTGGTGACCCTGCACCCAAGAAAGTTTAGCCCTAAACTGAAATTTAGTCTATGTTTTTGCCAATTAAATTTTCGTCAATATTGGGGTTTATATATCTGTCTTTTTTCTTCTTTTTAAGATAAACGATGGCTTTTTGGGGGCACCTATGATAACAACCCAAACAAGCCACACAGCCGTCTGCAAATACAATTTTGCTATCGACCATAGCTATATTATTTACAGGAAATACACTTATACATTTACCACATTTAACGCAGTTTTCTTTTACGGAAAACCGATTGCCGATAATA
>JAFLVN010000024.1 GCA_022508285.1 Clostridiales bacterium
ACAGGCTATTATGCTCACAGTGCGACCACAGGCTATTCTGCTCACAGTGCGACCACAGGCTATTATGCTCACAGTGCGACCACAGGCTATTATGCTCACAGTGCGACCACAGGCTATTATGCTCACAGTGCGACCACAGGCTATTATGCTCACAGTGCGACCACAGGCTATTATGCTCACAGTGCAGTTAAAGGCAAAAACAGCGTAGCCGTAGCAGTAGGCAGAGAGAGTTCTGCAAAGGCTTGCAAAGGCTCGGCAATCGTTCTTGCTGAATATGGTGAGTGGAACGGTAAAGAATATCCGCTTATTGGTGTAAAGTCGGCTATCGTTGACGGAGAAACTCTCAAAGCTGATACATATTACACCTTAAAGAACGGTGAGTTTGTTGAGGTGAAAGAAGATGTATAAATGCAACCACGGACACATATTTGATGAGCTTGCAGAAAAGGTATACAACCACGGCGGACAGTATGAAGCGTGGGGCACGGAGTATATAAACGTGTGCCCTGAGTGTGGGTCAGACGATTTCGAAGAGGTTGTGAGATGCGATATATGTGGTGAGTATATCGCGGTGCGCGACCGTGATGATTACATAACATTTAACCTCACTGACAGCACAGGGGATCTATACAATGATATCGTCTGCAACGATTGCTTACACGATTACTGCGAGGATAACTTCACATGAATGAGTTCAAGAACGGTGTTTCGTGGTTTTTACGGTATGCGGCTAACCCGGACAAGCTCGGGATATATTTTCCTGAAGGCGTTACGAAATGCGCTAACTGCAAGTATCTCTACAGCGAGCACGGCTTAAATCGTTGTAGATGCCGTATAACAGACGAAATTATCTACACACCAAATCTCCATGAGTTGCCCGAAAGCTGTCCGTTCGAGCCAACAGGAGAAATAAGAGGAACAAAACCGACAAAGGAGTGACATTATGGGAATACCCGTTTTGATTTTAGGAGAAAGCGGTAGTGGTAAATCTGCATCGCTGAGAAATTTCGAGCCAAATGAGTTGGTAATTTACAATGTGGCAGGCAAACCGTTGCCGTTCCGTAAGGGTACCGAAATGAACCGTGCGGATAACGCCGATTACAATACAATTCTAAAAAATTTGGGCAAAAAGAAGTTCAAAACCTATGTTATTGACGACAGCCAATATCTGTTATCGTTCGAGTTATTTAACAGAAGCGCGGAAATCGGCTACGCGAAATTCACGGAAATGGCTAAACATTTCTATGACTTAATTCAGTTTGTAATCAAGGAAATGCCAAGTGATTGCATTGTGTATTTCTTGCACCACACGGAAATAATCGACGGTCGTATAAAAGCTAAAACTATAGGCAAAATGCTTGACGAAAAATTGACGGTAGAAGGGCTTTTTTCAATTGTTCTTATGGCGCAAAACAACGACGGACTACACATATTTTTAACACAATCAGATGGCAAGAGCACTGTGAAAACACCTATAGAAATGTTTGATAAGCCAGAAATTGATAACGATCTAAAATTGGTCGATACAACGATACGAGAATATTATAATCTGAAAGGAAATGATAAAAAATGATTAAAAGTTACAAAGGTATGGAAGCGAAGAAAACAACAAGCAGCTCGCCGTTGCCTGCAGGCGGATATGTTGCGAAAATTATCAACGCAAAGGTTGAGTCGTACAGTTGGGGCGAGGTTTTAGTTGTTGCGCTGGATATCGCTGAGGGCGAGTATAAGGATTTCTTCAAAACCCAGTACGATGCCAATACGAACGAGGACAAGAAGTGGAAGGGCACATTTAGGCTCACCGTTCCCGACGAAAATTCGCAGTATTTTGAGAGCAATAAGAGAATGTTCAACAACTTTATTTACGCCCTCGAAGATAGTAATGTCGGCTACCATTACGATTGTGACGAGAAAAATCTCAAAGGAAAATTGTTTGGTGTATTGTACCGTAATAAAGAATTTGAAACCAGTAACGGCGATTGCCTTTGGACAACCGAATGTGCAGGCTCAACAGATGTTAGTTCTATTCGCAGCGGTGATTTCAGACTGCCGAAGGACAAGCCGCTAAAGAATAAGTCGCAGACTGATCAGAACGATTTTACCGCTATTGGCGACGGCGACGATCTGCCGTTCTGACATGCTGCATCCGGTAGAAGTACAGAGAGTACTGGAAACTTTGACCGTGATTGTTGATACGAGGGAGCATCCTACAGCAAGTTATAAAAAAAGACTTGCCGCAATGGGTGTTCCCACACAGCGCAGAAAATTAGATTTCGGAGATTACTCTGCATTTGTTACACTCCCTGACGGGACAGAATATAGTCTCGAGAAACGGGTTAGCATTGAAAGAAAAATGGGACTTGACGAAATTTGCAACTGCTACTGTCAATCGCGGAATCGATTCACAAAGGAATTTGAACGAGCGAAGAACGCAGGTGCAAAAATCTATCTGCTGATAGAAAATTCAACGTGGGAAATGGTGTTAGATGGCGATTATCGTAGCAAAATGAATCCTTCAGCACTTACTGCCAGTTTATTCGCGTGGCTCGCACGGTACAATTGTCAAATTATTTTCTGCAAACCACATTCAACAGGCACGTTGGTCAAAGAAATTTTATACAGAGAAATGAAAGAAAGGCTAGAAACATATGAATAATAGTTACGCAGAGCGGCTAAGACAATTTGAACAGGCTAAGCGAGAACTCGAAAACAAACCGCTCACAGCCGTAGAATATGAAATGGAAGTTAGGAAGCTAGCGATGATTTATGATGTGTAATGACGCAAGGGAGAGGATTCTGCAATCCCTAAACATCACCGAAATCATAGAGCATTACGCAGACATCACAATCGATAGACAGCATCGTTGTGCTTGTCCTATACACGGCGGCAAAAATAGAAATTTGGCAATTTACCCGAAAACAAACTCCTTCTATTGCTTTACTTGCGGCGCAGGTGGGGATTTGATTAAATTCGTCGCCAAACTTTATGACATTACATACGCTGATGCGATGAAAAAGCTCGACGGCGATTATAATCTCGGAACGTTCGAACGGCAACACAAAACTTATGCCACGATTGCAAAAGAACAGGCACAACGAAAACGCAAACAACGCGAAGCAGCGGCATTTAGAGATTATCAGCTATTCAGCTATGATTTATTGACTAGATATTTCAAGTGGCTACGCAGGCAGCCCGAAAACGCGGCTACAAGGCACGATATGGCGTATATTGAGAGATTGTTGGATAAACACCTTGATTTAGAGGAAAATCCAATACAACTTGAAATAAAGGCGCTTATACGCGCATTGCATACAAAACACAGAAAAGAGGTGCGACAGTGAAAGCAGAAATTATAGAGAAACCTAAGCAAGAATTTGATTTCACGTTCGCGGACTTCACAGAAACCACAAAGCCGTTTGATTATATAGCACAATTTAAAGATGATGAGTTTATATTTATGCAAATGCTTGAAATTGTGAATAAAAAGGCAAACAGCTGCGGTATACGAAATTTCAAATCGCTGTTTAAAAAATATATGGAAAAGACATATCCGAAAGAAAAATCAGTGTATGTTAATTCTACGGAATTCAGCGGACAGGAACTCGAGTTGAACTGTGGTATATACTTCTGCGACGACAGCGGTGTTTCTTACGACGACGGAAAAAGTACATATAATATTGAGGTGTGTAATCACCCGATTATGCCCATTCAGCGGTTAGTAAATATTGATGACAACACAGAAAAGTTGAAACTAGCCTATAGAAAGGGTGTAAAATGGCGAGAAATCATCATAGATAAAGAAACACTCGCATCATCGAATAAAATCCTATCGCTTGCAAAATACGGCGTAGCGGTCAATTCTGAAACCGCTAAATACCTTGTAAAATTCTTTACAGATATCGAAAATCTCAATTTTGATGTAATAGAAGAGCTTAATTCGGTCGGCAGGCTCGGGTGGATTAACGGCAAAGGTTTTTCACCCTATGTTGACGACCTTGTTTTTGATGGTAGTGAGAATTTTCGTGCATTTTTTAACAGTGTACACCCGCAAGGCGAATACAGTAAATGGCTTGAACTTTGCATGCAAATACGAAAATCAGAAAATAGTAAGGTTGCGAGAATTATGCTCGCAGCAGCATTTTCATCCGTACTCGTTGAACTATGCGATTGCCTACCGTTTTTTGTCCACCTATGGGGTGGTACAGAAGCAGGTAAAACGGTTGGGCTGATGTTAGCAGCAAGTGTGTGGGCTAATCCTTCAATGGGAGATTACATACACACATTTAACTCAACTAACGTTGCGCAGGAGCTTTCGGCAAGTTTTGTGAATTCGTTGCCTCTTATAATCGATGAGTTGCAGATTATCAAGGAGAAAAATAACTTTGACAACATAATTTACACGCTGTCTGAAGGCGTAGGACGTGCGCGGGGTCAAAGATCCGGCGGACTGCAAAAAGTCGGAACGTGGAAAAACAGCATTTTGACAAACGGAGAATATCCGATAAGCAGTTCCACATCCGGATCGGGCGCAGTCAATCGAATAATAGAAATCGATTGTAAAGATGTTAAATTGTTCAATGACCCGGTGCATGTTGTCGATGTAATTAAGAGAAATTACGGCGGTGCAGGGCGACTGTTCGTTGAGTATTTGCAACTAGACGGAATACCTGAGAAGATAAAAAGCAGGCAAAAAGCAATTTATCAAGAGTTGTTACAAAACAGCGACACAACCGAAAAACAGGCTATTTCCGCCTCGCTTATACTGCTCGCGGATGAGCTGACAGAAGAGATTATATTCGAGGACGGTATCCGTCTAAACGCAGACGATTTAAAACCGTACCTTTCGACCAAAGCGCAGATAGACCAAAATAAACGTTGTCTTGATTTTATCTACGACTATATAACTATCAATTCAACTAAATTTAATTTTGATGCGGACTATCAGGGCGAGATTTGGGGTGTTAAAGAGTATGACACCATTTATATAATCAAGTCTGTATTTGATAAAATTTTGCGTGACAATGGATACAACTCCACCGCGTTTTTATCGTGGGCAAAATCAAACAAAATTGTAATCGGCGACAAAGGACATAACACGGTGTTAAAGCGCATAAAAGGAAGTCGATGCAGGTGTGTCGCACTAGTTGCTGAGGAGTATTTTTATACCGAAGAAATGTCCGAGGATAACGATGACTTACCATTCGATTAATGTCACCTGTCACCGCTTGTCACCGCGATTTTGATATATAAATAAAATATACGATATGTGTGTGCGTAAGAATATATACACACAACCACTCTATATAAGGGTTTAAAAAGGCGGTGACACTCGGTGACACATACGATGAACACACTGTTTATGCGGCTTTTGCCGTCACCGCATAGGCGGTGACAGTGCGGTGACGAGTGGTGACATACGAGACAAATATGAGGTGAATATGATACATTATTGCGCAAAATGTGGAAACCACCTAACATCGCTACCCACGTTTTGGCACTGTTCGCATCCTGCGGTTAATGCAAAATATGGCAAAATAATCTGCTATGTATGTTGTATGCGGTGCAAATTCTGCGTGAAAGAGAAATCAATTCCGACGGGGTCATCGATAAATTACAAATGTACATATAAGCAAAGATAATCAACTTGTCGGAAATTCCGACAGGATAGACGAAATCAATAAAACCTAATAAGGAGACACAATGAAAGCAAAACAAATAACACTGTTTGACGATATAATCGTTGATAATTTTGCAGGCGGTGGCGGAGCGAGTACAGGAATGGAACTCGCAACTGGGCGACCTGTAAATATAGCAATCAACCACGATGAAAGCGCAATCCTTATGCATCAGCGCAATCACCCATATACTGAACACTATCGCGAGGACGTATGGATGATTGACCCCAAAACAGTCACAAGAGGCAGACACGTTAGGCTTGCTTGGTTTTCGCCTGATTGCAAACATTTTTCGCGAGCAAAAGGCAAAGCTCTTGTTAATCGTAATATTCGCGGACTTGCGTGGATTGTGCTCAGATGGGCGGGAACTGTAAGACCTGACGTGATTATGTTAGAGAATGTACCTGAGTTTGTAACGTGGGGTCCCGTCCGTAAGGGCAAGCCCGTTAAGAAGAAAGCCGGGCAGACCTATAAAAAATGGAAATCACAGCTCGAAGACCTCGGGTATAAAATTGAAACAAGAGTGCTTTGCGCCGCTGACTTTGGAGCACCGACTATTCGTAAGCGCTTTTGTTTGGTTGCCCGATGCGATGGCAAACCAATCGTATGGCCCGAGCGTACACACGCTCCTATGGACAGCGAAGAGGTAAAGAGCGGAAAATGCAAGCCGTGGAGAGCCGCAGCGGAGATAATAGATTGGTCGCTCCCTTGCTATTCGATTTTTGAAAGCAAAGAGGAAATCAAAAAGAAATACGGCGCAAGAGTTAATCGACCACTGAAGCCAAATACACAAAGGCGAATTGCTAAGGGATTAGACAAATTTGTCTTAAAATCTGCAAAGCCGTTTATTGTGCCAATAGGTTATGGAGAGCGTAAAACGCAAAAGCCGCGGGTACACGACGTAGACAAGCCACTTTCAACGGTGGTATCGAGCACAAAGCAGTATGTTTGTGACCCTGTTGTTTCGCCGTACATAATG
>JAFLVN010000025.1 GCA_022508285.1 Clostridiales bacterium
TCGCTCGAAAGCAAGGGTATGTATATTTCTGTTGACCGCAGACTGTTTATCGACACGGCAAGCGAGATGAATATTACGTCTTTCCGTGCCGAGGCGGGTACGCTTATGGAAATTACCGTTGTGGGCTGGGAAGTCGGCACGTTCAGCTTCAAAATAGTAGAGGGCGAAGTCAAGCAGGATTTGCGTATAGGTATAGGCTACGGCAACCGTCCGAACTATATCTTCGGCGACTGTACAAGGACTTTGGAAGTTGAAACCCCCGACTACTACGTATTCGAGTTCGGCTTTGCAGGTCTTTCAAACAGGCTTATAACGATAACGATTGACGGCAAGGACTACGTGTTCGGCGAGTTCGACGAGGATTCGGGCGACGTAACGAATTGGCTCGTTATCCCTTTGAACGAAGGCATGCACGATGTCACAATCACAACTACGGGCTTTAACCCTAAAGACGAGTTCGGCTATTGCGTACTCTATATCTATCAGGGTGATGAACCGAGATAAGTAGAGCTAACTCTAACTTGCGACTTATAATTACAGCTCACACTTTGTATAGTTCTTTTCAGACTATACATTCTTCTCCAAAAAAAGAGGCGGCGGAAGACTTAATTGTCTTCCGCCGCTTCTGTTAAAAAAGCCCGTTTTTTGTGCAAAACAAATAGTAAATAAAAAAATTTTTTAAAAAATTTAATAATTTTGCGCAACGACAATGAAAAAAGAGTGGTAGATATTATATACCATGTGTCAAGGCAAAAAGCGCAGTTATCTATCAAGCGCATTTGTATTAACTAAAATTCACTTGAATATTTGCATACAGCCTGATTTATGCTAAAATAAAGCAAGGGCGTCGCCCACCAAGCAAAAAGCGTCGCACCCAAGCACCAAAATTACCAAGCATCCCCCCAAAGCACAAAGCGGCACCCGCCTTGACTTTACTCGACAAGAAAAAACAGGAGCTACTAATGTCGGTATTTGCAAATGAGGTAAACGAATATCTTTCCGCAATTAAAAACGGCGACATTACGCAATTAAAGCCGCTGTTCGATTTAGTCGGGAACCACATGTCGTATGTCGCCAGATACTATCTGACCGACAAATCTTATTGTGATGACGTCACAATCGAAGCTTTACAAAAGATATATCTATATATAAGCTCCTACGAAGAGGGCAAGGACGGCTACAACTGGATATGTCGCATCGTTCAGAACGTAGCCTATAATTATAATGAAATAACAGCAAAAAATTCAGGCACTTCCGAACTCGCCGTTGCCGCAACGCATGCCGACAACGACTTTACAAAACACATTGAAGAAAAACTCGACCTGTTACACGCAATCGACATTTTAGAGCCTGAAAGCCGTGAACTTATAAATCTGTATTTCTTTTTAGGCAAAAGTTTTGAAGAGATCGGTGACGAAATCCATTTAAACAAGTCGTCTGTAAAAAGGCGTCTTGATAAAATTTTGTTAAAACTTAAAATATTTATTGAAACAGGGAATTGTTGAAGAACTATGAAATACGATGAATTCCACAAATTAATAGAAGAACAGAACCCCGAAAAAAAGCAGTTTTTATTTAAATGCGCAATGGACGGCTTATCCCTTCCTGTCGAAAGCATGAACGCCGAAAGCCGCAGCGCCACAGCCGAAACGCTGTGCGGCGCTCCCGCCGCAGGCGTGAGCGCCGCACAAAAACCCAAAAACAAACGGCGCACCTCTTTCAAACGCTTCTTCAAACAGCCCGCGCGCCTTGCCGCCTGTATCTCTGCGGCGGTGGCGGTAGCCTGCCTTGCAATAATTCTGCCTTTCACACTGAAGGGCAGCGGTTCGCAAACTGCAACTACAAATCCGTCCACAACTCCGGAAGAACGCTATTGTGTAGCGGCATCGTGCAAAGAAATAGAACTCAACCAAACCCTTAATGATTATTCCGAGCTAAACAATCTTTCTCTTTTGTATGTTGATTGGTACGGCAAAGCCGAAGTCAAAACTTCGTTGCACGTAGATAATGAAGACCAAACCGATATCGTTTATTATGAGGAAATACTGGAACACAAATACACAGGCAGCATAGTTGAATTATATATAACCGATCCCTTTACGAGAGTTGATAAAATTTTTAATTATTGGAAAGGCTGTAAAAATATATATACGGTATATACTTCTAAAAACAACTATACCCAAGTTAAGTGGTGCTTCGATAGGGTATTCCCTTGGGGACCGTACGAATGTAGAGCTTGGTTCAGGTACGGCAAATACACATATACCGTTGTATTGAGATATCCTATTGACGAGAACGATTTTTTTGAATTGATAGACACAATGCTGCCGAAAAATAGAAGATAAATTTATAAGCTGCAAAAAGTCCGATTTAAAAAAATTTCGGACTTTTTTATTTTTTGTGCAACGAAACGTTAAAAATTCAGGTAAATATTATAAATTACATTTGATATGTAAAATTTTTAAGGAGGAGAAATGACTAAATTTCACACAAAACTGCTTGTGTTCATGTCCGTACTGTTTTGCTCGCTTTGCTTGATTTTAGGCATAACTGCGTGCAACGGCGGAGGACACACGCACACCTTCGGCGGCTTTTGGCTGTATGACGGCGAAGACGGACACTACCGGCTTGCAACCTGTCACCCCGAGGTAAAAAGCAAACTCGAGCCGCACGTTGACAAAAACGGTGACTTCAACTGCGACGTCTGCGGCTACTTAATGCACGTCCACGTCGATGAAGACGGCGACAATTTCTGCGACGATTGTCACTCCGTAATACACAAACACACCTTTGATGAGGGGTGGACTTTCAATGAAAATATGCACTGGCACAAGGCAACCTGCGAGCACTTTATTGAAAGATCCGGCTTTATCATTCACCGCTTTACCGAAGGCGTTTGCGAATGCGGCGTAAAAGAGAGCGAAGTAAAAGTTTACGGGCTCTACAAAAACAGTCCCGAATACGAGCTTTACTTCACTGAATGGCTTGCTTGGCTGAAAGCCGAGGGCATAACCGTTGAATACACCGAAAGCGGCGACGGTATTTACCACTACGAAGACCATTCCGAAGTCCGTTTCCTTGGCGAAAGAACGGTAAAGGTACAGGCAGTAAGCGATGGCGAGCCTTTATCCGACGTCTGGTTTATGGTAACGCTATACACAAATAACGAGTATCACCAAAATAACGGCACCATAGCTTTGGGCATAGCAAAGACGGATTCAACCGGCATAGCCGAAATTCCTTTCAGCCCCGTCGGCGGATATTCTGCGCAAAACGTTCAATATCGCATACGGCTTGCACTTTCGGCGGACGTTGCAATAGCGCTTGGCACTTCCGAAGAAAACGCAAATCCTATTCCCAACAGATACGTTGCAAACAACGCAAAGGAGTATTACTCTTACGAAGTCAGCGAAAATTCCAATGCCGAAGATATCGCTGTTACCGTTTCCTTCACTTTCTCAAAGGGCTGGAACGCCTACGACAAAATCGAACTCCCCTACAAACGCTATTATCAGGACCTTATTAACGGCAATGGCATAAAGGAAGAAGGCGCAACCTACAACTTTACAACCTCTGGCGATAACCTTTTCGACTACTTTTTATTCGAACCTGCAAAATACTCTTTTGCAAAAGGCGAAACGGTTGAAGACTTTGCAAAGATAGAGGAAAATGCAAAAATTGCTGCGTCCGGCATTTATAAAATTTGTTTTACGGTCGAAGGCAACGCAAACGTTACGCTCTACTACTGGAATGAGCAGGGCGTAAATTTGGGCGCATACCACGTCACCAAATCAGACGGTACGCCTTCGGACGATTATATTACGTCTATATCGGGCGGCACGGCAGGCAACGGCAAGTACACCGGCGGTAATTTCGTTGAAGTGGTAATAAAACCTGAAAACGGTTTAAGGGAGTACCAGTTCGGCATAATCTCTGATAACTCGGCAAAAATAACCTTTACCGTAGAAAGAACGGGTGATTATGTTGTGGATTCAAGCCTGTGTCAGCTTAGCGTGGGCGTAGCATCCCAAAAAGTTGATTTCACCGGATATGATATTACTCCGTTTGCATTGGTTAATGTCCCCGAAGGGCTGTATTCATTAACTGTTATTCCAAGCGGCTCGCCCACGGAAGTAGGAATGTTGGCGGCATATATCGTTGAAAGTGACAAGGCGTTGCTTTGGGAAAACAATCAATATAAGGGCATAATAAGAATTTCAGCCGGTGCGGAAGTACTGTATATAGATAACGGCGGAAAAGAATTCAAAGGTACTGTCTTACTTGAAGAATACAAAATTCCCGAATTGGGCGCAGGTAAAGAAGCCTATTTGCCTGCTTCGGGCTCTGTAGATAACGCATTTGAAATTAATTTAAGTAAGTCTGTGCCCGCAGGCGCTTGCCTTGCCGAAATAACTTTGTACGGTAGTAGGGTTGCCGGCAATTCATATACTGTTACCCTTATTGTCGGTGAAAGGGAGTACGTATTCTCAACAACTCGGTGGCCACAACAGGAAGTAACTTATTCCGATTATATTCAGGTTTTGCCCGGCGAAACAATAAAGATTATAAGCAACAATAGGGGTAGTTACAGTACGCTGATTGTTAAAGCTAAATTAACTACTTTCCCCTCTGTACAGCAGGATACGGTTACAAATATTAATTATACTACAACATCATCATTAGATAATGTAGTTTACTACGCTTTTACTGCAACTAAGGCTGGAACATTCAGATTGACGCTTGACCTTTTAAGTGAAGCGACAAAGGCAACAGACTTATATTATATGCTTGTTGACAATGCCTATGATTCGGAACAGGTTATTATCAAAAACGGTGTAAGAGAAAATGATGCGCTTATCACAACTACTTCGGGCACTTTCGAGTTGGAAGAAGGCGAGTCCATATTACTAAAATTCACACGTAAAAGACTTGCTCCTATGAACCTTAATTTCATAATTGAATACGTAAAAAATTAAAAAGGAGATAAAATATATGAAAAAATCAAAAATTTTAGCTGCGCTCGCTTTAAGCGCATGTATGGCTCTCGGCACAACAGGTTTAATTGCCTGTGCGCCCAACAACGGTAACAATGGCGGCGACAGCGGCTATACTCAGGATACCGTTGATCCCATTATGGAAGTTTACAATGCATACGTAACTTCCGCACAGGCAAACGGCGAAGAACCCATGAGCTACGACGATTGGTACGCCGACCTGCTTGCAAACGCAAAGGGTGACAAGGGCGACAAGGGTGATGCCGGCGATAAAGGTGATAAGGGCGACAAGGGCGAAGACGGTGCCGCCGGTAAAGACGGCAACACTTGGCTTGTAGGCGCAACTGCACCCACCGCAGAGCAGGGTAACGACGGAGATTTATACCTTGATTCCACTACTTGGAACGTCTATCACAAGGTAAGCGGCGCCTGGGTATTACTCGGCAATATCAAGGGCGAAAAAGGCGACAAGGGCGAAAGCGGTTCGCAGGGCGAAACCGTAGCTGCAACTATCAGTGTAGCGGCAGGCGAAACTGCGGATATGCCTATTTCGGGCATAAGTGCGGGTGTACACATTATTGAGGCAGACCTTGAAACCAAACTTGAAACCGGCAGATTGCAGGCATATATCGGCGCAGAGGGTACGAAGTCCGAGCTTGTGTATAGCCAAACCCGCAGTACCGAAGGTCACAACGTTTACTACGGATATATCCGGGTTGCGGCAGAAGATACGGCAATCACTTTCTCTGCTATAACCGAAAATGTAGAAGCTACCGTTGAAATTAAGGACTGGGAAATGCCTTCTCTCAAAGCAGACGGTAATCCCGTTGAAATGCCTATAAATCTTTATGGAACAACAGACGAAAATATGATTAAAATTAAACTGGATTCTTCAGTTCAGGCTGGTGATTATACTTTAGTCATAACAACAGACTATCCAAACTTAAGTGGTATGACATATTTATTTGTAGGTTCTACACGTACAATGGTAACAACCAGTGCGTTTGCAAATAAAACTATAAATATAAAAGAAAGTGACCTTGCAACAGAAGGTGATACGTATATGTACCTAATATGTTCGGGTAGTACCGATTCATATAAGCAAATTAATCCCGTAGCAGTTACGCTTACCGCTAAACAAGCATAACGCATTTGTTCATTTTTTTCCTCATTTCTTTATTTGTACGCCGCACTATTGTGCGGCGTACATTAAGGGCTTAAATTATGAAATTCAAAAAATTATCTTTAATAATTATATCTTTGATATTGACGGTATGTATGGCGTTTAGCTTTACCGCCTGCAATGACGACGGCTCGGCAAATAACAACTCCGGCAGCGGCACACAACAGTCGTCCGGCGACCCCGTTCAGCTCGTTGC
>JAFLVN010000026.1 GCA_022508285.1 Clostridiales bacterium
GTGACCGTAACCGTAAAGCCCACTTCTTCCTCCTCCACCGAATAAGTTACGGTGTTAGAGAAGTCACTCGGTGAATAGTGCACGGTATCCGAGCTGATAGCTTTTATTTTATACACCCACTCGCCCGCAACGGTGTTTGTAATTGTGTACGGCGAAGCTGTCACCTGCGTGAGCCTTACGCCGTTTTCGTAAATTTCGTATGCCGTAGCATTATCTATCGCAGACCAGGTGATTTGGTTGTCCGTTAAGGTAATGACGGGGGTTGCAAGTTGCTCTGCCTTTGGCGTGACCGTATAAGTTACGGTGTTGGAATATTCGCTTGTTGTGTAAGACGAACTTGCGGATATTGCCTTAACTTTGTATACGTACTCACCTACTGCCGTCTTTGTAATTGTGTATGTAGTTGCCGTGTTACGAACGGCAAAATTGCCGTTTTCGTACACTTCGTAATAGTTGGCGTTTGCAACTGCCGACCAAGATATAACGCCTGTGCTTTGGTTAAGGGATATTTGGGGGGCAACGAGCTGAACGGGATCTGTCGGCGTGTTGTTGCCGCCCTCGTCGTCGGGGTTATTTGTGCCGCTGTCGGGGTTGTTATTTGCCGTGCCGTCGTCCTTGCAGGCGACGAGCGGCAACGCCATACATACCGCCAAAAGCAAAGATATTATAATTAAAGATAATTTTTTGAATTTCATAAATTAAGCCCTTAATATACGCCGCACAATAGTGCGGCGTACAAATAAAGAAATGAGGAAAAAATGAACAAATGCGTTATGCTTGTAAAAATTCAAGTGTTACGGTAACAGGGCTGATTTGTACTGCACTTGATGATGCTCCTCCAATTAAATAAACGTAGACCTCTCCGCTACTAAGCAAATCTTCTGTAATCTGTATTGTTTTAATACCATCATAATTTGCTGATGTTATAGATACAGATTTTGCACCGGCAAAGAATTTAACTGCACCAATTATTTCAGAGTTTCCATCTACATAGATTTTATAGGTGCCTGCGTCTATTGAAGTATCAAGTTTAATTTTAATTATATTTTCAGCCGCTGTCTGATAAATATTTACAGGCATTTCAACGGGAGTATCAACTGTAAGCGTGGGCGTTTCCCACTCTTTAATAACAACTTTTGCATTAACAGTAGCATAAATCGTTGAGAAAGTTATTGCGGTATCTTCTTCGGAAATTTTTATAAATGCCCAGTACACGTTGTGACCGTCGGTGCTGCGGCTTTCACTATAATCAAACCACGATTTTCCGTTTTCACCTATTTGAGCATACAATCTACTTGAGGAAGATAATTTGTCCGAACCGAGATCCGCCTCTATGATATATATACCTGTGGTTATGCCGGAAATAGGCATATCGTAGGTGCCGTTTGTCTCTACGCTGATAGTCGTGTCTGCCGGAGTTTCGGGCGTTACGTCGCCACCGCCCTGCGAGCCGCCGCCGACGCCGTCTGCACCCTTGATATTGCCGAGCAATACCCATGCGCCGCTGACCTTGTGATAGACGTTCCAAGTGGCGGAATCAAGATATAAATCGCCGTCGTTGCCTTGTTCAGCGGTAGGTGCGGTTGTGCCTACAAGCCAACCGTTGCCGTCTTTACCGTTTTCGCCATTGTCGCCCTTGTCGCCTTTTGCGCCGGTTTCACCCTTTTCGCCTTTATCACCCTTTTCGCCTTTGGCGTTGGCAAGCAGGTCTGCATACCATGCGTCGTAGTCCAAAACGTCTTCGCCGTTTGCCTCTGCCGCCGCGACATAAGCCTCGTAAACACGCATAATGCTTTTGTTTTCGGTGTCACCGGTATTTCCGCCATTGCTACCGTTGTTGGGCGCACATGCTATTAAGCCTGTTGTGCCGAGTGCCATACATGCGCTAAGTGCAAGCGCTGCAAATATTTTTGATTTTTTCATTTTTTATTTCTCCTTAAAAAATTTTTAATTTCAGTCAACGTATTCAATTACGAAATCGAGATTCAACGGAAACTCACTTCTTCCATGATTTCTGAAATAAAGAACTACAATTCCGCCTTCTTCAACCGAGAACGTAACGGAAGCTTCTGTTATACAATTTTCCTCTTCTTTAGGGCCGAAAGCCGTGCCTGACTTTAAAACGTTTCCGGTGATTGAGTCGGTAACTTCTAACGTTGTTAAATCCTTATAGCCGTAAAGTTCACTTACAAATTCGGGAGTGTTGGTTTGCACAATCGACAGCTTATAATTGCCTGCCTTAAGGGCAACAAAAGCATACTCATTATAATAGACACTATCGCCGCCTATCTCCGTACTATATGTTTCATCTTGCTCTACGGCAGGGAGTGCGGTGAGTTTTAATTTGCCGTTTACAACTTCCGAATAATATTTCTGGTTAATGTTGTTCTTATTCAAAATAAATATCGAAAGTATATCGCCCTGATTGATATCGATATAAGCAGAGATTACTACAGCAGCTACCGTGCTTATCGGCAGTGAAAGTGAATAGTCGTTATCACCTACCAAAACACGAACGTACCACGACGCACCGCTGAGATTCTGACCGCCCGGAATGGTGAGTTCCATTTTGTAAAATCCGCTTGTTATAGATTCGTCAAAGAAAATTTCCTGTTTGATATTCTTGTCGCCTGATATCGGAACGGAAATTTCCTCGTCAAGCCCTACCTCGGTTCCTTCATACAGTGAAAGATTTACGGAAACTACTAAAACTGTGTCATCCGTGCCGTAATAAGTGATTAAATAAAGGGTTTGGGCGTTTTCGGGAATGTTGATTATACCTTTAATCTTCGATATGCCGTCCCATAAAGGTATTTCTTTCCCCTTGGTAACGTAAGCGCTGAAATTTCCGCTCTGATTTACTTTGGCAGCCGTATCATTAACAACATTAATTACGTTAACAGTAACCTCATAGTCGCCTGCCGGCACGTTTTGCAACATTAACGTTGCTGTTTCGCCGTTACCGAGCAAAGTTATATTATCGTTATCACCGACTGTTATCGGATAGTTTTCGGGTATAACAAAGTCGTCAACCCTTTCAACGGTAATTGTTACATTTACGGCGGAGTCGGAAATTATGCCGAACTGATAATTTCTTAAGCCTTTTTTAGGGATTACTACTACGTCTACAAAGTTGCCGCCCGTGTATTTGTCCTCGCCCGCAGTGCCTCCGGATACGGAGGTGATATATTCGTCGGAAGGGGTGCCGTCGGCTTTGGTCCGATGGGAAGCGCCCATATTAACGCCCTGTCCGTTCCAATAGTAGAGCGTTACGTTTGCGGTGCCTTGATAGGTGAAGTAAATTTTGTAGATGCCGGACGCCGCTTGTTTTGCGTTTTCCTCTATCTTTGCAGAATCCTTCAACGAACCCGAATCCTTGAAAGAGTACTTTGCGGGGCTGAAATAGAAGTAGTCAAAAAGGTTATCGCCCGAGCTTGTGAAGGTGTAGATTGTGCCCTCTTCCTTTATGCCTTCGCCGTTAATCTGGTCCTGATAGTAGCGTTTGTAGGGAAGCTCGATTGTGTCGTAGGCGTTCCAGCCTTTCGAGAAAGTAAAGCTTACAGTAGCCGCAATATCGTCCGCATTTGAATTTTCGCTGACTTCGTAGGCATAGTAACTTTTATTGTTGCTTACAACGTATCTGTTGGGGATGGGCTTTGCATTTTCTTCCTTTGTGCCGAGCGCTTTTGCAACGTCCGCCGCAAGCGCAACCCTTATGTGGTAGTTCACAGTTGCGGAAGAATAGCCACCTACGGGGCGGAAAGTTATTTCGGCTATGCCGCTCTCGTCAGTCTTTGCAAGACCTAAGGCTATTGTGCCGTTTAATTCGCGATAATTTTTGCCGTCGTACAGCGAGACCATAAACCAGACGTCAGATAAAGGCTCGCCGCCGCTTACTGCCTGTACCTTTACCGTTCTTTCGCCGAGGAAACGGACTTCGTCCGTACCGTCCTTATGGTGATAAATTCCGTCGCCGTTTGCGGTGTATTCAACGGTTATGCCCTCGGCTTTCAGCCAATCGAGCCATTGATCGAAGTAAAGCGCAGATTGCGCATATTCGGGGCTGTTTTTGTAGAGAGCGTAAACCTTTGCTTCGCTTTCCTTAACGCCGCACTCGCATAAGCCTTGCGTAAAGCTGTGAGCTACGTAGTCGCTACGTTCTATGAAGTGGTCGCAGGTTGCTTTGTGCCAGTGTCTAATTTCGTTGAAAGTCCACTTGTCGTCAAAGGTGTGCTTGTGTATTACGGTTTGGCACTCGTCGCAAACACCGTCGTCTTCTTCATCGACGTGGACGTGCATTACAAAGCCGCAGACGTCGCATTTGAAGTCGCCGGTTTCGTCAACGTGCGGTTCGAGCCCGCTTTTAACTTCCGGGTGGCAGGTTGCAAGCCGATAGTGACCGTCCGCGCCGTCAAACAGCCAAAAACCGCCGAAGGTGTGCTCGTGTCCGCCGCCGCTATTGCACGCGGTTATGCCTAAACATAAGCAAACCGAGCAAATCAGAACGGACAAAAACACAAGCAGTTTTGTGCGT
This sequence comes from Clostridiales bacterium, assembly GCA_022508285.1. Classification (GTDB taxonomy): domain Bacteria; phylum Bacillota; class Clostridia; order Christensenellales; family Borkfalkiaceae; genus Coproplasma. The sequence continues at coordinate 4,535 of JAFLVN010000026.1, forward strand.
AATTTTGTCATTTTTCCTCCTCCTTAAAAATTTTGCATACTAACCGTATTCATAAACAGATACCTGTGCTTATACAGCGCCGTATACCAAAAAACTAAAAAAAGTCCGAAATTTTTTATAAATCTGACTCTTACCTTTTAAATTACGGCAGCATCGAATCTATCAATTCAAAAATATCGCTCTCGGTCATAGGATATCTCAATTCAATAAAATAATAATAGGCGTCGTACCTGAACCATGCTTTATATGCGTAAGGTACACCATTTACAACAGTATCTAAGCCCCAATAAGCACCGCCATAGGGAAGATTTTTAAAATAACTTTTTCTGCAGACTTTTGTATATTCTTTAAATATATCAACCCTCGTATGCAAATCGGTTACATATAATTCAACTATGTTGCCCGTGTGTTTATGTTCCAATATTTCCTGATAATAAATGATATCGGTTGAATCTTCTTTATTTACGTGCAGTGAAGTTTTAATATCGGCGACGTCGTACCAATCAACATATAAAAGAGAAAGATTGTTACTGGCGGAATACTCCTTAAGAGAGTATTTGAGTTCGATTTCTTTGCACGCCGCCGCTGCACAAAAGCGGTCTTCCGAAGTTGAAGGCGGAGTTGTGGTTGCAGTCTGCGGATTGTTGCCGCTACCCAGCGTGAAAGGTAAAATTATAGCAAGGCAAGCTACCGCCACCGCCGCAGAGACGCAGGCGGCAAGGCGGGCAGGAGTTTTAAAGAAGTTTTTGAAAGATGTGCGCCATTTGCTTGCGGGCTTTTGGGCAGTCCTTTCGGCTTGCTTTTCCGCTTGCTTGGGTGCGGCGCTCACGCC
>JAFLVN010000027.1 GCA_022508285.1 Clostridiales bacterium
AAACGGCATTTATCGCTTCCGTCAACGAGCAAGGTTATCCCGTTATCAGGGCGATGCTTGCACCCCGTAAGATAGACGGCAACGATATTTATTTCACCACCAACACCTCGTCTAATAAAATCAAACAGTATTTGGCGAACAACAAGGCTTGCATATATTTTTACAAGCGTGGGAAGTTCAAGTATCAGGGCATTTCGATAACGGGTGAAATGCAGGTCTGCACCGACCAAGCGACAAAGGACGAAAGTTGGCGTTTCGGAGATAAACTTTTCTATAAACAGGGCGTAACCGATCCCGATTACTGCGTGTTAAAGTTTACGGGTAAGACAGCCGAATATTATTGTGATTTCAAGACCGAAACCATAGAGTTATAAATTTCAATTAACGCATAATAGGACGGATTAAACTCCTATCCTATTATTCATTTTAAAGTTATAACTCCTCTCCCACCAATGCGGGTTTCCCGCTTTCTTCCGCGAGCGCGCGGAGGTGATCGAAAGTGCGAAATGTAGCACTTTCCTTATCCTGCTTAGGCATCAAAAAAATGCCCATTTTGTGGCACCCGCCAAATAAGCATTTCGGCGTAAAATTTGTCCGAAAAATTTTTTAATATATGCCAATTTCTGTCAAGTTTATATGCTATAATAGCACTATGGATAAATTGGCGTATCATCTTAATAAAAAGAAAAAAGCCGCAAAGACGGCAGGCAAATTCCTCTACTACTATCCTTGTAATGAGGAAGATACGCCCGACGTTTGGTACGGTCCGAAAGCGTATATCGTTATCGAAGTCAGCGAGGCTGAATGGGAAGCTCTGTTCGAGCTGGACAAGTTGGAGTATAACAATACCCACAAGTACCAACGCCATACAGTTCGGTTTTCAGATAAGGACGAGGACGAGCTTACACCCAAGCAAAGGGAACATAGGATTAATAAGTCCATACCGTTCAATGTGCTTGCAGATGAGCGACGGGATAAAGAAATTCTATTGAGTAATTTGTCGCAGCAGGACAAAGATATTTTAGAGCTTATGGCAAGCGGCAAGACGCAGAAAGAAGCCGCAGAGTTGCTTGGCGTTACGCAGGGTTATATCTCCACCCTACTGAAAAATGCTAACTGTTCGGTGGACGACTACATATTCGGCACGTGGACGCGTGAGGAGATTGTATGGCACTGCTGGAATAAGTTTGTGAACGATGGCGAAATGCCCTACTTTCTCGACGTGGAATTGGAGCTTGTCCTCCGCAAACTCTTTAATGATTTAATGCCGTTCACTCATTGGTTTTACAGCGTGGGCGAGCTGTTCCGTCATCTACTCACCTACTACTACTTTGATAACGACAAAATGGACGATGAGATTGCCGAATATCTGAAAACCGCGAGCAAGGAAGATAGACAGCATTACGAAGATTATTACGGCGACCAACCTCCTATTGTCGGGGCGGTCTATATCCGTTTGTGCAGAGAGATGGAACGTAGAAAGAAAGTCGGGCTGCATGATTCGGACAAGCTCTATACGAATATCTTTGCGGCGGTAGAAAAGATTACGTCACGATTAAACGTAGGTGTGGAAGAATTCCTCACCAAGAGATTTTACCCGTATATAGCCAAGTGGAGAAACAAACGCATGAGGCAATTTTATAAAGCCTACACAGGTAAAAGTTTGCCGAAATGATAGCCACCTAAAAATATTTTAAAAAATTTTTTTGTATTCAGTAATATTTTCGGCGTTCCCGTGGCTTATAAGTAGAGGGGAAAACTATAAATTCAAAACAGTCCTTGTACAAAGGGCTTTTTTTTCTACCCTCTGAAGGAGGTGAAAAATATAGATTATAAGTATTACAGAAACAAGTACGTAGATGAAGAGCCGAGCTTTCCGAGGGACAAGCACGCGACTATCTCCGTTATATCACACAAGAAAAACGAACTTGCAGTTATAGACGAATATCTGAAAGACTGCGAACAGCGGTTCGACGTGGAATACATAAAACCTATGTCCTCTGTCGAACAGGCTTGGGAAGAGGTTATGAAATCCACGAACGCGACATTCAATAACCGAGGCAAGAACATTGTCTTGGAGTGTATGCAATTCGGCGGCAACCGTGAGTTTTGGAACAGTTTTGATTCCGAACAGGAAATCAAGGACTATTTCAGAGCTTGTTACAAGTATGTCGAATGGAAGATAGGATTCCTGCACACGCATGAGAACATCATCTGTGCAGCTATAATAACCGAGCCGAACAGGCGGAACTTATTTGTGTACTATCTTCCGGTAACGAAGAAATGGCTGCGGAAAGTTTTGAGTGATGACGAAAGCGAAGCCGATAACAGACTTCAACAGCGCAACGAAGAAGGAATGCCTATGTATTGGCATCGCGTGGAAATAGACGAACCTCTACTCTCCCATTCGGAGTTTTGGAAAGCGCGTGGCGGTCTGACTTCATACTCGGACTTACAAGAGGATTTCTATGTAAAGGTATCAAAACAGTACGGTGCTAAACGCGGCAAGAGCTATTCGCTTGTAAAGAATACCACCCTTCGGCAGCAGGAACGTTACGGCAGGTTTGAGGGCGACAAATACGACGAGCTCTATTACGACGATTTGCCATTTTAAATTAGGAGAAAAAATTTTTCGTTCATCCTCTTGACTTTTTTAAAAGACTCGCTATAATCGTATTAACATTTATATCGGAGGTGTTAAGATGATTTCTGATAAGCAATTATTGGCGAAGGTCGAGGCTGACGAGGACTTGACTGTGGACGAAGTAAAACGGTATTACCAGATTACAAAACCGCAGAAGCAAGTTTATGGCAAGTACGGCACTCTTAAACTCAAGTATCTCGAAGATATAGGTTTGGATTGGACTATTGTGAACCTTCCCGCCTATCTGCACAAGATAGACGAGCAAGCCGAGGATATGTACAATGTCCTCTATGCAAAGCTCTCGCAAAATCCGTTGTACAAACGGACGGGCGAGTTTATGGAAGATTACCGCAGGCTTACCGCTCTGCAACACGCCATCGAAGAAGAAATACTGCACGAGTTAATCTACACGGAGGAAGCCGTATGAGAACGCCTAAATCGGTCATCGACAAGAGATACGAGGACAAGCACAAGGAAGAACGCAAAGCCGCCCATGCGGTTTGGGGTACTTCGATGAAACGTGAGGACTTCGAGGAACTGAACAAGTTCCTCAAAGATAATCACATACCCAAAGTCCAGCTTATTTACGTAGGCTGGCAAGCGTTAAAAGAACAACTGAATACAAATAACCCAGAAGGAGGAAAACAGTTTTGAAAAGAGAACATTGTATTCTTAACTATAAGGGCGCGGAGAAATAATTTCCGTAAACTTGCCCGAATAAGGATACTTGACAAATCAAGAACTAGATAACATTATCAAGAACCTAAAAGAAATCCCCGACGGGAACGACGAACTTGCAAGAATTATATTAAAAGCGGCAGCGGATTCAATCACGCTGGATAAGATTAAAGCTTTAACGGCAAACGTCGCAAACGCCGAGGGTAAAGAACAAACAGAACAAATCGAAGGTATGAACGGTTCGGAAATATTGGTTTTCTCTCAAAAGGAGATTAACAGTATGCCAAAACCATTCAGAAAACAATTCAGATGTAAAGGCTTGACGGCGCACGTTCACAGACGAAAAAGCGGTAAAAGTAATTGGAATTACGAAATCCGCTGCCAATTTTCAGGTATTAAGGTAAACGTGTCGGCCAACAGCCTTGAAGTTGCAAAGCAGAAATTCATTAAGAAACTTTACGAAATCGATACCTACGGAGAAGATTACAAAGAACCCTCCGTCCCCACCGCCTTTGACGATTTTGCGAACTACTACTTCGAGAACTTCTATAAACGGAAAGTAGTTGCAAGTACATACCGAATAGGTCTGAATCAGTACAAAAATCATATAAATCCGCACTTCGGGAACGTTATGCTCAAAAAAATTACCCCGAAAAAGTGTCAGGAACTGATTGACCGACTTGAAGAGGAGGGCAAAGGCAAGACGGCTGATGACGTCCACTCGCTTCTGAATATGATATTTAAGGCGGCGGTCAAGCACAGTGTTTTGCCTAACAATCCAATGGATATGGTATTCCACAAGCAACACGAGCGGGAACACGGAACCGCGTTGACCAAGGACGAGGAAAGACTACTCTTAGATGCTATGTCGGGCACACCTCAGCAGTTAATGTTTGCGGTTGGATTGTACACGGGAATGCGACCTAACGAGTATGAAACGGCTCGTTTAGAGGGCGATTTCATCGTCGCAGTCAACAGTAAACGCAAAAACGGCAAGGTTGAGTACAAGAAAATCCCCGTTACGCCTATGCTTCGCCCGTATCTCGACGGTGTGGACAACCTCAAATTTTCTTCGCTGCGAATGCTAAGGGAAAGGTTCAACAAGCTATTCCCCAACCACAGATTGTACGACCTGCGCACTACTTTCTATACAAGATGTCAAGAGTGCGGCGTATCGGAAGTAGCAAGGGACGAGTTTGTAGGACATTCTCACGGCGCGCTGGGCAATGCCTATACGGACGTTTCGGAAGAGTTTTTACTCCGCGAAGGAGCTAAACTTTCTTATTGATTTATGCTCAGTTTTATGCTCAGAAATTAAAAATAAAAGTGCACTTTTCACTGTAAAGTACAAAGTTAAGCAATTTGCCTTAACCGAGAAAAAGTACACAAAAATCAATCTAAAAACTTAATATACGGGCTTTAAGCACGAAACTTGAAGCGGTTTCAAATATAAGAAAAATGCCCGTTTTTCGCTGAAAAACGGGCATTTTTTAATTGAAATCCGGCAACGTCCTACTCTCCCAACCTTAAAAGGTAAGTACCATCGGCGCAAGTGAGCTTAACTTCTGTGTTCGGAATGGGAACAGGTGGATCCTCACCGCCATTATCACCGGAATGGCTCCGCTTGTTGGACTTGAACCAACGACACTTCGGTTAACAGCCGAATGCTCTACCGACTGAGCTAAAGCGGAATAAATAATAGACCTCAGTACTCGCAAAAAGTATCAAAGAACTTTTTGCGAAGAGGAGTTGTAACCGAGCACATTTGGCGTTTGCGCTATGCGTGAACGCCTTTAAGCGAGGTTTACAACGACGAGAAGCCTAACAACTGCACAGTTAAGAAAGGATAATGTATTAAAAGGCTAAGTTGCGCTCGTTAAAAATGTAGCTAATCTTTGTATTGATTCGTAAAATCTGTTCTATCTCATTTATATGAGATCAAGCCCTCGACCTATTAGTATCGGTCAGCTAAATGCATTACTGCACTTACACCTCCGACCTATCAACCTTGTAGTCTGCAAGGGGTCTTACTCTTTCG